>NZ_LYBM01000055.1 GCF_001707825.1 Veronia pacifica | reverse complement strand
GGATACCGGTTAAACGCGGTGGCATTCCCATATGGCATGTTGGAGACCGCGTTAGTGTTAGTTGTTGTTTGGTTATGTTACAGCGCCATCTTTCTCGCACTTATTAGCCGTAATTCAACACGAGAGGTGGCATAAAATGAAGTCACTTTTTAAAACCGTAGCCACTGGGTTTCTGCTTTGCGGCTTGTACCTGAACAGCGCTGTTCTCGTTGCTAGTGAAATAGCGGATGATTCTGGGTGGCAGGCTTGGCCAATTGTAGGGGAAGCAAGCCTTAGTTGGGGGTTTTGGACTATTTATGATAGCCAACTTGCAACTCCTGACGGACAGTATCTTGGTTCTGCCGGTCCTCTTGCGCTGAAAATCACCTACCGCAGAGATATCGATGGAGAGGATTTGCTGGATGCAACAGGTGATCAGTGGGAGCATCTAGGATATCAGCTATCTGAATACCAGCCATGGGTAAAAGAGCTTGGCACTGTTTTTCCGAATGTGAAAAAAGGCGATCAGCTGATTTACACACTCAATAATGGCGTCGGTATATTTTATTTTCGTGAAAATCGCGGTGTTCCTAAAGTGGTAGGTAAAACCAGTAGCAGCGACATGGCGGATGCTTTTTCAGCTATATGGTTGTCACCCGATACCTCTTACCCCAACCTCAGACTGGCCTTGATAGGAAAGAAATAACAATGAAGCTAATAGCGGGATTATTTGCAGCTGTACTGCTGCTCTCGTCGTGCAGTGCGCACATTGAGGATTATGACGATACAACACCAGATTTCGCCCTCTTTGAGTATTTTGATGGCCAGGTTGAAGCCTGGGGTATGGTTCAAGACTACACAGGGAAACAAACTCGCCGTTTTTCTGTCACGATTGACGGGACAATTAAGGGCGACTCCCTAACATTGGATGAGACCTTCTTGTTCGATGATGGTGAGGTACAAAAACGGGTCTGGCAGATAGAGAGGAACCCGGATGGCACTTATCAGGGCACGGCCGGAGATGTTGTAGGGGTAGCCAAGGGTAAGTCAGAAGGAAATGCATTCCACTGGGTGTATGAACTTGAAGTAGCGGTAGGCGATGATACGTATATCCTCACCATGGACGATTGGCTCTACCGTCATGACGATAAACACCTGTTTAACCGTACATCAATGAAAAAATTTGGTATAGAAGTAGGTGAAGTGACGTTGTTCTTCACTAAAAACCAATAGGTGAGCATGTCGACGCTGCTTCAAATACGTTTAACTAAATTTTAAAATCAAGAGCCATGGTTGCGCGAGTGCCATGGCTCCTTTCTGTTCACACAACGCTAAACTTATCATCTCATAGTCACTGATAACGATCGCACCAGTGCACTAATTTTTTGTTGATGGTCTTAGTGATTCATCCTTCTTCATCAAGGCAACCTTCGCCCAAAATACCCCTACTTTATTGGGCATGACACTGGGTTGGTTCTCAATGTGATAAACGACGTCAAATCCAAACGTATCCGCATATTCGAATAGTTCAATGCAGCTTGTTGGGAATATATGTGTCCCGACGCCTGCTGGTCCGCTTCTTAACGAAATTGCGCAGACCCCACCGACAGAAAGGAGAGAGGAAATTCGCGCGATGCATATTTGTCGCTCCTCTGGATTGAGGTGATGCCAAACACCATCAAGTAAGACGAAGCTAAACATACCGTCGTCTACATTGACCTTTTTTAAATACGGGAGACTATCTCCCAGCCAAGTAATATTTTTTTCCTGATAAAAGTCCTTCGCTTTGGACAAGAATTCGTGAAGAGGTTCAACAGCCACCACGTCGTACCCCAGCTCTTCAAATGCTGCCGAATTCTGACCAACGCCACTGCCTGCATCCAGTACTCGAGACGGAGTAGGAGGTAAAAAGGCCAAAAACTCTCGATTTATCGTGGCGAAATCGAGCTTAAAACTCACCTCAGCAAATTCCTCTACTGCTTTTTCATAGCCTTTTGTTCCTGCGACCAAGTTAGATTCTCCGTATTTTTCCTGATAATTATGATGAGTAAAAACATATGGCTTTTTATATCTACAACGTTTTATGACGCTTTTAACGACGGGATTTATGGCGTGATATTCTCAATATTCTGCTTTGCCCATTCTTCTTGTGAAATCTTGTAGAGGCAGTGCTCTTTTAAGTGGCTATGTTCCTGTACGTCCGGGTGCACAAATGTTTCTCCGTTATCGTTCATATTATGCTTTTCTATCAAGGCTCTTGAACGGTGGTTATGTAACACTGCGAATGAGACTATTTCATTTAGCTGGAGTGCTTCGAAGCCGAATTTCAGAGCCGCTGAAGCCGCTTCATGAGCATATCCATTGCCCCTGTGCGGACCGGCTAAGCGCCAGAGAATTTCAATACATGGTGAACAGGGCAAAGCCACATCAGGTTTGTGAAGTCCGACAATACCCAGGAACTCATGACTCTCCAATAGTTCGACAACCCAAACTCCCTAACCTTGCTCAGCAATCAGCGATTGGCACCTATCTGCGATGGCGTTGCTCTCAAAGCGATTAAGTATGGCTGGGAAGTACTCCATCACCAAAGGATCGGCCGATATAGCGGCAAACGGGACGCGGTCATCTTTCTTCCATTGGCGAAGGCGAAGACGCTTCGTTTGTGGTTCAAGGATTTTTGTCATATTCGTTGATTCAGTATCAGTGTTTGTTGTTTGCCTTATCTGAAATCAAATTGATCTGTGTTTAGTTCAATGCATATTGGCGAATGATGGATATGTCATGAGTATCGATGATGTAAAAAATGAATGAGTCTGCTCTCTCATGTCTTATGAAAGTGTCTTTTATATTTTCAGCCATCCCACTCATGTGTTGGGAAAAATCACAAAGTAAAATCCGCCATAAAAAACGACAAAAAGACTGAAGGCCAGAAATCCAGCCCAGAAATGTGACCTGTTTTCGTTGTAGTCAATCCACCCACCGGCAAAAAAGATAGACTTGTGTGCGACCGCATGTAATAGGTTTAATGCTGATATGACCGCAGCGATTAAAAATAAAACTTCCATCATTAAAACCTGTAGATTGCATCGAAGATGACCAGCCACTGAATACTATCGCGGTCAGAATAATTTCAGAGGCTTAATTTCTATTTAAGATAAGAAACGCGATCATCTGCATGATTTTATGCGTTATCAATTTTCATTTAACGTTCACTTTAGGTTAATGATGGTTGTTACTATTAAATAAGGTGCTAACCAATCCCCCTCGCCATACTGATAACTCGTTGTAACGTCCGTCTCAATAGTACTGGTACCTCGCCAGCTTTCTGATTTTCTGTGTAAGCGACAATGGCGAGTGCTGCGTCAGGTTTTGCAAAACGTTTGACAGCCTTAGAAATGATTTTTCTGGGAGAGATTTTTTCGTCTTCTAAAATACCAGCCATTTCTCTAAACAATTCAGAGTAGCCATTATCAAAGAGAAAGCGCTCTATATCTTCTGTTGGTAATACGGTCAGGCGATGCATTTCCGAATCACCATCAAGCATACTACGTGCAGTATGGGCATATTTTTGCCCTGCTGGATCGCCATCTGCGATTAGGTGCCATTGTATACCGAGTGCCTTGGCGACTTTGATTAACGGCTTTAGCCCACTTTGAGCAAATTCTATGATGTTGACCCCCTCAGCACTGAGGTCATAGCCTTTCAGACGGGCAAGCTCACTAAATAGCCATACTTCTGTTTCACCCTCCACCAACAACCAACAACGAGCAAAAAGGGCACTAGGTCGATGGATCCTGACATGAAATGCGATTTTTCGCATTTCATTGGCTCCGAGCTTTCTCTGCGGTACCTGAAAAGTCTGGGTATGTGTTGGCCCACGCTCGAGTCGTCGTATTGATGTCAACGGAACAGATGAAAGAAGATCACCACTGTTGGTTGTTATGACTTTCTGCATTGGCATTATTTGAATGAGTCGCCATGCCTGACTTAACAGAGTGGGGTGCAGACGGCCCTCTGGATCTTCAAAAATAAATACCGGTCTGGCGTTAGATTTTAGCTGCCTCGGACCACGGCCTCTTATAAAGGTGTTTAACATCCCCATTAACAACAAACGGCTATGATTCGAGGTATTCATGGCCACAACCTCAAGGGGGTGAATATTGCTGGAACTCATATTGAGATGGCGATAAGGATCGATAATGCGGTTTTCAGGGTTCTCCTTATCAAAGGCGAAATAGTGATCCAACAACGTTCTCATTGCCCGGAACCCGCTGCGAATCTCACCTTTATTTACGTGCCCCGGCATCAACTCAAGGCGACGAGCTGTATTTGCCAGACGTCTTTCCAGCCGGGTATTTCTTTTTCTTTCATCCTCGTTATTGTTTCGAAGCCAGCGAGAATCCCGCATCCTGATAATTGGGTGAAGACGCATCAGGGCAATTGCGAGTTCCTGTTTATTTTCAATGTCGCAGATGTTTCCCTCAATATCGAGAAAATCCCACTCGGTATCAACTTTGTTATCTTCGAGCGTCGCGCTCACTCTATAGTCAATCTGGCGCAGACCACCATTGTTACCATTCCAGACAGGTGCAAATTGACGATAACGTCTCGCTCTGTTTTCGCCGCTGAACGATTCTTGCCAACGTAAAACAATCTGGAGTTGAGTAAATTGGTCATTGCCTAGCGTATGATCAATATGGAAGTCCTTTTTCTCAAACTGATAAAGCTCACCATCTGGATTTAAAGAGAGGCTAAGTGCATCAAGAAGCGAACTTTTACCCCACGCATTCTCACCAATGAGAACGGTAAGTTCATCTAAGCTTAAGGAGAGGCGGCGAATTCCTCTAAAACCTGAAATTTCAATCCTTTCTAACTTCATATACACCTCGCCAGTTAGATTGTGGCATCCTATTTTTGTAACTAGGTGAAGTGAATCGTATAACTATGGGTATACGATTAAAGTACTAACAGTAATATATGAGGTGTGCAGGATTGATAGCTCAATTATCTCGATGTGATCAAAGAAGTTTTCCGCATATCATGCGTTTGTTCACACAACTGAGATAAGAATATACTCGGCAAAACAATAGCGGTAGTGCAAATAAGATGAAGCCGACATCGAATGGAAGAAGCCCAATAAGCAAAGGAATAATAATGATAAATTACGTACCATTCCGGTTTTTAGCCTCAGCAGTGTTATTGATGTTATCAACTGCATCAATGGCGAGAGGCAGTGTTGGCGTACCTGTCGGAGAGTCAGTACCTGCGCGTGATGTTAATGTAAGCCTCTCTGACACATTAGAAATGAAGTTTTCTGAAAAGTTATCAGTTAAGAGTGGCGAGGCGATCAACTTCATTGTCACCAATAAAGGGAGAATCAGGCACGAGTTTTTTATTGGTGATAAGGCAGAGCAGATTAAGCATAGAAAAAAAATTCGGTCACTCCGGGGAGAAGAAAATGCATCTGCGATTAAATTCGAAAATGCTATTTTTATTGAGCCGGGTGAAACTAAGACGCTGAAATGGCGATTTTTGGGGGCTGGAAAAGTAGTAATTTTTGCTTGTAACATTCCGGGTCACTTTGAGGCGGGGGCTCGTTTTATTACTGTGATCGACAATTGAACAGCTTATGGATGCTAGTGGCTGAAGGTAAATATCTTCGCCATTATAATGCGACATAACAATCAGGCAAAATTAATTTATTGAGATAGAGAATTGCAAGTATGTTGTCACTTTTGATGATTGCGTCAACGGTGACCCACACCCACAAGCTGGTTATAGTGTTCTGAAAACGCTAGCTTACTTCTTCTCAAATTAGCATTGCGCAGAGCAGTTAATGAAAAACAACTCGATGTGATATCTAATCAAGATGATATTCAGGGACTAAAAAAGATATTATTAGCTTTGAACTAAAATTGAACCTTTTCATGTATTTAAATCAATGAAACTAAGGACGCCAGTCTCATATGTTGGCGTCATTATTGTTGATTTCAATCGTTACTGCCGACACTAGCGGGGATGGATAAAGCAAGATCCACAACACCATCCTGAAACTGTATGTCGACTTCAAAGCCAAGTTTCTGAGCCAAAGTTACCATGCCTTGATTTGATGGCATTGTCATACCAGTAAGTAACTCAATGCCACTTTGCTGTGCATATCCGATTATCTTTTTCATGAGAACGCTGCCAAGGCCAATACCCTTTAGATCTGAACGTACAAGAACGGCGAATTCAGCCTCTGTATGGTCCGGATTAGCCAGTGCCCTTACAACACCAAGAATTTCATTATTGTTGGTATCATTGTCCTGACAAACAGCAATGAAGGCCATCTCTCTGTCGTAATCAATTTGAGTGAGATTGGCCAGTGCCTCATGATTCAGTTCACCAACATCTGAAAAAAATCGTTTGTACAGGTCGTCAACAGATACCTTCTCAATAAAGGCCTTATGATGAGGCTCATCCTCAGGCAGGATGGGGCGCAATAAAATTTGTCGGTTATTTTTCAGCGTGCACCGTTCTTCAAGTTCTTTAGGGTAGGGACGAATAGCAAGCCTTTGTTGCTGGTCTCCGTCAAACATATCTAGAGTCAGACTGCCATCCAACACCATCATCTTGTTACCTGTTGCCATCAGGGGATCGATATCTAATGAAGTGATTTCAGGACAATCAATGATAATTTGTGACAATGTCACTAAGAAGTAACATAAGGCTTCAATATCAAGCTGAATAGGGTGATTTCGGGGACGAATTTTTCCTGCTTTTATCGCACCAATGACCAGATAACGAGCGAGTGTCATATTAAGCGGCGGGATTGCCACTGCTGCGTCTTTATTAACATCCCAGCTTTGACCACCCTCGCCAATGAGAATAATAGGGCCAAAGACCGGGTCATTTCTGACACTGATCTTGATTTCATGCGCGCCAGCTCTGTTAGCCATACTCTGTATTTGCAAACCATCAATGTGTGCCGCAGGGTAGGATACTGCAGCCCTGTCGAGAATAGACTGAACAGCGTTGGCGACTTCAGCGCTGTTACTAAGATCTAACATGACACCGTTAACAGCAGACTTGTGCTTGATATCCCGCGAACTCAGTTTGACTGCTACGGGGTAACCTACCTGTTCTGCAATATGAGCCGCTTCTGATGCATCTGACGCCAGCCAGGTTGGCATTACATTCAGGCCATAACCCTCGAGAATAGGTTTGACTTCATGGGTATTGAGTAACTTTTTCTTATCGTCTATCGCTTGCTGAATGAGCGTGCGACTTTTATCTATGTCGTAGTCAATTTCTCCCATTGATGCTGGTGTTTCCATCAGTTGCTTTTGGTTTCTTCTGTACTCCACCATATGCATAAATGCGGTGATAGCGGTTTCCGGTGTTCTGTATGTAGGCAGTCGGGAGTGAGCGAAGGCCAGCCTTGATACCGTCGCATCATCGCTTTCTCCTTGCCAGTTAGTGATGATATTAAAACGCTTCGCTCTCGGCTCACTTTTGACAAGCTCGATAAGCGCCTTGGCGGTTGTTAGTCCCGGTGCCGATGCAGAGGGTGAATGCATTACCAAAATGGCATCAGCTTCGTCTTTGGCGAGTAAAATCTTTATTGCTTTAAGGTATCGTTCGATGTCAGCGTCACCCACTATGTCAATAGGGTTACCGCCTGACCAGCTAACCGGTAATATCTCATTAAGCTGTTCAATCGTTTCCTGACTCAATGTCGCTAGCTTTCCTCCCGCCTCAAGTAGTGCGTCAAGCGCCATGACTGCTGGCCCTCCTCCGTTTGAGATAATAGCGAGTCGCTCACCACGAAGGGGTTGAGAATGTGAGAGGGTTTCTACCGCAGCAAAAAGTTCGGGTGTTGTTTTTACTCTTAACAGTCCAGACCGCCTAATCGCCGCATCATAAGCACCATCAAGGCCATGAGGGTGATCACGTAGATGACGAAGTGCTGAAGCGGCTTCTATCGTTCTCCCTGCTTTCATGACCAGAATGCGCCTGTTTCTGGCAGCTGCTCTGGCCGCAGAGATAAATTGCCGAGCGTTATGAATATTATCTATGTAAAGCAAAATAGCATCGGTTTTGCTTTCTCTGCACAAGTAGTCAAGCAGCTCAGGGAAATCGATATCGCATGCTTCACCGATAGACAGAAAGACGGAGAAGCCGATACGTTTATTGCTTGCCCAATCAAGAATAGTGGTACACACGGCTGAAGACTGGGAGATAAATGCGATATTTCCCTTGTTGGCAGGTACTGGAGCAAAAGTCGCGTTGAGGTTAATCCACGGCAGGATAAGTCCAAGGCTATTTGGACCAATCAGTCTGATTCCTGTCTCTTTTGCGGCATCATACATCCGCTCTAACTCAGTTTTGCCATTCTCTGAATGAGTCAGTTTCATATCAGAGGCAAGAACCACCGCCAGTTTAACCCCTTTTTTACCCAACTCACGCACAATATCTGGATTACGGTTGGCAGCGGTACAAATAACGGCAAGATCAGGTATGAGAGGGAGTGACTGAATATCCCGATAAGCCAAAATACCTGCCACAGCCTGATATTTGGGAGTCACTGGCATAACAGGGCCTTTAAAACCGCTTGCCTGTAGATTTTTAATAACCAGGTTTCCTGCTCGACCAGCCCTATCAGAGGCTCCGATCACCGCGACTGAAGTGGGTTTAAATAAGGCGTCTAACCCTTTCATTGATGCTCCTGCTTACTCATAGGAAAATAACTCTCGCTCATTTTAGCTCGTGAAGACAAATAGCGGGTGAACAGAGATCAAAGTGATTCATTCTTATTGTGTGTTCTCTCGCAGATGCTACTCGCCCTTAGCTGTTTGCCCGATAGTGTTCGTGATAAAGTGAGGAAAGTGTGACAGATAGCTGATTGTATCCTCTGGACCGACCTCGAAATTTGAATGATTTCGGTCATGACTTCAAACTGAAAAAACATAAATGTTAAAGACGCATATATATGAAAACTCCTGTAATTGCTCTTTTTGTCCTTTTTGCTGCTGGGTGTGCCGATAAATCACATCACTTGACCCTCCTCTCTCAGTCAGAAGAAATCACTAAAACGGTAAAAGCCGAGAGTAAAGTACCCCCTCCACCCTTTGAGGAAGCTAAGATCTCTGTGAAGAAAGCCGAAAAGGCACAGAAAGCGACTGAAGTGGTTAAAAAGCCGAAGAAGAAGGTTGTTAAGCAGCAGTACACTATTCAGGTTGTTGCTTTGAGTTATGAGAGTGGGCTGAAAGAGTTTTCAGATATGCTGCCGTCCGACCAGCCTGTATGGTCCAATATGAAAATGGTCGACAGTATTCCTTGGTACACACTGCTATATGGTTCATTTACATCAAAAGAAAGAGCAAAAAATGAATTAAATGCCTTACCAAGAGTCATAAAGGAACAGAAACCTTTTATTCGTTCAATATCGTCTGTCAAAAAATCTCCATATCCGAAAATGAATAAGCTCAATTAGAGCTTTATCTAATCAATTAGAGTTTTGTCTAAACTGTATTCGACCCTTGTTATCGATTTGTATCATCGACAATAGGGGTTTACTGACTGAGAAAGTAATCTGCGAGTAGCAACAGATAAAGCGATAAAAGAGCGTCAATAGCAAATTGGGCTGGTGATAGGTAGCTCTGGAAATCATAGCCGATATGGCCGTATAGAAGGGCGCGCTTAAGCCCGCCCATCACTATGCGTTAATTGCTATTTACTCTCCAAGGTGGATTTTTTCTGTTTTCCCCCGCCCAATAGAGCTTTATTTCATTCCCCGATGGATCAGTCAACATTGCCTCTCGCCATAAGTAGTCTTTGTCAGTAGGTTCCTGATCAAATTTAATGCCTTTTGACTTAAGTTTTTCAACGAGTGAATCCAATTCTTGATGCTCAAAATAGATAACGCTATTACTTTGAGAATTAGGATCACCAAGGTAGAGAGAAAAAGTAGAACTCCCCTCAGTACATTCAAAACGACAGTAATGCTCAGCGGCTACGATTTGATTAAAACCAAGCGTTTTATAAAAGGTTACTGCCTCATCCATATTTTTAACTGTTAATGTGACTTGATTAAGATTCATGACAACCTCCAGAATTGAAGCTTGATAACGTAATGAACATATAAGACTTTGTATCTAAGAAGCTTATAGGTGTTTATCTTATCAAGTCATGTATTGTTCGATGGCGTAATATTGGGGTATTGCTCGAGGAAATATGTCATGCGTTATTGGTAACAACGCACTGAAATAAAGACCCACTCATTCTCTCCCGCCTGTAAAGGTTATAAAAACAGCACTTATTGATTAGTCAGCCATTTTTAGGCGATAAATGTCTGTTTGTTGGTATATCAGGGTGAAAGCCATTCGCGCTTTACGGTAAACTATGCCGTGGTATTTGCACACGGATTGGCGGCATTTTTTTTCCCCATTCATTGTTTTAGGGGATAAGCGAGTAAATCATGAACAAAATTGAGGTTCTCTTATTGTGTGGTGGAGGCAGTGCTGAGCATGATGTCTCGCTAGTATCAGCAAATTATCTTGAGAGCGTACTTGTAACAATTCCATCTCTTAACGTCACAAGAGTTGAAATGACAAAAGAGGGATGGCGAGGGCAAGATGGCGCGCCTTGCAGACTTGACCTCGATAAAGTTCTGACAATTGGCGATCGAAAAGTCACTCTTGATTACGTCGTACCGTGTATTCATGGTTTCCCGGGAGAAACGGGCGATATCCAGTCATTACTGGAGTTATCAGGTCTGCCGTACATGGGTTGTGACTCCTCAGCGAGTAACGTTTGTTTTAATAAAATCACCTCAAAATTATGGTTTGATGCGCTCGACATAAACAATACGCCATATATCTTTCTGACGGAAAAAACTGACACGGCATATTCTCAGGCTGAAGCAGCATTTGATAAATGGGGAAGTTTATTTATTAAAGCCGCCTGTCAGGGCTCATCCGTAGGTTGTTATAAGGTAACAAGTAAAATTGATGTGAGACGTGCAGTGAATGACGCGTTTGACTATTCCGACCAAGTTTTAGTTGAACAGGCCATTCGTCCTCGTGAACTTGAAATAGCAGCCTATCAATACGAAGATGAAGTGGTTATTTCAACACCGGGTGAAATTTGTTGTCCAGAAGACACATTCTATACCTACGAAGAAAAGTACAGCTCAGACAGCCATAGCCAGACAACACTGGAACCAACTGACTTGAAGGATGAGCAAATTGAGCAGATGCGCGAAATGGCTCGCAAAGCATTCGTTCATTTAAAGCTTAAAGACTTGTCTCGTATTGATTTCTTCCTCACACCAAATGGCGAAGTGCTGCTAAACGAAATCAACACATTTCCCGGCATGACACCCATTTCAATGTTTCCAAAGCTGGTGGAGCACAATGGGCACAGGTTTGCTGACTACTTGGAAAGTTGTGTAAACCGAGGCGTTAATCGTCAAGGGTAGTTACTCCTTTTCTAGCTTACGTTTATATTTAGCCATAGCCTCGTCCCTTGCCTGCGTATTTCCTACATATTGCGCAGGCATAGCGGGACTTTTCCACCTTCCTTGATGTTGTATCTCTTTAATACTCATGCCTGCCTCAGCAAGATCCTGACTCGCGCCAACCCGAGGCGATTGACCGGAAAAGGTTAGTTGTTGTCCCATGCCAAGCTCGTCAGCCGCTCGCCGAAAGACGCGATAGATAGAAGAATGATCCATCGGCTTCTCACCCAATTGCTGATGTTTATTGATACGGCGAAGCAGTGGACCATCAGTGATCCCCGAAATTTCAAACCATCGATCAATCATTAGACTAGCATGGTTGCTAAGTTCAATTGGCGTTTCGCCCACATTAAGTAAATAAGGGACTGTTGATGTAGAAATTGCGTCGAAGGGGAGGGCGGCAAGCTCGCTTCTTTTGAGCATACCTTCAAAAGACAGAGTCCAAATTAGCAGATCCCTTATGTCCTTCAATCTATCGCTTTTCTCGAGTTTCTCAGTCAGAGCCTCCAGGTGGCCAAGATGAAACGGTGTTGCCTGTCCTGCCTGATCCGATTTTTCCTGAAGTAGACGGTTCATCAGAAACTTCACCTCTCGGTGTCTGGCGGGGTCTTTGTAACTGTGACAGCGATGAACGAGAGAAATCGTCACAGTGTAACGCCTGACACTCGAAACTTTGCGTTCTTTTGCTGTCAGTTCTGCAAAATCTCTAACTGTCGTGACATCTGCTGGTAACGGGCATAACCTGTTTGCAATGCAGTGATTAACGAATGTACGCCAGTCATTTTGAAAGCTGAGCAGAGAATTATGGCTGTATTGGTTTTGCGTAAGCGCCTGCCATACACTCAGGTCAATATCTGGCTGGCAAAAGGTTTCCGTGCTTACAGTGATTTCTTCCTGATTAGTCATCGGTTTAATTTTCTTCATGTAACGCACTATAACTAATTAACTATGGTTTGTTCAGAATGGATTAAAATTGGTGAAATTACAAACAAATTATTTGAATTGTTGGAAAATTATCTCTCCATAGAACGAGGTCTTGCAACGAAATAATGAATTGGCAGAGGGGCATGCTCTTTCGAATAATATGCTCGAATGAGATCGACGGCTTATTTGTTGATTTTGTTGAAAAGCAATTTGAGTGAGATCTATGTTTTGATACTATTGCCTTTAACTTATATTACTAACGGACGTCTCATGAGCAACGATAATAGTCGTTTGGTTTATTCCACGGATAGTGGTCGCATTAAAGAAGAAAAATCAGCCCCTAAACGCGAAAAAGGCGATGGTATAGTCCGAATTCAGCGCCAGACCAAAGGCAGAAAGGGAAAGGGCGTATGCCTTGTCACTGGCTTAGATCTGGACGATGCAGCGCTCAAACTGGTTGCGGCAGAACTCAAGAAAGTATGCGGCTGCGGCGGTGCAGTAAAAGACGGAATCATTGAGATTCAGGGTGATAAGCGAGATCAAATAAAAGCTCATCTTGAAAAGAAAGGTCATACGGTTAAATTGGCTGGTGGCTGATCAATAGAAAGCGATTCGGTACGTGGGCCATTAATTTCCTACATTGGCACATTCTGAAGAATAAAAAGGGGTACTAAGTACCCCTTTTTCTATGGCCGCTAACATCACAAATACGGCCAAGGCATTTACTTGTAACGGACGATTGAACCGTTAGCAAGTCTTGCTAAATAGTCTTCCATATCGCGCTTAATTTCTGGTGCCAGAATGTATAGACCAACAATGTTGACAAGAGCCATGGCAAAAATCATCGCGTCTGAGAAGTCGATGACAGGGCCAAGATTCATTGATGCGCCTATGACGATAAAACCACAGAAAATCAGTTTGAACGTGAGTTCAGCCTGACTGCTTTCGCCAAAGAGGAACGTCCATGCCTTCAATCCATAATAGGACCAAGAAATCATCGTAGAGAAAGCAAACAACACAACGGCTATAACCAGAATGTAGGGGAACCAGGAGATAGAGCTTGCAAAGGCAGCGGAAGTCAGTTCAACACCTGTCAGCGTTTGACCATCATATAGCTGACCAGTAATGATGATAACCAATGCTGTCATGGTACAAATCACCACTGTATCGATGAATGGTTCAAGCAGTGATACAAACCCCTCTGACATGTGTTCTTTGGTTTTCACAGCTGAGTGAGCAATAGCAGCTGAGCCCACCCCAGCCTCATTAGAGAAAGCAGCACGTTTAAAGCCTTGAATCATTGCACCTATAACACCACCCGCAACGCCTTCGCCTGTAAATGCCCCGTCGATAATTGCCGCAAAAGCAGGTCCGACAGAGCCTAAGTTAGCGAAAATAATGACAACTGCTGCACCGACATAAATCAATGCCATAAACGGAACAACTTTTTCAGTCACTTTGGCAATAGACTTAATACCGCCGATGATCACCACACCAACAATACCAGCCATGATCAAACCAAACAGCCAGCCCTTTCCTGCTAAAAATGATGCGTCACCACCTGTGACACCAAGAACTTGTTGAAATGCCTGATTAGCCTGGAACATATTCCCGCCACCGACGGCACCGCCTATGGCAAAGATGGAAAAAAGCACTGCTAATGTTCTACCAAGTGCAGGGTTACCTCGGTTGGATAATCCTTTACTGAGATAATACATAGGACCGCCAGATACTGAACCATCTGGATTCGTATTCCTGTATTTTACGCCCAGCGAACATTCAACAAATTTCGTCGACATGCCCAAAAGACCGGCGAGTATCATCCAGAATGTAGCCCCGGCACCGCCTATGCTAATTGCGACAGCAACACCTGCGATATTACCCAGCCCAACCGTTCCTGATAGAGCGGTAGCCAGTGCCTGAAAGTGAGAAACCTCACCTTTGTCATTCGGTCCTGTATAAGCACCGCGTACAAGATTTATCGCGTGGCTAAAACCTCTGAAATTAATGAATCCTAAAAAAAACGTGAAGAAAACGGCTGCTATTACAAGATAAAGCACAATCCATGGCGCTTTTACATCCGTCATTGGAAGGGAGATCTGTGAAAAGATCATCTGGACGAATGGGTTTACGATTGGAGCGACAAACTCATTGATTTTCTGATCTATTCCCTCTGCAGCAGCAGGGAAAGATAATATGAACAAGCTGAGAACTGACAAAAATCGCCTCATTAACATGTGAATTTCCTTTTTTCTCTTTTGAAACTCAGTGTGGGTGATGTTAGTTGCCACACTGGTTATTTATTCCACTCAAAAAAATGTTAACAATATTTTTGAATGACTCGTGGCGCGTTGACTATCCGTCTTTATACGGCCAAAAATCTCAATATCCGTTTTGCGTTTAAGGTATGTGCGCGATTCTAATGTAGATATGCCTGAATTAAGATAATGTTCGCACATGACAACGTAAAAGATGTGAGTGAGACCTTAAATATGGTTTTTTAAACAGTCTCAGTAGCTGAATTTATTTAACGTTTAGATAAATTAAAACCTCTTAAATGTCTATGTCTTCATCAAATTAAGTCAATAAAAACAATATTATAAATCATGTTTCACAAGAGTTAGTACAGTTCAAATTTGTTGTCGATATGTTAATGGAATGATAGGGCGAAAAAACAATAACGGAAATTTTTTCGTTGAAAAAAGAAGTGTAACTTTCTATTAATTTAATAATTGAAACAAAAGTTTCACTAAGGAGTCCAAGTTCGGAAGTGGCTGTTTGATGTGAATTGGATGTAATTATAACTAGGCTACATTAATTTATTATCTATACAGATTATTATTCTTAATAATAGTTTTTTGACATGATTTCTGGTTGATTCAATAGTGATCAATTATTTGAGCCGGGCTGGCTTTTTTCTTCGAGGTTTATTAGTCGCAGATTTAGGTCTTTCATCTGAAAGCTTGATGCGATGATGCCTCAAAGTATTGGCTATTTCAGAGGGAAGATATCGAACAGATGCACTGAATTTTACGTGGGGTATCCCAGCGTCATTGCAAATACTGCTTATCACTTGAGTATTTTTTTTAGCCGTTTTTCTCTTTTTTCGTGTGTCGTTGTCTTCCAATGTAACAACTGCAATCAAGGTCAATTTGTATTTGTGACAAAGGATGAAATCGAAACAATGCGAGGATAATAAATCATTTGCAACATCATTCGCGGCTCTGCTGGAGCATCGGTAGGGAGTGACAATATCACCGACTCTTACCTTGGAAAAAACTCGGTACTGATCAGTGACTGCGAGATCGAGTAGGGCGAGAAAAACACGCTCTTCACGCGAAAAAATGTCTAATCTCTTTTTACATCTGAATTTAACATTTCTTCTCGTCAGATAATTATATATAGAACGAACTAGATAAAGGGTCAGAGCCCCAAGCAAAAACGCTAACGCAAAGTGAACAAGCATAGTTATTGTTGAGTTTATTGTTTGTGCTTCGAGATCAGCATATGTTTTTAATTTAAGCAAAATTAAATTACCATACTTCGAGTCATCTCATATTAATGATATTTTAAAAAACACTACATCATACTTTCTCAAATAAAAATAATGAAAGACAACTCTGCTTATTTGAGATAACAGGTCAATAAGACCTGCTACCTCAATATATTTAACTCTCGCCGTGATTATATTCTTGTAATATCTGAAGTGAAGATATAAGCGTATCTACCGTACCCTTTAATCTTTTTAACTCTGTTTCAAGGGATTCTGCCCGAGATTGTTCTTCGATGTATAAATCGTGGTAACGTATTGCAGCATATCCTCCTTCAATTAAAGCACCTGATAACGTTGACTTTTTCGTTAGATATTTTAGTCTTTTCGTCATTTTTTGATGTGCTTCCAGCCCTCTGACTGTAATAGCCATTATTTCCTCATTTACTTGTGAATTTTAATTAAATAAGATATTTTTTTGACATATCTGGTATGGGTTGTTTTATTTTAAATATAAATATTCATTAAATATAAATACGTTATTGACTTTTTTGTTAAAAGTTAAGTAGAGATTATCTAAACCAGTTGTTGAAACAATATGAAAGTTAAATAAATATGATGTAACATGAATTATTCGAAATTTATTACTTTTGTTTTCATTCGTTAAGTGAGCTATGAGAAGATTTTGGGATAAATTTATAAGTAAAAAACGCTTACGACTACTTAAATAGACTTTTAACTCTATTTAGTTTCAAAACAAGATTGGTGTCTAAATAACCGCTCTACAAATAGATACTTGCTGAGTGTGTATGTGATGTTGCATGAGTCGTTTAGTCGAAATGCGTGCTTAAAAGACTACAGTCGCTGTTTTTTGTGGCGCTCCCGAACATGCAAGATGTAAATATCTGCCGCGCTTGAACTCATACCATGTCTTCAATACTCATATATATTGTCAACAATGATTAGTTGATTTATCTAGTCATAAAACTCCATCACTTCGGTTGGTCCATCTGTTTGATGACAAGAGAGGAAAGCTAAATTTGTTTTCTATCCCACTGCTGTATCAGTGCTTTATATTAATTACATGAATGTCTTACTTATGCGTTAAATCTTTTTGACGCTTATGTGTACAATTCATTCATTCTTTGTTGACAATAAGCCTATTTATCGTATATCCAGTGCCAAAGAAAAGCTGTGGAACAAACATGACCTCGCGGTCAATAACTGTGTACCCGACGAAACGCATAGCGTTCGTAGGCTTACTTGTTGGGAGCAGCGGAAAACACGGTGATAGGCGTTTGTAGGATGTCAGACCGATTAGGTAATTGAAAAGATTTTACTTCCTCGACCCCCCTGATGGCGGTGTCTGGTAGTGGTTGGGGCAGCACTCGCCCCTTTTTTACAACAATCTATGGTGACTTTTCAAGGTGGGTCATCTAGACAAGACCCGGGCACTAGGATCGAAAACGTTCCAGTCAAATCGTAATAGAACTTATGATCCTCATAGGTATGTAAACAGCCCGGGCGATTAATGGTCTCGTTTTAGACCTGAAAAAATCGATTTGAGGTCGACGTCCTCTTCATCAATATTTTCGAGTTCAAGCTGTGACTCAATTTCAAGCAGATGGTCGTCCATCATTTTAATCGCTTTTTCACTTTCGCCTGACTTCATCAATTGTATGAGTTGTTCGTGATGGCATTGAAGGCCCAATGTACGTTGTGATTGGCTGCGCTTGCGATACAGGGTGATGATTAATGAGGTTCGAAAGATTATTTCTCGGAGTATATCAGTCAGGACTTTTTTTCCCGATAATTCACCGAGTAACAAGTGAAACTCACCTGATAATCTGATACTTAGGTGAGTTTGTCCTTTCCTTTCAGCTGCCTTTTCCTTGTTAACATGTCTAGTCAGGACTCTTTCTTTTTCTTGATCAAAGTCAGTTGCTAATTCTTGTGTTATGGTTCTTTCAATTAAACGCCGGGCTTCGAAAACTTCTTTCGCTTCCTCTTTTGACGGTTCAGCAATAAAGGCCCCGCTGTTTGGCACTATGTTGACCAACTTATTCATCGCGAGCTTTTGCAAAACAGTTCTTATGGTCGCTCTGCCAGTGTCAAATACCTCACATAGCTCTTCCTCTTTTAAACGGACGCCAGGAGCGAGTTTTCTCTCGAAAATTGCCTGAAGAATCGCTGTATATATATCATCAGAGACGCTTCTTTTTTTTGTATCGTCATTTTCTTGTTTAAACAAAATGGATTGCATAATGTTGTCCGAGTCGATTGCTCTATAAGTGTTTTAGTTCTATTGGTATGCTCCAGTCTTACTGGTGTAACAAACAATGTTCTTTTTCGTCAATATGTTCCTCGATTGGTTAAAGGATAGTCTCTTTGACGTGACATTATATATGGTTATTAACGACAACCTTACGCCGGGTCACTTTTCACTCATATGCAATTTTGCGTGTATTTTTCGTTTTAAAAGAACAGATAAGCTCTTATGCTTGCACAGAATAAAATCGTAATTTGTAGGGGTAGTGACGTTGGCAATTGTGGAACTGAGAGAATATAAACTTCGTCCAGGGATGATGAAAAAGTGGCTCGTATGGATGGAAAGTCAGATTTTACCGTACCAAATATCAAAGGGCATGAAGGTACTGAACACATTTACCCACGAGGATGAGCAGGGAGAGCAGTGGTTTATATGGCTTCGAGAATTCCAAAGCATGGAACACAGAGAGGAAGTCTATGCCCGCACGTATAACGAGTGGTGGAAAGAGACAATGAGGCCAAAAGTGTTTGAGCACATTTATGAAAATGAAGTTAGAGTGCGTTTGCTATCGCCTCAGACACTCATGGATTGAAAGCGATCCATCATTGTGACTCATCCAGTGATAAAAGCCCGGAGTAACCGGGCTTAACTAATGAAAATAAAGCTAAATGAACGTCAAGATTAATACCGTACGTGCCAGTTATTAATATTGCCGGTATCAAAGCCAATTCTGTCAATGACTTTCAATTTCCAGGTGCCGTTTACGTCAGCGCCGTCCATTTTGATCGGATATGATTTTACAATATCGTCTTCGCTAACACCTTCGTAGTTGTGAAGTACAAATTCTTTGCCAGCCGGACTTGTGGCGGTCACAAGCAGGTCTCCGATATAGGTATGGCTTATATCTACGCCTATGTAGACGACTGCCGGTGTTGCCGACTCAGGAACATTAATGGTGCTGGTTACACCAGCAGAATTGGCGTCTGGGATAGGGTAAGAGGTCTCATTTTCAAAGACTTTGCCCGGGAAATGATAGTCAGCAACCAGTGAGGCACCAGAAAAACCTTGGTCGCTGTCGAGCATAATGAAATAGGTACCCGGCTGTTTAACGTCAATCTCACATATTTCATCGTTATTACTGTTGATTGACCGGCAATCATAACGATCTTTCTTCGGCTTCCTGAACGCATTTACAAATATATCTGCATTACCGGTTCCCCCCGAAAGCTTAACCGTTAATCGATCAACGCCCTCAGGCACCTCAATGGAGAAATAGCTTTGGCTTCCTGTACTGCCTGCTAAATTATCTACGCTGACTTCATCGGCTATAGGTGTGACCACTGGTGGAGGTGTGCAGGCAATCACGCCAACAGCATCAAATGCGTCCACAACATCCTGAGCGTTATATCCCAGATCGTTCGCAGCTCGTTCAGCGCCACAGGCACCCTGATCAAAGGTTGAAGTTGGAGTCCAGTATAGCTGGTTGGCGAGTACCATTACGCTGAATGCTTTTTTGACGTCCCACCCATCGGTGTTTGCTAGCAGGTAAAAAGCACGGTTGTAAACACCGCTGCTTTGATGCACCCCGACAGAATTATCATAGTCGTCGGCATGTTTGATAGAGCGGCCATCTTTTGTCGGATCTTCAAAATATCTAAGTGCACCGTCTGACTTAAAGATAGATGCACCTACCGTCCAGTCATTACGACCTTTGAGGTAATACTCAGCCGCCTCGCCTGACATGTCAGAGAAAGATTCATTGATACCTCCTGACATTCTTCGATACTGCAGACCTGAGTTCTGTTCAGTAAAACCATGACTGACCTCATGTGCTGAAACATCAAGGCTCACGAGCGGATAGAAATAGTTTTTTCCATCACCGAAGGTCATGGCACTACCATTCCAGAACGCATTCTCATAGTCCTTGTCGTAATGGACCCGCATAGTCAGTTTGAAAGAGAGTGGGGCGGTATTAAACCAATCTTTGTACATGTCAAAGACGACACCACCGAAGTAATGAGCATCGTTCAGCGGCGAATAGGCACCGTTAATTTCTTTGACAGTGTTTTCTGGACATGGGTACCGGAAAGCGTCACTACCATCGGTATCATGATTCAGGTTTACCGTTTTAACATTTTCGTTTTCCATGATGCAGGTATCACCATCTACGGTAACATCCAGCTTTCCATGATCAACGCCGTAGTAGTGTTTACCCGCTTTTTCATTACCGCCGGGGCCAACACCTACTTTTGCATGATTCAGACCTTGCCATTTATCAACAACGACGCCGGTATGCGCATCAATCATGGCAAATGGACGTTTAGGCACCTTACCTGCATCAAAATAACTCACCAGATAAACAAGCCTGGCATTGCTCTCCTCGTCCATGGAGATAAGCAAGCGTGACGTAGCATTTTCGACCACTGGCTGACCACTTTCGCTTTCTACAAGTAGCTGCAATGCCTCTGCTTTACTGAGCGTAGGTTTGATCGTTTCAATGTCCTCACGGATACCAGAGAGCAGTTGTGCGTGACTGGCTTGAAGTAGGCCAAAGCGATTTGTTTCAGTGACGAGGTTACTGCCGTAAACCGGTAATCCCTGATAGGTTTGCTGTCGCTTTACCTTCTCTGTGCCATCCGGCAGGGTAACCCGCCGAATCTCATCAAATGTATTTGTTGTGGCGATTCCAAACTGTTGGTTAAGTGAAGTTGAAGAAATCGCAGGTGAGTTAACTTGGATATCAGAGAGCGTGATCCATTCTGCGGCGTGAACATTAAAAGTGAATGCGATGGCGGCTGAAAGGGGAGCCATCATAAACAGGTTCTTCATAAATTCCCTATAAAAAACGGTGAGTTAGAGTTACCAGTAATAACAAGAAATCTGGCAGAACATTAGTTATTCAATATGTGATGCCAAGTAAATAAAAACCTACTTATGATGTATTTAAAATAAGACATGTCACGCAGGGAGAGTAGTTTCGCTTAGTCAGATTGATTGATATCAAACCGCTACTAGTCGCCGTTATGGCAGTGAAAGAACACTTTCCAGCGATACTCAATGCGATGCGTCTGAAAGTATCAAATGGCTTGGCAGAGGACATCAATGCCAAAATTCACAACATGAAGTTGCGCGCGAAGGGTCTCAGAAATAAGGAGCGGTTTAAGACGGCAATACTGTTCTGCTTTGTACAACTTAATATGAGCTTCCACCATGATCGGTGGAGAGCGGCAGATATCCATGCCAGTCAATTTATCCAATATATGTCGTATTTCCCATTTTTATGATTTTTACCACTTGGGATTTTGGACAATTCATTACACGCGAGAGGACTTGAGGCGTGCAGACGATCGCATATTTTGCTCGTGAATTATATTGGACAAATCACAGGAATTATATTGGACATGTTGGGATTTATTAGCCCTATATTTAGTTCGGAAGTTGAACAATGAAAGAACAATTTGTCTTGATGTCTGAGTACAATAAATGGATGAACGAGTCGCTTTTCTCAAATATTAGTAAAATGGGTGAGCCTGCTATTTATGAGGATAGAGGTACATTTTGGGGTTCGGCTTTTCATACTGCTAGCCATATATTTACATGTGATTTAATGTGGCTACATCGTTTTACCGCTGTAAAGAGCTCCTTCTATTTAGCTGAGAGCCTGTATGGTTTCCCCAATCCGGCGACTAATAACACTCATTGTTTTGAAACTTTGACAGAATTAAGCTCGAATAGGGCTGCGCTTGATTCTGTAATAATTAACTGGGTCAACTCAATTGCCGACAGAGAGTTTGTAAATGAAGTGGTTTATAAGAACTCCTCAGGCAACGAGTTTCGTGAATCATTCTGCTCAGTCTTATTACACTTTTTCAATCATCAAACTAACCATAGAGGTCAAATCACGACACTGTTAAGTCAGTGTGGCGACAATTCGTACTGCACAGATTTACTCGCTGTGATTCGCACCAAAAAGCACAACAAAGAAGGATAGAATGGAATACACCATTAGATTTGCATTAGAGTCGGATGCCATTGGTATAAATAAGGTATCGAAATATCTTGGTTATTCTTGGTTATCCTCAGCTGAATCCAGTGTGAAGCTTAAAGAATTACTCCATTCCAACCAAGACCAAGTATTCGTCGCAGAGCATAATGATGTCATTATTGGCTGGCTGCACCTCTTCCATGCTAGGCGTCTTGCATCAGAAGATTTTTTTGAAATTGCTGGTTTAGTCGTATCTCCGGATGCCCGTGGTCATGGTGTGGGTCGTGCCTTGGTTGATTATGCTAAAGATAACAATTTGGGTAAATTAAGAGTACGTTGTAATGAAAAGAGGCTCGATGCACACAAGTTTTACGAAAGGATCGGGTTTAGAAGTAATAAGACTCAGCGTGTGTTTCAAACACGTACATAGCAAGAGGCGATGGCGTTCGAGTTAACCTTGCAAATTTTATTCTATCCAAATCTGCGCAATACCCGAAGCTCTTTCCTCATGACCCGAACAACTAAAATCCAGTAAAACAACACAGCGAGATTATTACCACTGAGTAATAGTCAATTGCCGTTTATTACATTTACAAGCGTAACTCTCGTCAGTTAGCCTTTTCTTATTGATAGATAAGTTATTAATGCAGGGAGGGAAAAACTTGAAACTTCAATATGTACAACCAGTACTCAGCATCGGACTATTTGTAAGTGCATTCAGCGTATCTGCTGACAATACATCTTGTTCTCAGCTTCCAACTCACGAAGCACTCACTCAAGCTCTGAAACAAGTTGTAGCGACAACAAGCGACAGTAAAAATGGTGGCCTTGAACTCAATATGTGGGCCAGTGTGGTAGCCCGAGATGGAACTGTCTGCCAAGTGACAAAGACAGGGGCTTCATTTGATGACCAGTGGCCTGGAAGCCGAGTTATTTCTGCACAAAAAGCAAATACTGCGAATGCTTTTAGCCTTTCCGGACTGGCACTTTCAACAGCAAACCTCTGGAAAGCAACCCAGCCGGGAGGCAGCTTATTCGGGCTTCAGTTTAGCAATCCAGTAGACACAAACGTTGCCTATCAAGGAAAAGCCAAAGACTTCGGTACCTCAAAAGATCCTCTCAACGGCAAACGCATTGGCGGCGTCAATGTCTTTGGTGGGGGACTTGGTCTCTATAATAGCGAAGGCGAAATCATTGGTGCACTTGGCGTGAGCGGGGATACCTCGTGTGCCGATCACAACATCGCTTGGAAAGCGCGCGATGTATTGAACTTAGACTTCGTTCCAAGTGGTGTTTCTGCCACAAATGATGACAATATCATCTATGATGCCACTCATGGTTTTTCACATCCGCTCTGCGGGAATAGCGAAGTAGATATTGCTCGTGCGCTTCCTACTTCCCATAAGATTTCAAAAAAACAATAGAAACACTGAACAGCACTTTTATTAAAAGCGGGGATATGATTATGCCTGCTTTTTATCTTTCTATGAAATTACCAAAATAACGTTAATAAACTTACCCTGAGCCAATCTCAGCGTTGCCGTGAAGGAGAACAAACCTAGCTTATCTGATGTGCGCGAAATTGATTGCCGACGACAGTTAGGAAGAAAAGAGAGTGAGAGACAGATTTTCACTCAGTGAAGAAAACACTTTATATTGAAAAGGAATGTTGTTTTATCAAACAGAGAAAATGAAAAAAGCCCGGTATACATCCGGGCTTGTAATACTTATATAAAAAGGCTTATAGCGCTAGTTTCCAACTGTTGATTGTGCCCGTGTCGAAGCCAATACGGTCAACAGCCTTCAGAGACCAAACACCAGCAACATCTTCGCTGCCAGTATCAAATTCTACTGTTTTCACGATATCGTCGCCTGCACCGCCATCGTTATTATGAATAACAAATTCAGTGCCTGCAGGGCTGGTCAGAGTAACACGTAGATCAGCAATATATGTGTGTGAAATATCAACCGATACTTTTACTTTACCTGGAGTACCAGACTCAGTGACATCAATAGTACTTGTCACACCACCAGAGTTTGCATCTGGGATTGGGTAGCTTGTGTTGTTCTCATACACACTTCCCTGCGTTACCACGATACGTTTGGTATTCCAAAGCGGTTGATTACCACCGTCCAGACCAACAACAGTAAGCTCGTAGGTGTCGCCAGACTGCATGCCGTCAACCAGAGGCAATACCACCGTTTTTTCCGGACCGTAAGCGTAAACAGACTTCTTATTGAAAAGCTGACCATTTACATAAAGCGCCACGTGCTCAACATTTTTCACTTGAAGGCTCAGTGACGGCGCTTGTTTAGGCATTGGTAGCACGCGGTCGTTGTTACCGTTGATCTTGTAGTAAGAACGAGGTGCAGGCTTACTCAGCAGGTCTGTCATGATTTTATCAAACTGACCTTTGTTACCTGTTTTCAGATCCATAGGCTCAAGACTTACATCAACAGATGCTGTACAGCCGTAATCTTCAATTAGGTTATTTTTGTAATATTTTTCACGAAGCGCCTGACCCCATGACACCGTGATATTACTGCTATCTGGCAGAGGTTTGAAATCACCGCCGATCACGGAAGACAAGAAGTCATGTCTGAATACATTCGCGCCACCAGCGCCTGTTTGTGGGTCTTCGCCATAAACAACGGCTGCGCCATTGTCTTGCATTGCGCAGGTGAACATATCACCGGCTGAATAGCTTTTCGCATTACTCAGAACAGCAACTGGGTTGTAATAAAGTTGACCGATGCTGTTTGCCACTTCATCTGACGTAAACTGGAACAGGTTCGAGTATTTGCCGCCATTAGACATGTCAACGTTCAGGTCGTATTGCGCCAGAAAATCAACAATAGGCTTATTCACGTCAGAGTTAACGATTTTAAAATCACCGACTTCTGCTTTACCCGGAATAAACATCTGAGACATGATGTCGGCAATAAGAATATAACCACCCGGGTTATCACGAACATCAATGATCAGGCTATCAGTATCCGCCATCTTGTAATGAATCAGGTTGATCAGCTCGCCAATCATTTTTTCCGGGCCGTTGACTGGTACAAAGCTGTCCAGCTTCATATAGCCTACTTTCTTACCGTCTTTAGGAATGATTGCCCAGTTTAGGATGGGCTCACCTGTAGGATTAAGATCAAAGTAGCTGGCTTGCTGCATGCCAAACTGCTTATTGAGCTTGTTTACTTTTTCTTGGTAGGAGTCTTTGGCAATGGCGAGATCCGCGACTGTCGGGATATCAGCAACAGCATTTTGTGGCGCTGCTGCGAGTGCAGCATCGTCCCAGGTGACCAACCAAGGCAAAGTAACATCATAGGTTTCGCCCGTTGCTTCCCGTTTTAAAGTCAATACTGCTTCGTTTTGCTCTGGCGCAAGCTTGGTACTCTGAGGCGCACGGGTAAGAAGACTCAATGCACGAACAAAACCGCCATAGTTATTAGAGCCTTGTGCTACTGTTTGCTTCTCTTTAAGAATCTGTTCTACTGTTTTGCCGTTATATGCGACCAGTACATCACCAACAGAAGGAGCTAGCTGACCGTTGAGGTAATCACCAGTCAGATACTGGTCACTCAAGGTGCTGATTCGAACTTCGTTACCTTCCATACGTGTCATGGTTAGCGGTAAGAACGATGTGAAAGCACGATATGGGAATGGGAAAACATAAGTTAAATGCAAATCACGCTGGCTGGCAAAAGTAAGGTGAAGTTCTTTATAAAACTCCTCAGTGCTCAGATCTGCAAGCTTGGCTTTAATTTTTGCCATTGCTTCGTCTGGGTCAACATGACCAGCATACGTTGGGCTTACCCCGTAATAGTTATTCTTTTGCTCTTTATTGACATAGATATCATTTATTAATAATGACGCCTGATCAAAAAGTTCGACTTTCTCTTGGTCACTTAGTGGATTGAAAGTCATTAAATCACGAACGTTCTCCAGTCGATCAACCTGCACTTCTGCGTAGGCGGAGCCAGAGAAAGAAAGCGCAACCAATAGCGCTGATGATAAAGCTGAAAGTTTCATTACTACTCCCTGATGAAAAACTAAATCCTATAAAAAATAAAAAATTGAAGATTTGTTATTACTTATTCTTCAGGAAGCATTCTGATAATTGTATTTTTTATTTTCAAAATTAATCACAAAAAATTCGAGTCATATTAAAAAAATATAAAAATTATTTTTAATACAGCATAATAATTAGTCTTATAGACTGAATAATAAACAATATATCAAAATAATGATAAAATGAAATGTATATTTTATTCGTTAGATTAATCCAGGGTTCTACATTGAATAAAATGAATATAGGTCGAAGGTATTCATATGTTTAAGTTTATCATTTTTAGTTAAAAAATGGATAAGGAAAAATTTATTCACTGTTGTCAGAGTGTTTTAGGCAAAGCAACAATATTAACATTGATATATTAAGTCAAATATTGAATGTGTTTATTTAGTGCTCAATATTTCCCTTCAAAAGGAGAGATATCATGTATATTACTGATAGTGACCTATATCAAATAATGCTTATCAGAGAGCTTGGGGTAAGGAGAGAAGAACATAAGAGGTATCGTGTCTATTTTGCTGTGGGAACTGCCTGATAGTGTTTCTTTCTACTTTGGGATCTTCTAACTCGGTCTTTGCTAACGCGTCCTTATATAGCGCGCTTAAGAATAGAGTGTTGAGTTGGCGATTTTTTATCGATGCCATTGATACGTTGTAAATCTCAGTGCATTTTTTAGACTCAAGTAATTGAACATAATGAGTAATGTATGTTTGCTGCACGATCCTCTTCTATTATTCAGGTTTCACTTAAGAGTAAGTCCCTCTTTCGCTAATTTTTCCACTCCGCATATTGGATTTGCTCAAAAAAGTAGCACTTTCGTCGAGGTCATAATAAAACTGTATATATATACAGTTTTATTTGATCGGTGACTTGTAACTTGCTAAATTGTCATAAAAATTAATGAGTAAAGGAAAAGTAATGCGTCAGTCGCTACGTAACAAAATTGTAGAAGTATGCCAATCCAAGATAGAAAAGAAAGGAGAGCAGGTAGGCGTGTCATTTTATGCGTTTTTTGCCAACAAAAATGATGATCCAGAAGCACTCATGGAAGCAGCCACATGGTGGATTCTTACTCACAAACTGGACCATTTTGTAAAAGCCAAAAAAATTCTAGCAATGATAGAGCAGGGCAAATAATCAAAATTCATAGGTAAGCTGACATCCTTGTCCAATAAACACTGCTTATCCTTTACATTAGCAATATAAATTTCACAGTGACAGTGTCACTAATTATGAACAAAGCATACTTTTTCTACATAAAAAGTATGCTTTTCCGACAAACTCCATTCTAAATCCTACTGTGACCAACTCGGTAACTTTTCCGTACAAAATGCGTTCTATTTATGCCGTTTTTCTAATTGATGCTTATAATTTTTGATAGAAAGTCGAAGAACTTTTATCAACAATGTGAGCACTATGATGAACGATAGATATGAAATACTCAGGCAGCGTTTCAGCCGTCAGAAATCAAATACACTTGATTACAAAGAAGAGCTAAGCTACGCCGTCATTAAATTTCGTGACGACGTAAAAGAGTCGTTAGGTTTGGCAGACGCATACTGCAAAGCGCTTGATATGCCTTACGTAGCGATAATTGGTCCAAATGGTGAACAGTGGGCTGAGATGCAACATATCCAGTTCGAAGCGGGAAAAGTGAACTTTAAATTGATCCTGGTAATAGAGGGGACAGAAGGTTTTTCCGATTCATGTCAGATTTTCGAGTTTGTCTTGGTTTCAGCACTTAGTTGCGGAATAGCACATTTCAGCCTTGATGATAAACGGGAATACTGGACGTCAAATACCGAAGAGTTGATCAATCGAATACTTTTACGTCTTGAGCGCGCATTGAGTATCAATCCGCTTTGCGAACAATTGGACAAGGTAGATCTTGAATTTATCCGTTAGCTCTTAGATAGACATCATGCTCGCTGTCTTTGCAAGCTCACAGTGAAATGACTCTGCATATCAATCAGGGCCAGTGCCCACGATAAAGCACCACCTCGCTCATCGCCATTAAAATGTTCAGTGCAAATAAAAGTGCACCATAAACCGACAAAACAAACGAATGTACTACTCTTCTCTATTAAACAGTTTGTTGGGTGATATTTTTGATAACACCGAGTAGATATAATCCCGTTCTCCACGCGTTTTGTCTCACGTATTTCTATGTCTTTTTATTCAATAAAAACCTGTCGATTTGAGATACCTCACATTGTATCTGAAATTTAATCCCTCACATTCGGGTCTAGGTCGTTAGAATATGCTTTAGGTTTTTATAAAAATGTGTGAAAGAAAATTTGATAAGCACGGGTCTGTATCGCTATGAATAAAGAAAAGCGATATGAAGCCTTGGTAAAGGTATGGCATAAAGACCTTTACAGATATGCTTATTGGCTAACTAAAGATAGAGATGTAGCTGAGGACTTGGTTCAGGAAACCTGCCTTCGGGCTTGGCGTTCTATGGACAAGTTGCTTGATGAAAAAGCAGTGAAGTCTTGGTTAATTACTATTTTAAGACGAGAAAACTTTCGCCGCTTTGAACGCAAGTCACTCGAGCTTGTCGATATCGATGACCATCAGATAGAAATGCAATCTCACGGAAATGAGAAGAGTATTGAAAATCGATGGCTCCACAGACAAATTATGCGACTCAAACCTGAGTATCGTGAGCCATTAGTTTTACAAGTGATGGCAGGATTCAGTGGAGAAGAGATTGCCAACATTCTTGACCTAAATAAAAAAACAGTGATGACAAGGCTGTTTCGAGCTCGAAATCAATTAAAAGAGTTTGTAGAACAGCAAGATACACATATGGGGGCAACAAAAAGTGGACGAACTTGAATTTCGTCGGCGCGTTTTAAGCAACCCTCAGGATAAAGATCCTGAGATTTTAGAAATGCGTAGGGCGTCAGCTTCTAATGATAAATATGTTCAGGAACTCGAGCAGCTGGACGAGTTACTCGATGAGACGTTTCGGGTAGATGTGCCAGACGATCTCGCGGATAAAATAATTTTTAAACAAAGTAGTGAAGTAGAACGTGAAAACCGTAGGCCAAAATTTTACATGTCAATTGCAGCATCAATTGCTTTTGTCTTCGGGATAGTAATAGGGCAGTTTAATTGGTCTCAACAGTCACTCAATGAGGCGACGATAGCCAAGGTTACTGAGAAGCCAATTGACAGTCTGGGTCAAATGGCCCTTAAACACTATTACGGTGAGGTGCCGTTTACCGGTGCGACCAATGAAAGAGCGACTCTCGAAAGAGTAAATCTGAAGTTGTCTCCGTTTGGTCAGCAGTTCAAAGGTGGTTTACCAGGAAAAATTACCTATGTGAACCACTGTGCTTTCGGCGAGCTTGGCCCGGGGTTACATGTTGATATTCAGACCGATGAAGGCAAGAAAATGACATTTTTCATTGTCAGAACCCAAGGTGCAGAAACAGAAAGTTTCTCTGACGAAAAGATGAATGTTGTTATGAAGCAGGCCGACAAAAACAGACTGATTGTTATCGGAGAGAAAGGAGCACATGTCGAACAAGTAGCCGAAAAACTTAAGCACAACTTGTTCTCCATATAGCGATAGGTATCTTCACTGAATGGTGGGTCTCACAGCAAGTGAGGCCCTTTTTCATGGCTTTCACCACAAAACAGTTTTTTAATATTTCACTTAGTTTATATGAAACCAGACGATTATTGATTTTTGTGACCAACAAAATAGTCAAAAGTGATATCAAATAGCTTCAGCCTACATCCATCCATCTTTTTATCAACTTAGAATCAAATTTCTCAATATAGAAACGAAATTTGGTACTGTTTGACACTTCTTAATCAGTCGAATGACCTTCTTTTCAGGGTTAAAAAACAACGCGTAAACAATTATTAATATTATGGGTATTTTAAAACACATAATTTTAATCAACTATTTGATTGTATTTATTAGGTAAATTTAACAAATAAAAATATCAATTAGTTTTAATTAATTAATGTCTACTTTATTGGGCATAAACGGAATAAAAGACAACTCTTTACTATCCTCTATTTCGCGCATTCGGGAAATGTTTGACCATTAAATTGGAAGGGGAGAGCATGGCAAATAAAGACGATAAAGATAAGCAGGATACAGACAAAAATAAATTTTCTAACAGTAGAAGAACGTTCATAAAAAGTTCTGCCGCTTTCGCTAGTACAGCTGCAATTACATCAGGTGTTAATGCATTCGAGAAACCACCTGAAACTGGTAAACCAATGCCAGAGCCTGAAACAGGTAATACCTTCGATTATATTGTTGTGGGTAGCGGTCCAGGTGGCGCACCGCTGGCTGTAAGACTGGCAAAAGCAGGATTTACTGTCGCTGTCGTAGAGGCGGGCATAGTCACACCAGAAGATACTAATGCTTACAATATCCCTGCATTTTCAGTCAAAGCAGCCGAAGACGAATCGGTTTGCTGGGATTTCTATCCAAAATTTCACGATGAAGCTGACGACCACGGTTTCAAATATGATGAGGAGAAAAGCGGTGTTTTGTATCCTCGTGCTGCGGCCCTCGGAGGTTGTTCTTCACACAACGCGATGATCAGTATTTACCCGGAACATAAAGACTGGGATCAAATAGAAAACATTACTGGTGACAGCGGTTGGAATCATAAGAAAATGTGGGGTCACTTCGGCAAAGTGAAAGAATGGCTACCCATTTCAGTACCAAATCTTACCCCAGCAGCTCTGATTCAAAGCGCCACAGATTTCAAATTATCTAAGATTGTTTTTTCAACATTACTCACAACAGCATCAACCAAAAGCATTGAACCAAAGTCAGGGTTTTCAACTATCTTCAATATTTTTGACGATGATATAAACGGGAAGGCAACGGTTGATGGTGAAAAAGCCGGATGCTTCTTAGTCCCTCAGGCAACAAAAAACGGTAAGAGGTACTGCACAAGAGACTATTTGTTATCCACATCAGTGAAATATGCACATCTCGCCATCAAAACTCAGCTTTTTGTTAAGAATATTATTTTTGATGAAAATTCAAAGAAGCCAAAGGCGATCGGCGTTAAATGCATTTCAGGTAAGAACCTGTACAAAGCATCGCCACGCTCCGGAGATACTGCTGCGGAAGGCGAGTTGAATCTGATGGCGAGAAAAGAAGTCATTATTTCGGCAGGTACGTTCAACAGCCCACAAATACTTCAACTCTCCGGTATTGGCGATAGAAATCATCTCGAAAGCCTTGGCATTACTGTTGTAAAAGATTTGCCTGGTGTTGGGCAAAACCTTCAAGACCACCATGAAATTAGTGTTGTCACCGAGTACGACTCACCGCTTACATCAGTTGCTGGTTGTACACTCGGTGAAGGTGAAGATCCCTGTCTGGACAAATATCTCAGTGGAAGCAAAGATGCACTATACCGAAACAACGGTATTGCCATTGTTGCTAAGTGGCGTTCGGGAGAGCCTGCAAACCAAGGCAGTGACCGTGCCGATTTATGTTTATTGGGTCTGCCCGGTAACTTCAGAGGCTACTACAAGGGTTATTCGAAAGATTTCCTTAAAGGTGATAACAATAATCTATTTAGCTGGTTGGTTTTAAAGGGGCATCAAACAACATATAAGGGATGGGTGAAAGTCACAACGACTGACCCACTGCATCCGCCTGAAATTAACTTTCAGCTCTACCCTGATGACCAGACTGGTGAAGACACGTTGAATACCCTGTTAAAAGGCGTAAAAATCGCCCAGTCGTTCAACAATAAGGCGAATGATCTCGACTGGTTGAAATTAAACCAGAGCAGGCAAGTATGGCCTCCAGCTGACTTAAACGATGAAGAGCTGAAAACCTTCATTAAGAAAGAAACCTGGGGGCACCATGCCAGTTGTACAAACAAAATAGGTGCTGACGACGACCCTATGGCAGTGTTGGATTCCAAATGTAGGGTAAGAGGGGTTAAAAACCTGAGAGTGGTAGACGCGTCTTCGTTTCCGGTAATACCGGGATTGTTTGTTGCTATCCCTATTTATTGCCTGAGCGAAAAAATTGCTCAAGACATCATAGATGAGGCCTGATCCCACATAAACACAGTGTAAACGAGCCAGCCCGTCCGATTCGGGCTGGCTCCCTCTTTCAAGTTCAATATTGCCCGCCCAGTAAACTCGCACTTCATCTCAACGACAGTCGCTATAAGTACCTCTCAGAGTAAAATACTCGACCGAGCACTCAACCCTAGAATTTCACAAGAAAATCCAGTTTGTTATCATCTTCTTCATATTTCCAGCAATCATAAACTGAACGACATTCACCGAAAGACTAACAGGGATATTGTGATAAAAATTCGAGAAATGAACATAGCCGACTATGAAGCGGTGATAGCATTATGGGCTCAGACAGAGGGAATGAGCATAAGAGATGCAGACTCTAAAGAAAATATTGCTCGGTATTTAGTGCGTAATCCCGGCTTAAGCTTTATCGCTGAGAGTAATAACGAAATTGTTGGTGCGGTACTCGTTGGCACAGATGGTCGGCGCGGATACCTGCAACACCTTGCGGTTTCAGAAAAATATCGTGGACAACACATTGGGAAAAAGCTGGTTGATAATGCCACTAATGCACTGGCAGTGCTCGGTATTCCAAAAACACATTTGTTTGTTTACAACGACAATATCAATGCTCAGCAGTTCTATGAAAGGATGGGTTGGTTTCCAAGAGATGAAGTTCGTATGTATTCGTTTAATCGCTCTGATAACAGCAACGCTTAAATTCATTGAGAACACTTATCCAATTAATCCCTCATTTATTCTGCCCAGCCGTTAGTCGCGCAAATTCTATAATCGATAACCTATGGAGAAGACGTCTTTGAAATCAGTACTGATCACCGGTGCAAATCGTGGACTCGGCTTTGCGATGGCTGAATCCTTTTATCAAAAGGGCTACCGGGTATATACCGTGGTGAGAAACGATGAAGCCAAGGCAATCATTCATCAGCATTTCCCTGAGTCTTTCGTGCTGATAGCAGATGTCACTGATACTGACTATCAAACCCGACTGCAGGAATTTCTGGCCGATAAAAAGCTGGATGTGGTGATCAACAATGCGGGCTCCGGAGGAAATCGTGGCGTTCGAACTGACTTGTGTACACCAGAACACCTTATGACTGAATTCAGCTCACATTGCGTCGGTGCACTAAGTACAGTGCAGGGCACATTGGCAAGTCTAAAGCATGCGGAACATCCGGTTGTCGTCAATATCAGCTCAAGACGAGGATCACTTCACAT
>NZ_LYBM01000054.1 GCF_001707825.1 Veronia pacifica | reverse complement strand
GGTCACTGAGGGTGACAACGAGGAGCTCAGCTGGACTCTGAGCCTCAATAATGCCTCGGCCACCGCCACCACCCTGCTGCTGGATATCAATAACCTCGGAAACAAAGGTGATTTTATCCAAGATACCAACGGCACTTTTACTCTTTACAGTGCCGATGGCAATACACCTCTCACCACCGTTAATATGAGTAGCGCCGATAAAGGTATTGTTAAAATCGTTATTCCCGCTGGAAATCAGTCGGTGCAGTTAAAGACGACACTCAACAATGATGCCATTTACGAGGGCACAGAGACCTTCGTCCTTAAAGCGGCTGTTGAAAACACCAATGTGTGGCAGACCGCCTCTGATATCACCATTAACGATAATGAAACGGTACCGACTGTCAGCTCTATCACCAAACTTCAGGACGGAAAAGAAAACGCCGCGACACTCGATGACTGGCCGGGCTGGAATCTGAACATGAGTAGTCAGTCAGATTCAGCAACTCAGGTGACACTGGCATTCAACGATGCCTTCAATGAGAGCCGATACGGCCAAGACTACACGGGCGCAGTGCACGTCAAATTCACCAATGAGGACGACACAGTATCGACAGTAAACATTAATATTTTACCTCCCTCATATCATAAGAATATCTCGGTGCCAGCGAACACGAAATCTATTGCCGTCTTCGCCGAGCCCAAGGATGATGTCGTGTTTGAAGGAACAGAAACTCTCGTTATTCATGCCACAACAGATACTGCCAATGTTCCGTGGACAAGCTCAGATACTGCCAATATTGTCGATAATGAAACCGCCCCCACTTTGCTGTCTGTCGGAACCAAACTCCAAGATGGTGTCGAACACGCCACCTCCCACAAAGAAGGGCCGGGCTGGCAGTTTACCGCGACCCATGCATCCGATAAGGACAGCACTATCACCGTCTCCTTCGATGATTCTCTCTACAACTCGTCATTCGCCAACTTTAACAATCAGATCTACGTGGAAGATCTTCAGGGCAATCGCCTCTCTCCCCCCGGAAACAGTGATGGTCTTTGGCCCATCACCTCAACGCAATCTGGCACCCACTTCGACATTACCCTACCTGCTGGCCATACCGGGATAAGAGTGTATATCAAGCCGAATGATGACAATATTTATGAGGGGAATGAACAAATTATGCCCTTTGCCGTTCTAAATGGCGTACAGGCAAATGGGCAAATAGCAACTCTCAATGATGATGACGATATACCTCACGTTCAATCTATTTCTGATACCACCATCGCAGAGGGAGAGGATGCGATTGTCACTATCACACTATCAGACGCATCAAACGCAACAACCCGAGTTTGGATTGATGCCTACAACGATAGCGCCATAGGTGGTGGTCAAGACCACCAGGAGACCCTTTATGTGAATTTTGGTGACGGTCAGGGCTGGAGGAACATAGGGAATTTCGCCCATGGTCAATGGGTAGATGTACCAGCGAACACCACCACTTTCCAGACCAAAGTGCAAACAGCAAACGATAATGTCTATGAGGGTAATGAAACCTTCACCATCAGGGCACGAACTGAAAACGAGTCCGCGCTCAACCAGTCGGGTACGGTGACCATTTCAGATGTGACTGACAAGCCAATGGTTACATCGGTCAGTAGCCCGAAAGTCTGGGAAGGTGACACAGTAGAATTCACAGTGTCCTTATCCAACCAATCAACCACTTCAACAAGCGTTACTCTCGACGCCTACAACGGCGCTGCAACCGACGGTAGCGATTATCAAAGTCTCATGACGGTTAATTTTGGCGATGGTCAGGGCTGGCAAAACCTCGGTGATTTCACACATGGAAAAACCATCAGCGTTCCCGGAAATGTCAGCAGTTTTCAGGTCCGTATGCCGACCATCGAAGATTCTCACTATGAGGGTGGAGAGAAGTTTACCTTAAGAGCATCAACAGAATATCAATCAGGACATGTAACAGGCACGGCGACCATTAAAGATGATGAGCTTATAACACGAGGTAGCAATGGCTTATGGGATGTGGAAGACGTTAGCAAGCTCACACTTGAAATGCAGAACATTTACCAAAAACCCTCAGCCGGTTACCGAAGTAGTCTCGGCTATTACCTCATGGACAATAACGGTAACATCATCAAAGCCGAAGTAATGATGGGCAGAGTGGCCAGTTACAGCAGTTTGAACGTTGATGTATCCACCACTGGTGCCGCTAAAATGGGTTTGTTTCTCATACCAAATGGACATAATTTCGGCATAACAAACGGTAGTGCAACTATCTTGGTTAGGAGCGGTGATTCAGTGATAACCAAAAACGGCGTGACCGTTCAGGTGTTGTTATCAGAATCCCATAAAAACTTGGGTAAGTATGACAACGAAACCAACAGCGGTAATCAGTCACACTGGGAAGACTTAGTCGGTGGCGGTGATAAGGGGCATGACGACATAAAACTCAACATTGTTGCCCGTCCAAAAGAATATATTACGCCATTAGTGTTAGACCTCGACGGTGACGGCGTAGAGACGATCTCTGTCGATGTTTCAAAGATCAACTACGACCTCGATGCCGACGGTGTTTCTCACGTAACAGGTTGGACTGCGAGCGATGATGGCTTTCTGGTCTGGGATATCAATCAAGATGGCCTGATTAATGATGGTAGTGAAATGTTTGGTGCGGGTACCAATCTTGCGGATGGCACTAAGGCAAGGGATGGAATTCAGGCTTTAGCTCAACATGACCTCAATGCCGATGGTAAAATCGATGCCAGTGATGCGATTTACGCCCAGCTCAACGTGTGGGTGGATGCAAATCAAGACGGTATCACCGATCCGAATGAGCTCAAAACGCTCGCGGAGTTAGACATTACCAGTATCAGTCTCGGTGCTGTCGCCTCTGATGAAATGGATAATGGGAATCTGCTTGGACTGATTAGCTCATACACCAAAAGTGATGGAACAGAACACGAATATGCTGATGTCTGGTTTGAACAAGGACAAGCATCGCAGCCCGAGGCACAAGATTCAGATAATAAAAATTCTGAAAACAACACGTTCTCCAACCTGTCAACAGAACAGAACGAAACAACAACCCATGATCCTCACCCTAACTTTGAAGGCCAAGCCGCGCCCGGCTCACTCATTCAATTTACCATTGTTGGTGGAAACTTCTCGACTAGAGCTGACGAGAGTGGTGACTGGAAGGTCAGCCTACCAACAGATATAACCCTGGTTCAGGGAGAAAATCCCTTTACGGTCAAGATCACCGATACGGAAAATAATGTTGAAGTGAAAGCCGGAATAGTGACGCTGGATACAACTCCACCTGTTATTGCGTTGGACAATGAGGGCGGACTAAGCGAGGGGGATACCTACATAGGGGGTTCCAATTACAACGCTTGGGATGCTGGCTCAATAGTGAAAGTCATGCAAGGTGAAGTTGAAATTGGAGAAACAAAAATTGACAGCGACGGTACATGGAAAATCGATAATCCTGGCTATCACGGAGGTAGCGATGTCACTATTTGCATCACGGACATTGCGGGTAACTCAACAATAGACGATTTCAATGTGGGTTGATGCGTTCCTTCTATCTGTGACGAAACAAAGGCTTGACCGTCCAATCTCCGCCAGCCCAATCCAATCAGTGGCATAACGCGGATCAAGCATCCGTTGCTGTATCGCGTTGAAGGGTTTGAGTAAACATCGTACGATTCTCCACCACACATCGCTATCATCTGCTTTCTATGCCGCAAATTTCTGTCTGTCACTTTGATTCCATCGTTTGTCTCAAAGATACTCACTCGCTTCTCCCCTCCCACTCACTGTTTTCAATAAATTTTCCTTTTTGCTTAGGAGTACCGTGATGCTGAATTTTGAGCGCGACAATGACAGACTGAATGTGCGTAGCGCAGCAGTAATCATTCATGAAAGTCATGTTTTACTACACAAGGACAAAAACACAGACTTTTGGACACTGCCAGGAGGACGGGTTGAGTTTTTTGAGCACTCAGATACGACGCTTGTGAGAGAGATGAAAGAGGAACTGGGTTTTGATTTACAGGTGACGAGGCCGCTCTGGTACATGGAAAACTTCTTTACCTATCACCAAAAGAAATGCCACGAAATTTCAACCTATTATCTCGCTGAATTTACCGATCCTTGGGTGATCAATTTGCAGGAAGATATAAAGGGTATCGAAGCAGAAATTGACTTGATATTTCGATGGTTCCCGATTGCAGACCTACCGTCGCACAATATAAAGCCAAACTTTTTAATATCGGGGCTTCAGTCGATCCCTGAGCAAGTTGTTTTCATCCGCAATAACGAAATCGCAGATTAGACTAATTAGGTCACCGCATATTCTCTGCGATTAAAGCCTTTCCTAGTCTGAACTATCACAAAAAATAAAACCCTCCGTCACAGGACAGAGGGTTGATTGATAATTTCTAGGTCGCACTTCTGGACTGTATCCGCTTACCAAGAGAAGAGCTGCACGGCGCAAGAAGTGAGATTGACGCTCTCAGTATTAAGCAGGCATGTGTGCCTGAAGGAAGCCAAGAAATGCGTTGGCTGCCGTAATACGGTTGGCTTTTTTGGTGAAACCGTGGCCCTCATCATCAAACACCACATATTCGACCGGAATATCGTTCTTACGTGCAGCCTCAACTAACTCATCACTTTCGATTTTCAATACCCGTGGATCATTCACACCCTGCACAACCAACAATGGCTTGGTGATCTTATCAGCATGAAACAGTGGCGAAATACGACGGTGACGTTCAGTGTCGGTAGCCGGATCGCCCATCATATCGTAGAGGGCTTTCTTGAAGCTTTCCCACCACGGCGGAATTGATGCCGGATCGAGGGTACGAACCCAGTTGGTCACACCAAAAATATTGATCCCCAGATTAAATTCTTCAGGTCGGAAGGTCAGCGCAGCCGCAGTAAGATACCCGCCGTAACTGCCGCCCATCACGGCGATGCTGTCCGCATTCACCCAATCTAGTGTTTGCAGGTATTTCTTACCCCAAACAATATCGTCCAAATCCACTTCACCGTGTTTGCGGTCAGACAAATGGAAGAAGGTTTTCCCATAGCCAGAACTTCCGCGATTATTCACTGCAAAGACGGCGTAACCATTGTTAACAAGAAACTGTCTGAACGGGTTATAGCCAGTGACACTCTGGCCACCCGGGCCACCATGGATTTCAATCACAGCCGGAACTGGTTGATCAGCACTGGCATTTTTAGGCTTATACAAAATACCGGGAATAGCCAGACCATCAAAGCTGTCGAACCGCTCGACAGTCGCGCCGACCAGATGATCCTGTTCCATCTGGGGGCTTAGCGAGTGTGTCAGCCGCTTCAGTTCACCCGAAGCAAGATTCCAGACATACAGATCTTTGGGTGATGTGTCGGTATCAAGGTAAAAAGACAGGCTTGTTTCATCGGCTGAGAAAGAGAAAGAACGAATCTGACCTTCAGGCAGAGATGGCGGTGAAATCGACTCTCCGGTCTTCAGGTCTGTCACGACCAGTCGCATACTTGCATCTTCATTGATACAGTGCGCCCGATATTTGCCTGAAGCCGAAAAATCCAACGAAGCAATATCCCACTTCTCTTCAAGGTATGGCGCGGTTTTATTACTTTTCAGGTCAATAGCAACAACCTGAGTGTACTCACCCGCAGCGTTAGTACCAATATACAGAGTCTCTGAACCGGGAGAGAACGTCAGGGGATGATTCAGTGCCTGGACGTCAAAGTCAGTGACCTTCACAGGCTGCTTATCCGATGTTTCCAGGTCAACAAGGTACACATCTGAGTCTCTGTTAGAACTATTGTGGGTCAGTGACACATAGCGGCCGTCGGGACTGACCTCATCGGTTGAGAAGCCAGTATCATTTTGGAATACCAAGGTACGCGCATAGGTTGTTGCGTCATAACGATAGAGATCCATGACTCGCTCATCGCGTTCATTACTCTGAACGAAGAACCACTGACCATCGGCAGAAAAGCGACTGAAAATTGCACGTACGTTATCTCCCGGAGTCAGATCAGTCACTGTTCCGTCTTCTGCCAGCACATAAACATGGAAACGTTCATCGCCACCGCTGTCGCTCATGTAAAGGCATCGATTATCTTCTGGAAAGTAGCGAACAGGATGCACGGTATCTTCACTGTCCGTCAGCTTGGTTTTGTTACCTGACAAGACGTCCAGACAGTAAAGCTGAAAGACGCCAGTTTCATCGCAACTCAATAAAATACGGCTACCGTCTCTTGAGAAATCGGTGCCCATATATGACGTATTATCAAAAAAGGTTTCAGCGTCATATGTTTTGAAATCTTTCATTATCGATATCCTTATCTTTCCCTATCGATGAGACAGGGACAAAGCCCTAACATATTTACCCTTAGCAGAATTCCTGCATATGCAATATACCTCAGCCATTTGGTATTGAATCAGTTATAAACATGATATCCGTCGCAACGAAAGTGCTGAAAAAACAAGAGAATTCCCCAAGAAACCAGGTAAAAAGTAGCAATTTCCAGCAAAATAGTCTTAGTGATTAGCCGCAAATCACTGAAAGAAAACTAGTTTATCCTGTTAATCGCAGGTAGTGTTTTCCGCGATTGGCAAAGCAGAGCCGAAGTTGTTTTCAAGCCCAGTGATTATCTTGGTTTGACCACTGATCATACGCGAAACGCTTTTTCGACAAATTAATGATGGCAACACTTAACGAAGGTATGGCTACAGCAAAACGCGACATTTGATATCGTCGTTCATAACCCGCAGAGTCCTTTTCAAACAGGGTTTCAACACAAACCATGGAGCACATATTATGCAGCCAAGAATGAGCATGGTGACGCTCGGCGTCAACGATTTACAACGCTCAATAAAATTCTATTCAGACCTAGGTTTCCCGCGCTATGGTGATGAAGAGAGTGTCGCTTTTTTCAAACTCAATGGCACATGGCTCGGTTTGTATGGCCGTGAAGCACTGGCTGAAGATGCTCAGGTATCTGCTGAAGGTTCTGGCTTTAACGGTTTTACTATTGCTCACAATGTCGCTTCCGAGCAGGAGGTGATTGAGGTAATGAATCAGGCTGTTGTAGCGGGAGCTGAGATGGTTAAAGAACCGCAGAAAGTGTTCTGGGGCGGCTTTAGTGGCTATTTTTCTGATCCTGACGGATATTTGTGGGAAATCGCAATGAATCCGTTCAGTTGGATAGGCCCAGCCGATCAAGAGTAGACATGCTCAATACATTGCAAGCTATCTATCCCGCAAATCTGGCCTAATCCGGAGGCGCTTGCCCTTCTAAGCATTATATGATGATGATCACCTGTAAAATAAGCAGCATGGTATATAACGAAAAATGAAAGACATTGTTCAGATCATTTTCATCCAAGACGGTAAATTACTTCTTGGCTTTCGGCAGAATACCGATGTGCTGGATCAACTATGGGGCTTGCCCGCCGGAAAAGTAGAGACGAACGAAGCGCCGGAACAGGCAGCAATAAGAGAGTGTCAGGAAGAAATCGACGTGACACCAACCAGACTCCATTTGCTCGCCACCTTACCAGACCCAGTATTTAACGCGCGGCACTTTATTTACCGCTGTGAGAGCTGGCAAGGTAATTTTCAGAATCTGGAACCTCACCTCTGTGGCGGTCTACAATGGTTTGATCCTGACGATATACCCAAAAACTGTACCCCTATCACCTACACCATCATCAAGGAATTAAAAAGTGACGGTTGAAAAGGCTCATCAAACGTCGTTGCCACTCGCGATATAAAAACACCCATAACATTAATATCTATTGGAAGACTCATCATGACGACCCACCTTTCTGTCGGCCAACAATCAGCCGCTATTTTTCACCGTTTTTCAGGAATCGTGACTCAAAAGCAAGGGTATACCTTGATAGAAACACCATCGAATCCAACTTTTTTTTGGGGACACTATCTGATACTGGACTGCCCACCAAAAGCAGAGCAATTTGCTGAATGGGAGGAAACTTTTCGTCGTGAATTACCTGACTCGGAGCATCTTTTATTGAGTTGGCAATGCCACGAAGACGAGAGTGATATTGATGTCAGTTACTTTTCTGACAAAGGCTACGACATAAGCAATTCCGTTTTTCTCACCGCCAATCAGTTTATTAAACCAAAGCAGATTAACGAATCACTGACCATACGAAAGATCACCTCTGATTCAGACTGGTCAAAGGTTCTTGAACTGCAACTTCTCACCAACACAGACTATGAGCCTGAGAAATTTCGAGAGTTCTCAACGCAATATTTTCTTAACTATCGAAACATGGCCGAAGAAGGCTTAGGAGACTGGTATGGTGCTTTCCTGGGTGACACGCTGGTCGCAGTCTCGGCCTCTACACGGACGGACAGATTGGTCGCTTTCAAGAAGTGGTTACCCATCCGGATTTTCGCCAACAGGGTATCTGCAAAACGTTGGTTTACATCGTCTCTACTCAAGTCATGCAATCACACACTCTAAAATGTTTGGTTTTAGAAGCCGATGAGGAATATGTTGCAGCGAATATTTATAAGTCACTGGGTTATCAGGAAACAGAACGGGCAATGTCAGTCTGTTGGTATGACAAATCAAAATGGTAATATCAAGCTCCGCTTCAGTGATTCTTAATTAGCCGTAGTTATAGTCCATGATGTAGGTTATGGACGTTTTCAGCGTCAATGACATACAAGTAAAAGCAGGCACATTGTTAGGCCGGAGTATCAAGGCGAGTAGAATCAGGTGAAGGTAATTCCACTAGCATTATTAGAATATATTCTGCTATTCGATAAAATTAAGATGACAGTTTTAGCTTTTACTTTTTCACCTTTGTGGTCTTAATAATAAAATGTTATTCGATATTATACCCCGTTCGATGTTTACTGACCCTAGTTACTTATCTCTATCTATAGGATTAATAATCCAATTTATATATATTTAAAAAATTTTTATGAAAATTAATTTTACTTTTCGACTAACCTCATAAAACTATGATTTTGACAGTTAAATTATTTGATATGATTATTAACGAAATTAAAATAAACATTTTATTATAGGATAATAATGGAAGGACCAAACCCAGATAATAAAGAGCCTGTGAAAGGTTTTCCCCAAGTGGGTTTCTTAAAGAATTTTATTAAATCAGATCATATAATTGTCGGTGATTATACTTATTATAATGATCCTGATGGTCCCGGTAGGTTTGAAGATAATGTTCTTTTTCATATCCCTGCGATGGGCGATAAACTAGTTATAGGTAAGTTTTGTGCAATAGCAAAAGATGTTCAATTCATTATGAATGGAGCCAATCACATCGCAAAAGGGTTTTCTACCTATCCATTTTACCAATTTGAATCTGGCTGGGAGAGAGTAATTCCTAAAATTGAAGACATACCGAATAAAGGGAATACTGTAATTGGTAATGATGTGTGGATTGGATATGAGTCTACGATTATGCCCGGTGTTACGATTGGAGATGGTGCAATCATTGCCAGTAAATCGGTCATAACAAAAGACGTACCACCTTACTCAGTGGTGGGAGGAAATCCAGGTAGGATAATCAAATATCGCTTTGACCAAACTACTATTGGAGAATTGTTAGATATCGCATGGTGGGATTGGCCTATTAAAAAAATAACTGATAATTTAGAGCAAATTTCAGGTAATAATTTAGAGTATTTAATGAGTAGTAAAACACCTAAAAATGAGATTATATAATGATGATTACTATTTAGTTAATAATAACATAAATGTTAGAAGTGAGGATTTATCAGCATACTTAATATTACCTAAAACATAAATAATAAAATAGAAAAAACCTGCATATTATATCAGATTATCTTTTTGATTAAAAAATAGACCACCCTCACCTCCTCAAAAAGTAATATAAGATAAAAACTTCTAATTTAGTAAAGATTAAAATTACAATCTTTAAAACGCTAAATTAAGAACGGACATAAGACACTGTCACAGCTATTAATATTTCGCACACCAGTTAGAAAATATCTATCTTTTTCACCATCTTACCCCTTACCAACGAAAAACTGATTATAATTATGTATAAATATGCGCGCCTCTGCCACTTCAGGATATTGGCAGATTAAACGGATTACACACAGGTATACCAGAGGGAGAGAACGACATAATGCCAATTCGAGCAATGGAACAAGCAGACATCTATGACGTCTTCCTTCTCTATCAGGATATTGACTCCATCATTAATAGCTGGAGTTTGACGCCCTTTTTTTCACTGGAACGTTTCCAGTCATATTTTAATCACTCTCAGTGTAATTTTGTTTATTGTAATGACAGCGGAACGCCAAAGGCTCACCTCATGATCACAATGCCGCACAATCCCCAGTACCAAAGTATGGTCACATTTGGTATTACTGTCGCCAAAGAGTGTCGTGGTCAAGGTATAGGACATCAACTACTCAAATACCTTTTTCAACAAGTAAAACAATGGTATGCAGTAGAAAGGATTGAACTTGAAGTCAGTGCCGACAATACTGGCGCAAGGCGTCTCTACGAGCAGTTTGGTTTTACTGCTGAGGGCGTGAAAAAAAAAGCCGTTTACACTGACGGTAAATTCGTCGATGTGGTTATCATGGCTAAATACCTGCCAAATGATAATTGAACATCACAATGACAAAGGCCCTCTGCTGATTTTTTAGATATTCACTGTTCACTGTTTCCATTGCCCGCTCAGGGCATTTGGCCGCAAGCACGTGTCCAATCGATACCTCTTTAAATCAGCAATAGAAACATCAAATACATCAAATACATCAAATACATCAAATACATCAAATACATCAAGAAAATGATAAAAACTTGCTTATAACTAAGGATTGTTTTGTTTAACTTTTAAATCATATGCTTTTGTTATGGCAGCGCTAAAGGTACACAACTGACTCAACATTGTTCCCGTCGGGATCAATTAAAAATGCTGCGTAGTAGTTTGGCGCATAGTGTTCTCGCAAACCCGGTTTACCGTTGCATAAACCGCCGCCAGATAAGCCCGCTTCATGAAACGCTGCTACTTGGAGTTTGTTTGATGCAGAAAAAGCAATATGACATGTTGATTTGCTTACACCTTGCTCTATTAGAAACCTCACATTTGCTTCGCTTGAAAATCCAAAACCAGCAGCAGCCTCGTCTGACCACTTGAGCTCAATACCCAAAGGCTCAAGTGTAATTTTGTAAAACTCCCGACATTCCTCGAATGCAGTTACCTTAATTTCAAAATGATCTATCATTCTCAATCCTTAAGAGTCGGTTGCAACTTCCGTTAAAATGCATAAGTTTAATCAATCTAAGAATATCCAATATAACACCTACGATTTGTCCGATGTAATGCATAGGTGAAATCTGCGACCGTCTGAACGCCTCAGACACTTTAGGCCTTTTAGCAATATGATGGAGTTGATGAAGGGGTAGGCACTTTATTCCCCCTCAGGTTTGCATTGAACATGTTTGAGTGAGGTGTTTTAGTGAATTATCAGAGCACAGATATTACATTTGCCTATTGCCAAGGCTATATAAAATACATCAGATCTGAGCCCAGGCCTATGTCTGGGCTTATAGCTAGCTAGTTGAGTGCTGGTTGATAATGTTAAATCATCTGCCGATGTTATGATTTGACCTTTATAGACGTCATCATCACACAAAACATAATAATCAGGCCGCCTAACAACTGAACCACACTTAAAGACTCTTGAAGCCAAAACATCGCGAATAGTGCTCCAAACAGTGGTTCACTTCCCATTAATAGTGATACTCGTGTCGGTGAGGTACGACGAACAGCATAGTTTTGAGCGAAAAATGCAAACAATGTACAACACAATACTAAGTAGATTAGTATGCTCCAAAAAATTGGCTGTTGCGGTAACACCAATTGCTCTGATGGTAAATATATACTGGCTATCAAAAATGTGACTGTAGCTACTGTCAAGGATTGTAATGAGGTCAGCGTACTCGTTGTGATTGATTTACCTTCCACTAGACGCTTAGTAGTCGTGACCATAATTGCTCTTAAAAATGCAGCCCCAAGAATAAAATAATCACCAGTATTTAAGGTATATGTTTTATTCGGTTGGAATGTGAGTAAAAATACTCCAATTACGCTGCCTATACTCAACATCCACAAGAGGGGTGATACCTTTCTTTTATTAATTATTATCTCTAAGAATGTAGTAAAAATAACCGATAAACTGATAAGAAAAGCAGCGTTAGACGCTGAGGTCTGCGATACTCCAAAGACCTCACAAAAGAAAATGGCTGATAGAATAAAGCCTGTTGGTACGGCGACTTTCCAGTCTTTATTAAAGCCCTGCTTAAAATCTTTTATTACTACAGGTAGCATGACTAAAAATGTCATAGAGAACCGTAATATAATAAAAATCAGGACGCTAGAATAGGCCAATGCTTCTTTGGTAAAACCATAACTCGTCCCCCAAAAAATTGCGACCAATAATAACATAGGCTCAGTAAGTGGCAGTGTACTTGACTGACCGCGAAGTATTTTGACTATCATTCCTGTCCTTCCAATATTATAAGTGTCACAACTAAAACATCTCTATATGCCATACGTTCACTGTCTATTGGCGATATATTACTGACTTTATGCATTGTCGTCTCATCGTTTGCTAATATGATGTCAAGGTTCCGTTCTAACATCACCGAAAATAGCTCATCACCTTTTTCATTCGTAATCGTTGTCATCCCTCCGTTTACATTCACTTTATCGATTAATATTGAGGAAATGAGAGTAAATCCATCACTACCACTAAATATGCGATTTAATGAGCTAACTGCCCGTTAGGAAGCACCAAGCTACCTCATTAAAAAATGATAGATATACGGAGTAACAATATTTTTTCAGATTAATCATTAACAATATAAAAATTAAACAAATGTAGACATATCAAACAATTTTTTTGCGAGAGTAATCTGAAAAAAATAATAAAATTTTATTTATATAGATATCAGTTTTTTAAAATAATTTTCCACTTTTTCATCGAATGATAAGTGAAATATAAAGAAATGAGTTGGGATTAGTCTAATATTATCCTTAGTATCAACTTTCAAGTGAAATATTTAACTGTAATAACTCATGTAAGTTACCTTTATCAAGGATAAACTGTGGTGAACGGTTTAATGGATTAAAACATAAAGTATCCGATTCCATCATCTATGGTGATTTTTGAAACGCGACATTGGCGAGTTAATCATAGGATGCACGTTAACTATCCTGATTATTTGATGATAGCGTCGAGATATCCATCTTGTGACTTGGCCGGTCTGCCTGAGCAGGCACTCGCCGAATTGGGAGGTGTAATGGCAAGGGTCGAATGGTTGTTGAAGGAGGTATTTCAACCTTATAAGGTGATTTTTTCTAAGTTTGGTTTTTCTGAGGGTTATCCACTCCATTTCCATGCGCTTCATCTCGGTGATGACTTGGAGCGTCTTATTGGTTCACACTCCTCTTACACTAATGATATGCCTGACGGTATAGATATGTTTTTGTTCGTCAATCGAGAACACTGCGAAGATCAAAATCCTGATTTAACAAACCAGCTGATCAAAAAATCCGTGTCTACACTAAAAAGCGCCATGAGTAGATACGAGAAAATATAATGATAAAATACATAGAAGTACACGTTAATGACATTGATAAATCCCGCCACTTCTGGTCTTGGTTTCTTGATGAAGTAGGTTACTGTCCTCTAGCAAATTGGGAGCATGGATTCAGCTATAGCCTCGGTGAAAGCTACCTCTCCTTTGTACAATCAGACAAACACCAAAAGCCTGAAGTGTTTCACCCCACCTTGAAAAAACTCAAACACCTGCCTTTTGGTGCCTCGTCCTCGAAAGACATTCAGAATATGGCCGATGCTTTGATGTATCGTGGAATAGGGTTGGATCTTATCAAGCAGTCAGAGGAGTCAGCCATCCATAAGGAGCATTCTCTTTGGTTCACTGACCTTAACGGTATTAATGTCGAATTTTCGACTGCAGCATAAAAACAAGGGCGTCGCGGACAAGATTAACACGGGGCGCCTTTCATCAGCTATCTATTGGATATACCTCTCCCAAATACCAAGCGCCTTCAAGACATGGGACTTCATTAGCCAATTTCTTTTTGAGCCAGATAGTGAGAGACTGATTTTGTTAGGCTCATACAGTTGATACCTTATAGTCTCTTTCAAACATGGCAACATTGAAGGTTCTCTGCGCTTTGAATCACGAATCGTTAAAGTTAATGATCAGGCCAAATCATTTCTGACAACTGAATGAATTTATTGATATTACTGTGTTACACGTCAATCAGAGTGAGAACTATTGCTGATTGCCTGACGGAGTGGAAAAAGCAAAGATAAATCGCAAAGCATCAAGCTAAATATGGATGTGGTCATTTTAAGTCAGTAGCTTAGTCGTTTTCTAAAAATAGGTGGCATATGTCCGTAACCCTTATACCCATGAGTGCTACTGAATACCCAGTATTTCTTGAATCATCGATAAAAAGTTATGCGGAATCGGGCGTAAAATCAGGTCGATGGACGGCTGGTGAAGCGCTATCTCAATCCAGACAGCAGTTAACATCCCTGCTAAAAAATGGCGTGAGTACTGAAGATCAGTACTTACTGAAAATCATAGTCACTGAAACAGGACAGAATGTTGGGCATATTTGGTTACACTGTCCTTCAGACAAGCGTTTTTGTTTTATCTATGAACTCTATATTTCAGAGAACCACCGTCGATGTGGCTTTGCACAATCTGCCATGTTAAAAGCTGAGGAGTTTGCTGCGAGCAAAGGGGCTACAAAACTAGAACTACATGTATTTAACTTTAACAAAGAAGCACAAGCGCTTTATCAAAAGCTCGGCTTTAATACGTTCAGTTTAAACATGCGCAAAGAGATAACACCTACTCATGAGCCAAATACCATCTGTAACAATTAAACCTATCAACTGGAAGGAAACACTTCCCCTTCGCCATAAAGTGCTCTGGCCTGACAAACCCGTCGGTTTCTGTCTAGTTGACGGCGATGAAAGCGCGTGGCATCTGGGCGCATACCTAGATGAAACCATGGTTGGTGTTGCGTCTGTTTTTGCTCTTGGTGAGCAGGCTAGGCTGAGAAAGTTTGCTGTTGACCCTGAACATCAAAACAAAGGCATTGGCAGTCAGATGCTGACGTTTATTATCAATGCTCTGCGACAGCAAGGCACCGTCTCCACTTTTTGGTGTGATGCACGTGAATCTGCCTCAGCCGTTTACCAACGTGTGGGAATGAAAAAATATGGTGAACGCTTTTTCAAAGGTGACATTCCCTATTTCAAAATGTCGATGTCGATTAAGTGACCAAGACATAGTAAGTAGTGAGTAGTAAGTAGTAAGCCCTATATTCCCCACTCTCTTTAACGTATTGAAAAGCACTAATTTACTTTCTTTTTTCTCGACACTTTCAAGCCAAAATAACAAAAAAGAGTAAAAGCTCTTTTTTGTCATCTCTTGTTTATATTTCCTTCATTTTCTGCCTGTTTACTCTGCGACGGTTTTTATAATAACAAGGTTATCAAGGATGAATATTACTCGCCGTTCCTTTATCAAAAATACCGCCGCGCTCTCGGCTGTGCCAATGTCTCTCTCACTCACTGGGTGTGATGCCAGCACCACACCTTTTGCCCACGGGGTTGCCAGTGGCGATCCGCTCAGTGATCGTGTCATCATCTGGACACGGGTATCTCTACCACAGGAACTGCTGGACAAAATAGACCTCAGCACATTCAACCTTGAAGTCAGGTGGCAGGTCGCACTCGACCCGACTTTCGACACCGTGATGAATGAAGGCATTGTCGTTACTAACGCTGAAAAAGACTTCACGGTGAAAAAAGATGTCATGGGTCTTGAGGAAAAAACCTACTACTACTTCCGCTTTATCGTTGAAACGCCTGATCAGTCTTTTACATCAACTATTGGTCGAACAAAAACGTTACCTGAGTTTGACGTTTCAAGAGTCAAAATTGCTTTTACCTCGTGTTCTCATTTCAGCTATGGTTACTTCAATGTTTACGCGCGTATGGCGGAGATTCAGGACATTGATGTGGTGCTTCACCTTGGTGATTACCTCTATGAATACGGCAACAAAGATATCTATCGCAACCATTTCCTGAGAAACCGCAAGGTACTGCCTGAAGGCGAGATGATCTCCCTCAATGACTACCGCCTTCGCCATGCAACCTACAAAACCGATCAGGATTTGCAGTTACTCCATGCCAGTCACCCCATGATTTGTATTTGGGATGATCACGAGTTTGCCAACGATACATGGAAACATGGCGCTCAAAACCATAATGATGGAGAGGGAAGCTGGAAAGAGCGCTGCGCTGCCGCAATCAAAGCCTACTATGAGTGGATGCCGATTCGTGAACCCAGTCAAGGGGATCGTCAAAAAGCCTATCGTCAATTCAGGTTTGGTAAGCTGGTCGAGCTGAATATGTTGGACACGCGGTTTATTGGACGAGACAAACAACTGACATTCAAAGACGCCGCCATTGATGATCAAGACCGTTCATTGCTCGGGGTTGAACAAGAAGAGTGGTTGTATCATAACCTGTTAAACGCTCAACAGGATGGCGTGAAATGGAAACTGATGGGCCAGCAGGTACAGGTCCTGCAAACAAAGATATTTGGGAAGTTTGTCAATGCAGATGCGTGGGATGGCTATCCTGCCGCAAGGAACCGCTTACTCGACCATATTGTTAACTATGACATTGATAATGTGATCTTTCTGACTGGCGATGTACACTCGTCATGGGCCGCAGATATTTGTCACAACCCGTATGACTGGCGCGAGTATAATCCGATCACTCACAACGGTGCTGTGGCGGTAGAACTGGTAACTTCATCGGTCACATCTCCCTCGATTCCCGTTCCAGGTATTCAGCAAATTGTTGGCGACGCAGCAAAAGTTCTCCGGCTTGAGAACCCTCATATCCGTTATGTTGACGTGAAAAACCGCGGATTTGTAACGCTTACCATCACCGAAAGTGAAGCCATTGCAGACTGGCACCATGTGCCTTTTGTCGGCTTTGTAAATAACAATGTGTTCATTGATCGCAGCTTTAAAATCAAAGACGGCGAGCCAAAGCTGATTAAATATAAACGTTAATACGCCGACTGCCCGAAGCGTTGAAATACTGGCTGACTTGCCCGCTATTTTCACCGCCACTCATCGGCTTACCCGGGGTATATCGGGTAAGCCGAACCGCCCTATTTTCACGGTACTACTCGCAACTTCTGACGCTGTTTACAAGCAGATAAAGCACTCATGGCAAAGTGTTGAGAAGTAAAAGCAGATGGTGTTTTTACCGACTAATCTCTGGATTTATTGTTGCGTGAGGACAAACCTAATGCCCGCTCTATTCTTTGGTCATGGCGCTGTGCCACCTCTTAATGAATTGGTAGTAAGTAGCAACCGCCTTACTCTTCAGCCCATCCACGAACGCTTTGCCAACGATATTCTCACAGAATTCACCGCTGAAATTACTCGCTATATGCTGCCAAAGCCCGTCGAAGATCTGGATCAAGTCATGGATTTTATTGATGGCGCTAAAAAGGCTATGTGCGACGGTATCGATTTGGTTTACGCAGTTTGTCACAAGGGCTCGAGAGAATTTCTCGGCGTCTGCACATTTAACGGACAAAAAAGTGCTACGTCCCCCGAGCTGGGCTTGTGGATCAAAAAAAGCGCCCATGGCAATCGATATGGCCGCGAGGCGATGGAGATACTTTTTCACTGGGCACAAAACAATATTCGGTTTGATTACGCCATTTATCCTGTCAGTAAAGTGAATATTCCGAGCCGTCAGGTCGCAGAAGCTCTTGGTGGTGAAGTAAACGACGAGAGAGTCATCACATCAATGTCGGGATGCCAGCTCGATGAAGTCATCTACCATATACCCAGATAACGGAGTGATATTGAATGCAGAGTAAGAACATAACTGCTCAGACAGTCACATGGGGTGAACATCAGGTCAGACTGAGCTGGCTGGATAAACATTATGAGGTTGACACCCGTCTTATTACCTCGTGCCATGGCTACTGCTGGCACATGGATAATATATTGGTGATTGAAAATTCACGAGGGTGCGAGTTGCCCGGCGGGCATCGTGAGGTGCAAGAAACACCTGAAGAATGCCTCATCCGCGAGGTGATAGAAGAAGCTTGTCTGTATATCAAAAATATTGAATTACTGGGTTATATTCAGGTTGACCATTCAGTTAACACAACATGGACAAAGCAGTCCGGCTACCCCAAAGTTGGCTATATCGCTTTCTTTAACTCTGAGGTCAGCAGAGTACTTCCCTTCGAACCGCGTTTTGAAACGCACACAAGGCACTTTATTTCTGTCAATGAGCTAACTACCAGTCATCATGAGTGGCTGAATGTCTATGACTACTCATTGTTGGCATCACAACAGGTAATGGCTTAAAAAATGCGTGGCTCAGACAATAAATGAGTAGCCTTAAATTACCATCAGTAATGGGTTAACTGCCAGATATCACCCTGACTCTGCTACCACCACTCTCTCATCTTATTCGATGTGACTCTCTCTGACTTTTAAAGATTCAGAAAGCGACTATCGGTCAAGCCTGACATCTATGTGTTAAATCACTTAACTTATAAACCGTTACATTATTTGCATTAAAATTAAGTGACTTATTCAGGTTTATTACATATCTCTTTTATTAAATTTATTAGTGTTCTAATCATATATCAGGTGGTCATATCCTCTTCCAACCCAGTCAAACAATGACATAGCATATTTCAACCCAGCATTTTCTGCGTAATTGCACTTTTTTAATTATCTGTATAGCATTCGCAGCCAATTATTTATTTAGAGATCTAAGTAAAGGCATTTCAATGAGTACGGAGCTTATCACTGGCCCCTCATCACCATTACGAACACAAGACTCTCCCGAAAGGTGGACATTTCGTTGTCCAACGAGGAAAGATGGCATCCGGATCCACGATTTAATAGCCAGCTGCCCTCCCCTTGACGAAAACTCCTCTTACTGCAACTTTCTCCAATCACACCACTTTGACCAAACCTGCATAGTCGCCGAAAGTGAAGGAGAAATAGTCGGTTTTATTTCGGCTTATCTCAAGCCGGATAAACCTAACGAGTTATTTGTTTGGCAGGTGGCAGTGTCGCAATCGATGAGAGGAAAAGGGTTGGCGTTCACCATGCTGAAACGATTACTCGGCAGAGATACCCTTAAACACCTTCAGGTCGTCGAAACAACGATCACAGCGTCGAACAAAGCGTCGTGGCGGTTGTTTGAGAAACTTGATTCGTGGAATGGCAATCAAGGTGAGGTATCAATCTTTCTCGACAGAAAAGAACACTTTATGGGAAGGCATGATACAGAGCACTTGTATCGTATCCCACTACAAAATATTTCTTAAAAAAATGAGCAAAAACATGGATATCTTTGACAAAAAAGAATCAAATGTTAAATCTTACTGCAACAGTTTTCCGGTTGTTTTTTCTAGAGCCAAAGGATGTTGGCTATATACAGAAAATAACGAGCGTTATATCGATTTTCTTTCTGGCGCAGGGTCGCTTAACTATGGGCATAATAATGATCAACTGAAAGATGCCTTATTAAATTATATTTCACAGGACGGTGTGACAAACGGCCTCGATATGTACACTGAGGCTAAAAAAGCGTTCCTGACTGCATTTAATACGCACATTCTCTCCCCTCGTGAGCTCGACTATAAAGTTCAGTTTACTGGCCCGACCGGGACAAACGCAGTCGAAGCTGCTATGAAATTGGCCCGAAAAGTCACGGGGCGAAACAATATAGTCACTTTCACCAATGGGTTTCATGGCTGTACCCTTGGCGCCTTATCTGCAACGGGAAATCAACACCATAGGGGCGGTTCAGGGATCCCTCTTTCTGGCACAACCCGTCTCCCTTTCGAAGATTATGCAGGTATTGATGGTCTTAAACTATTTGAAGCCATGCTCGTGGATAACTCCAGCGGAATAGACCTGCCTGCCGCCGTGCTGCTGGAAGTCGTACAGGGTGAGGGAGGATTAAATGTTGCCTCAAATACATGGTTAAAGCGCCTCAGTGCGATCTGTCAAAAACACGATATATTGCTTATTGTCGATGACATTCAGGCCGGATGTGGCCGCACAGGCACATTTTTTAGTTTCGAACCGTCCGGCATCACTCCTGATATCGTTACCTTGTCAAAATCGATAAGTGGTTATGGTCTGCCAATGGCTATTGTGTTGCTGAAACCTGAACTCGATAAATGGTCACCGGGCGAACATAACGGTACTTTTAGAGGTAATAACCATGCCTTTGTCACCGCAACAAAAGCGATCACTACCTACTGGGGAGATCATGATTTTCAGCACCATATTCACCAGCGAACAGACCAAATCAGTCAGGTGATTCAAAGTGCTTTGGTACAGTTTCCAAATATTCTGGTGCGGTCAAAGGGCCGGGGAATGATGCAGGGTATTGAATGTGCCAGTGGAGATATTGCGGGTAAGATCGCCCAAACATGTTTTCAGAATAACATGGTGATTGAAACAGCTGGGCCTGAGGACGAGGTCATAAAGTTTTTCTGCCCCCTAACTATTACAGAATCAGAGCTTCAACAGGGTTTACATATTTTCCTCAGTGCTGCAGAGCAGGTCTCTCAAACGTATACACGGAAGGCATCATAAAGGTAATAGGATGATTGTAAGAACACTAGCAGACTGTAAAAACAGCGAACGTAGGGTTGTCGCCGCAACGTGGGAAAGCGTTCGCATGCTGCTGAAAGATGACAAAATGGGATTCTCTTTCCACATCACAACAATTTTTAAAAATACTGAAACACATATTCATTATCAAAATCATTTGGAGTCTGTGTTCTGTATGTCTGGTCACGGAGAGGTAGAAGTGGTCGGCGATAAAACGTATCCGATTTCTCCCGGTACGTTATACGTGCTTGACCAACACGATGAACATTATTTACGTGCCTTCGAAGGTGAAGATATGGTGATGGCATGCGTCTTTAATCCACCGATAACTGGCAATGAAACGCATGATGAGAATGGTGTTTATCCACTATTGGATTAGTGGTTCAATGTTCTGAAAGCAAAGCTTGCAAAAAAGCAGAGTACATATCAGGTGCTCTGCTTTTTTATCCGATGGGTTATCACATTCCAGATTTTACTTATTACGAGATTCGATAATTTGTTGAAAGTGATCAGCAACACAGTCATTTAAGTTACTGAACTCTAAACCGAGATCCTGTCTGATATAGCGGTTATCAAACGCTGGTTTATAACCAACATTTTTACTGACAAAACTTCTATCAATCCCCACCAGTGGTGACATAAGCCAGATAAGTGCTTTTGGTGCGGTGAATCTTGGGGTCAGAATCGCTTTTACGCCAAATCGTTCCCTTAATACTCTCGCGATTTCAACATAACTCATCGTTCCAGCCACTGTGACATGGCGTCCAGATGCATTCGGTTTAAATGCCGCGAGTAAGTGTGCTTTCGCAACATCCCGCACATCCACCAGCCCAAAGGTAAGGTCAGGTGCCGCTGGAAATAAGCTTCCATTAAACATATCCCGAAAAATACGCATACTTTCGCTGCGCGTCTTTCCTAACGAGGGACCGAGAACCAAGCCCGGATTTATCGCTACAAGCGTCCATCTATCCTGAGCATCATTTATTTCCCAAGCGAGCTTTTCGGCAATCGTTTTCGAGTAGGAATAGGCTTGGTGGTGACTGGAACTGGAATGATTCCAATCCGATTCATCAAACGCGGTTTTTCCAGAATCTGCAAGGTCCGCGCTGTCTCCATAGATTGCTGCAACACTTGAAGTGAGCACGACACGTTTTACTGACTCAGTTCGGTTGACAGCATCCAGAACATTCTTCGTCCCTAACCTTGCGGGTTCCAGCAGATCTTTTTCGTTGTTTTTTACACCTCGGATAACAAAAGGAGATGCAGTGTGAAATACCAATTCACAACCAGACATAGGGGCATCATAGGCATCACTATCTAACAAATCAGCCTTAAAAAGTACCAGTTGACCTTTTGTCTGGTTCGCAAGTGCCGTTAGGTGACCAACTTTGTCGCTATTATCAGGGTCTCTCACCGTTGCATGGACGGTATTGCCCGCTTCCAATAATCCTTTCACCAACCAGGAGGCCACATAACCGTTGGCCCCAGTCACCATAACGGGTGAGTCTGACTTGAATTCTGGCATAATTAACTCCCTTTCTTCGCCATACTTCCCAATGCAAATGAATATAATGACGTAATTTTTTGGGGCAAACACCGATAGGATAAGATATTGCTAATGAGTTTCTTATCTGCGTCATATGTCCCAATATTACCGAAAAATAGTCTGGCTTCTGAGTCTAGTGGATAGCTCGCAAAAAAAAATCGACAAAAAAGGTTTTATTAAAAGATATTCTTTAATCCTCTTACTCTGTGACGACGTATTTTGTTGTGAAATAAAAAAGAGAGTAGAGTGAAAGTTTATCGGAAAGACAATCAATTACTGGATATTATTCGCCAGTCTCCTGAGCTTGTTGAAACAATTAGGGTATGTAGCGAGATTAAGTTGCCTAATTATTATCTGGCCGGAGGCGCAATCACTCAATGTATTTGGAATTATCTGTCGGAACGTCCCTTATTGGAAAATGTAAAGGATCTGGACGTGGTGTACTTTGAGCCTAAAACACATAGTAGTTCAGAAAATAACTATGCAGTTATCGCAAGCCAGCGCGTGAGTCACCATCTTCCGATAGATATTAAAAATCAGGCAAACATACACACATGGTACGAACGTAAATTTGGCCAACGTATTACGCCTTACGAATGTGTCGAAGTAGGTATTGATTCATGGTTACCGGCATTTGCCGTCGGTGTTCGTTATCACAAACGAACCATGAACGTGTATGCGCCATTTGGTCTTGAGGATATGTTCAATATGATAGTCAGACCCAACAAACGAGCAATGTCGAAGACGAATTATGATTTGATGTGTGACGGATACAGCAAACGGTGGCCGCAGCTGGAAGTCATTGGCTGGGACGACATTTAACCCATCTTTACATGTTAAGGCTGTTCCACATAACGAGAGATAGGCGACTTAAATCACATGCCTGTTGCATATTGGTAGCCAACATGAGAGTAACCTGATTAAGTTTGGTGATATAAAAGAGGAGAAACTGGTGAACGTTATTCTTCAGACGCTTTTTGCTGCGTTATCTGCATTCTTGTCTTTAGTGACGTTGGATGAGCTCATCACCCACGGGTTTGAAGGTTCTGTAGTTGGCCTAAGCTTACTCACCATCATGTCTTCAGCGCTTTACTACATACTCAACACACAACACTCGAAAAGGTTCATGCCCCTGCCTCAACACTGTTTCTTCGCAGGTTGTCTTTATTTTGGCGCTTACCTGGCTGAGAGCGTGCTGTCAGGACTAACATTCAGCCACATCTATATGCCGTTGATATCTGGCGGTTGTTTTTATCTCTACACGCAACTTGCATGGAAACCAAAAACACAGACCGCCGTGTTTTCATCTATATCCCGTGAAACGGGCACGATAACTGTACATTCTGTTTTTCCATCATCCAGCCAAGCTTTTGCAATACAGGATATCTCCGCACTGACCATCGATGATGGTTACCTTATTGTTGATACGGCGCAAAATAGCGCCGAACTAACAGTGCTGGGTTCTCGGGAAGAAATATTGAAAAGCTTCTCACAGCTGCTTTCATCGGAAGAGCAGGATCAGATAGCACTTCACTTACCAAGTGCTGGCATCATGTCAAAGTGACCACATCGATAAATCAATAACGCTTCCAATGTCATTTCTTGGTGAGACTTTTTGACTGTGTCACACATCTCATTGTTTTATTTTAAACAAATTTCTCTTTCCGCCCGGAACTCTGCGTCCAAAATAGGCACACAAAAGACATCACAGTAAGGATCGACTCACTACATTTCGCTGGTTAGTTAACCCACAAGGGTATTCACATCCAAGCGGCAAATCATTAACTGTCAGTCAGTTACCAATATTGGACATATTGACCAAAGACATTCAGCGTATTGTTATTACTGTGTGTTGATTATTAATCACGTTTTTACTCACCAAAAATCACACTGAGATTGTGGTCGCTTAAACATCCCGAGAGATGTTCGTTGTTGCCGTGTACCTGCGTAACGGCGCTGTGAGTTCTATATTGTTGTGTCAGGAAGCAAATACAGATGGGAAATATAAACAGCAACATTTTCATTAGAATACGACCAATACTCTTCACTATTTTTGGTTTTGCCATCAGTCATAATCTCTTTTTCATTATGCTGCCAATCAGAATGAAAGAGACAGGTTATCAGACCTCGAATATCGGTCTGGCAATGAGTATGTTTGCTGTCGGTGCGATATGCGCGGGCCTTTTTGGCTCAAGGGCAGTCATGAGAGTCGGGCATATCCGAGCTTTCGCATCTATGGCCGCTACACTGGCAATTATCTCAATTGTTCATAGCTATTCCAGCGATATCATACTTACCGCAGCCCTCAGAATGATCGCGGGTTTCTGTTACGTCACCAGCGTTATTACGCTAGAGAGCTGGCTCAATGTATTAAGTGACAGAAGCAACCGGGGTCGGGTCTACGGCACCTACCAGATCTGTTTTGCAATCGGTTTTGGCACCGCCCCCTTTCTGTTCAGCTTATACAACGAACAGGACCCGAGGGTATTTGGCGTGATTTGTGTTTTCCTCTGTGTATCGTTAATCATCATGTCGATGAGCCGACTACCTGCACCAGAGTTACCAGAAAAAAGCGCTCCAATGTCGTTGGCTACCCTATGGCGATATTCACCATCAGGGACGATTTCCTGTTTCTGTGCCGGATTGATTAATGCCTCAAGTGTTTCTCTGATTTCGCTGTATGCATACGGTAAGGGAATTTCAGGTATCTGGCTTTCACTGATCCTTGGCTCCTATCAATGGGGGGTTTGTTAACACAGTTCCCAACAGGGTGGCTGGCGGATAGGCTCGACAAACGTGTCGTTGCTTCCGGGCTTATGCTGATGGGTATGGTGAGTAACAGCCTGATCGTTTTTGATTACTTTTATCCCATGCCAATAGAAGTATTAGCGGTTTTATTCTGGATATCAGGAGGTTCCGGCGTCGCACTGTTCCCCCTTGCTGTGACACAGGTTTTCGACCATATATCCGCTAAGGACGCCATGCCCGCCACAAGTAGTATGCAGATCCTGCTCGGTTGTGGCGGCATTATTGGGCCGATAGTTGCCAGTAAACTAATGGATAACTTCAGTATTGTCTGGCTTTACTACTACGTTATTGCCATACATGTTTTCGTCTTTGTTTTTCTTAGTCTGCGGAAGCTATTTTTCCGTACCGAGACCTTACCAGCTGCAACGCAATTTCAGGTCAACGTTCAGCCTATTCCTACAGGAACCAATGATCTTGACCCCATGCTGGACTTTCAGGAAACCGCTAAAGCCAACCCAGAACTTAAAGTATTGTTAGCTGCTTTGGGCCAGAACCCTTCAGACCCTGGCTTATTAATTAAACTGACACTTGAGGGTTCATCGCTGAACGCCAATGATATCGCCAAAAATATGGTATTGGCCTTTCCAAAACGCTCGGGAGAGTTAATCGGTCATCTCATAGAGCAATTTCCCAAACGACGGCTTGAAGTGGCTTATTCTCTGCATGACCTTTTCATCCTCAGAAAAGAGCGTATCAACAAGATACTTCATGACACCCTGTTGAGAGGCGCATCCGACAGTGAGACGGAAAAGATCAACGCTCTGTTCGACTTTATACAACATGAAAAACAGGAAGCATAAGGTTCATATTGACCAATAAAAAAAGCGGGCATAAGCCCGCTGAATACATAGTTGAAATAATAGATTAGTGAGTGATCTCTTCCAGCGCCTGAATCCAAGCATCATGTTGAGCACTATGTTGTGCTACCCGCATTTTATAAATAGCTCGCTGTTGGAAAGAAACACCAGATTTCTTGGTGTAGTAACTGATAGCCAGTTTATCCATGTCGTCCAGCGCTTCGAGGGTAAATGTCATATGCTCTCCCGGCGTGTTACCTGTCACTGTGGCAACATCGAAGTCAAAATTGCCTCCGCCCCAAACGCGATAACTGCTCCCCTCAGTCACTTTATATCGTCCACCTTTCAGTGCTGACAACATAATTTCTTTGCCCTCATACGTATTTGCCATCACAGTGATTTTTTGACCGCGTTTAATATCCTTGATGACCTGATACGTGTTGGGTGTCATGGAAACTTTCTCATTTCCACCGAGGAATTTCACTGTGAGCGTGGCATTATCGTAATTTTTGTTGTACCAAATAATGGGTGAGAAATGGAGGTAATAACGACCTCCTTCCGATTGCTCTGGCGCCAGTCGGTAGCTCACTTTTTTGTCCCAGAAACCGATATGGCCGCTGGGGAAAAGGTTATCTTTTTCATCGAACCAAGGTTGATACGCATCCAACATGCGACCTTTACTTAATGTCCATGTGTTATACAAAGCATCGTAACCGTCTTCAAAACGCACCGTGACTTCCACGCCCTGACCCTTTTCAAGGTCGAAAATATATTGTGACGCTTTACGTGTGTCCTTAATTATTCCGCCATTATCGCGAATGACAGTTCCTTGACCACTATTAATACCCGTAATCTCAGTATCCTGAATGATACGGTTAAAACGTACCAGCAAGAGAGCTTTATTGTCTGCTTCCGAGGCATTCTTGGGCGCTGAGACCTCAATGTACCAATTGCCGGGTTTTACACCTTCAATTAAACATTGCCCCGAATCTGATTCACAGACAAAGTGCTCATCGGATGGCAACTCACCATAGCCGACTTTAATACGTGTACCCGGCAGTGCGTCTTGTATCGACACCTCCAATGGCATTGGCTGGCTGCTTTGTGCTTGCGCTAACTCTGGCAAGTCAAGCTTGAAGTACATCGGCCCAGTTTTGGTGTTAAACGCAGCGGCAACATTATTATTTACGCTGCCAATTTCAACATGGCAGCCTGCATCAGGGCATTCCAAATCAGTACCCGAATATGCCAGTCTGTTTGGAGAGTCTTTCTCATCAATGACGGTATTCTTTGTCGAGCGATTAATGATTAACTCTCGTACTCTAAACGCAGGCAATTCAGGTTGCTCTTCCAAAATCTGCGCAGCAAGACCGGCAACATGAGGTGACGCCATTGAAGTACCACCTATGGTCAGGGTTCGTCCATTACGTGCACCATTCCTGAGTGAGGTGATTGAGCTACCTGGTGCAAAAACATCAACACATTCGCCATAATTTGAGAAACCAGACCGTTGATCTGTTCTTGTTGTTGAACCAACAGACAATACAGATTCGTACGCCGATGGGTAGTGGTTGCAAGCATCTTCATTGTCATTTCCGGCAGCGGCAACAACAACAATTCCAGCCCGATCTAATTTTTCATAGGCTTGTCGCGCTAATTCCCACTTACCACCACGGCTACCCAAACTCAGGTTAACAACGGCACGTTTCCCTGTTTTTTTGACATCTTCCAGGACATAATTCAGCCCCTCAAGCACAGAATATCCTGAACCCGTTCCATCCTCTAAAACACGCACAGAGACAATAGACGCGCTATTTGCCACACCGAATTGATCTGACGCGACGGTCCCAGCGACATGAGTACCGTGAACACCATCATCTGAAGAATCGCCACCAAAGGCGTCAAAGCCTGCCCGTGCACGCCCACTGAAACCGGGATGCTCAAAGTCAACGCCAGTATCCATCACGTACACAGTGACGTTACTGCCTGTGTATTCAGGGGAGTACTGTCTATCTAAAAAACGGCTACGTTGATCCAGCCTATCAAGTCCCCATACGGGCGCATTTTTTTCATTCTTGGCACTCAGCGTTTGTTGCTCAACAGGCTGAATCAGCTTGAACTCAATATTTGGATAAATTGCCTCAACATCAGGGTGTTTAGCCAGCTCTTCCAGTAAGTCTTTGTCTGCTTTTACGCCAACGGAATCAAGTTCAGTCAGCACGCCCTGAACAATATCATTGCCTGCGCTGAATAGGCTGATACCGTAAGCCGTCATATCATTATGATCGGAAAGGTAGCCGTCTTTCAATTTGATGATATATTCATTTTCAACCACTGACTGCGTGTTCGCTGCGCGATATAGCTTTTGTGATAACGCTGAGCTTTGGTTATCAGCAACAGCATAGCTAAATGGATGTAACAGCATGCCTGTTATACATACAGCGAGAAACTTCTTTTTCATGAGCGAATTCCTATTTCTTTTTTTATTATTTGCCAACGAGTAGATTATCCAATTCATTCTTTATCACCCTAAGGTCAATACGGCGATAAATACTCGGCTTTGATAGTTAGACGCTTCATCAAAAGTATTTTCAAGTAGCAAATTTCTCTTTTCTTTTAAAAAAAGAAATATGACTCATTTTTTACTTGTGTCATTACTCACAGTTAACATTGCATTAAATTTTATTTAAAACCCATAAATCATAATCTGATTTAACGATAAACGAATTGCTGATGTAATATACAGACAGGGTGAAGTTTTAACGATCAAGTTAAGAACATAGATGAAAGAGTGTGTGGTTCTTATTTCCGTATCATCGTCGATACACGTATCATTTTAAACTCAAAAGTACGGATATATAGACATTAGAACTTATATGCCGAAAAATACTTACATGAGCGCCATAAAAGCATTAGATTTTAGTGATATGAACATGTGTTAATTTGTTTAAATAACTCTTTTTATTATATAAAAAACAGAATATTATAATGATAATTTTGTATAAATACTTTCTAGCATTTGGTGCAGTCTTCATCGCCTTTCCTTCCAGTGCACATTACGTTTTCGAGAATTCGAAAAAGCAATTCTGGTGGGGAGGAGCATTTAGAAACCCAGAGCCGTGTCATACTCACCAGCCACCCAATTCACTACATAATTATTGGGCACAGTTCTTTCGATGGCACAATCACTGTACTAACCTACTACCCAACGCCGACGCAGGAGATCGTCAAACAGTACAGAGTAATATTGAAGTTATTCTCAATGGCTCCAAAAGCACTGACTCTGACGGCGTTATTGTCGGCTATCATTGGCGTCAAGTCAGAGGCCCATGGGTTAAACTCTCAGGAAGTGACAAAATGCTCGCTACTTTTACCGCCCCAGATATTCAACAACAAACAATGCTGGTGTTCAGACTCAAGGTACAGGATGATGGACAGGCAGAGAATATTGATTTTGTCTCTATACTTATCACGCCTAAATCTTCATTCAGTAAGAAAAAATAAACATAGGTATCCTCCTGTAAATATTTTATAAGTGGTAAACGTGAGTAAAAGAGCAATATTTCCCGTCAAAGAAAACGAGTTGCTTAGCGATAATAATATTTTGTATGTTTAGAACTATCTGAACCTTGAGTGCTTTCGTTATTATGATTTCTCAGATAGGAAGGAGGGGAAGTATATAAGTCATCTTTATATACTTCCCACTTGAACTGTATTACAAGAAAGATGGAAGAGATGTTCTTGATAAAACCACACCTTCTTTGTATGGTTTTTTACCCTCTTAAAATCATGCATGTCGCTGTTGCAGTGGCGAGTAATTTGCCATCTTTAGTGCGTAATGTGCCTTCTGATATACCAAGCGTTTTAGAAAGATTTAGGGTTTTACCCTCAGCAATCAGCTCTTCATTTTTCGGTACTGGCCTTATCATTTTAATGTTCAAATCTATCGTGCCATATCCAATGCCAGGACCAAGAAGAGAATGCACTGCGCAGCCTGTAACAGAGTCGAGGACAGCGGCGGCAAAGCCACCGTGAACACCGCCCAGAGGATTAAGATGAGCATCACTAGCGGTAGCCTTGAATGTTACTTTACCCTCTTCTACTTCTGTGAGTGTCATCGGTATGGTTTCAGCGATGGAGGGAGGTGGCAACGCACCATCAATCATCGCCTGTAAAATGTCTAGTCCTGTCATTGTTTCAATTTTCACTACTCAATCCTTGATATGCTTTATGCAATTAATATCGGTAACCAAGTCATAGAGACTATCGTAAAGTGAACATGCATAATACTTTTCACTACGTAAATCTCCCTATTTATTTAGTATTTATCAATTTTTAAAGTAGCACTTATCCAGTGTAATAACCAAGTAAAATGATAGTGGATATAGATGTTTAGTTTTAAACAAACATCAATTCAAAATTATATTATTAAAATATTTTAAAATAAAAATAGGGCAACTGGTTAAGTTGCCCCTAACTCAATGGCAGAGTCAAAGTTAACATTTGTTAATTAAACTTACAGTTAGTGTTTATTTTTATCATCTTGTCTCAACTCATTATCAGTTTCACTCTTGATTTCAATATTTTTAGACTGATGTGATTTTGGAATTTCTTTTTCAAGAAAAATAGTGAGCAAACCTTTATTAAGCTCAGCGCTTCTCACCTCAATATAATCTGCAAGATTAAACGTTCTCTTAAATGACCGATTTGCTATGCCTTGGTAGAGGTACTTTTTTTCATCTGAATTTTCTTTTTGGCCCTTAACGGTAAGTACACTTCGTTCTACATTAATATCAATTTCTTGCGAACTAAAGCCAGCAACAGCAAGCGTTACCGCATAATTATCATTATTCAATATCTCAATGTTATAAGGTGGATAGCTACTATTTGATTCAGTACTACGCGCACTGTTTAGCAACGAGGCGAAACGGTCAAAACCAACGCTATTACGGTAAAGGGGAGTTAGATCAAATGCGTTCATCTTATATCCTCCAATGAAGCGATAAATTTAAAAATTGTTGCTTCGATACCGGAGTGCGATTATCGCCACTCTTTCTCTTAATACATGAAGTGGGGACTGGAAGAATAATCTCAACCCATGATTTTATTTATGTATTAGAAAGAATAACTATGTTGAAAATATATATAAAATCCCAATATGGGATAAGAAACTTCACTTTCAAGTCCAAGCTGTAAAGAAATCTAACTTATTTTTTAATCAAATTCTTTGAGCATCATTTCATAAAAAAGCCCCGGTAAGACCGGGGCTTTTTCTTCATAACACAATTATTGCACTACGCTTTCTTTGATTTTCTTCTAGCGAATGCTAGGGGCGCTAACAACATCATAAGCAGATAAGCAGAGCCTGCTGATTCGAGCTTAACAGTAACTGTTTGAGTCGAAACTGATACTTGCCCAAGTTCATCTGTCACTGTCAGGGTCACTTCATAGCTACCGTCTTTTGCATATTCATGAACTGCATTTTTAACGGTCGAACTGTTACCATCACCAAAGTCCCACTGGTACTTGGCGTTTGTGCCATATACCGTTGAATTGTTGAGGAAAGTAACTTGTAGTTCATCTCTCACCATCGAGAAAGATGCAGAGACAGCTTCCTGTACACTAATTTCTATAATGGCTGAGCTGTTATCAGCCTCCTGAGACAATACTTCTACTTTCAGGCCGTAACCTGGGATAAGTCTGCCTGCATCAGGCACATCAGGACTGGAATAATCGGCCTTATCAAAGAATACACTTGAGCTCTCAAGGTGTTGATCTTCCAGAATGTTCCCATTGTTGTCTAGGTACATAGGAGCTTGGTTGTTGAGACTGAATGTTGCGTCACGTACCTGGAATCGAGTAACGGCTGCAGAGTCATCCGCACTCCACTTTATCGCATTCTGATCAGCATCTACAACGCCCAGCCATCCTTTGCCAGGGTGTGTTCCCGTCCAGTTATCTGTGTATGCAGTATCTGCGTACCAAACTACTAAACCAGGTTCAAACGAGTAGTCTTGACCGTAGCGTCTGAGGTTCTTAAGTCCTCCATCAACGCCCTTGTGACTTCTCCACTGCAGCATGTAGTAGTGGTCGTAATAACCATAGCCATCATTTTTAACGAAGCCAGCAAGTGATAGTCCATTGTCAGTCTCTGCGTCATCAGCCAGCACTACTTGACCGTCTGCAACAACTTTTACGTTGTCTGTATACAAACCCTGCTCAACCCAGCCGCCGTCAGTGTCATAAGCGAAGACAATATCGACTTCTTGCCCTGAATATGCTGTCAGGTCAAAAACTGCTGGTACCCAACCATCGACACTATCTGGGTGTTCCGCAGATTTACTGGAAATACCCGGAACCAAACCCAATGAATGAGGGTCACTGTCTGTTGTGACATTACCTTTCAACGCCGTTCCGTTGACTAAAACACGTGCATAATCGTAGTCTTTTTCAATTTCGAAATACGCATCGAAAGTAAGTTTGATATCACTCGCTGTCGGCAGAGTCACTTTTGTAGACATGCGAGTATGAAGATTATCACCTTTTTGAGACCAATAATGGAATGCACCCTCTTTAGGCAATACCTCTTCAATTTTCTGAGGTGGCAGGTCAATCCTTACGTGGTTGATACCATCATTATTCTCAACTGTTTCAGTGATACGGACTACTTTCTTGCTCTCTTTGACGTCGTCGAGAGCAAGTTGTTGTACGTTTATCCAGTTACCACCAAGTTTTGCAAACAAATACTCCTTTGCCCAAGAAGAAAAAGCGACGGGCTCAGAACCGGGGATTTTGCCAGCCCATGAGCCAGATGACATCACAGACCACATTGATACAGGCTCACCTTTGCCGCTGTATTGTGTGTCATATTCATCAGGCAGGCCTAAGTCATGCGCATATTCGTGTGAACATACGCCTGCAGCGGCATCGATAGGCTGTATCGTGTAATCATATGCAGCATACTTTCCACCCCAACGCTTACCGCTATTACCATTGGGTATATCATGCTCTGTTCCGTCGAGCTCATGAGGATGTTCTCCAAGGTTCCAGCGATGTGACCAAATCGCATCTTTGCCTAATGCACCACCACCCGCTTCTTCGCCAACAGAGGAGTGAAAAATCATCAGGTGATCAATCAGACCGTCCGGCTCTAAGACATTGCCATCTTTGTCAAGGTCATAACGATCTTCAAGATCATAATCAGCAAGATCAATAGATGGGTCCGCGGCTAAAGCATCAAGTGCCTCTCTTACCAAAGAACGGGCATCCTTATCTTTGCCTCCATTTTCTGTGTGGGCCCCATAATAGGCAGCAGGATGTTTAGCACGGTACCAACCCACAGCTTTACCAGCAACGCTATATGTACCGCCAGATTCCTGCTCATAAAACTGACGCATGGTCATTAGCGTTTCGTCATTTGGCCCTTTATAACCGTCACCGAAGAGAAGGCCATCATAGTGTGTAACTGGGTATTCAGGATAATACATCCCCGTCATTTCAGGGGTGATTTTATTATCATCATGAGGTAAATCAGGAAAATCAATCAGCAGTGCCAGCACTTTGTCAGTTCTGGTGTTTTCTGCTGTTTCTGCATAAAAGGATGCTCGTGTACCAAATTTTTTGAGATTCTGTTTGTTCAGTAAAATATTGGCTTTCTGAGATTTTTCTTCCTTGGCAAATACACCGTCATCTTCTGGCTGAGTACCTTGAATATATTCTTCCAATGCCTTGGTGATTTGCTGTGGCGTTGCGTTTGGTGCTATCTTACCGCTTCGCTTTAGATGTGCAACAATTTGCTCTTCGTTAACTATTGCTCTATCAAAGGGCGTTGCCGCAAGGGCTGCACCTGAAACAGAAGCGGCAATAGCTGCTGCTAACGTACATTTTATAAATTTCTTCATTGAAGCTTTAACCTTCTTCCATGTGTTTAAAACCTAACTATGTTTTAATAAATGTCAGGCAATATTAATCAACGAATAATAAATATCCTCCACTCATCCTAAGAGAAGAAAAATTTATATTTCAGTTGAAATAATTAAGTGGTTATTTATTTATGACGGGTGGTTTTTCTTTATTTTTTTCCTGAGGGTTTGAACCTTTTACATATTCACGAATGGCTTGTCTCTTTTGCTCCTCAGTCATATCTTCTGTTACTTTTCCAGTGCGGATCAGAAAATTAAGAATAGCTTCTTCATTTGGTACGGATGCAACCAGATCGCTATTTATCTTTTTCATTTTTTTATCTGAAGAATCTGTTTTCACTCCATTGCTTGAACTACAGCCAAAAATCAATGGCGTTAGAGCAATAACAATAAGAGTCGATTTTCTTGCAATTTTATTTAGTAACATTGCGGCCCCCAAACAAGCTCACTATGACAACAAACTAGTTACACTTGTAACGATAATTTTATCAATTAGAAATAAAATTGTCTCATAAGTGAGATATGACTCGAATGGTAAAACACAGTCAACAGAATTTTTCTATCAATAATGTCTACTGTGACTTTAAATTACACCATTTATTATTAAACAAATTGCATATTTTTGGTGTTGGCGTGCGCCTGTATGAAATGTGTCTTTCGATGAAAGCCACCGATATACCGAGTGTTCTCGGTGGCTAACTGAGACTTGGCTATTCGTTTTTTTTAAGTGACGTGGTATTTACTGTCATGTAAATTCTGGTACGCATGTGTCTGGAATTTTCATTTATGTACTGTTTACTTGTGATATCGGGGTTCTTGTGTCTTTACCGTCCGCTTGCTCCACCTTTTATGGACTCCCCGGCGCAAAGACCCAAATGTGGCTTCCACTTTGTCTATTCCAACGAGGACAAAGACAACAAAACCGCTAAGGAGTAATGCCTGACGGCCAAAATCGAAAGCAATAACCAATCCCAGACCGGCCATCAACCAAACCACAGACGCTGATGTCACCCCTTGTACATAGCCATCTCTCGCCATCATGACTCCAGCCCCTAAGAAACCCACGCCGGTGACTATTTGACCGAGTACTCGCAGATAGTCTGAGGGGTTATCTGACAGTGAAATAGCTAAACGCATAAAAACATAGGTACCGAGCACAATCAGGATAGCTGTCCTGATCCCAACAGGTTTACCCCGCAATTGCCTCTCCAA
>NZ_LYBM01000053.1 GCF_001707825.1 Veronia pacifica | reverse complement strand
TGGTATGGATAAAGAGGATCGGTTTTAGATGTTGTGCCAGTGCCAGTGCCAGTGCCAGTGCCAGTGCCAGTGCCAGTGCCAGTGCCAGTACCCGTTGCGACCACCGCAGAACCGCTCTCGCCGCCACATGCTGACAGCAATGAGACCGCAATCAGGCAGGGTATGAGTTTTTTCTTCATTTATCTGTTTCTTTTACTGATTGAATGAGGAAGGAGACTTTATGAAACGGTGTTTTATTTGTGAATTTTATTTCCTCATGGTTTATAAACATTTCTTACATTTATAATATTTTCAGATATTTATTAACTCTCTGAGAAGAGTGGCTATGTAATGAAACTGACGGAATTGACGGGCTCCAACAACAATGGAGGAGGGTGTATAGAGAAAAGTCCAGACGTCTAGACTGTTAGCTTTCCATTTTCGATGAGATTGAAGTATACTCGCCGCCCTAAAACTGCGATCCACTTAACACTAATGCGCGATTGATTCCTTAGTGTTTGAGTGATGAGAATCAGAATTCGACTTACCGCCACTGGAAACGCCACGCATTTATGAACCTTTCGGCTAAAACTGTTGTTGTTATTGCTATTGGTGCCGCACTCTATGGTATTGGTGGCTTACCTATGTTCTGTGTACCTGTATTTGCCAATACTACGCTCAAACCAGCGATGGCTGTGCTTGCACTCTTCTCTGTATTATTTGGCCCGGGTGTTGGCTTTCTGGTCGGTTTTATCGGGCACTGGGTCACTGATCTGTTTGCTGGCTGGGGAGTATGGCTGACCTGGGTGCTGGGGTCCGGAATCTTCGGCCTGATCATGGGATATTTTCCACTATTGACCCGTTACCGTCTGGAAAAGCAGGGTGAATTTGGCCGATGGGATTTCTTTGTCTTCGTCGTTCTTGTCATGCTTGGCAACTTGATTGGTTATGGCACTTCGGCGTTTCTGGATACCATTCTCTACGCGGAGCCCTTTGCTAAAGTACTTACCTCCCTCGTGATCCTCGCCATTGGCAATGCATTACTTGTGGCGATTGTGGGGCGACTTATTCTGGACTCAGTTGCTAAACGAAACAAACAAAGCCGTAATCTGACAGAGGCATAACTGGCAATGACTATTGAATTTAACGATTTTTCATTCCGTTATGATGCGCAGGTAAATCCGACCTTAAAGCACATCAACCTGAAAATTGGTAAAGGCGAAAAGGTATTGATTATCGGGCCCAGTGGCAGCGGAAAATCAACGCTGGGACAATGTCTTAATGGCTTGATACCTCATGCTGTTAAAGGTGACGTCAGCGGAGAGTTGGTGATCAATGGTCGACACGCTTGCGATATGCATATGGACGATATCACCGCTATGGTGGGTACCGTGCTTCAGGATACTGACAGTCAGTTTGTTGGCCTGAGTATTGGCGAAGATATTGCCTTTGCACTGGAGAACCAGATGATGTCCGGTGTAGATATGTATCCCCTGGTGAGAGCAACAGCCAAAATGGTTGATCTGGATGACATGTTAGACCGATCTCCCCACGACTTATCGGGTGGTCAGAAGCAGCGGGTATCTTTGGCGGGGATCATGGTTGATGACGTCGATATTTTACTCTTTGATGAACCTCTGGCAGCGCTGGACCCAACAACAGGCAAGCGCACCATAGAAATCATCGATGATCTGCACAGAAAGACCAAAAAAACAGTAGTGATCATCGAGCATCGTCTCGAGGATGTTTTGCATCGTCATATCGATAGAGTGATTCTGATGGACAAAGGCGAAATTATCGCAGACACCACACCAGATGCATTACTTGCCTCAGATCTTTTGCGTCGTTATGGCATTCGTGAGCCGCTTTATCTGTCAGCTATTAAAGCCTCGGGAACCTCCGTCTCTCAGGATGATAAACCTTCCTCGTTGCAGCAGATGAAACTGGAACCTTTTCGTCCCGCATTATTACAGTGGTTCGATTCAGCACAGCCAACACACACTGGTGAATTATCTGACGTCTTGTTGGATGTTAAAGGCGTGACTTACTCCTTTGATGGCGAAAAAAATGCGCTTGAGGATATTTCGTTTTCGGTAAAAAAAGGCGAATTTGTTTCTGTTCTTGGCAAAAATGGTTCAGGGAAATCAACCATCACTCGAATCATTATGGGGGTGCTTGAGCCAGACTCTGGTTCGGTGCATCTCAATGATCAGGATCTGGCCGAACTGTCAATTTTTGAGCGCAGTCAAAAAGTAGGGGTGGTGCTTCAAAACCCGAACCACATGATCTCGCATCATATGATTTTTGACGAAGTGGCATTCGGACTCCGCAACCAAGGTCTTGATGAAGCGTATATAAAAGAAAAGGTCAATCAGGTTCTGGCGTTCTGTGGCCTCAGTAAATTCAGGCACTGGCCGGTTGATGCATTAAGCTATGGACAGAAAAAACGCGTCACTATTGCCGCTATTTTGGTTCTTGAACCTGAACTTCTGGTGTTAGATGAGCCAACAGCGGGACAGGACTACCAAAACTACACCGCCATGCTTTCTTTTATCCGAAAACTAAATGAAGAGCGTGGGATAACCGTCATGATCATTTCTCACGACATGCACTTGGTACTTGAATACACAAGTCGCTCCATCGTGATTGCCGACAGTAAATTGATCGCAGACGCGCCAATGACAGAGGTGTTTAGCCAGCCTTCTCTGTTAAGTCGGGCAAATCTGAGCACAACCAGTTTGTATGATTTAGCAATAAAAATGGAGATCGAGGATACGAAAGGACTCATGCAGCACTTTATTGACAGCGAGAGCCAACCAGCATGAAAGCATCTAAGATGAAGCTTGGTATCAGTTACATCGATACCCGTTCTCCGTTACATTCTCTTAATGGTATCACCAAGTTTGTGTTGTTTATGGCATGGGTGACGGTGGTGCTGACGACGTTTGACTTGAGACTGATCAGTGCACTGATCCTGGTAGGAGTTGGTCTGCTGCGTTTGACTCGTGTACCGTTTGCTGCGTACCGTTCTTTGCTGATGGGCACGGCAACCGTGCTCATGTTGAATGCTTTGTTTATGTTTCTGCTTGCACCTCAGCAAGGAACAGAAATTATTGGCAGTAATACCCTGTTGATGTCTTTACCGTTTGGTTACTCCCTGACCTCAGAAACTGTTTTCTACCTTCTGACAATCACACTGAAGTACTTCAGTATGTTTCCAATCGCACTGGTGTTTGTTTTTTCTACTCATCCAACAGAGTTTGCTGCAAGCTTGAACCGTATTGGTGTGCCATACAAAGTGGCCTATGCGGTCAGCCTGACTATTCGATATCTGCCAGAAGTGCAGAAAGACTTCGTGCACATTCTCCATGCACAGCAGGCGAGGGGAGTGGAGTTATCTGGTAAGGCTTCTCTGCTAAAACGAATTAAAAACGTTTCAAGAGTACTTGGGCCTCTTATTTTCAGCAGTCTGGATCGCGCTGATGAAATCTCCAATGCTATGACGTTGAGGGGCTTCGGTCGTCATATATCTCGCAGCTGGTATAGTCAGAAAAAGATGACGGCGACAGATATATGCTGGTTGATAGGTATCACCTTGGTGACTGTGTTCGCTCTGATAAAACACCTTGTCGAACAGCAAGCGTTTTGGTACCCATATTCGTAAGACCTCTCTGTTACGGTTTTGGGCGTTATTTATTAATGCCCAAACGCTGCATAAACAATACTCTGGCTTTGTCCATTGTTCGATAGAAACCTTCTTCTCTCTCCTATAACTCTACAGATACTTTCTTTAACTTGGTAACACACCAATTCACGACTTGGCTAGCCGTCCGCCTTGACTTTCCTCCGTCGGACCCTAATGGCGATGAGTTTGGCCCTAAACGACTGTCCTAAAAAAACCGGGAAAAGTGCCGGGGCGAGAAGGGGAATGTTTTCTCTCCCTCTCCTTTCATTACCTGTTGTAACGAGTACATATGAAAATTTGTGTGCGTCTTGTTTCCTGTATTTTGTATCGAAGAGAGTCAATCGTTAAAAACAATCGAAGCCATAGGGTTAAACAATTATGGTGCGGTGCCCTCTGTTGCTACTATGAAGACATAGAAACAAGATACATCACCGCACATTTGCAGGAACTCGATTTTGGGAGAAAGAGTATGGGCACACAAACCAACCTTATTGGCCTTGATAGTGAAAAAACACAGGAACTTGCTAATCAGCTGAACGATTTGTTAGCTCATTTTCAGGTGTTATATATGAACACCCGCGGTTACCACTGGAATATTAAAGGACCCCAATTTTTTGAGCTGCATGTTAAGTTTGAAGAGCTTTACAATGATTTGCTCATCAAAGTTGATGAAATTGCTGAGCGGATCCTTACGCTTGGTCATACGCCAACACACAGCTACAGCAATTATCTTGGCCAGAGCAGTATAGAGGAACATCAGAATGTGTTCTCAGGTCGTGAGTCTGTTGAAGGCTTGGTACATGGTTTTAGTGTTTTGATAGCGAAAGAGCGCGTCATTCTAAATTCTGCTGGAGATGCAGAGGATGAAGGTACGGCAGCTCAGATGAGCGATTATATTCGCGAACAAGAAAAATTAATTTGGATGTTGAACGCTTACCTTCAGTAAGACGCACTTTTTTAAGCAGTGAGTAGATGTCGATAACAATAAGAAACAAAAACCGGAGCAATCGCTCCGGTTTTTTTTTGAACAAAGGTAATGGATTGAATAAAGGCTTGAAACCACACCTTTGGCTCTGCCAACCGTTGATATAAACCCATAAAGAGCGCATAACGAAAGGGAATCAGGCAGCGATAACATCAGCGGGATATATCTTTTGTTATTAGACAAAAGATATAAAAAACCCCCAGCATAAGCCGGGGTTTCATCAGAACGTATTAGTCAGAATTACTTCTGGTTTTTCAGTTCTTTTTGCTTAGCAATAACTTCTTCCGCAACGTTAGTTGGGCAAGCTGCGTAGTGTGAGAACTCCATAGAGAACTGACCACGGCCTGAAGTCATTGTACGCAGGTGGCCGATGTAACCGAACATTTCTGAAAGCGGTACATCACCCTTGATGCGAACGCCAGTAGTACCAGCTTGTTGGTCTTTGATCATACCACGACGACGGTTCAGGTCACCGATAACATCACCAACATGGTCTTCTGGAGTGAACACGTCAACTTTCATCACAGGCTCAAGAAGCTGTGGACCTGCTTTAGGCATTGATTGACGGAATGCACCTTTAGATGCGATTTCGAACGCGATTGCTGATGAGTCAACTGCGTGGAAAGCACCGTCGAACAGTTCAACTTCAACGTCCAGCGTTGGGAAGCCTGCCAGTACACCTTGCTCCATCATGCCTGCAAAGCCTTTCTCGATTGCTGGCCAGAATTCCTTAGGAACGTTACCACCAACAACAGAAGAAGAGAAAGTGAAACCAGAGTTTGGCTCACCTGGCTTGATGCGGTAATCGATCTTACCGTACTGACCAGAACCACCAGACTGCTTCTTGTGCGTGTAGCTGTCTTCAACTGCCTGAGTAATTGTCTCACGGTATGCTACCTGAGGCTTACCAACAATCAGGTCAACACCGTAAGTACGCTTAAGGATGTCAACTTTGATGTCCAGGTGAAGTTCACCCATACCTTTCAGGATGGTTTCGCCTGAATCTTCGTCAGTCTCAACCTGGAATGATGGATCTTCAGCAACCATTTTACCGATCGCGATACCCATTTTCTCAGAACCGCCTTTGTCTTTAGGGGCAACAGCGATTGAGATTACTGGTTCTGGGAAGATCATTGGTTCAAGAGTACATTCGTGCTTAGGATCACACAGAGTATGACCAGTCTGAACGTTCTTCATACCAACAACAGCGATGATGTCACCAGCTTGAGCGGTAGAGATTTCGTTACGCTCATCAGCATGCATCTCAACCATACGGCCGATACGCTCAGTTTTACCCGTTGCTGAGTTCAGGACAGTGTCGCCTTTGTTCAGCACGCCAGAGTAAATGCGGATGAAGGTCAGGGCACCGAAACGGTCATCCATGATTTTGAATGCCAGAGCACGCAGTGGCTCTTTCGGGTCAACAGTTGCAACTTCGCCAGTTGGCTCACCAGTTTCTTTGTCAGTCAGTGGCTGAGCATCAACTTCAGTTGGTGATGGCAGGTAATCAACAACGGCGTTCAGCATAGGCTGCATACCTTTGTTTTTGAACGCTGAACCACAGAACGTTGGGAAGAACGCCAGCTCACGAGTACCTTTACGGATACACGCTTTGATTTGCTCCATAGTCGGCTCTTCGCCTTCCATGTAAGCCATCATCAGGTCGTCGTCTTGCTCAACAGCAGTTTCGATCAGCATTTCACGGTATTCAGCTGCTTTCTCAACCATGTCTTCTGGGATGTCTACGATTTCGTAGTTTTCTGGCTGACCAGATTCGTCCCAAATCCATGCTTTTTGCTCAAGTACGTCTACAACGCCCTTGAAGTCATCTTCGATGCCGATTGGCAGAGTCATAACCAGTGGAGTCGCGCCCAGTACGTTTTTAACTTGGTCAACAACACGGTAGAAGTCTGCACCCATACGGTCCAGCTTGTTTACGAAGATCAGACGTGATACGCGTGATTCGTCAGCATAGCGCCAGTTAGTCTCTGACTGAGGCTCAACACCGCCAGAACCACAGAATACACCAACACCACCGTCAAGAACTTTCAGTGAACGGTAAACTTCAACAGTGAAGTCAACGTGTCCTGGAGTATCGATGATGTTCAGACGATGGTCGTTCCAGAAACAGGTAGTCGCTGCTGACTGGATGGTAATACCACGCTCAGCTTCCTGCTCCATGAAGTCAGTAGTTGCTGCACCATCGTGCACCTCGCCGGTACGGTGGATCTTACCGGTCAGTTTAAGGATACGTTCTGTAGAGGTAGTTTTACCCGCATCAACGTGCGCGAAAATACCAATGTTTCTGTATTTATTTAAATCGGTCATTGTTTTTCTCTATAAACAATAGGTGTGACGAATCAGGCTGGGGAGTATAGCAGGCGATCTTAGCTAAAGGAACAGATGTAAAAGCACCAATTGAGAGATTTTTTGCTATCCGGGAGGATATTTCAGCAAACCAGCGCTTTAATCGCGCACTATCTAGCCGCCTACTCAAGTTTCATCAGATTTTAATACTGTCTGTCTTATAACGAATGTATGAAAAACTGCCGTAATTACCTCAAACATTGCGAGTTTGCTAGAAGTGTTGTTCCACCGCAATGAAACGACAGTGATTGATTTGTCGACTTAACGATAATGAACAAATGTTTAATAAATTCTTCAGATGAATGCGAAAATTATAGCGGGGCTATGGTTCTTCAGTCCTTTGTGTGTTTTGGTATCCACGCAATTAATCTGGCACTCGTGAGATGTTACGCATGAGCTATTTAATGAAAAATACACAAACACAATAGAAGTCGGCGATCACTCAAGGCGCCTTCTTCGGTGATAAAAAAATAATCTCAGCCTCATTCTTTGAATCACGCACCGTCAGGTAATTTGGGAACACACACTATCTCAAGTGCCTAAAAGCCCTCAGTGACATCATTTAGGTAGGCATAACAGTCTCATCACAGAGCTATATTGATCAACAAGACAAAGCGTAGTAGCCTTTGGGCAGGCAGGTTGGATGCCTATCTCGCAAAAACGATAGTACCAACGCACTAAAATCTACAGCAAGCATATCACTTGCATATCATCCCGTAACCGACAGCGAGTAGGTTGATCAATAGGAGGACGATATGTGCCATCAAAACAATCCAGATCTTCAACTTTGGCTGCGCGAAGCGAAAGTCTTGCAAAAACGCGCTAAATCAACGTCGCTGTCTCGCTCTTTACCAGTGCTCAGACGCCTCCTCAATACGAAGGTATTGACCAACCTCTCGTTAATTGAACTCAAGAACAACACTTCAATTATTCAGCGTAAGCATTTATTGCAAATGCTAGCGGCTGAGAATGGCGCTCGTAGTTGGGCCGACTTTAAACAACAAGTCGTTACCGCTCCTGAAGGCTCTATTCTGCCTAACAGCATTGAATTACGTGACGCTGGTTACCCCGTTCTCTGGTTTCCCAATGCGACTGAAGCAACTGCCTATAAAGATAACCATGGTGGAAAAGTCGTGAAGTTAGGCAGTCAAGCGGCAGTGATACCACAGAATTGGAAAAGCTAACTAGCTTTCATTGCGATTGAGGATGAATTCAGGGTGTCGTCGGCAACTGACTTGACTCCTTTTTTATAAGTGAGCCTGCGAAGATCTGGCGGCCCGCAACTTTTCCTCAACGTGTACATTCCCAAATGATCTGAAGATATTCGAATTCAGGTTGTCTGGTTGCAATAACACTCATGGAGTGTCTGAAAAGGAATAAAGAATGGCTAGGTTGATTCTGGTTTGTGGCCCTGTGGGGGCTGGTAAAACGACATACTCAATGTCTTTGTGTGCGGAAATTAAAGCCGTAAAGTTCTCAATAGATCCATGGATGCAGGCACTCTTTGCCAAAGATATGGACTCACTTGATTTCTCATGGATTATGGAACGTGTGAATCGTTGTCACGAGCAAATCTGGGAAGTTTGTGAGCAAATTTTGTCGTTGGATGGCAGTGTTGTGCTTGATTTGGGTTTTACAACCCGGGTTCAGCGCGACGTTTTTGTGAACAAGTCGCGAGCCTTGAATATCGAAGCTGAAATTCACTATCTTGATGTGCCGACAGAAACTCGCAGACAGAGAGTCGCGAATCGAAATGTAGAAAAAGATCCTAAGGTATATTCTTTCGACGTGACGGACATGATGTTCAACTTTATGGAACCCAAATTTGAGGTGCCCGATGCGAGTGAATTGGCAAATGGGCGCAAAGTAATAGTGTGAATTTCACGTGAATAAACGACTCAAAGCGGGCGTTTGCTCGCTTTTGATTATCTGACACTAACATCGTTTAACGTTGCTCAGCGGCCTGTTGAGCGATAACAAACTCCCCGCGATTTAGAATCACTGGGGCCGTCAGAGTATTGTGACAACTGGTGACCCCGCCAAAGCCGCCTTAAAGCTTATCTCAACGAATCTTAGATCGGGCGCGACAGCTCCTGTCACAAATAGAATTGTTGTCGCTTTGCTAATTGGCTAACTAGGTGAATACAGGCCATGAAGTGAGAGGTAACATTTGATTCTTGTTTAACCATTCATATTTCTTTTGAGTAATTATCCATCACTTGACTCTTTTAGCTATTGCCAGTGTGACATTGATCTGGATATACTCTCGGCCCGGCCAGAGCGGCTGCTTTTCCGAGTAAGGAAAATGCGCGTTCTGCATGCTTTCATCTCGCTGTTACACGGACTTTTGCCCCACGGAACTGGGCTCAGCAATTGTAAGCTCAAAACTGGCGTGACAACGCCGCTTCGTGGACGGTAACCTCTCTTTCGCATGATCGATTCAGATCCTGTATCACATGTTTAGTTACCTTACCGCAAGCGTAGTTGCACCCTCAATTTCCGATAAAATAGCAAGGTAACCAAATGCACATTTTACTCAGTATGGCCGGAATACTGGTCCTGTTCGCATGCGCAGTCGCATTATCAGAGAGCCGAAGTAAGATTAACTGGAGAACAGTTTTTGGCGCCTTTGCCCTTCAGGCTGGACTAGCTGCTCTTGTTCTTTACAGTTCGGTAGGCCAGACAGTTCTTGGAGCAATGAGTAATGGCGTATCAAAGGTGCTGTCTTTCGCCGACCAAGGTATTGGGTTTGTCTTCGGCAGCCTCGCCACCGGTGATTTTATCTTTGCTATTCGTGTTCTCCCCCTGATTATCTTCCTCTCCGCCATCATCTCTCTTCTTTACTACCTCGGCATTATGCAATGGGTCATCAAATTGATTGGTGGAGGTATTCAAAAGCTATTGGGCACTAGCCGAGCAGAATCAATGGTTGCGACCAGCAATATTTTTCTCTCACAAGGCGAATCCCCGTTAGTTGTTCGTCCTTTCCTGAAAGACATGACACGCTCTGAGTTATTCGCCGTGATGGTAGGTGGTATGGCATCAGTTGCAGGCAGTGTACTCGGCGGTTATGCCGCTATGGGTGTAGAATTGAAATACCTGATTGCAGCGAGCTTTATGGCTGCGCCGGGTGGCCTTATGATGGCAAAGATCCTTATCCCTGAGCGCGAAACGCCTGTTAGCCAGGAAAAAATCGCATTGAGCAAAAGTGAAGAGAGCAATGCTATCGATGCGTTGGCGGCTGGAGCCATGAATGGTGTGAAAGTTGCTGTGGCGGTAGGTACCATGCTGATTGCTTTCGTCAGTGTTATTGCGATGGCAAATGCAGGCCTTGAGGGGCTAGGAAACTTGATAGGCGTTGAAGGTCTGACCCTGCAGACAATTTTTGGTTATCTGTTCTCACCACTGGCATTCGTTATCGGTGTACCAATGAACGAGGCACTCAGTGTGGGCTCGCTTATCGGCCAGAAGATCATTTTGAATGAGTTTGTTGCGTACCTTGATTTTGCCAAGATTCAAGAAACGCTGTCAGCTAACAGCCAGGTGATCGTCACTTTTGCCCTGTGTGGGTTTGCAAACATAGGTTCTATTGCTATCCAGTTGGGTTCCATCGGTGCCATGGCACTGAGCGTCGTCAGGATGTGGCTAAAATGGGTGTACGAGCAGTAATTGCAGCGACACTGGCAAACCTGATGAGTGCAGCTTTGGCGGGCATCTTTGTTTCGCTTTAATGGTTGATAAAGAAAAAAGAGCCGCTCAATCGAGCGGCTCTTTTCGTTTGAGAGGCGGTTATGCTTTGTGCTTTTCTTGCCATTGGTTGCGAACAACCTGCTCAAGCGCTTGTAATGACATCTCAGCCTCTTGAACAATATCTTCAGCGATATCCAGTGCTTTTGTATGTTCTTTCTTAATGCACAACTCTTCAAGCGACTTACAAAGTCCAGAAAGTAGCAGATTTCCATGTACTTCAGCACTGCTGATGATTGAATGCGCCTCAAACTTTATCCTATCAAAGTCTTTATCCGAGATAGCCTTGTGTATTTCATACACCCGATGTCGTGTATCTCTGGTGTAGATATGAATTAATTCCGGGATCATACTCGGCTCCAAATCTTCAAGTAAGACGTTGAATCTTTCCTGATCAAGCCGTTGATAGGTAAATCCTTGATTGTCTGCCTGTGGCTGTAAACTACCGTCCCGGGAGACATCTTGCCATTTAACGAGGGTAGTGAGTAACGTCGTTCTGTCTATCGGTTTGGTGACACAATCATTCATGCCACAGCTGATGAATTTTTCCTGATCATTGGAGAGAGCATGAGAGGTGAGAGCGACAATCACGACATCAGATTTCGGCGATTCCATCTTCCTAATGTTTTGTGTCGCTTCAATGCCATTTACTCCCGGCATGGAGATATCCATCAGTATGATATCATAGTCGGCATTTTTCACCGCAGTGATTGCTTCTGCTCCATTATTCACAATGTCTGCCTTAAGATTATCCAGCTCAAGCATGCTGCTAATCACTAGTTGATTCGCTACATTGTCCTCAGCCACCAGTAAGCGGAGATCTTTATTAATTCTCTGATGTAGTGTCTGGTGAATAAGTGGGCGGGGAACCTGCTCTTTGGCCACGTTAAACTGGCTTGAGGTCGGCAGACTGACCTCAAATCTGACTGTTGTGCCAATCCCGGGGGCACTGGAAATGTCGATAGTACCGCCCATAAGGGTGATGAGCTGCTTACAGATAAATAACCCCAAACCTGTACTGTCGTTTTTATAATGTCGGGCATTTTCTGCGGTAGAAAATTCTTCGAAAATGGTAGGGAGTGACTCAGGCGAAATTCCAATGCCAGAGTCTGAAATTACACAGATGAGGTTACAGACATCTGCTCTGTGGTTGCCGTTAAATACAGAGACTTTAACAGCACCTCGCTCGGTATATTTGACGGCATTACCCACCAGGTTGAGGAGGATCTGTCGGATTCTGTCTGCATCACCGCTGACATAACGAGGCACTGCCGGCGAGATATCAAGCGTCATTTCAAGACCTTTAGATTTTGCCTTGGGAAGCATTATTTCCGTAGTTTGTCGCAGCAGCTCACTCAAATCCATTGGATTTGCTGCCAGTCGAAGTTTACCGGCTTCGAGCCTAGAGAAATCAAGAATATCATTAATTATCGATAGAAGCAGGTTGCCCGAGTGTTGTGCTGTTTGCAGTAACTTTCTCTGTTTGTCTGATAATGTGGATTCACTGATAAGCTCAAGAACGCCTAAAACGCCATTCATTGGCGTTCGTATCTCATGGCTCATTGCGGCAAGAAAACGTCCTTTTGATATGTTTGCTTGCTCGGCCGATTTTTGAGCGTCACGCAGCATTTGCTCGTTTTTTTTGTGTTCAGATACGTCGATGAAGTGGGCAATAAAGTGTGTGAGCGTTCCGTTTCTTTCCCGCATTGCAGTGGCGAAAACAAGAATGGGGATAACGTTACCGTTCTTTTGCTTGTGCAAAACTTCCCCACGCCATTTGTTCTCTCGTGCCAGTGCGCGACGGATAGCCTGATAGAAAATAATCTCTCCGTCAGTCGCTGCGAGAATTGCCATGGGTTTTCCCATCACTTCTTCTGCGGTGTAGCCAGTTACGTCGGTGAACGTTCGATTTACTCGCAAAATCTTACCATTGTCATCGGCGATAAACATGGCATCGGTTGATTGAAAGGCGTGATCTGCCAACCTGAGTTCAGCCTGAACCATGTCCAACTCAGTCAGATTGTGAATGTGAAGTAAAAATCGTTGTTGTCGCCCTTGGTCAAAAATACTGATGCTTACATCGATGGGGACTATTTTTCCTGCGCTGTTTTGGGCAACCAGCCTAATTGATTCACCACTGTTATTGGCTCTGACCAAATCACGATGGGTAAGACTATTTTCGGGGTTTTCCTCAGTAAGAATAAGGCTTGAAAGGTGTTTTCCACACATTTCATCGATTGCAGAGCCGAACATGACTTCAGTGGCAGGGTTGAAGTCAACAATGTTACAAGCAACATCAACAACAATAATAGGATCTACGATATTTTGGAAAATAGCCTGAGATAAAGCCAGAGAATGGTTGCTGCTATCCGATAAAGGCACCTCTGATGTATTGCTGTCTTTGGTGACACTTCTTGCCGACGGGCTCTCTGAAACCGCTATGATGACATTATCTTTGTCATCCCTATTTCCCTTATGAGCGGTTTGCTCCTTCGCAAAGATCGCTTTTGACACAGGAGCATCTTCCGAAAAAGAAGGATATTTTCGCTTAGATGTTTTCGGCTCCTCTTTCACCACAAAGCCCGCAAGCTTGCACGATTTAACTTTTTCTATAGGCGTCGCAGCAGTCTGATAGTTTAAAAGCAAAAAGGCGAGGCCAGTCAACGAAATAAAGAGAGCAATAAAGTAGGGATTAAATAAATCAATCTCCGGATGTACTATCCCGAGGACTATCTCACCTAATGGCTTGTCTTTTTTTCCTATTGTTTGCTTTACCAGTGTCATTAACTGGCGCTCTGCATGACTGAGCTTGTGAGATCCTGATGCCAGAACACGTCCATTTCGCATTATAGCGGCGTAGCCAATGAGGTTTTCTGACCGAACAATATCCAGCATTGGTTCAAGCGTTGAGGCATCTGCAGCTTGTCGCAGAAGGGGAGCAACTGAAATAGCTAAAGCTGCGCCAATATGTCGAGCCGCAACTTCATCTCTTTCGCTTGCCTTGTTGATCATTGACGCCAGAGTGTAAATGACAAGGATGCCTTGGGTAGCAATCACGATTAGAAGTATGGTCAGAGCAATTCTATTTTTTTTATACATGCGGAATTCCCTATCCTCACAAATCGATGCTTGAGACTGGCTGGATTAGGCGAACACACTGGCATTCCCGCGCGTTTTCCTTTGTCTGTGTTCCATTAGGTCACAGGTGACCAGCAGATTGTCCAACATGCTGCTATTTAGCATATAGCACTCCCCGAAGGTGCTATGCCTTATGAATGAAACTCAGAGGTTAGATATCTGAATAATGTTCACTTTTAATCAGCATTATCCAGATGGCTGGGTGCGAGGTAGGTCTCCATCACACACGGGTAAAAAGCACGACACTCAAAATGAAGAGGTAGCTAAGTGGGTGAAGCACCTATTCTGGTAATGAATCTCCTTTATGGTTTCTAATAAACATCGTACGAGTAATCCCTCACCTCACAATGTAAAGATTATTAATATCTATTTATTTATATTCGCCTTAAACTAACTGATTTTTTTAAATTATTACTATCATCTAAGATAAAATATATATTGGTAATGTCTAATATATTAGCTATAAATATTTAATTTTTCGCTAAAATTATTTTTCTTTTTTGCAAGGGGTTATTTATAAACTATCATAATCTACTGTATATAAATAAGTCATAAATATTACAATAATACATAAATTATTATTCTGGATACTATTTTTACTTATACACTCACTTCTGATTAAACAGAATTAATTATCAAAGAGAAAAATAGTATATAAATTAATTTTTTTGTAATAAATAAAGACTGATTAATAGTTCTTTCTATACAACAAAGAAAATAAGTGTACATTAAAAATATCTACTAATGTTGATTATTTTTACGATGCTAGATTACTCAGAAAAGTTATCGCTAACTATACTGACTATTTAAGTTAACATAAATATAAGGCTGATTATAAAACGATATTCATAATAAATAAAAGGTATATTAATGACGTGTGAGTGATTTATTTTTATATAGCAAAAATCACACTATCGATTAATTATATATAGAGAGATTTAAAGTTGTTTAAATAAGCTGTCCACTGAGTGTGTCTTCGATTGACACTACACGGAATAAAAGGATCGTTCTGATTGTTAGCTACGCAAAGGCTGAGTAAGAATAAACATAACTAGTCATGTATTAATAGAAAGATAATCTGATAAATAAGAGGGTTTCAAGGACATGAATATGAGATCGCTATTAGGATGAATGTTTACATTAATATTTATTTTTCAACCAACTACATATTCGAGGGCTAGCGAAAGTTCTCACATCGTAGGCGAGAATGAAAGTTCCCGCATCGTAGGCGGACAAATTGTCAAAGAGGGAACCTTTCCCTACATGGTGTGGTTGAAACAACAAAAGGGAGGTTTATTTTGTGGAGCAACGTATCTCGGTGATAACAGGCTATTGACAGCAGCGAGCTGTTTTAACGGAATACTCGAAAATAGTCAAACATATGCTGTGCTTGGTGATTATGATAGAGAGACAGTGACGGGGAATGAACAGACTATCCTTGTAGATCGTGTGGTAGAACATCCCGGTTATGATGACGTTATTGGTATAAATAATATCGCAATTGTCTACTTGACTGAGACACCGCCGGGTATTTTACCAGTCAAATTACCTGAAAGTGAAAATATAACAGCGGCACTTAATTCCCTTAATCGCCCCATACCGTTTACAATAATAGGCTGGGGGCGAAGTGCAACAGAAGAGCCCGCAACAAATTTATTATACGGGGTGGATTTAAACTTTTTTCCACATCGGAAATGTGTTGAAAAACTTCCATTTACAGTATCAAAAAAAGTTTTCTGTGGATTAAGTCCAATGGCTACAGTTCAAACACCTGTAGCGCCGTGTAAAGGTGATGTTGGAGGGCCTGCATTATTAAAAAATGAGAATGAAGAATTCATTCAGATAGGTGTCTTTAGTACGAATGCCGGGTGTGCCACACCATTTCAAAATGTGTTTACAGATGTGGGCATTCATTTAGATTTTATAAATAATCCAGATTCATTTACTGATATGCCTATACAGTTCGTAAGAAAGACTGATTTTGTAAGCCAACTGGATATGTCTACTACAGTGCCTGCTGGTACTTATGATTATCCAGTTGAGCTTGTGAACAATTCTCAAGACGAGTCAATCTTCATCACACATATTGAAGTGGACGATGGTACATATATATTTAATCCATGTAATGGATTTTTGAAACCAGAAAAATCGTGCACAGTAAACATATCGGTATTAGCGGTTGGTCTCGAATATATCGAACTAGAGGCGCATACGTTAAGAAGACAAGTACCTGCGTATGGTGTGGTCGCCGCTGATGGTGCTCATCCTATAAAAATAAATAGCGAGGACTTGGCGAGTCTCGATTTACCCAGCCAAGTCGAGCCATTAGCCAGGGAACCTTTGTTGTTCAATGATGTCGTTGTAAGGAATCAAACTTGGAGTATCAGTAATGGCGAGGTAGAAGCCAGAGTAGCTCCGGGATTCGGTGCGCAATCTCTCATCGTCTTCGATGACTTTCCGAAAGGTACGCTTAGTTTCAGCATGGAAAATAAAAACACAACTGGAGGAAAAATATATGTTTATGTGAACAGAGAAAAATTTATAAGCGGTTTCCATATGGGAGCCCCACATGATTCATTTGAATTAGAGTTACCCCTTGAGGATAATTTTGTTGAGTTCCTTTATGTAAAAAAAGACCCGTTTACTACTCCTACAGGCGAAACGGCAGTGATAAGGAATATGGAATTCACTGCGGCGGGTAGTTTTGGCGTGATGTATTTACTTGCTCTCATCTTTTTTTCATCTCTTCGTAAGAATAAATACAGCAAATATTGATTTTAAGGCCTGATATATCGGGCCTTTTTACCAACTACAGGAAAACTTTTTAGTCTACCTACTTATTGATGCATATTACGTTGTAGTACACCTTGCCTATCGACCCAGACTCTGCAATCTTACTGCCTTTGAGTTTAAGTGTATCGCTTAATGAGCTACTTGACTCTAGTACATCACAGATGCCTACCATATGGTATTCAGGACTTAGAGGTGGCGACATAAAAGTAATCTTGAATGATTGTCTGAAGGGTTTACCGTCATTGAACTGTTAAAAGGATTGTAACTTGCTACCAATCACGCATAATGTCCGACCATTTTTCCTGTAAGGTGCCTGCTTGTGACCGCATCATTTTCCTCACTGGCTCTGAAAAAAGAGCTGATTTCCACCCTTGATAGTTTGGGCTACTCAGAAATGACTCCCATTCAACAACAGGCGTTACCCGTTATTTTGGCGGGCGACGATGTTATAGGGCAGGGCAAAACAGGTTCAGGGAAAACTGCAGCATTCAGCCTCGGCGTGCTTTCAAATCTGAATGTTAAACGCTTCAGGGTGCAGTCTTTGATTCTATGTCCTACAAGGGAATTGGCTGATCAGGTCGCAAATGAAGTACGCCGTCTTGCACGTGGTATCCATAACATTAAAGTGTTGACCTTGTGTGGCGGCATGCCAATGGGGCCACAAATTGGTTCGTTAGAGCATGGCGCGCATATCCTTGTCGGAACTCCGGGTAGGATTCTCGACCACATGGGGAAAGGCAGAATTGATCTATCTGAGCTGAACACACTTGTCTTAGATGAGGCCGATAGAATGCTTGATATGGGCTTTCAGGATGCGTTGTACAGCATCATTCAAGAAGTCCCGACAGATCGCCAGACTCTTTTATTCAGTGCAACTTTTCCTGCTGAGATAAAAAACATTGCCAGTTCAATCATGAAAAAGCCGGAGATGATTAAGGTGGCGTCAACGCATACACCGCTCGCGATCACTCAGTCCTTTTTTAGAACAGATAATCAACAGCAGAAAGACGATGCACTCGAAACATTGTTATTGACGCATCAGCCTGAATCATCAGTCGTCTTTTGCAACATGAAAAAAGATGTGCAGCGTGTGGTAGATGAACTGAATCATCGCGGCTTCAGTGCCATAGAACTCCATGGCGATATGGAGCAGAGAGAAAGAGATCAGGCTTTAGTGATGTTTGCCAACAAAAGTGTATCGATTCTTGTCGCTACAGATGTCGCCGCACGAGGGTTAGACGTTGATAATCTTGATGCAGTATTTAACTTTGATTTATCACGTGATCCTGAAGTGCATGTTCACCGCATCGGCAGAACGGGTAGGGCAGGTAGCAAGGGAGCGGCATACAGCTTCTTCACAGATCGTGACGGCTTTAATATGGCACTCATTGAAGACTTGATGGAGGCTCAGGTTGAGGAAGTATTGTTGCCGGCCAAACCGTTGGATCAGCAACCCATGAAAGCGCCAATGCAAACGATTCAGATTGCTGGTGGTAAAAAACATAAAGTCAGGCCTGGAGATATTCTTGGCTCGCTGACCAAAGAAGGCGGTATTGAGGGTAAATACATTGGTAAGATTAATCTATATCCAATGAGTGCTTATGTTGCTGTCAGTCAAAAGGTTGCTAAAAGTGCACTAAAGCAGCTACAAAACGGAAAGTTAAAAGGTAAACAGTTTAGAGCAAGGTTTATTCGCGCCTAATTCTCGACTGATTAAACACATTAATTTTCACTTATTTACTTTCTCAAAATACAGCATACCTGAAGTTTATACTGGGTACGCTGTATTTTAGTTTTTCTTTTATTTTTCTTTTTTAATTCTATCTGGCAAACCCGTCTTTTCATCGTGTCACCTCGTTGTAGGTATCTCTTTTCGTCTAAAGAGTAAGACTGAGATAGCGAATGAGATAACTACTCATGATGCGGTTTTTTTCACTTCGAACCCTGTACTTCTCAGGCTATTATTTGCACCAATTAAATCCAGTTCATGGTTCTATTCCCGTTTTCAATGAGCATGTGCTTATTACTGCTCGTGGAAGCCGTCGGTAATGTCGATCCTATTATTTTCACTTTTACCCTAAAAAAAGGAAATTTTTAGTAAACCTTTCGCGATGCCTTATGGTGTTACAGTCTGTATTTTATACACTTAACTTTCTTGTGATGGACATGAAGACGACATCACCTAGGTTGTATTGATAAATGCTTTTCTATAAGCATAAGGTCTTTTTGGGTTTTAATGAGTTGGGATTTTTTGAAAGCTATGTTTGATTTCAAGTCTGTTTTTTCATTCAAGAAAACCTACATTCCTCTTATTTTGAGTGGCTTCTTTACCGTGCTGGTACTACAGAACGAATATCAAAATATTCAAAGCGCAATTAAGTTTGCATTCGATAGGGTAAAAAGCAATCGTGAAATAAATCAGCTTTTTATTACTTACTCAAGAACCATAAGCTTACAAAGAGATAGATTCATTGAACAAGTTTATGAGTCAGATGTGTTTCATGGGCTTAATTTTGCCTTTGAAGATGGCACAGTCATTACTAACTCTGACATAGATAAACATTCAACCTTTGATCGTCGGGGAAGAGCCTGGTATGTCTGTGCCAAGAAGAAAAAGCAGGGCGAATATTGTGTTACAGATGTATATTTAGATGTCCTGACACCAAGTAGGCTGAGACATGTCATCACCTTTTCATACCCAGTATACGAAGATGGAAAGTTTTTGGGGGTAGGTGTGTCTGACATTAATGTTGATGCATTAAACGCTGATACTCATTTTATGAAGCTGGAATATTACAGGCGTGAGAAACCTTCTATGGATTTTTATGTCATGAATATTACTGCCTGCTTTTTCATGATTTTTCTTGTTCTGTGCATTTTGAGAGTGCTGTTCTTTGTATTAGTTGACAAGGTATTTACCCAGTCGCGCCATGATTTATTGACGGGTCTGAAACGTCGCGAGCACTTTTCAAGTGACAAGATAGATGCCAGGACGAAAGCTTTCTGTTTTCTAGATATTGATCATTTTAAGAGCATTAATGATACCTACGGTCATGATGTCGGTGACAAAGCAATAAAATCCTTCTCCGATTGTATTAGGAACAGTATTCGAGCTGAAGACGTGGTGTTTCGTTGGGGCGGCGAGGAGTTCCTTATACTTGTAAGGGGTAAGAAGGATGAAAAGCCGGATGTTCCGTCGATGATGACACGTTTGTGTGAACAGGTTGAAGCCATCAATATAAAAGGGGTACCAAAGTTCACTGTCTCAGTGGGTTTTTACGAGTATCGGGTCGGTGATGACGTTGATCTGTGCATAAAAAATGCAGATATCGCGCTATACAAGGCAAAGCGATCGGGTCGAAACCGCGTCATCCGATACGATTCTAGTCTGGCGATGGACACACTTGGTTAAGTCAAAAAGGGACAGGTTGGAATAGCATAAAGAAAAGCCGTCAACGAGTGACGGCTCTGTGTTTATGCCTTAACCGAGGTAACGGTTTGTCAGATGCTCTTTGAAAAATGCAGCATTCAGTGTTTCGCCTGTTGCCTGAGTGATCAGATCGTCAGTGCTCAATAGACTGCCTTTACTCCAGATATTTTGCTCAAGCCACTGGAATATAGGAGAGAGATCACCACTGGCTATGACGCTTTCAACGTCAACGGTTTGTTTCATCACCGCCATATATTGCGCGGCATACATGGCACCGAGTGTATATGATGGGAAGTATCCGAACGCACCGTCAGTCCAGTGTATGTCCTGCATACACCCATTCTTATAGTTACCCTTGGTTGTCAGGCCAAGGTATGCCTGCATTTTTTGATCCCAGAGCTCTGGAATATCAGTGTGTTCTATCACTCCGTTGATAAGGTCACGTTCAATTTCGTAGCGCAGAATGACGTGTGCAGGGTAGGTAAGCTCGTCGGCATCTACGCGGATATAGTCCTTTTTCACCCGTGTATACAATTTTTGGAAGTTATCCTTGTCAAAAATAGCAGCATCATGCTCTGCAAAATGCTTACCGGCCAAATCTGCAAGACGAGCAATAAACGGAGCGCTGCGGCCAACCTGCATTTCAAAAAATAGAGATTGAGACTCATGAATACCCATGGAGCGCGCGGTTCCGGCTGGTGTGCCTGCAAGTGATTTAGGCAGACCCTGCTCATAGCGAGCATGCCCAGTTTCATGCACTATACCCATCAGAGATTGTGCAAAGTCGCTTTCATCATAGCGGGTGGTGATACGAACATCTGTAGGGACACCACCACAGAATGGGTGAACACTTTGATCAAGACGGCCATTGTCGAAGTTAAACTGGAGCAACTTCATGACGTCCAATCCAAGAGCCTTCTGGCTAGTGGTACTGAAATTTCCTTGTGGAATGACAAGACTTTCTGACTTTTGTTTTTCAAGCACATCATCTACCAATTTAGGTAGCCACGTTTTCACATCGTCAAAAAGCGTATCGAGCGACGCTGAGCTTGTTCCGGGCTCATACAAACCCAACATTGCATCATAAGGTGTTTGGCCTGTAGCCTCTGCGCGTATTTGGGCTTCTTCACGAGAGAGTTTAACAACCTCTCTGAAGTTTTTTTCAAAGCCCTGCCAGTCGTTGTCAGGGCGCTGAGAGCGCCATGCGTGTTCACATTTAGCATTGGCTAAAGAAGCCGCTTCAACCAAATCAGCGGGAAGTACATTTGCATTTTGCCAGCTGCGTTTTAGTTCGCGCAGCTCCCATTTTTGTTGCTCAGACAGGTTTTCCGCCTCAGCTTCTGCAAACAAATCTGTCAACTCAGGTTTGGTATTCAGATGATGAATGTGTACGTTAAGCTCCGCCATGGCCTCGGCTCTGGCCTGACTGCCACCGCTAGGCATCATTGCTGCCATGTCCCAGCCACATATCGCCCCAAGATGTTGGAAGTTGTCAATTTTTTTTGCGTGTTTTACCAGCTTCTCAAAAGCACTCATATTTTTATTCCATTTTGTGTTGCGCGTTGTCTCTAACAACCTGACCTCTGTCGTGCCAGGCTATTCATAATGTTCCCCGAAATGATAAATCGAATATATCAGTAAATTAAGTGTGTAGGGATGGGGGTTTATGTCGTATTTAGGTAAGCCTCTTAGTTTTTTTCATTGTGGTTTAAGCGCTCGGCCGGATTTATTGCAAATCACTGTCGCCTTCGTGGAAGAGATTTTTCTGCTTCTTATGGCTGCTGGGGTCAATAAAAACGGCAGTGTCTATGGCTTTTTGTCCAGTCTTTTTAGCTTTCTAGATTTTTGCGATTAATCTCTCCTTTATACCCATGCTGCTTTACTGGTAAGCTAAATGATAATAATTTGCAATAGCATTTATTTATTTGGGAACTGAGAATGTCTGAGGAATTAGCTTTCCACCACGACCCCTTACTGCGAGTTAGGGAATTGTGTGTGGATTACATTACGGATGATGGATACTTTCGCGCCGTAAAAAATGTCAGTTTTGATATTGGAAAGGGTGAAATATTCGGCCTGGCGGGTGAGTCTGGATGTGGAAAAAGCACCATCGCTTTTTCAATTAACAGCCTCCACAAACCACCCGCGTATATCTCTAATGGTGAGATTTGGTTAGAAGAGCTGAATTTACGTAATCTGTCCGAGCAGGAGTTGAATGTCGTTCGTTGGAGCGAGATTGCAATGGTATTCCAAAGTGCCATGAACTCACTTAATCCGGTATTGACAGTTGAGCAGCAGTTCCTTGATGTCATTTGCCATCACAAAGGCTGGACGCCCGATGAGGCCCGAAAGCGTGCATTGCAAATGCTTGAACTGGTGAACATTCCAGGTGAGCGTCTCAAAGACTACCCGCATCAGTTCAGCGGTGGTATGCGCCAGAGACTGGTTATTGCCATTGCGCTGAGCCTTAGCCCCAAACTGATCATTATGGACGAACCGACGACAGCGCTGGATGTTGTTGTTCAACGCGAGATATTGCAACAAATTTTCGTGCTTAAAGAAGAGTTTGGCTTCTCTGTTCTCTTTATCACTCATGACATTGCACTGATGACCCAGTTGAGCGATCGAATTGCCATTATGCGAGATGGTGACATCGTTGAAGTAAATACCTCTCAACAAATTCGTCAAAACCCACAACATGAATACACCAAGCAACTGTGGGCGTCATTCCCAAATATTCACGATATTGAGCCGGCAGAGTCAACGCGCCAGCCTGAGCCAGTATAAGAAGGAAAACAGGCATGAGTGAACCAATTATTCGCGTGAGAAATGTGAGCAAAACCTTCCAAATGGGTGGAGGTTTTGGTCAAAAGGAGAGCTTTGAGGCCCTCAGAGGGATCAGTTTTGACCTTCATGCTGGAAAAACACTGGCTCTGGTGGGAGAGTCTGGTTGTGGTAAAAGTACCGTTGCAAGACTGATAACAAAAGTCCACGACGTGACCTCTGGTGAGATCACCTTCAAGGGTAACAATATCGACCAAATTCAGTCGGGTCAGGCACTTCGTGAGTATCGAAGTAATGTTCAGATGGTTTTCCAAGATCCATTTGGCTCTCTGAATCCCGCACACACTATCGCACATCATCTGGCACGGCCAATCAAAATTCATAACGATGTTGCTGGCGATGCTCAGCTCTTGCATCGCCAACAAGAGTTGCTCGATATGGTCGAGCTTAATGCCGACTGTCTGAAGAAATTCCCGCACCAACTGAGTGGCGGCCAACGCCAGCGTATAAATCTTGCCCGTGCATTGGGTGTTGGTGCTGAAATGATCTTGGCGGATGAACCCACGTCTATGCTTGATGTGTCGATACGCCTGGGTGTGCTTAATCTAATGCAAAGAATGAAGTCAGAAATGGGAATTGGTTTTCTTTATATCACCCATGATCTGGCGACCGCACATTACATCGCTGAGGAGACAGCAGTGATGTATCGCGGACAGATTGTCGAGTGGGGTAATACTCGTGACATTCTGACTAATCCTCAGCATCCCTATACCAAATTGCTGATTTCTGCTGTCCCTGATCCTGACCTGCCTTTCAGTGATGTGATCAGAGAGAGCTCGCAATACTCGCAGGATGCTGAATCTACTCGCTTACTAAGTGGCCGACTCCAACCTGATGTCAATCAAGTTAGTGAGAACCACTTCGTCCGGGACTGGGAGTCTGCTGCATGAAAACCGCTGGCTGTTGTGAAGGAACAGAAATTGACTATTGGCTGACCGATATAAAAAATTGGTACTGCAATCAAAACATCAATGAGATGGGAAGGTTGCTTGAGTTAGTGGTTGAGGTTCCTGAGCGCATTTTTACACCGCATATTTGTCAGGCGAAAAGTGAATCGCTCGGCTATTGGCTTGATGCCTGTATCCGCACGAATCATCACTTAGCCTCCATGGGCAAAACAGATGAAGCATACAGCTACATTCAGTTTGCTTACGGAAAAATGCAAGCAATGGCCAGTAATACGGAACATGAAATAGATGTACGAAGGTGGTGTATGCAGCGCATGGACAAGTTGATGATTGTGTTGGTTGAATTTTGCCAGCACCAGCAGCAACCCGTTTGGCGACAGGAATCCTCTACCTTGATTGATGCGCATGTCACCTTCATGACGGCACAAAATCATATGAATATGAGCGGTTCCCAAGTCACTGCCTAGCGACATATCGTTTCATGTTGATAATGCGCCCACACCAGTGGGCGCATTACTTGTTACGCTTCAACAGCCTGTGTCTGATCGGCTGCTTTAGTCTCATCTTTTGTTAAATTATTGAGCCACTTGCCTGACCTGACCCTTTGCAGAGTAGGGATGAGCTTTACCATCTCTTCTGATGCGATCATAAAAAATACCCAGGGTAGTGCCCACTGGAACCAGAGTGCTGCCACCAACGTTGCTGGAATTGCCCACACCCACTGGCAGAAGAAATCGAGATACATACAGTATGTGTTATCCCCCCCTGCGCGCAGCACACCAACAATTAATACCACGTTGATAACTCTGAAAATCATGCTGAACGCAAGCACGGGTAAACAGGCGAGTGTCAGCGCTTGTGCTTCCGGCGTCAGTTGTTCGTAAAACGGCATAATGATAGGACTGGAGGCAATGATAACCGCAGCGACTAAAAGACCAGTGAACAACGCCATCCAGCCTGCGTAGCGCGCATATGCTTGGCTGAGAGAGAAATGACCTGCACCGAGAGCATTGCCGATCAAGATGGCGACTGCACCGGATGTTCCGCCTGCAGCGGCAAGAGCGAAGGACTCCAGACTTGATATAACGGTACTTACAGCAAGTTGTTGTTCACCCATACGTCCGACAATGACGTTGAGAACGAAGAGTCCGACTGTCCAAATGACAGTCCCTGCCATCGTGGGTAAAGTGACAGAGAGGTACTTCCTCAAGACTTTCACGCCTAACGCTTGCTTCAGGTGACGTGGTCCAAACGCCAGTGTGGGATACCATATGTAGATAATGGCCAGTGTTGCGATAAACCGAAATGCTCTCGCCAGCGACGTACCGATTGCTGAACCTGCCACTCCCATTTCAGGTGCGCCCAATTTGCCAAAAATGAGCATGTAGTTAAGCAGTATATTTAATGCGACTTCAGCAAGCGACAGGAAAAGGGTCAGCTTGGTCTGGCCAATAGAGCGTATGCCTGCTTCTAGAGTGATCACGGGCGCAGAGAGCAAAATTGCGAACGAGACGTACTGTATATAAGTCTCTGCTACATACTTTGTATCGCCAGTCACGTTATAGAGTGTGGTAAAAGCCTGCGGGAAAAAGTAGGCGATAACAAAAATGACACTGGTGAGCATTAAAGCAATCAGTTGACCGACGGCCAGATAGCGTTTAACGCCATCACGGTCTTTTGCTCCCCAGAACTGTGCAACCAGGATGCCTACACCCAGCCCAAAGCCCCATATAATCACCATGCTATAGATAAATATACGGAGGCCAACGCCCGCAGCAGCGACTTCGGAAGTCCCCAGCTGACTGACCATGATGTTATCTATTATGCCGAGACTACTGAATAGCATTTGTTGAAGGATAAGCGGAACACCGAGTATCAGCACCCGGCGGATAAAGAAACCAAAATTTTTTTCTGCCATAACCTGCCTGATCAAAATAAGAAGCTAATTATCTACTGTTTTTTCAATTGGATTTTATCGTCAGCAATACGATCAGTGAGAAGTATCAACGGTGTATGTGACGATTCATATCCAGTGACTTTACTTTTTTAGACTCACTTCATAACTCAGGCGACGTAGGCAAGTACAGACGTGCCCTTGGCACAGTTGCCATACTCTAGATGAAACTCTGCGTCGAGATTGATTGAATCGTTGGAATGATCAAAGAAGGATGCGCTAAAGCCAATGCAAGCGAGTAGACGTTGTATCTCGAGATATTCTGCAGTATCCGTAAGCTCAATAATCCGGAAAGCAATGGTTGGGTCTTGTCCAAATAGCGCTATTCGGATAATTTTTTGTTCAGGTGACCAGAAATTATACTGATCACAGAAGCTAGCTATTTCATGGTCGCAAGCGGGTATAAGAGGGTTACCAGTTAAATATGTTTTCATTATTATTTTCAAAATCACTGTGAGTGTTGGCACTGTATTGATGTGGCACATTACCAGCTGAATCATGAAGGAACTATGAAGTCATCCCTCTGAATGGACTCAATATTGGTATCTGTTGTCACCATCACTCGGAAAGTCATTTTTTTGACTTAATACACTGATAAAAAAGGGGATATAACATCCCCTTTGGTTTTTATTAACGATGTGGCTTTTACTTTGCACCGTCATCTGATGTTTTTGAAAGTTTGTACGATTGAGTGTCAAAATGCTGTAGAAGCTCCTTCAGCTTCAGCGTGCTCCAAGGGAAACCGACACTATTTTTTCCGTTAACGTCAAGGTAGTAGCTGGTACATCCTCCTGTATTCCAGACGGTACCTTTGAGGTCTCGTTGAACACGTTGGTTGTATTCTCTTTGTGCCTTTGCGTTCACTTCCAATCTGTCAACGTTGCGTCTTCGCATTTCTTCAAGCGCACCAATGACATAATTTAACTGGGCTTCGATGATGATAAAGGCTGAATTGTGTCCGATAGCTAGATTTGGACCCAGAATGACGAAACAGTTAGGGAAATCATGACAGGTTGTGCCGAGATAGGCCTCTGGGCTGCCTTTCCATATATCAGCCAGTGTCAATCCTGATGCTCCAGTGATCTTGTCGGCAACGGGGATATCGCTCACATAAAATCCTGTGCCGAAAATGATGACGTCCACCTCGCATTGCTCACCATTTTCACCCACCACAGTGTTGCCACGAATTTCCTTCACGCCCGTCGCCATGACATCAACGTTATCTTGAGCCAGAGCAGGATAATAACTGTTGGAAAGCAGTACCCGCTTGCAGCCGAGAATATAGTTTGGGGTGACTTTTTTCTGAAGTTCAGGGTCTTTGATTTGTCGCTTGATATGAAACTTACCCAAACGCTGAATTTGACGCATTATCCACGGGTGTCTGAACCCAACACCGAAAAGTTCCATTCCGCCATATAACATGGCCCTGAAAGCTGAGTGAACAGGTTTCACGCTGAGCAGCTTTTGTGCGAAAGCGGGTATCCTTAGGTTAATTTTTGGCAAGAGCCATTGCGGTGAACGTTGGAAGACATACAGCTCCTTGGCTTGCGGTTGGATTTTAGGAACAAACTGAATTGCAGAAGCTCCCGTGCCAATTACAGCGACCCTCTTACCCGTCAAATCCAAATCATGTCGCCAGCGGGCGCTGTGAAATACCTCTCCTTCAAAATCAGAGAGACCGGGTAGGTCAGGAATAATTGGCTCGTGCAAATAGCCGACACAAGAGACGACCTTGCGAGCCTTATACAAGCCTTTACTGGTTTTAACGTGCCACAGAGATTCTTCTTCGTTCCATTGGCCTTTATGTACCTCAACACCAAAGCGAATTTTAGGGATCACGTTGTATTTTTCTGCTGTGGCTTTTACATAGTCAAAAATTTCTTTCTGCCCGGCAAAGACCTGACTCCAGCGTGGGTTTGGTTCAAAAGAATAGGAGTAGAGTGCAGACGGGACATCGCACTCACAGCCAGGATACGTGTTGTCGCGCCATGTACCGCCTATATCTTCAAACTTTTCCAAAATAACAAAGTCTGACATGCCCTTGTCCAACATTCTTATCGCCGCGCCGACGCCTGAGATGCCAGAACCAATGATCAGCGTATCTGTGGTACAAATTGTGTCTGTCATACTGTTCCTTAACCGTATAGGGTGGTTTGAATCTCCTCGATACGACTCTTTAACCGTGGGTTTTGAATGAAGCCTTGCTGCGCGAACCAAATTAGAGCGTCAGCAACTGCTGTTTTGATGGGGGATTGCGGCAACCCTAACTCGCAAACAGCCTTGCTGCAGTCTGCCATTAAACCAAGTTTCGCAATATGAATCGCACATGGCGTCACAAATGGATCTTTTCGACTAACGATTTGGCTGTATAGAAGGGGCATGTGTGACCACAAGGAGGAGACCGCAAAAGGTACCCATACAACAGGCTTTCTCACTCCTATTAGCTCAGATAGCGTCTCTGCGAGTTGCCTGATAGTAAGATTTTGATGACCGAGAAGATAACTTTCTCCGCTGATTCCCTTCTCCATTGCCAGTACATGGCCTTCGGCAATATCGCGGACATCAGCGAAATTAATTGAAATGTCAGGGACTGCGACAATGGGCATCCTCGCAAAAGCGAGAATAAATCTGCCCGTGGGTGTTGGTGCTACATCGCCAGGCCCTATTGGACCTGTCGGTGCACATATCACAACATCCTGACCATTTTTTGCCGCTTCAACAGCAAGTTCATGAGCGGCAGCTTTTGATATTGGGTAGGGATTTCGTGCCGGACCCAAAGCAAATGGACTGCTTTCCGTTGCATTTATACCCGTACCCTGACCAGCGAACCGAGCGATTGAGCTGGTAAATACCACACGTTTCACGCCGAGTTGTTTTGCAAGCTGGAGCACGTTTTTTGTTCCCTGAATGTTTACCCTGTCCATTTTTTCGGGTTCAGGCAACCAAAGTTTATAAATTGCTGCAGCGTGAATGACGTAGTCACAGTTGTACATAGCGATCTTAAGAGACTCAAGGTCAGTAATATCAGCAGACATTGTCTCAACAGGAAGCCCTTGCAGATTGGCAAGGTTTTCATTTGGCAAATGCATTGCTCTGACCTGATAGTTTTTCTTAAGGAGCTGACGGACTATGTGACTACCTATAAAGCCCGCTGCGCCTGTGACTAACACTGTCATGATTCAACTTCCTTATAATATTTATGACTGCGAGTCTGTTACGATGATGTAAATTAGGGGTATGAGCATTTATTCACATACCAAGTGGTATGTCAAATAATTGACTGGTAGAGTGGAAAAAAGCGTATAGGGGTTAAATGAATGTGAAAAATAAAAGGCACGAAGCTAAAAAAGCCAGCAAAGAGGCATTAGTGCGTTCAGCGATAATGCTATTCCCGACGAAAGGATTGAATGTCAGTCTCGATGAACTATGCGCGCATGCCGGATACTCAAGAGGTGCTTTTTATGTTCACTTCAAAAATCGGGAAGAGCTGCAAATGGAAGTCGTCGAGCGCGAAGTTAACACCTGGCTTGATAATCTCTTTGGCTCAGGGATACTGAGCAATGAAAAAGAGCTCTCTAACCTCGTATTAAAGTTTGTAGCAGACCTTTGTGACGGTCGTTACCCCGTATCGAAAGAATCAGGTTTGAGGCCGCATCAATTGTTGGAGATGTGCAGTCGATCTGAACGTATTCGCAAGGCATATCTGAAAATCATGCAAACCAGTATGGAGCGAATTCAGAGAATCATTGAATTGAGTCAGGGTAAGGGGCTTATTCGCAAAGACCTGGATGCTGGGCAGATATCGTCTTTGCTGCTTTATCTTTCTGTGGGTGTTCACACTATGTATGATCTCGATTACCCAATTGATTTCTCCGGTAATACCAAAACGCTTCTTCGGTTATTTAACCCACAAAATGGTGCGCTTGATTAAGTCTTAAAAGCGACTGCTGCCAACCTCAACCGCATCATGGCGCCAGAATTCAAAACTGTAAGCTATTTTTTGCTTATTTTCAGTAGCATAACGCTTTTCGATTAATAGTACCGGGCTACCGACGGATGCACGCAGATGAGAAGCATTTTTATCATTCAGGCTGGAAACCGATATTTTATAGCTTTCCAGCGTGATTGATTCTTTTGCCTGCTCGATGAGGATCCGCTTTAAAGGCGATGCAAGGATTGATTCACTCACTTGCCCAAGACTATCATCCCGAACCGTGTTAATTACCTTTGCAACGGGCCTGCCATCGACAGAGAGCAATTGATCAAAGGTCAGAACATCACTGAATGCCAGTAGGTTTAACATTTGGGTTGCGTTTTTATCAGCAAGTTTGTGCTGGTGGGAGATAAGAGATATGGCACCCGATCGTCCTGCCTTGTGACATATTTCGAGCAAGTCCGGATCGAATGATGGATCGTAGCGAAGCGGGCAATGCGAGATAAACCAACCCCGTCTCTCTTCGCGATAAATCACCCCATCCGCTTCAAGTAGCGAGAGAGCTTCTCGTAATGTTACTCGGGTAGTGGCAAATGTTTCGGCAAGTTTTCGCTCTGATGGCAGCTTGTGTCCAGCAGCCAGCGCACCAGAAGAAACCTGTTCTGCGATTGCATCTCGAATCTTGATATATTGCAATTTATGTCCTGTATCTTTAGAGGTGATGCTGTTTTATCCAGTCGAAAAACGCACTACATACCGTTTACTGTACGTTAGACGTCAATGTCTTCACATGGTGAGGGAAGGGTGTTTTTTACCTGACCGTAACGACGATCTTACCGGTAGATTGACCTTGTCGTATTTTTTCCAACCCATCTTTCAGTTGTTCAAACGCTATATATTCTGTAATGCCGGGATCAAGCTTACCTGATGATATATGGTTGAGTAAGGTATGGAAGTTGTCGATAAGTATTTCTCTGTGCTCCCGTAATCCATGAGCATAAACGCCACTGAGAGAAATTTCATGGATAGTAAGGCCACGCATTGCTGCTATCACTGGCACCTCTCCCAATGACTCAGAAACCGATGCCAGTTGACCGTCATATCGTAATAAAGATGCATAGGCACCTGCTTTCTTTGACGCTACACAGTCGATGAGTGCATCGGCCATTGCCCCTTGTGTTTCATGCATCACTTCCATCGCAATATTGTCATGCTGATAATCAAGCACGCAATCAGCGCCTAAAGAGAGCAATTTCTGGCGGTGTTTACCTGCATCAATTGCGATCACCCGCAGCCGATTCATCTTGGCTAACTGAGTGGCAACCGCACCCACTCCACCAGCAGCGCCGTTAATGATCAGTGCGTCACCTGAATTAAGCTTTAACTTATTAAGCAAGGTGTGACAGGCGGTGAGTCCAACATTGGCTATCGCAGCAGCAGCGGCATGAGTGACGTTATCTGGCACACGGGCCAGACAATGTTGTTCAACGGCAATTTGTTCAGCAAATGCGCCCGACGTGCGCGGATCAGCAAAAGCGCAAACCTTATCACCGGGACTGAAACGGCTCACATTTTTACCGCACGCAATGACGACGCCTGACAAATCTGTCCCTATTGTCTGTGGGTACTCCCATGTCGCATAGCCCCATGACGCCAATTTGTAGTCAAAGTGGTTAAGCGCAATCGCGTGAATATCAACAATGACATCATTATCTGACATCGTGGGTTCAGAGGTATCACCGAGTTGCAGACTGTCGAGTCCGTCTGGGCTGACGAGTTGCCAAGCTTTCATCCTACGTTCCTCCCTTGTTGTTCTGTCAGGAGAAAAATCGGCGACACACTCATCTGACAGTAACAGTTTCCGGCATTATAGACGTTCAGCGAGATAGGCGTCGTAATCAGGTATAACTATCTCAGAGGCCTGTGATATTAGTGGGGATTTAATCATAAAGTCGGCACTGGCTCTGTTAAAGGCAACAGGAATATTCCAAACCGCTGAAATCCTGAGTAGGGCTTTTACATCAGGGTCATGAGGTACTGACGTCAGTGGATCCCAGAAGAATACCATCATATCGATTCTCTTCTCACTGATCATCGCCCCGAGTTGTTGGTCTCCGCCCAGCGGTCCGCTAATCATTGGATGGATAGCAAGAGAGGTGCTTTTCGAAATGATATTACCAGTTGTGCCCGTGGCATAAAGTTCATGACGGCTCAATTCGTCCTCGTGTGTTTTTACCCATTCCAGCAAGTGCTTTTTGCAATTGTCATGCGCTACCAGAGCGATTTGTTTTTTTTCTTGAATAACTCTAACCGTTGATTTCATTATCTTTCCTAACCATCCGCGTCAATTTTGTCCATTTTGACTGACAAGGCAGTGATCTTCAATTCATTATTGGTGATGGCGATTTAGTCTCTTTAGGTTGTTACTGAGAATTTGTGGTAAGAAAAGAGGGATTAGTGTTCGTGGAACTATCAGTAAGCACAACACGGATGTCGGGGTTGTTTATAAATTAGTGCAGTCTTATTGGCTTTGGTTTGAGTCTGTGTCTTACAACAAAGAATATGTCCGATAAGTTATGTCTTCAGCCTACTTTATTGTACGAAATCAGATAAATCCCATCTAACATAGAAATCGAGGGTTGCTGTAGACAGTGTAGACAGCACCATCGCCAAGCATTGATGATCAATGATAGCGGCACCTGCAAGAGGTGATGAAATCATGGAGGGATTTGTTGTGTGGGTAACTCTCGATTTTGAATCTTCCGGTCTTTGTGATGAATCCTATCCGATTGAAGTCGGATATAGCCTGCCTGATGGCACCAGTTACAGTCTGCTAATCGATCCTCTTTCCTCTTCTGAGAGCTGGGTTCAGTGGGACGATAACGCCGAGCGTCTTGAACACGGCATAAGCCGGGCGGAGCTTGAAAGCCGTGGTATTCCTGTCCAGAAAGTGTGCAGACATCTGAACGAAAACCTGTTTTGTTACGACCATATACTGTGTGATAGTCAATGGGACTTATTTTGGTTAGGGCGCTTATATCGCGCAGCCCATATGCGTCCATCTTTCACGCTCAAAGAGGTGGGACATTGGTTGGGTAACTTTGATGGTGTTTGCCGTGAGGATTTCACTCAAGCCATGTCAAATATTACCTTTCTACACAGAGCTGAGCCAGACGCGAGATGTATCCGCAGGGCGCTTTCATCTGTGCTTTCATAAACATCTGCAGTTATCTATTTTGCACCGCAAAGCGTGATTAATCTGTTTGTTAGTGAGTAACTTCGCTATGCTGCAAGTGAAGTTACTCAGAATAAAGAAATGATTTGAATTCAAAGCAAGCTTTACGTATCGCACAATACAATGTAGCAATGACGTCTTCTGTTCAGGGAGAGGTAAGGAAGCGGGTAAGCACTGGCGGTGATGAGCGATTGCGAAAGATTGCCAGTGTCATCGCCGCTACGTCACCGGATATTCTTCTGCTCTGTGAGGTGGATCAGTGCGGTGATGGTGGGGACGACGGGACGATCAAGCAGTTTCTCCGGAAGTACTTAACTGATCAGCAAGAAAATTATCCCTATTTTTATCAGCCAGCGGTGAACACAGGTAAACCCTATAAACAAAAAGATAACGTCAAGAACCAGCCTGACTTTGCTCAGGGCTATGGCTTTCATCATGGCCAATATGGGTTTGCGTTACTCAGTCGTTATCCTATCTGTACCGATGAGATTCGAAGTTGGCAAAAGGTAATTTGGCAAAGTATGCCCAAAAACCGAATGCCAGCAGATTATTATCCAGCGTGGGTAGAAACTCAGAAGCGTATTTCGTCCAAAAGCCACGTCATGATACCTGTTGATATCGGCGGTACCCGGATTAAGTTGATTGCCTGTCACCCGACACCGCCAGTTTTTGATGGGGATGAAAAGCGTAATTACTCTCGTAATGCTGACGAGTTAAGGCTTATCCGTGACATGATAGAGGGTGCAGATTACCTGTGTGATGACGGTGAGTGTAGCGACCCGATTGAACCTCCTTTTGTGATTCTTGGCGATCTTAACGCAGACCAGTACTTTGGCGACGGGGATCGAGAAGAAATAGGTCGGTTATTGACGCATCCAGCGATTCATAAGGCGACTGCAACAGGCCATTTAGTGCCCGCTAGCCATCGAGCCAAAAGACATGCGGGTAGGATTGCAAAAGGCAATCCGTTTGCGACTCATGAATCTGGTCTTCGCCTCGACTACATATTGCCCTCCGCAGAGATTTCACCTCTTGATAGTCGTGTAGTGTGGAGCGCTAATGATTTACCTCGACCCAGAGAGGCGGATGGCACAGCGGATTTCTCAACAAATGGCTCCGACCATCGCTTGGTGTGGGTAGATATTGATCCGAAAAGCCTGAATTTGGGCTAGTACTTTGTGATCAGTCTACAAAGTATTCAATCAGTTTAATTCTATTAACCGAAATACAGGCACAATATCTTCGACGACTTTGGCTGGCGGATGCTAGCTTTTCTTAATGTGTGATTAATAACTTCTCATAAGGGAGTCACAAGGATGAAAAAAATCACCACTCTGGCTATGGCAATTAGCATGGGCATGATGTCAGCGGCGGCACATGCAGCATATAAGCCCTCGATCATTTTTGATATGGGCGGTAAGTTTGATAAGTCTTTCAATCAGGCTGCTTACACTGGTGCTGAAGCCTTTAAGAAAGAGACTGGCATTAAGTACGGTGAATTTGAAATCACCAATGAAGCACAACGTGAACAGGCCATGCTGCGGATGGCTCAGCGCGGTCACAATCCTATCGTTGCTGTTGGTTTCCAACAACAGCCTATTGTCGAAAAAGTCGCGAAGCAATTCCCGAAAACCAACTTCGTCATCATTGATGCAGTGGTCGATCTGCCAAACGTGCGCTCTGTGGTATTCAAAGAGCATGAGGGCTCCTTCCTTGTTGGCGCCCTCGCGGTGATGAAGAGCGAATCTGACAAAGTAGGTTTTGTCGGTGGTATGGATATCCCATTGATTCGCAAGTTCGCGTGTGGTTACGAGCAAGGCGCGAAATATGCCAGCAGTGCAGCAACTGTGGTACAGAATATGACAGGCAGCACACCAGCGGCGTGGAACAACCCGACCAAAGGTGCAGAACTGGCAAAATCACAGTTTGATAAAGGCGTAGACGTTGTGTACGCAGCTGCAGGCGGCACAGGTGTTGGTGTTTATCAGGCGGCGGTAGATGGCGGCAAATTTGCTATTGGCGTTGACTCGAACCAGAATTATCTCCACCCGGGTGTCATGCTGACATCTATGGTCAAACGCGTCGATGTTGCTGTACAAAACGCGTTCAACGATGGCAAAAGTGGGTCATTTGAAACGGGCATTCAGTCACTTGGTCTGAAAGAGGGCGGAGTAGACTGGGCACTGGATGATTACAACCGCAAACTTGTCAGCGCGAATATGGAAGCAAAAGTCAGCCAGATTCGTGATGATATCATTAACGGTAAAATTGTCGTTCACGACTACTTCAGCAACAACGCCTGTACTTACTAAGTCAGGCCTGACTCAATCATTAAGAGCCAGCCTGATACCTTTCAGGCTGGT
>NZ_LYBM01000052.1 GCF_001707825.1 Veronia pacifica | reverse complement strand
CTTCCTACCATGCTCCTGTAAACCTATCACCTTTTTTATTCATTAATACTGAATTAATAATCAATTCGTTATTTCTTCATTTCACGTATTGGCTTCGGTTCACTTCTCGTTTTCAAAATCAATTTTCTGAGACACTATTCTCAGGAAGTCAGCAGTATTTTTTTACTCATGATTCATTCGATTGCCATTTTTTCATCTATTTATCACATTACGTACTTTTTCTAATGATTTCATATCAGATTCAGGCACACTTTTGTTGTGAAACTCAGACTTGTTAACGTCAAAACGAAAACAATATTCCGCTAACAAGTGCAGAGTTTTGCTGAGCTGAAAATCTGTAATAACTCACTTGCAAGCGAAGAAAGATTGTTATTTATGCAGATTGTTAGTATTTTGAGCGACGTGTTGCAGTTTTATCTAAAATTGCCCTTCATTTATCCAATTTTGGAGTGATAGAGCAGCACAATAGGAATTAAAGAGAAGACATCCTCAGGGGGAGGACAATGGAACTGGAAAGTCTATTGCAGGAAGCACTGACACTCATGCTGACAGGTATGTCCGTGGTGTTTGTATTCCTTACCATTCTTATTTTTTTGGTCGGTCTGATGTCGAGGCTGGTACCTGAAGAGTTACCCTCCAAAGTGACACCAAGCCAGCCAGCCAGCCCTGGCCAGTCAAACGCCGTGAATCCGGAGACAATTGCTGCAATATCTGCAGCCGTCCATCAATACCGCAATCAACGGCGCAACGACAAATAAAATAACAACAAGGAGTAATGTTTTATGTCTAAGAAACTGGCGATCACTGATGTGGTACTCAGAGATGCTCATCAGTCTCTTTTCGCAACACGGATGCGGCTAGATGACATGCTGCCCATTGCAGCAGCTTTAGACGATATCGGCTTTTGGTCTTTGGAAACTTGGGGTGGCGCAACCTTCGACGCCTGTATTCGTTTTTTAGGTGAAGATCCGTGGGTGAGGTTGCGTGAACTGAAAAAAGCGATGCCCAAAACACCTATGCAGATGTTGCTAAGAGGGCAAAACCTCCTCGGTTATCGTCACTACGGTGATGATGTAGTGGAGAAATTTGTCGAGCGGGCACATGCCAATGGTATGGACGTCTTTCGTGTATTCGACGCAATGAATGACGTGCGTAATTTTGAAAAAGCGGTGAAATCCGTCGTCGATGTTGGTGCACATGCTCAAGGTACTATTTCTTATACAACAAGTCCTTTCCACACTATCGACACCTGGGTTGATCTGGCTAAGCGCCTCGAAGATCTGGGCAGTCACTCCCTTTGCATTAAGGACATGTCAGGCCTGCTGAAACCTTATGAGGCCGAAGAGCTGGTCAGCCGAATTAAAGCATCTTGCAGCATCCCACTGGCGTTGCATTGTCATGCGACAACAGGGCTATCCACCGCGACAGCAGTAAAAGCTGTTGAGGCGGGCCTTGATGTTCTGGACACGGCGATTTCCTCAATGAGCCAGACCTACGGTCATACGCCGACCGAAACTGTGGTCGCTATGCTTGAGGGCACAGAGCGTGATACAGAGCTAAAACTTACCGAACTTGAGCCCATCGCAGCTTATTTCCGCGAAGTGCGTAAGAAGTACGCTAAATTCGAGGGGCAGCTGAAAGGTGTCGATTCACGCATCTTAATTGCTCAGGTACCCGGTGGCATGTTGACCAATATGGAAGGCCAGCTGAAAGAGCAGGGCGCAGCTGACCGACTTGACGAAGTTCTCGACGAGATCCCGCGTGTGCGGGAAGATCTTGGCTATATTCCCTTGGTGACGCCAACGTCACAGATTGTCGGCACACAGTCGGTGATCAATGTGCTTACAGGCGAGCGTTACAAGAGCATTACCAAAGAGACCGCAGGTATTCTCAAAGGAGAATATGGAAAGACGCCTGCTCCATTAAACGCTGAATTACAGGCGAAAGTGCTTGATGGTGCTCAGGCGATAACATGTCGCCCCGCAGATTTGATTGAAAGTGAACTGGATGCGCTGACCGACGAGTTGTTGGCAAAGTCGAAAGAGCTGGGGATCGCGCTGGCGGATGATCAGGTGGATGATGTGTTGACCTATGCGCTTTTCCCACAGGTTGGCCTCAAATTCCTGCAAAACCGTGGCAACCCTGACGCCTTCGAACCCGTGCCGGGTAATGAACCTGAACCAGCACCCGCAGAAACGCCTGTTCAGGCAGCCAGCGGTGTTGCTGAATCTTACAGTGTGCGCGTTAATGGGCAAGTGTATGACGTAGAAGTCGGGCCGCAGGGACAACTTACGTCAGTGACACCAAGTACGCCCGCAGCCTCTCCACAGGTAACTTCAACCGCGCCTTCGGGCAATGTGGACGTTGTCGCGGCACCATTGGCAGGTAACATCTTTAAGGTGCTTGCAAAAGCGGGTACTCAGGTTCAAGAAGGTGATGTTCTCCTAGTGCTGGAAGCCATGAAGATGGAAACTGAAGTGCGCGCGGTGCGAGCGGGTACCGTACAGGATGTAATGGTCAAAGAAGGTGATGCGGTCACAGTGGGTTCACCACTGATGAGCCTAGCATAAGAGGGGCTCATGGAAGGTTTATTGATACTCTGGTCTGAGACCGGGCTGGCTAATTTCGAACTTGGTCAGTTGGTAATGATAGCTGTTGGCTGTGCTCTGCTGTTTCTGGCAATTGGACGTGGTTTTGAACCGCTACTCCTTTTACCTATTGGCTTCGGCGCGATTCTGGCAAATATTCCTAATGCTGGCTTCACGGACCCGGGCGGCATCCTTTACTACGTCTATTATGTTGGGATTGAAAGTGGCGTATTTCCCCTTTTGATCTTTATGGGCGTGGGGGCGATGACAGACTTTGGCGCGCTGATTGCCAACCCCAGAACCCTGTTGCTTGGTGCTGCAGCGCAGTTCGGTATTTTCGCCACTCTGTTCGGTGCCATCTTACTTAATCTGGTGCCGGGGATGGAGTTTACTCTGCGTGATGCAGCGTCAATCGCCATCATTGGCGGGGCTGATGGCCCTACCGCCATTTTTCTTGCGAGCCGATTATCTCCCGATCTGCTGGGAGCCATTGCTGTCGCAGCTTACAGCTACATGGCATTGGTACCCATTATTCAGCCGCCGATCATGAAGTTGTTGACCAATGAGGCTGAGCGAAAGCTGGAAATGCAGCAGCTTCGTCATGTAACTAAGGTAGAGAAAATCATCTTCCCGTTGGCAGTTCTGATGATGGCGATACTCTTCTTACCGTCTGCCACGCCGCTGGTTGGCATGTTCTGTCTTGGCAACCTGATGCGTGAGTGCGGCGTTGTTGACCGTCTTTCCAATACAGCACAGAACGAGCTGATCAATATTGTGACCATTTTCCTTGGTCTTGCTGTCGGCTCTAAATTACAGGCAGATACCTTCCTGCAATTTGAAACACTGGGTATTTTGGTACTCGGTGCGGTGGCATTCAGTATAGGTACTGCGGCAGGAGTGATGATGGCTAAGGTGCTTAACAGGTTCAGTAAAGACACCATCAACCCGTTGATTGGCGCTGCTGGCGTTTCGGCTGTGCCTATGGCAGCGAGGGTTGTAAATAAGGTCGGGCTGGATGCCAATCCTCATAACTTTCTGCTGATGCATGCCATGGGACCCAACGTAGCAGGTGTCTTGGGCTCAGCGGTTGCGGCGGGTGTGTTATTGGCTTTGGTTGGCTAAATAAGCGCTTTCACAGACATACAAGGTAAATAAATGGCGGTAGGCATTGTGTCTGCCGCCTTTTTTTCTGACACTGTGACTATGTTGGGCGATAAGAAAGGGAATAATATGCCTGAGAATAGACAATTAGCGATCAGCGCCTTTGGGGGGCCTGAGACCTTACACATTATCGACAGTGAACGCCCGGTTCCCGGCCCTGATCAAGTGCTGGTTAAAGTTGCTTACGCGGGCGTAAATCCTATTGATGCCAAAACACGTGCGGGTATTGGTTGGGCAGCAGAACAAAATAAAGACAAGCTGCCATGGGTTCCGGGTTACGATGTGGCTGGAGAAGTGGTTGGCTCCGGAAGCCACCAAGAGATCTTCGAGAACGGCGACAGAGTCGCGGGACTGGTCGGTTTCCCTCTGCAAGGCGGCTGTTACAGTGAATATCTCGCCATTGATGCGGCGGCGTTGTCTTCGGTGCCCACAGGTGTGGATTTTGAACTTGCGGCTGCATTGCCCGTCTGCGGTCAGACCGCCTGGCAGGCAATGGAAAAAGCGGGAGTCACAGCCGATGAGAAAGTACTGGTGCTTGCTGGAGCAGGTGGCGTTGGGCACATTGCTGTTCAGCTGGCCAAGCAGCGCGGTGCTGACGTGTTTGCGAGTTGCTCAGCGGCAAATACTGCGTTTCTGACAGACTTGGGGACGACTGTCATTGATTATCAATGTAATGAGCTTGCTCAGTATCAGGCGTTTTTCGATGTCATTATTGACTTGATTGGCGGTGAGACGGGAATTGACGCGCTCTCTGCCCTCAAAGGGCAGGGACGTATGATAACCGTACCAACTGTCACCAAAGATGCAGTGATGGCTGAGGCTAGTCAGCGAGGTCTGAAAGCGGAGGGGATGCTGGTCGACCCAAACCGTTGGCAGATGGACAGATTACTGGCAATGGTTGAGACTGGGGAACTTGATATCGAGATCAGTAATATTTATCCGCTGGAAAAGGGTGGTGAGGCACATCAGTCAATCATGTCCGGTCGCATCCGAGGCAAGTTATTGTTGAAGGTGGCAAAATGACAGATTATGACAAGTACGATGCACTTATTTTCGATCTTGATGGCACCTTGGTTGACTCTATGCCTGCCCATTATCAGGCTTGGCAGCAAACTGCTGCTGAATACGGGTTTGAGGTTGATGAAGCTTGGTATCACACCCGGGGTGGCAGTCCTGCATGGCTGACCGCCCAGTCACTGATCGAAACCTTTTCGCTATCAGTTGAGCCGCAGGTGCTGGCAGATCGTAAAAACCAAATATTTTCTGAGCTTGCAGAAATGGAGGTCGTAGTCTTACCTGCTGCCGAGGTGGCAAAGACGTATGCCGGGCGTAAACCAATGGCGATTGGCACAGGTACACTGACAGATATCGCAGACAAATTGCTAAAAAAAGCAGGTTTGCTCGAGCTTTTTGATGTTGTTGTCGGGGCCGATCAGGTGGATGCGCATAAACCCTCCCCTGATACTTTTTTAAAGTGTGCGGAGCTGCTCTCGGTAGAAAGCCACCAATGTCTGGTCTTTGAAGATGCTCCTTTTGGTATTCAGGCGGCAAAGGCAGCAGGCATGGACGTAATAGATGTGACGGATGCCAAGCGTGTTTGATTGGTTTGCGGGTGATCATGCCCTTTGGGTGTTGTTTTCTACTGGCTTTTTGAGCTCGACTCTGTTGCCGGGAGGTTCAGAAGCGAACCTGATTTTTTTGCTTAACCAACAGCACTATCCGGTTGTCTGGTTACTGGTTGTGGCGACATTGGGTAATACACTGGGTGGAATGACAAATTACTGGATTGGTCGATTTATTCCTCAGCGGAAGAAGTCAGAGAAGCAACAGCAACGGGCGCTCGTCTGGCTGAGCCGTTACGGCTATCCAGTATTGTTACTGAGCTGGATGCCTGTCATTGGCGACCCTTTGTGTCTAGCTGCGGGCTGGCTCCGATTACGTCAGTCGTGGTGTTGGCTGTTGGTGGCAATAGGAAAAGCCCTGCGTTATGTTGTAATTTCTGTCGTGACTTTGGGTCTGATTCACTGAAGTGGCAGTAACTCGATAAAAGGATGTTGTGTGCGAAATTTCGTGATTTTTTTCTCTGTCGCGTTTTTGAATGCGTGTTCCCTTGTAAGCCATTCGCCTGAGGTTGTCCCTCCCGCAGGGGTCACGTTTGTTGAACAAAAAAATCAAAGCAGAACCGAACCGTCCATTTCGTACCAGAAATATCGTTTGGACAACGGGCTAACTGTATTGCTACACAAAGACAGCTCAGATCCTCTGGTACATGTTGATGTAACCTATCATGTCGGATCTGCCAGAGAAGAGCCCGGCCGTTCTGGTTTTGCGCATTTTTTTGAGCATATGATGTTTCAAGGATCTGAGCATGTTGCTGACCAGCAGCATTTTGCCATTGTCACTGAGTCGGGCGGCTCGCTGAATGGCAGTACCAACCGCGACAGAACGAATTACTACCAAACCGTACCGTCCAACCAGCTGGAAAAAATCCTTTGGTTGGAAGCAGACAGAATGGGTTTTTTCATTGATGCTATGTCTCAGCGGAAATTTGATATTCAGCTTGACACGGTCAAAAACGAGCGTGCCCAGAACTACGATAATCGCCCTTATGGCCTGGTATCAGAAAAAATAGCCGAGACCCTCTACCCACCGGGACACCCCTACGCGCACCCAACAATCGGTTATGTCCGCGATCTTAACCGCGCCACTCTCGATGACCTTAAAGCGTTTTTTCTGCGTTGGTACGGCCCTAACAATGCCACCCTGACCATAGGTGGAGATTTTGATACCGCTCAAACGCTGGCTTGGATAAAAAAATATTTCGCTGACATCCCTACCGGACCAGAGGTTGAGCCTCAAGCCCCTGCGCCTGTTGCGCTGACAGAAAGCCGATATCTGACGCTGGAAGATAAGATTGAGCAGCCTGTACTTACTCTCACCTGGCCCACAGTAACGCCGTCGTCAAAGGTGCGTATCTCGCTTGATATGCTGACAGCGATTCTTGGCGGAGGCAAAAATGGACTGCTTTATCAGAAATTGGTCAAGCCGGGTAAAGTGCTCAGTGCCAGTGTCAGTCAGCGCTGTGGAGAGCTTGCTTGTTCAGTTCAACTTTATGTGTCTGCCAATAAAGGGCAGCCCTTGTCTGACGTTTACAATGACGTGATGGACGTGCTCGAACACTTCAATGAACGAGGGGCGAGTGAGGATGACCTGTCGCTGGTGAAAGGTGGTGCAGAAGCCAGTGCAATATTCAGCCTGCAAAGTGTTCAGGGAAAAGTGGCACAGTTGGCGTTCAATCAAACATTTTATGATACGCCCGATCGCCTTAACACTTGGTTGAAAAGGCTGGCGAAGGTATCAACCCGCGATGTTGATACAGCCTTTGACTCTTACATCTGGCAGAAACCGGCGGTCGTACTGTCAACGGTCCCTGAAGGAATGAGACAACTCGCTGCCGCGACGGCCAACGTTGATGCGGTGATTGCAGTTGAGCCTACTGAACGGGAGCCGCTCAAGGTTCGTAAAACGCCTGAAACATTTGATCGAAGTAAAATGCCAACGGCAGGTGAGCCTGTGTTCGGTGCATTGCCTGACGTCTATCGTTTTGCGTTGGATAATGGTGTACAGGTAATAGGCATGGAAAGCAGGGAAACGCCAACCATCTTGCTGGAATTCTTGTTACCTGCAGGTTCGTTGATAGAACCTGATGGAAAGCAAGGCGTGGCATACCTGACTGCAGCCATGTTGGAAGAGGGGACGCAATCATCAAGTGGAGAAGAGATAGAGGCAAAACTCGACCGACTGGGTAGCTCGGTGAATCTATGGTCCGGACGGGAACACACGATATTATCCGTGTCTACCCTCAAGAAAAATTTATATCCCACTTTAAAAATTGCCGCTGAAATACTGTATCAGCCCCGGTTTTCCGAACAGGACTTTACTCGGTTAAAACGGCAGACAATAGAATCACTCGGTTTCCAGTCATCCTCGCCTCGGGCATTGCTTATCAAAGCGCAGCGAGAGGTTCTCTACAAAAACGATCAGCATAGGACGCCACCGGGCGGTGATCGGAAAACGATATCCGCCCTCACGCTCGACGATGTAAAACAGTTTTACCAGCAGCATTATTCTCCTTCAGGTACTCAAGTGGCGATCGTTGGCGACATTACGCAAAGGCATGCGCAGAGCCTCATTAGCCGGCTATCTCAATGGCAAGGAGAGCCTGCCCGCCCATCGGCGTTACCTGATTACAACCAGTATCAAAGGCAGACAATTTGGCTGGTGGACAAACCTGGCGCGACCCAAAGTACAATCCAGTTCGTCAGAAAGGGGATGCCCTATGACGTGACCGGCGATATGTTCAAAACCATGTTGGCTAATTTTAACCTCGGAGGTAATTTCAATGGGCGTCTGAACCAGAATCTGCGTGAGGATAAAGGGTTCACTTATGGCGTGAGGGGGAGCGTTTATGGTAACAAAGACAGCGGTCTGATCGCCTTTGAAACGCAGGTTAGGGCGGATGTTACTGCGGATGCAATTCAGGAGATGAGGCGAGAGTTAGATCTGTTCGCGACAAAGGGGTTAAGTGAGCAAGAAATGGCATTTATGCGCAGTGCGTTCGTTCAAGGACAGGCGTTATCTTATGAGACTCCCGCACAAAAAATAGCACTTCTGGAGGCTATGCAGGAATTTGGTTTGCCTGCCAGTTATCGCCAGCAACAGCAGAAGATTATTGCTTCTGTGACGAAGAAAGAGCTAAATAAATTGGCCAAGCAATGGTTCAACCCCAGTGACTATCAGATTATTTTGGTCGGCGATGCGAAGAAAATCAGAGCATCGCTAGAAAAAACCGGACTGCCCATTGAAATGGTGGCGACTGAAAGTTGAACAACTATTTCAGTAAAAGCCTTTTGTGTTGATGATGTGATAGTAATTGACACAGAGAGTGACTATTCTAGGGCTCCAAACAATAGAATATTAGAATGAGAACAAACTTGACCGATTTTCAAACCCGGTTGAAGGCGTTGTCACACACACCGGAAGTTTTGAAAGGAATTGGACGGGGTGTTGAGAGAGAGGCTCTGCGCATCTCTGCTCAAGGTGATTTGTCTTCGACCCCTCATCCGGCCCAGCTGGGTTCTGCACTGACTAACCAGTGGATAACCACTGATTTTTCAGAGTCCTTACTCGAATTTATTACACCAGTTAGCCGCTCAGTACCTGAAACCTTGGGACAGTTGCACGATATTCATCGTTTTACCATTCAGAATTTGGGAGATGAGAAGCTCTGGCCAATGTCGATGCCATGTTTTTTTGGCACTGAAGACGATATTGTTTTGGCTCAGTATGGCAAGTCTAATCTGGGACGTATGAAAACGCTCTACAGAGAGGGATTGAAGCACCGTTACGGTAGCGTAATGCAGATCATCTCTGGTGTGCACTTTAACTTTTCTTTTCCCGATTCACTTTGGCGGCATTTGTTTGGCAACCAGGGTGAGGAACAGCAGCAAGCGTCGATATCCGATGCCTACTTTGCATTAATTCGTAATTACTATCGCTTTGGCTGGATGATCCCCTACTTGTTCGGTGCGTCTCCGGCTCTTTGTGGTTCTTTTGTCGAGAAAAGCGGCACATCTCTGAAGTTTGAGAAGACAGATCATAATACGTGTTATTTACCTTATGCCACGTCATTACGACTGAGTGATTTGGGTTACACGAACAGTGCTCAGGATGAGATAAAAGTCGGCTTTAACAGCCTCGAACAATATATCGACGGTGTGAAGCAAGCGATTAATACACCCTCACCAGAGTTTGCGCGCATTGGTGTCAAAGACGCGTCGGGTCAGTATCGTCAGCTCAACACTAACGCGCTTCAGATTGAGAATGAGCTCTATGCACCCATCCGAGCTAAACGTGTTGCTAAGAGTGGCGAGAAACCCTCTGAAGCATTATCTCGTGGTGGCGTGGAGTATATTGAGGTGAGATCGCTGGATGTTAACCCTTATTCTCCAGTGGGCATTGATAGCCATCAGATTTATTTCCTTGATCTTCTCATGCTCTGGTGTCTATTGACGCCGTCAGAGAATATGGATGAGAGCGAGCTTGATTGCTGGCGTGACAACTGGCAGAAAATTGTGCTGGAAGGAAGGAAGCCGGGTCTTACGCTTAAGATAGGATGTAATGGTGAGAGACTGACTCAGGCTGACTGGGGTAAGCGCGTATTTGCTGAGTTGCGTCCTCTGGCGGAACTGTTGGATCAGGCCAATGGGACATCATGTTATCAGCAAACTTGTGATGAGCTGGAGACGTGGTTTGAACACCCTGAAAAAACGCTGTCCGGACGATTACTTAATGATGTAATCGCAAAAGGGTGCGTCAATAGTGTGAGTCATGAGTTATCTGACTCCCATGTGGAGTTTTTCAAACACAGTGATTCGAAAGGTCACTTTTCAAATGACACCTTGATGCAGGAAGCGACGGACAGTCTAGCGCGACAAGCAGCGCTGGAAGACGCTGATAATGTCTCTTTCGATAAATATCTTGCTGATTACTTTGGCTACACTTCGTAATAACACATTATTCTGGCGGCGGTAGCGTCGCCATTTGTATTTTGTATAAGGATATACGAATGCATTTAAACCTCAGAACAGTGCTATGTTTGCCGCTTATTGCATTAGTCGGCTGTACCAACCCGCCTCCCAAGAACCCGGACAGTATATGTAGTATTTTCTCTCAGCATCATGACTGGTACCAGGCTGCTTTAAATATGGAGCAGGACTGGGGAACCCCGGTTTCTCTTGCTATGGCTTTTATTCGTCAGGAAAGTGGCTTTACTCATGACATAGCCGTTGAAAGTGTTTTTTTCCGATTGTCCCCAAGAGGAGATAACAGCGATCCAGTTGGATACACTCAGGCCCAGGATATTATTTGGCAGGAGTATGAGGATTCAACCGGCAAGAGTAGCTCCAGAACGAATTTTGCCGACTCTCTCGACTTTATTGGCTGGTATACCAATGAAACAAAAAATCGGCTGAATATCCCCATGTCTGATGTCCGTAACCAGTATCTGGCCTTTCAGGAGGGCTGGAATGGCTATAGGGATGGTTACCACAAGAGTAAAAGAGAGTTGTTGTTAACGGCGAGTAAGGTAGACCGACAAGCCAGAACCTATGCTGTTCAAATGAAGCACTGCAAAGTTGATTTAAATCAGGACAAATCGCCCTGGTGGTCGTTCTGAGAAATAAAAAAACGCCGAGTTGGCGTTTTTTTGATGCATGCAGTCGATACTCGGGCGACGTAAAATCTTACTCGTTCCCAGCGTTGAGTCCCGACACCGTTTTAGCAACATTTTCGGCACCCGAACGGATCTCATCCATTACACCGGCTGCCTCAGAGATTTGCGCTTTACCTTTATCCGCACTCTCTGACACGCTGGACATCTTACCCGTCGCTTCTGTTGTCAGCTCACGGTTCTTTTTGACCACATCAGCAATCTCAGCTGTCGACTGGCTGGTCCGTGCGGCAAGTTGTCTTACCTCATCTGCTACTACCGCGAATCCGCGTCCCTGATCACCGGCCCTTGCAGCTTCTATTGCTGCATTGAGAGCAAGTAAGTTGGTTTGGTCTGCAATGTCACTGATAGTCGATACTATTGCTTCGATACTTTTCGACTGCTCATTAAGCTGAGAAATTGATTCTGCAGTCTCAAGTACCTGCTCGGAAATAGACGATGATGTTTCCACAGTAGAATTGAGTGCATCAGCTCCCTGCTTGGCAATCTGCGCTGTCTCTACTGAGGTCGAATATGCGACTTCCGCAGCTGCACGGATTTCATGCTCTTTCTCGATTCTCGCAGTAATGTCTGATGCGAACTTGACGACTTTGAACACTTTGCCGTCATCATCAAATACCGGGTTGTAGGTTGCTTCGAGCCAAAGAACATGGCCTGCCGCATTTTTTCGCTCGAATTGGCCCGCTTTAAAATCTCCAGACGCAAGCTCAGACCAAAAATTCGGATTATCCTGATAAAAGCTTTCCGGGCAAAACATTTTGTGGTGTTTGCCTTGGATTTGATCCAGGCTGTATCCCACGGCTGCAAGAAAATTGCTGTTCGCGTTTAATATCGTGCCGTCAGGATTGAACTCGATGACTGCCAGAGACTTATTTAATGCGCTAAAGATGGCACCTTGGTCATCAAGGCGAATTTTTTCTTCGGTGACATCTGAGGCGATTTTCATCACTTCAACGACTTTACCATCAACCTTAATCGGGAAATATGTCGCCTCGAGCCACACTCTTTCCCCGCGTTTGTTACGGCGAGGAAAAGTCCCACTGATAATTTCTCCAGAGCCGAGCCTATCCCAGAATTTCTGATACTCAATGCTCTTCGCATAATCAGGATCGCACAGCTCTCTGTGATGTTGTCCCTGTACTTCCTCAAGGCTGTACCCTGCTGCTCCGAGGAGCAAATGGTTAGCACGTTTGATGACGCCTTCTGGGGTGAAGAAAATAGTGGGTACACTTGCGTTGATAGAATCAATCACAGCTTTGTTATATGTATTTTCTTGTTTGAGTAATTCTATTTCTTGCTTCAATTTACTGTTAAACATGAATTTATCCTCAAAAACTAAATTCACCCGCTGAGCAAAATGACATCTCTAACCGGAGGAGCAAAACTACAGACTTCAAAATTTAAAATGACTGTTATTAATTGTTAGTCGATAAAGTGTTACTTCGTCCAACAATTGAGAGATTTTTTTAAACTTAAAAACCATTGAGGAAATGAGGTTTATCATGAATAAACGTGAGATATAAAGGCCTCTAAATAAAAAAAGGCGAACACTGAGGCTCGCCTTGTATTAATAAAAATAACAGTATCATTCACGCTTATTTTTTTTCAGCACAGGTAACACCTTAATTTGTTTGACCATATTGTCAGCAATCTCGGTGATTTCCATTTGATGACCGTTGATTTCAATACTCATTTTACTGTCGGGAATATCCTCGAGATGTTCCAGTACCAAACCATTCAGAGTTCTGGGACCATCGGTTGGGAGACTCCAGTTAAGACTTTTGTTTAAGTCCCGAATATTGGCACTTCCTTCAATTAGGTAACTGCCGTCAGGGAGTGGCGTTATTTCTTCTGCAAGGCTTGGAGAGACAGACGTGGTAAATTCACCCACAATCTCTTCTAGAATATCTTCCAAGGTCACTAGACCGATAATATCGCCGTATTCGTCAACAATTAACCCAATGCGTTCTTTATTACGCTGAAACTTTAAAAGTTGCACATTAAGTGGCGTACTTTCAGGAATGAAATAAATCTCATCAGCCGCTCTGAGAAGGTTTTCTTTATTAAACTCATTCTCAACCATGATGCGGTATGCTTCACGGACTCTGAGCATGCCAACAACTTCGTCAATGTTGTCACGATACAGAACCATCCGGCCATGGGGAGCGTGTGTTAACTGCCGCATAATAGCCTTCCAGTCATCGTTAACATTGATGCCAGTAATTTCGTTTCGCGGCACCATGATGTCATTGACCGTGACTTCTTCCAGTTCAAGGATTGAAATCAGCATATTTTGGTGCAGGCGAGGGATAAGTCCACCGGCCTCATTAACGACGGTTCTGAGCTCTTCAGAACTCAAATTGTCTTTGCCATTGTGGCTGGTGGCAAGACCGAGCAGTTTTAAAAAACCGTTGGTAATGCCATTAACAGTCCATACCAAAGGATAAAGCAGACGCATCAGAAAACTCAGTACAAAGCTACTGGCGTAAGAAACGCGCTCGGGATAGAGAGCCGCAAGCGTTTTTGGCGTCACCTCAGCAAAAACCAGAACGACCATCGTCAATCCACCCGTCGCGATGGCAACACCCAGGTCGCCAAACAGGCGCATACCAAGAATGGTTGCAATCGCTGAAGCCAGAATGTTGACAAGGTTGTTGCCAATGAGGATGAGCCCTATCAGGCGGTCAGGTCGTGAAAGGAGTTTCTCGACCCGTTTTGCGCCTTTGTGGCCCTGTTTTGCTAAGTGTCTGAGCCGATAACGGTTCAGCGACATCATGCCAGTTTCAGAGCCCGAGAAATAGCCAGATATGACGATGAGCAATACCAAAAGGGAAGTTAATGTTCCCGTCGATATGTCGTCCAATGTAAGTCTTCCTTCTTTGTAAATAAGCCCTTCATTTGGGCAGGGAAAACGCTGAGTGTCAAACACCCAGCGCAAAATTCAACAGGGGTATCACGCTGTGATGATCACTTCCCGAACAAAACGGCTGCCAAAGTAGGCCAAGGTAAGGAAGAACGCACCGAAAAGGCTGAACCAAATCACACGTCTTCCTCGCCAGCCAAGGCGGAAATGGCCCCATATAAGGATACCGTAGACGAGCCATGCCAATGCTGATAGCACCGTCTTGTGGGCATTTTCTCGGGCTAACATGTCTTGTGAAAAAACGAAGCCAGAGAGCAGGGTCAAGGTAAGTAGTGTCTGACCAATAATAATGATTGAGAAGAGCTGTCTTTCGACGGCCATCAAAGGGGGGAGGTTGGGATTCATTACCAATTTGTTTTTTTGCTTGAGCTGATAGTCCAGCCAGGCAAGCTGTAAGCTGTATAAAGTGGCAATGATTAAAATAGCGTTGGCGAACAAGGCCAACGAAATATGAATCAGTTGTTGAGGATGAGCCTCGAGTTGCGTGGTGATCTCACCTGGCATCAGTGATGCTATCCCGAGATTAATCGCAGAAAAGCTATACATGACCGGGAGTAAAATCCATACGCGGAGTCTATACATCAATGCCGTTGTAGTGGCTGATATGATGAGGCTTACCAGTGACGATACATTCAGAATGCTAAGATTTTGCCCATCTTCTGAAAGAATAAGGTTAGAGAGCAAAATTGCGTGCAGGGCCATCGCTCCCATTGCAACTAAGCCAACCCGGTTCACCGGGATCTGATTAGGGCCAGACAAGCCCGGGATAATCTGCATGAGTGCGGCAAAGTACAGCACAGCAGAGCTTACGGCGATAATTATTTCCATCGTCACTGAATCAGCAAAATTGCGAGTAAACCAAACTGAGAGTATACCCCGACTGATCATTCACTGCTATGCGTACCATGTTAGTCACGTCAATAATACGTTATAATCAACGCAATTTTTGCCTAATTCTTCCGCGCAACGAGCGAGTAGGACATGTTTGATAATTTAACAGAACGTTTGTCACTTACGCTGAAAAACATCAGCGGCCGTGGCCGTCTCACCGAAGACAATATAAAAGATACCCTGCGTGAAGTACGCATGGCGCTGCTGGAAGCCGACGTTGCCTTGCCCGTCGTCCGTGAATTTGTAAAACGCGTAAAAGAAGCTGCTGTTGGCATCGAGGTTTCAAAAAGCCTGACTCCGGGGCAGGAGTTCATCAAGATTGTGCAGAATGAATTGGAAGCCGTAATGGGCGAGTCCAATTCAGAGCTGGACCTCTCTTGTCAGCCACCTGCTGTTGTTTTGATGGCTGGCCTTCAAGGTGCAGGTAAAACCACCAGTGTCGGTAAACTGGGTAAAATGCTCCGTGAGACCAAAAAGAAGAAAGTGCTGGTGGTCTCAGCGGACGTTTACCGCCCAGCTGCGATAAAACAGCTGGAAACCCTTGCCACAGACGTTGGCATTGATTTCTTTCCCTCTACGCCTGATCAGAAACCCGTGGATATTGCCAGAGCGGCTCTTGAGCATGGCAAACTGAAGTTTTATGACGTGGTCATTGTCGATACCGCAGGTCGCCTGCATGTCGATGATGAAATGATGGACGAGATAAAAGACGTCCATGCAGCGATTAATCCGGTAGAAACTCTGTTTGTGGTTGATGCCATGACAGGTCAGGATGCCGCTAATACGGCGAAAGCTTTCAATGACGCCATGCCGTTGACCGGTGTGATCCTGACTAAAGTAGATGGTGACGCCCGAGGTGGTGCGGCGCTGTCCGTCAGACACATTACGGGTAAGCCGATTAAATTCCTTGGTGTTGGTGAGAAGACCGACGCGCTTGAGCCTTTCCACCCTGACCGCGTTGCTTCTCGTATTCTCGGTATGGGTGACGTTCTCTCTTTGATTGAAGACATAGAAAGAACTGTAGATAAAGACAAAGCAGAGAAACTTGCCAAGAAGTTTAAAGACAAGAAAGGGTTTGACCTTCAGGACTTCCACGACCAGCTTCAGCAGATGAAGAACATGGGCGGCATGATGGGGATGCTCGATAAACTGCCCGGCATGTCGAATCTGCCTGAAGATGTGAAAGATAAAGTTGATGACAAAATGTTTGTCCAGATGGAAGCCATCATCAACTCTATGACGCTCAAAGAGCGCGCCCGTCCTGACTTGATCAAAGGCTCGCGCAAGAAGCGCATTGCTGCGGGTTCAGGTACTCAGGTACAGGACGTTAACCGACTGCTCAAGCAGTTCACTCAGATGCAGAAAATGATGAAAAAGATGCAGAAGGGTGGCATGAAAAATATGATGCGGAATATGAAAGGCATGATGCCCGGTGGTGGAATGTTCCCACGCTAACCGCGAATACCGAGTTTTTCTCTACAGCGATGGTCGCTAACTGGTTGATAGTGAGTAAATGCTGGTGATTTTTTGTCTAAAGCAGTTGCATTCGATCACACAAAGAGTAAAATTCCGGAGCTTTATTTTGGCACGAGGCCCTGCATAGCGCAGGGCCAATTTAATTCAGTAATGCAAAGAGGACGATATGGTAACCATTCGTTTGGCACGTCACGGCGCTAAAAAGCGTCCATTCTATCAAGTCGTTGTTGCAGACAGCCGCAATGCGCGCAACGGTCGCTTCATCGAAAAAATTGGTTTCTTCAACCCACTGGCTAAAGGTCAGGAAGAAACTCTGCGTCTGGACCTGGACCGTGTTACCCACTGGGTAGGCCAAGGTGCATCTGTTTCAGATCGCGTAGCTAAGCTGATTAAAGACGCTGCGAAAGCTGCGTAATTAATTGGTGTCAGGGTTGAAAGAAAAAGATATGAGTGAGCAAGAAAAGATTGTAGTAGGCAAGCTCGGCGCTTCTTATGGCATTCGAGGCTGGCTCAAAATTTTTTCTTACACAGAAAATGCCGAGAACATTTTTGATTACAAACCTTGGTTTATCAAGGTGCGTGGTCAGTGGCAAGAGTTTAAAGTCGAAGACTGGAAACGCCACAATCAAGGCTGGGTAGGTAAATTGGAAGGGCTTGACCTGCGTGAAGACGCTCAGGCTATGACCAACGCCGAAATTGCGATTAACTCAGATGCGTTGCCATCGCTGTCAGATGAAGAATTCTACTGGCGCGAATTGTTTGGAATGGATGTAGTGACGACTAAAGGTTACAACCTTGGTAAGGTCACCGATATTCTTGAAACAGGCTCAAATGACGTACTGGTGATCAAAGCCAACCTGAAAGATGCTTTTGGTAAGAAGGAACGATTAGTACCGTTCCTCGATGGGCAAGTCATCAAGCTGATTGATCGCTCTGCTCAACGGATCGAAGTTGACTGGGATCCTGGATTTTAATCCCCGGGTAACACTAAGCAATAGGAGCGGAAAAATGTGGGTTGGTATCATCAGCCTTTTTCCTGAAATGTTCCGTGCTGTTACCGATTTTGGGGTAACTGGCCAGGCGGTAAAAAAAGGGCTGCTTGAGGTAGAAACATGGAACCCCCGTGATTTTACCCATGACAAACACCGGACTGTCGATGACAGACCATACGGTGGTGGCCCGGGCATGTTGATGATGGTGCAACCTTTGCGTGATGCCATACATCAAGCCAAAAAAACCGCTGGCGGTAAGGCGAAAGTGGTTTACCTCTCCCCTCAAGGCAGAAAGCTTGACCAAGCTGGTGTTGAGGAACTGGCACAGAACGAGAAGCTGATTCTTATCTGTGGACGTTACGAAGGGGTAGACGAGCGCATTATACAAACCGAAGTCGATGAAGAATGGTCTATCGGGGATTTTGTGCTCAGTGGTGGAGAATTGCCAGCCATGACCTTGGTTGACGCAGTGGCCCGGTTTGTACCGGGAGTGCTCGGAGACTTTGCGTCGGCAGAGGAAGATTCTTTTGCAAATGGTTTGCTAGATTGTCCTCACTACACGAGACCGGATGAGTTGGAAGGGCTGGAAGTACCGGCGGTACTCAAGTCTGGTAACCATCAGGACATTCGCCGCTGGCGACTGAAGCAGTCGTTAGGCCGTACCTGGCTCAGAAGACCAGAGCTCCTGGAAAACCTAGCTCTGACTGACGAACAGGAATTATTGCTTGCTGAGTTCATTAAAGAACACCAGACAAGTACCTAAGCAAATTTAGTATCAGTTTATTCTAGGGTAATAAAATGAGTAACATCATCAAAGCGCTCGAAGAAGAGCAACTTAAGCAAGATCTTCCTGAATTCAACGTGGGTGACACTGTTGTTGTTCAGGTAAAAGTTAAAGAAGGTAACCGTGAGCGTCTGCAGGCCTATGAAGGTGTTGTGATCGCGAAGCGTAACCGTGGTCTGCACTCTGCATTCACCGTTCGTAAGATCTCTAACGGCGAAGGTGTTGAGCGTGTATTCCAAACTCACTCTCCAGTGGTTGATAGCATTACTGTTAAACGCCGCGGTGCAGTACGTCGTGCCAAGCTGTACTACCTGCGTGAGCGTTCTGGTAAGTCTGCTCGAATCAAAGAGCGTCTGGCTAAGAAATAATCGCTCTGGCGTTTATTCTCCCGAAAGGGAAGTTAGAAAAGCCCACCGAAAGGTGGGCTTTTTTTTGGCGTACTACATGTTGCTTCGATTAAGTAAGCTTGCAGAAATATATATTTGTCCCTGCTCATCAATTGATAATTTATCGACATTTATATAGCGATCAGAGCCATCTATAACAAGATAGCCATTTGATTTGACATGATAAATAACTGATAAGCCTCCTTCTGGGTCAGTCACAACTGAGGCATGACCGGGACCAGAAAGGCCATGTTGTTTATAGGCTGAGAGTACTGGGTTGTTGGGATTTTTAATGAATGGTCCTGTAGGTGAGTCTGAAACAGCATAGCCCAGCGAGTAATTGACTGAGCCGTAGAATCCTCCGGAGTACAGCATGTAGTATTTGTCATTGTGTTTAACGATAAACGCGCCTTCGGTGATTGGATTTCTTTTTAATATCGCACTTATCGTTCCTGTCCAAATATTCTCCCAGTTTTGCGTGTAGGAAATGACAACTTTTTCATCACTGACGAAGCGGGTAGGCAAATCATTGTCGAGTTTACGAACGGCTATCGGCCCGTCCGCTAAAAAGCCTGCGGGGTATCTTGTCCAGTAGAAGTATATTTCTCCATCGTCATCTTCAAACACATGTGCGTCAATACCATCAATTAAAATGCCTTGGTCAGCAAATGGTCCTGTTGGATTGGGGGAGGTAGCTATACCAATTTTCACATCTTCGAAAGAGTTTGATTGCGTATAATAAAGATAAAATATACCTGTTCGTTCATGAAAAAACACATCAGGTGCCCAGAGCTCTTTGACATCCCGTTTTGAAAAGACAACTCCTTGCTCTGTCCAGTTTTTTAAATCACGCGAGGTGTATACCATTAACTGAGCGGTTTTCTCTCCGTTACTGGTGGGATACATATAATAAGTCCCACGGTGCTTAATGACATGAGGGTCTGCAAGATTGCTCTGACTAATAACCGGATTATGGCTGGTCGAGTCGTATTTTACTTCTGTTGTCCCAAAGCATCCTGTTAGAGGTATTAATATCGCAATACACAAGGTGTTTATAATTCGCATCATGGATCTAGCCTTTGTATATATTTCTATACATCAAAAATTGATAAGATTTAATCAAATCTTATGAATTCGAGAATGTTTGAAATTAAAGTTAGATCTGAAGGTATATCAGCTGATATAGCGTATGTTTAATATGAAATCATATAAGTATGATGATTATTCATATTAATATGAAATAAAAAGATAATATTCTTTATTACGATACATTATCCCCAGTAATAGTTACTAGTGTCTATTATGTGTTACTTATCTGGTCACTGCCTCCTCAGCTTTCACACGATACGACGACTGCTCAGTCAACATTTACTCATAAGACTTTGTTTTGCCTAATGATGATACGGAAAATTTGACGAATAAAATCAATGATCACATCGTGACTGATATACTTTTCTTTTGTTTCCAACGAGATAAATCTATCAAAGAAACATGGGATTTATATGAAAAATCTACCTTGTTGCACTCTTTACTGTTAAATGACACGAGAGTTTAGGCTGTGGTAAGTGAGGGGTTGCACTAAAACGTATATACATTGCATATCTCTTGTAACGCCAAAAGGGTTTATCCCGTTGAACAACAAAAAGAAAAACCCTGATAACAAAAAAGATAGCCAACTTGTGATTCGCATTAATGGAAAACAGCGGGATGCTTTTATTTCCATGTGTGAAGAGATGGACACGTCTGCGGCGAGAGAGTTACGTAAATTTATTAAACAATACCTTAAAGATAACGCACTCCAAAGCGCTGAAAATTAATCGTTGTATGACGAGGCTGCGATGGAGAGAATTAAAATGAAAGGAGACCATAATGTCTAAATCAAAAAAAGATCTGAAAAAAGCCCTGAAAAAAGCGAAAGCGAAAGTTAAAAAAATTAAAAAAGCGCTGAAAAAATCTTAATGATAATTGAGTAGTAAAGGGTGCTGTTTTAAGCACCCTTTTTTCTTTTAATGACCAGTTACCCAAGGTAAGAATAAATATTCTTCATTAGTGTTATGTCTTTAGGGTATCTGTACCTCTGTACTGTACTTCACCTTATTCATTGAGATCATTGTTCTAAAGTTTTTTACGTTTTCATCCGCGTAGAAAATGTCTTCACAGAGAGCCTCGTAATGTTCCATATCCGGGACATCAATGATCAGGACAAAATCACCGTCGCCAGTGACCTTAAAGCATTCTTTTACCTCAATCGTACGTTGAACTCTCCGTAAAAAATTGGCGTGAAGCTGAGGCTTATCGCGTTCCATCTTTACCTCGACCAACATATGTAAACAAGGTCCCAGTATTTTCTGGTCGACAATAGCCACCAGAGATTTAATGACTCCCTGTGCTTTTAGGCGCCGCACTCTCTTGAAACAGGCTGCAGGTGATAAGCCTACAGTCTCTGCCAGCGAGAGATTTGATATATCGGCATTTCTTTGTAGTTGTCTCAGAATGTTCTTATCAATGCGGTCCAGCTTCACGTCATACTCTCCCTTGCCAAACAGCGGACTAATCATCCATTAAGAAATATTATTTCTTTATAAGGTCAAATAAGAAAAAAAATAGAATTTATCAGCGGATAAATGAGAAATATTCAATGCTTGCCATTTTAAAATAGTGCTTTAAATAAATCGGGTAAAGGAAGACAGATGACAACAGCGGTGAGTGCGGTGTCTTTACATCTTAAAAATATCTGGGATGTGTATTGGACTCTGATAAAAATTATGGTGCCCACGTTGATTGCAGTGAAGCTGCTCAGTGATTTGGGTGGCGTTGAATTTTTAGCTCAACTCCTAGCCCCTCTAATGTCATTGGTTGGTCTGCCTGCTGAGTGGGGGTTGGTCTGGGCAGTTGGCATCCTGACAAACATTTATACTGCAATGGCTGTGTTTTACGAGGTCGCGGCACAGAATGATTTTTCTGTTGCTGAAGTCAGTGTGCTTGGGCTACTCATTCTCGTTGCACATTCTCTGCCAGTAGAGGGAGCAGTCGCAAAAGCGACAGGTGTGACTTGGTTACTTACCCTCACTTTTCGCGTCGTCGGTGCTCTGGTGTTGGCCGCTGTGGTATCAACTATTTATGATCTTGGTAGTTTTCAACAACAACAAGTTACTCTGTTGTGGCAACCTGACGTTCGTACAGATAGCAGTTGGACTGCTTGGATCGTCGAGCAGGCCCAAATGCTGGTGTCAGTACTGTGTATTATTGCTGTATTAATGACGGGGTTGAAATTATTGGACGTGTTGAAAATGGATAGACTCATTCATGCACTTTTACGTCCGGTAATGCGCTTACTCACTCTCGGTAAATCGGCCAGCAATATCACTTTGATTGGCGTCACTCTTGGGATCTCTTTTGGTGCTGGTTTACTGATTAACGAAGTGCGTAAGGGAGGAATAAGCCGTCGCGATACTATAATTGCCGTCAGTTTTCTCGGTCTTTCTCATAGCCTGATTGAAGATACCATACTCATACTGTTGCTGGGGGCCGATATTTGGGCTGTGCTTTGGGGGCGGCTCATTTTTTCTATACTGGTTATCAGCATTTGGGCTAGGTGGTGGTTAAAAGACATCCCGGCCGCCCAGAACTAACCCTCAGCGAGGTGTTTCCACCCAGTCGGACTGAGTAAATGTAGTTACCGCGTCTGGCTCCCAGTAACAATCGACGTTAAGGCGACTGTTTTTGGGGAGTCCTGTCGCCAATGTTGTGTTTAAAGCAAATTCGAAGCCTTTATCATTGCAGGCGACCAGTCTGACATCCAGAAAGTCAAAATAACGCTGTACCTGAGGGAAAAGCGCTTTAAATAGACTTTCTTTTGCTGAAAATACGGCGGTGAGCCCAGCTATTTCTGTTAAACCTGCTTTTGCTAATTCCTCAACCTCTTGTCTGTTCACTGCCGTTTTGAGCAAGGCATCGATTGTTTTCTCACAGACAAAAAGCTCTGTATCAATACCTATACCCTGTTCAGGCGAATGCGCCGGGGTCAGTGCGCATACAGCTTTGGTTTTATGATGCGAGATACTTCCAGCGATCCCTACAGGCCATATTGGCGCTCGGTTGTCTCCAGATGGGATATCTGCTTCAGGTCGGTTAAGCTGGCTGAGCGCCAGTTTGGCCAGATAGCGACCTGCAAGAAACTCTGCTTTTCGCTTGTTCACCGAACGAGATATATTGTCGGGCAGGGCAATGTTCAATGCATGAAAATCTTGGTCACTAAATTGTTCCAGGCTGAATGCTGCTGCCAGACAAACGCCATGGAAGTTAGTCAACATTAATGAAGATGGAGAAGAAATGAACACAGGGTTTCAATCCATGGTGAGGTAATAACAGGAATTTCCAACTTTTCACCGTAAGAAACATCCTCATGATACGTGATTTCAATGCTGTGTGGCGTCATATTTCGTTACATTGCTCAACTTATTATGAAAAGCTGTCTTTGCTATTATCCACCTCCCTCGGCACGTGGGATATCCCTCCCGTATCTCGGTTCTTTCATTCAGCAAAATGATTAATTTCTCGAAGCCTTCACGACGTTTGGGGGCGTTTCAGGATCGGCTTAGAAGTAACTAACGCCTTGATGCTGTGATACTTATTGCTAATTTATATCAAACAATAATTCTGCTTTACTGGAAGCAAGTTTCGGAGTGACAGGAACATCAATCAATTTTTTTGATTACAAAAAGGAAACGCAATGTTCAAAGGAAAACAATTACATAATTGGATCTGGAAGTGGCATATTCTCGCAGGGCTTTTTAGTCTCCCATTTCTTTTTTTGCTCTCGGTTACCGGAGCGATATACCTTTTTAAGGGAGATTATGAGCAGAGTGCATATCGGGATGTTATTCAGGTAGAAAAAAGTGGTGAGCGGCTCAGTTATCAACAACTACTGGAAAACGCGACGACTGCTGCAAAAGCTGAATCATCGAAAAAGCCGTCAAAAATTATTCTTCCTCAGTCTGAGACCGATGCTGTGGAGTTTCAGTCCGGCCGTTTTTCTTCTAAACGCAGTACCTACGTTGACCCATATAGCGGTGAGGTAACAGGCTCCTGGGCGGTGTCAGATACGCTGATGCAGAAGGTTCGTAAACTTCACGGCGAGTTACTCCTCGGAAAACAGGGAACGCTGGTGATTGAATTGGTTGCCAGCTGGCTCGTCGTACTCGTGATCACTGGCGTGTATGTCTGGTGGCCGAGAGGGCAGCGCGGAATCAGAGGATTGTTCACTGTTCGCTTCAATGCGGGCAAGAGAGTGATGTATCGAGACCTTCATGCGGTGACAGGCTTCTGGGTTTCCGGTTTTCTGTTACTTATTCTTGCTGGCGGAATGCCTTGGACAGAGGTGTTTGGCAGTAACTTTAAATGGTTGCGAGATAATACGGGCAGTGGCTACCCATCCGCTTACTCAGGTCGGGGACTAAAATCAGCTCCGTCTCAGGGGGCAGCTCCCCTCTCATTGGATGAAATGGTCGCCATAGCACGTAAAGAAGGGTTAAAAGGCACTGTCACTCTGACCTTCCCCAAAAAAGCGAACTCAGTATTTAGTATCAGAAACCGCAGTGAAGACCTCAATCAACAGTGGTCTATCCATTATGACCAATACACGGGTGCCAAGATAAAGGCCTTTCCGTGGTCAGAGGTTGGTGCGATGAGTAACGGGCGGCAGATAGTCATGCGAATTCATCAGGGAGAATTCTTTGGCAGTCTTAACTGGGGGCTGGTGCTCGCTACTGCGGTATTGTTGGCACTCATGAGCTTATCAGCCATGGCGTCTTATCTGATAAGAAAGCCAAAAGGCAGCTGGGGGATCCCCAAGGTGCCAGCTGAGATGCGAGTAGGCAAAGGCGTGTTTGTCCTACTTGCCATATTGGCGATGTTATTACCGCTCTTTGGAGCAAGCCTGTTGTTACTGGTTGCTGTGTCATTTTTGACTGACTGGCGGGGAAAACGCCGCGAACGCCGGCTGGCGTGAATATAATCCTTGCCTCTTGAAAACGCCGGGTGACAGCGGCCCGGCGTTTTCTGTTCAAACTCTTTTCGTAATATTGCAAAGTATCATTTCAGTCCTTCTTAGATAACCGCTGGGATAAATGGGAGCTGACAAGTCGTGAGGTGAAGATATAATCCCGTCCGGAAAAACCGATTAAAGGAAGAAGTGATGCACTACGATTGGATACTTTTTGATGCTGATGAAACCCTGTTTTCATTCGATGATTTTCAGGGCTTAAAAATCATGCTTTCAGACTACGGTGTTCACTTTACCCGCGATGACCACGTCGCTTACAAGAAGCAAAACCAACCTCTGTGGGTGAAGTATCAAAACGGTGAGATTACAGCGCAGGAACTTCAGATCACTCGCTTCTTAGGGTGGGCTGAAAAACTCAATGTAGAACCGGATGAGCTGAATGGCGCATTTTTGAATGCAATGGCGGATGTGTGTAAACCGCTAACAGATGTTGATATCGTCATCCCAAAGCTTGTAGAGCGCGCGAAACTGGGGATTGTTACCAATGGTTTTACCCAACTGCAAAAAATCAGACTTGAACGGACAGGCATGACACCTTACTTCACGCACGTATTCATCTCGGAGGAAATAGGCGTCGCTAAACCCGACCCCCGAATTTTTGAGTATGCGTTGGAGAAAATGGGACAGCCAGACAAAGCCAGCGTACTTATGGTGGGTGATAATCCTCACTCTGACGTACTTGGCGGGATGAATGCGGGTGTTGATACCTGTTGGCTTAACCTCAAGGGTGAAACCTTGCCCGAAGGTATTCAACCGACCTTCACCGCCTCTTCCTGGCAAGCCTTAAAGAGTTACCTTCTAGATTGAAGATTAAGTAAGACGGGCTTTGCCCGTCTTTAAAAATAATCAGAATGTACTTTTATTATCTAGGCCGTTGAAAGAAAAAAGATAATACATTCAATATTTTTTTCACGAATTCACATGTACTTATACCTGCCGCCAGATTGTTGTTGATTCCGATTTATTCTCTCGCGCATACAAGTAAGAGGGTAGGGCAACTGAGTCCAACAAACATGGTGAGTAAGATAAATAGCTATGCTTTAGGCCATTTCTTTTTTGCTGTTTTACAAATAGAAAAATCCGTAACACGACGGGTGAGACCAGTAAATTCGACGTTCCGTTACTTGCCGCATTATTAGTAAAAGCCATGCTAAAAAATAGCCGTATATTCATACCATTTTCGACCGCAAAGCCCTAAAAGAACAGATATGGAACCACTGCCCCTGGGATGGTTAATCCAAGAGAGATGTTCTTCCACATTGATTCCTTTGTCGTCGTTATTTTTCTATGTCTTCGGTGATAATTCACCAAATCCCCAGTCCGCAAAGCCACAAAGCCACAGGCGTTCAGAATCTGATTTTGTCATTTAACCAAAGCTAATTTAAAAGCTTATTTGAAGTACTTTAAACGGAGAATAAAAAATAATTTATGGTGTATCAATTTGCCTTATTTTTATGCTCTCAGAGGCCATTAGCCATGTGCTATTTTACTGACACGGCCTTCTAAAGCATTCATATTCACAGTGGTGTTGGATAAAAGACACCAGCGTGAAAATAGGTCGGCTATATTGGGAAAAACAACAGGGAGGACATGCGATGATAAAAAAAATGCAGGCTGGAATGTTATGTTTCGTTTTTTTACTTCTGACAGCCTGTGCTTTTTCTCCGCTAGATAAAGCGATTGAAAGCGGGGATTGGTATCTTTTAGGGAAACTTGATGGTGAGCGTGGGGCGCTGGCCAAGTCTGAAAAAGATGTTTCGCTGCTGGCTGAACGCGCTGGCAAGAGTGCGAAGTATGACTTGTATGATGCGGGTTATCATGCGGGCAATAGAATGTACTGTAACGTACACAATGCATACAACATAGGGTTGTCTGGAAGTCCATATCGAGGTGTATGCGACTATCATTCAGACGCTTCTCTGTTCCGCACAGAGTGGCAAAGGGGTCATGATACTCACCAATATGGAAAAGGCGTCGATCGTGATTTCTAACGCTATTTACTGAATACTCCTTTCTCAGAGCCAAAGGTATTAATGTAAACTTAAATTTACGATAGTAATTTTAAGTTTACATTTACTTGCATTCCGCTTCCATGCTGATTATGGTTGTGAGCCTGACATTAATAGTTAAAGGCAAACTTCAGTGAAGGGCGAAGCATGGAACGAGATCAGCTAACAAATATTCATATCCAGAACGAAGAAGTTCTGATCACACCTCAAAAACTCAGGTCAAATCTGCCTGTTAGCGAGCAGGGGTTGCAATTTATCAGTCATGCCAGACAAGATATTGCCAACATTATTCATAAGAAAGATCACCGTCTGCTTGTGGTGTGTGGCCCGTGCTCTATTCACGATATCGATGCCGCCAAAGAGTATGCAGTAAAACTGAAAGAACTGTCAGAAAAAGTTTCCAGTCAGTTATATATCGTCATGCGAGTGTATTTTGAAAAGCCGAGAACGACGGTTGGCTGGAAGGGACTAATTAATGATCCACATCTTGACGGGAGTTTTGATGTATCTGCAGGGCTGCACAAAGCAAGGCAGTTGCTCATTGAACTCACCGAAATGGGGTTGCCACTCGCCACAGAAGCCCTCGATCCCATTAGTCCACAGTATGTGGGAGATTTGTTTAGCTGGGCAGCGATAGGCGCACGTACCACAGAATCACAGACCCACCGTGAAATGGCCAGTGGCTTATCTATGCCTGTTGGCTTTAAGAATGGCACAGATGGTTCGTTAGATACGGCGATCAATGCAATGAATGCAGCCGCTTCTGGTCACAGATTTATGGGGATTAACCAAGCGGGACAGGTCGCTTTGATGAGTACAGACGGGAATCCGGACGGGCACGTCATCCTCCGTGGGGGCAAGCAAACTAATTATGACTCAGTCTCTATTGCTGAGTGCGAGGAAAAAATGACGTCGCTTGAGATTGAGCCAGCACTGATGGTTGATTGTAGCCATGCCAACTCCCGCAAAGATTTTCGTCGTCAGCCTTTGGTCGCAACAGACGTTATTCACCAGATTCGTGAGGGAAATAGGTCTATCATAGGCCTTATGCTAGAAAGTCATCTCAATGAAGGTAATCAGAGTGCTGATCTGCCTCGGTCAGAGATGGTCTATGGTGTTTCCATTACTGATGCTTGCCTCGGCTGGCAGGAAACAGAAGCATTACTGCTCCGTACCGCATCTGAACTAACACCGATGTTGTCGCAGCGGATACAATAACAAGAACGATTGAAAAGGACAGTGAACCGTCATGGTGGCAGAGCTTTCCCGTTTGCGGGATGAAATTGATGAAGTAGATAAACAGATGGTCGAACTGCTGGCAAAGCGGTTGTCATTGGTTGCGGAAGTGGGAGAAGTCAAAAGTCAGCATGGCTTACCAATTTATGCGCCTGACAGGGAAGCGGCGATGCTGGCTTCTCGGCGCAAGGAGGCGGAATCTCGGGGTGTACCTCCTGATCTGATTGAAGATATTCTCCGCCGCACAATGCGGGAATCGTATGTCAGCGAGAACGACTCAGGTTTTAAGTGTCTCAACCCATCGTTACGCTCCATCGTGGTGGTTGGTGGACACGGTCAGCTTGGCAAACTTTTTTGTAAACTCTTTACCCTTTCTGGTTATCAGGTAAAAGTGCTTGGCAGTCAGGACTGGGATCAGGCTGACGACATTCTCTCTGATGCCGGAATGGTCGTCGTGACAGTGCCAATCAACCGCACTGATACCATTATCCGTAAACTCACATCGTTGCCCGAAGATTGTATTTTGGCTGACCTCACGTCAATCAAGAGCGAGCCATTACAAGCGATGCTGGAGTCTCACTCTGGTCCAGTTGTCGGTCTTCATCCCATGTTTGGCCCCAATACTCCCAGCCTTGCTAAACAGGTTGTCGTGTATTGTGATGGAAGAAACCCCGAGGCTTATCAATGGTTGCTTGAACAGATCAGGATTTGGGGCGCGAGTCTGCAGAGGATCAGCGCGATCGAGCATGATCAGGGGATGACGCTGATTCAGGCTCTCCGTCACTTCACATCTTTTGTTTATGGTGTTCACCTGGCAGAGGAAAACCCGAACCTTGCGCAACTTATTTCGCTGAGTTCGCCTATTTATCGTCTTGAACTGGCGATGGTCGGGCGTCTATTTGCACAGGATGCCAGCTTGTATGCCGACATTATCATGTCCTCGCCGCAAAATATTGACATGATTAAACGCTTTCATGCCCGATTTGGTGAAGCGATTGATTTGCTGGAGACCTGTGACAAAGACCAGTTTGTTGATGCCTTTAGTCAGGTAGAAAATTGGTTTGGTGAGCATGCCGGACGTTTCTTGCATGAGAGCCAGAACTTACTTCAGCAGGCAAATGATTCAACCCAGAGATAGATATCAGTAAGACCAAAAAAAGGAGCCTAAGGCTCCTTTTTCATCCCTTAACTCGTGATGAATCAAGTTAGTCGACATCAATTTCTGTTGGCGTGACATTTTCGATGGGATAGCAGCCTAACACCTTGATATAGCGTGTCAGTGCCGTCAGCTCTTCCAGTGCCAGCTTCATCTTATCCGAGCGCATATTTCCCTCTACGTCCACGTAGAACATTTCTTCCCATGGGTTACCCATTACCGGGCGTGACTCAAGCTTGGTCATATTGATACCGTGGTTTCTGAATACCAACAGACATTCCACCAAAGAACCTGCTTCCTGAGCCGTTGACATAATGAAGGTCGTTTTTGCCGGGATAAGGTCTGTTACGTCGACAGGGTTACGTGCCACCAGAATAAAGCGGGTATGGTTTTCCTGTTGATTGGCAATATTCGCTTTGAGTGGCTTCAGGCCGTAAAGAGCAGCGCTTGAAGCATTTCCGATAGCAGCAACATTGGCACTCTTCATTTCAGCCACTTTCTTCATTGCTTCTGCTGTACTTGAACAGTATTCCTGTTTCACGTTACCAAGCGAGCGCAAGTAATCACTGCATTGCTGATAGGGTTGTGGGTGCGAGTAAAGGCAATCAATACTCTCAAGATCAGTATCCACAGCTGTCAGTATGCAATGCTCAATCGGCTGGGTTATTTCACCAACGATAGACAAGCGGGTGTGCTGCAGTTGATCATAAACGTCGTTAATTGAACCTGACGAGGTGTTCTCAATCGGTAATACACCGTAATCGGCAGTACCGTTCTCAACCACTTCAACCACTTCTTTGAAGTTTTGACAGGGCAATTCCGCCAGAGAGGTTTGTTTTTTAGTGAAAAAGTGTTTGGCGGCAAGGTACGAATATGAGCCTTTTGGCCCGAGAAAAGATACCCGTGCCACGGGGTGTGAGCTGTCTGGATTGGTTAGCTGTTGTAAAAATGCCTGCTGAATCAGCACAGAGTCTTCAATAATACTGTGGAAAATACTGATGATATAGGGAGCATCCAGTCCATGTTCTTTTCCTGCCTTTACCAGCTTTTCCAATAATGCCTGCTCGCGGACAGGGTCGCGCACTGGTTTTTCGGTCTGAATCTTACTTTTGGCTACTTCAATACTCAGTTCACGTCGCTCGGTCAGCAGTGCCAATATCTCTTTGTCGATCCGGCTTACACTTTTGCGGATCTCATCCAGCGTCAATGTTGGTTTTGTCATGTCCTTATCCTGTTTTGGCAACGCCGTGCCTTTGGCTGATACTCAGGGTGAAAAGAGCCCTTTTGTTCCCACTATACTTGATGACTCACTTTGCACAAAGTGACTGGGTTTGCTCTTGGTGTCGATCTGTTCTTGTTGCTACTAGGCACATACAGCATTTTAACTGTCTATGGTCAAAATTGCGGAAAAGAAAGCCTTTGATGGGATTTGTATAGGAATTTGCGATAAAAACAAATCAGCCCTGCGAGGCAGGGCTGATGGGATAAGTCTGTTATTTTACTAATCAGGCTGCTTCAGTGTCCACGTCAGCGACTTTCTCACAGTGGCTGGCACGTCGTGATTCTGGTTTATGCTTCTGCTTATTAAGTTGTTTCTCGAGTTTTTGGCCTGCTTCATTGATAGCTGCATACAGGTCTTGATGTTCTGCTGTGGCAACCAGCTTTGCACCTGGTACGGAAACGTCTGCCTCAATTTTAAATGTTGTACTTGTTAGTTGACTAACAACAGCACGTGGATTGATGAGAGCGACTTGCCACTTCTCCAGTTTTTTAAATCGCGATGCGACTCGGTTACGGATAGAAGGAGTGATGTCGATGTTTTTACCAGTAATTTCTACTCTCATAAACGTTTCCTCTTGTCTGTGCCCTTACGTTGGGCTCACTTTCAGATTACTTTTTTCACCACATAAAAAAGTGATCTAGATCACTAAATATCAGTTGTTTTTCATATGCCTACGTATTTGTGATCGTTTTGGAAAGCTGACAAGAAAAGTACGTAAAAAGGCTTGATATGTGAGATCAATCTGATGCACTATCGAGAGATAAGGTGTCAAAGGTTGCTTATTTAGGCAGGGTTTTTATTGGTCAAAAATCAAGAGAAGAGCGTTTTTTAGCCAGATGTGATTTCCCCGCTAAAGCCCCTATGAACTTAGAAAAAACAGATAAAAATAAAAAAGCAGCCATACAGCTGCTTTTTTATTTGTTATGAAATTAGTTGCGCTTTATAAGACGCCATTAGCTGCCATTTGCTTACTGACCCTTTCTGCGGGCTCTGACAATCCCAATTCCTGATAGGCCTTGAGCATTAACGGTAGTGATTTTCTGGCTGCTTCAGTATCACCAAATTGTTGCTGGATTGATTGGCAGCGATTAATTGCAGCCATCCATGCCTCGCGGCGGACATAAAAGTCAGCAGTCGCCAGTTCATAATCAGCCAAGCGATTTTTGAGTGAAACCATACGGGCTTTAGCATCTGCCGCATAAGGGCTATCTGGATAGCGCTCCAGCAGTTGGTTAAAATCGAAAAATGCCCGTGATACTGGCTGCGGGTCGCGGTCAGAGCGATCAATATTAAGCAGGTCATGAACCATCGAGCTATCCTGCGCCATATTGCTCAATCCACGCATGTAGAGCACCCAGTCGAGATTGTTATGGTTGGGGTTCATCCGAAGAAAGCGATCTATGGTCGACTCGGCTAATACATAATCACTATTTTTGTAATAGGCGTAGATAAGGTCAAACTGGACCTGCTCAGAATATGCGCCGAAAGGATAGCGCGAATCCATTGCTTCAAGCTTCTCAACCGCTTTCACCCACTGACCATCGTCAATGGCTTGCCGGGCTTCCTGATAAAGCTCAGAAGGCGGGACATCTGGCACAATTCCTTTGTCTGCACTGGAACAACCTGCAAGCAGGATAGCGGCAAAAAGAGTGGATAAAGTCAGGCGTTTCATTGCTGCGATAGCTTCCTTGAAGTAAATAAATGTGCTGTTGCCATTACGGAGTGGGCGGCAAAGAGCTACAATGGCACGATTATGGGTATTCTACCCATCGACTGAATATAATACCAATCCGCAAAAGTGACCGCGATCGAGGACGGATACCCTGTACCGGTCTTGAGTTAGTCCTTTATAGGTTCAAAAAGTTCGTTATGGCACAACAGATACAATTAACTTCAACGGTAAAAGACAGCCAACTGGGTCAGCGTCTGGATCAGGCACTGGCGGAGCTGTTTCCTGATTACTCCCGTTCAAGGATCAAAGAATGGGTACTGGCTGATAAAGTCACGGTAGACGGCATTGTCGCCAACAAACCCCGCGTAAAAATGATGGGGGGAGAAGATATTGTCATCGATGCAGAAATCGAAGACGAAGAGCGATGGGAGCCTCAGGATATTCCGTTGGATATCGTGTATGAGGATGATGACTTGCTGGTGATCAATAAGCCCCGCGGATTGGTCGTGCACCCCGGTGCGGGCTGCCCTGATGGCACTGTCCTGAATGCTCTGTTATACCGTTACCCAGCGAGTGCAGAAGTACCGCGCGTAGGTATTGTTCACCGTCTTGACAAAGATACTACTGGCCTGATGGTTGTAGCCAAGACGGTACCAGCCCAGACGAGACTGGTACGCGCCCTCCAGAAAAGAAAAATTACCCGAGAGTACGAGGCTATTGCCATTGGTAATATGACTGGGGGCGGCATGGTGGAAAAACCGATTGGCCGTCATCCAACCAAACGGACACATATGGCTGTGCACGAGTTAGGTAAGCCTGCAATCACACATTATCGTGTGGCTGAACATTTCCGTGCCCACACGCGTCTTCGCCTGCGTTTGGAAACAGGCCGTACTCACCAGATTCGTGTTCATATGTCATACTTGAATCATCCGCTGGTGGGCGATCAGCTTTATGGCGGTCGTCCTCGTCCTCCTCGTGACGCAGGTGAAGAGTTGGTGATGGCATTGCGCGGTTTTGACCGTCAGGCACTGCATGCTGCGATGCTGCGACTTGAGCACCCAATTACCGGAGAGCTGATGGAATGGCATGCGCCGGTTCCTGACGATATGGTGGCGTTGGCTGAAATTTTGCGTGCCGATCAGGAAGAGATGGGCGAACCGGATTATTAATATGGAATTGATTCGACCAGATTGGCCTGCAGGTAAGCGAGTAAAGGCGATCAGTACGACCCGTATTGGAGGAAATAGCCTTCCTCCTTACGACAGCCTTAATCTTGGACAGCATGTTGGTGATGACAGGCTGACAGTAGAGTCAAACCGAGATACTTGCGGAAAACGGCGTCGATGCGTCAGCACCCCACTGGTTGAATCAGATTCATGGCACGCATGTTGTTACCCTTACCTGTGAGGGTAACAGTGTTCCGGATGCCGACGCTGCATATACTCAGGTTCCCGAAGTCGTTTGTGCCATCATGACGGCTGATTGCCTTCCTGTTCTTTTCTGCAATCAAGAGGGAACAGAAGTCGCAGCTGCGCATGCTGGCTGGCGTGGATTGCTCGACGGTGTTATTGAAAACACAGTGGCAAAATTCTCCAAGCCGTCAGGTGTAATGGCCTGGCTGGGACCTGCGATCGGTCCCTCGGTTTTTGAGGTTGGCTCAGAAGTGCGTGAACAGTTTATGTCCTTTAGTGAGTGCGCAGAGCAGGCGTTTAAGCCTTATGGCACAAAGTGGCTTGCTGACATTCACCTTCTCGCCCGCCAGCGTCTTTCCGCTATTGGAGTCGAATCTGTTTATGGTGATTCAGCGTGCACCTTTAGCGAGCCAGACCGTTTTTTCTCATATCGCCGCGACCAACAAACTGGGCGTCAGGCGAGCTTTATTTGGCTTGAAGACTAAAAGATAACTCTAGCTTTGTGTTCAAGACGGAACTGATTTGCCGACCAGTGACTGCCCATCGTTTCCACGCTCAATGTCTCCCAAGATAAAAAGTGCTAATCGCCGCAGATTTTATTGTAAAAGATTCACCGCTCTTGATAGACAGAGCAAAAATTATCACCCAAGCTTGAAATTAGTGATTGCTGTTCCCATCTGATCTGTAAAGGTTATTGATGTAAACAGAGGAGGGGCTATGCGCCTTGACCGATTCACCAGTAAATTTCAGCTAGCCATATCTGACGCCCAGTCGCTGGCATTGGGCCGTGATCATCAGTTCATTGAACCGGCACACTTAATGGTATCTCTCCTCAACCAGGACAGCAGTGCCATTCGTCCGCTTATGACCCTGATGGGTATTGATATTACTCAGCTTCGTTCCAGCCTTGGCGAGATACTTGATCGACTGCCCCAAGTGACAGGCACTGGCGGCGATATTCAGTTATCGCACGGTATGGGACTGTTATTTAATATGTGTGACAAGCTGTCACAGAAACGGAAAGACAAATATATTTCTTCTGAGTTATTCATCCTAGCGTCTGTCGATGACAAAGGCCCGTTGGGTGAATTGCTTCGTGGTTATGGTTTGACAGCGAAAAAAGTAGAAGAGGCCATCGATCAGGTTCGTGGTGGTCAGAACATTGATGACCCCAATGCAGAAGAAAACCGTCAGGCTTTAGAAAAATTCACGATAGATCTGACAGAGCGAGCAGAGCAAGGCAAGCTGGACCCGGTTATCGGACGTGACGAGGAGATTCGGCGGACAGTTCAGGTTCTTCAGCGCAGGACAAAAAACAATCCGGTGATCATCGGCGAACCCGGTGTGGGTAAAACCGCCATTGTTGAGGGACTGGCTCAGCGTATCGTCAACGGCGAAGTGCCGGAAGGTTTACGTAATCGCCGTGTTCTCTCTCTTGATATGGGTGCATTGGTTGCTGGTGCAAAATACCGCGGTGAGTTTGAGGAGCGGTTGAAGGCAGTGCTTAACGAGCTCTCCAAAGAAGAGGGTAACATAATTCTCTTCATTGATGAGATTCACACCATGGTAGGTGCAGGTAAAGCCGAAGGCTCAATGGATGCGGGGAACATGCTAAAACCAGCGTTAGCTCGCGGTGAGTTGCACTGTGTGGGAGCGACGACGCTGGATGAATACCGTCAGTATGTTGAGAAAGATGCTGCGCTTGAACGTCGATTCCAAAAAGTGCTGGTGGATGAACCCAGTGTTGAGGATACCGTAGCCATACTTCGCGGGTTGAAGGAGCGTTATGAGCTTCACCACGCCGTCGAGATCACTGACCCAGCGATTGTTGCAGCGGCCAGCTTGTCACATCGTTACATCTCCGATCGTCAGTTGCCTGACAAGGCGATAGACCTCATTGATGAGGCGGCGTCCAGTATCCGGATGCAAATTGACTCTAAACCAGAATCACTCGACCGTCTTGAGCGTCGGCTTATTCAACTCAAAATCGAGCAGCAGGCGCTTCAAAAAGAAAGTGACGACGCGAGTAAAAAGCGACTCGATGTTCTGGAGCAAGAAGTTGAAGAAAAAGAACGTGAATTTGCTGAACTTGAAGAAATCTGGAGAACCGAGAAAGCGGCATTATCCGGCACACAGCATATTAAGTCTGCACTTGAGCAGGCGCGGACGGATCTGGAAATAGCCAGACGTGCAAGTGACCTCAATCGAATGTCAGAGTTACAGTATGGAAAAATACCAGAACTGGAGCGTCAGCTTGACCTTGCCAGTCAGGCTGAAATGCAGGAAATGTCATTACTCAAAAATAGGGTGACGGACGCGGAGATTGCTGAGGTGCTGTCTCGCCAGACAGGTATTCCAGTAGCCAAAATGCTCGAGGGTGAAAAAGAAAAACTGCTGCAGATGGAGTCAGTGTTACATGACAAGGTGATCGGTCAGAAAGAAGCCGTCTCCTCGGTAGCAAACGCTATTCGTCGCAGTCGTGCCGGCCTTGCCGATCCGCATAGACCAATTGGCTCCTTCCTCTTTCTTGGTCCAACCGGGATAGGGAAAACAGAGTTATGTAAATCACTGGCTGATTTTATGTTCGATAGTAGTGATGCCATGGTGAGGATTGATATGTCCGAATTCATGGAAAAACACTCTGTGGCACGATTGGTTGGTGCGCCTCCGGGATATGTCGGCTATGAAGAGGGTGGATATCTCACTGAGGCAGTTCGCCGTCGGCCTTACTCGGTGATACTGCTTGATGAAGTAGAGAAAGCACACCCAGATGTTTTCAACCTTTTACTACAGGTGTTAGATGATGGTCGCCTTACCGATGGACAGGGGCGTACAGTAGACTTCCGCAATGCTGTCGTGATCATGACGTCTAACTTAGGCTCAGATCGTATTCAGGAGAACTTTGGTGAAATGGATTACGACAACATCAAAAATACCGTCATGGAGGTTGTTGCCAGTCATTTTAGACCCGAGTTCATTAACCGAATTGACGAGTCAGTGGTTTTCCATCCGCTCGGCGAAGAGCATATTAAGCAGATTGCCAGTATCCAGTTGGATCTACTGGGTCAAAGAATGGCCGAGAGGGAATTGTCACTAAAAGTGACTGATGAAGCACTCAGCTTTATTGCACAGGCTGGTTTTGATCCAGTATATGGAGCAAGGCCGTTAAAAAGAGCGATTCAGCAGAGTGTGGAGAACCCATTAGCGCAATCTATTTTGTCCGGGAAAATCAAGCCGGGTAAACCTGTTAAGTTGCTCGTGAAGGGAAATGCAATACAAGCAACACAGTAATAGGGAAGGCTGCCAGCAGGCAGCCTTCTTTTTTTAGAGCTATTCCGCGCCCCAAACAGAACCATAATGCTAATATTCACCCACATTGCCTAAAAGTTGTCCGAACAGCCTCTTTTTTAAAAAAAACCTCAATAAAGGGGTTGCCAAGTTTTCACAGCTCCCTATAATGCCGCCTCACCGACACGGAGAGCGGCTTCCAAACTGGAAACCATGCCAAATCGGTACGACGGAAACGGCGTCAAAAATT
>NZ_LYBM01000051.1 GCF_001707825.1 Veronia pacifica | reverse complement strand
TCGATATTTTTTGTGTTGGCTGAGTGAAGAGTCAAACCTTCGCTATAACCTTTACCAACATACTTTACTTCGCTTTCTGGCGAGTAAAGAAATGCAAACTCATTATTATAGTATTCGTAAGGTTTTCCGTTAACTGTATTTATATAACCCGATATTGATTCAGCATCCTGTTTATAGCTTCCAGAGAAGATAAAGTCATAAACATTACCTTCATACAACGTAAATGACCACTCCCAGTCCCCAGTAGAATCGTTAGTCTGTATATAGTATCCATCGGGGAGGCCAATGCGTGTGATAGAACCGTCACTATCTGTATTACACCCCGATATTAAAACGGTGAGAGGTAATAAAGATAAAGCCAAATTTTTCATGAAAACTGCCTACTGCGTAATAAAGTGTGATGAAAATTTTACTGTCAAAAAAAATCAGATGATTCTACTGCGCTATTAATTGGAGTGGCTTCATAACCCTACTTCAAAAATCATGTGGTCCGTCGCAAATCATTATGGTTGGGCGAGTAGGTTCTTCTCTGTCTCTTTTGCCTTCAAACGAGGGCGACCCCCGCGAAAAAAGAATTTTTCGGGTCCTACAGTCATCACCATATACCGCCCTTGAAACCACTCTTAACCTGCTCGCTATGCCAAGCGTTATGCGTAAGGCTATCTCAGAGCCGCTAAGATTGTCTGGCGTAACTAGAAATCGCCCAAAAATGAGTTAGTGCAACAGCACTATGCGAGTCTAATGCCGCTGTTTTAGGTAAGAAAATTTTATCCAAAAGTGAACGTCAATCAGGATGAAGGATTTCTCGATACGTGTTGTGTGAGATAGGGTAATTAGTCTATCAAACAATACTGGATAAATATCCATTTCTGCTAAATTGTCTAATATAATTCGTATTTCCTATATCGGTGTTTTATCCTGCAAAGGATTTTGAACCATCTGCTACAAGATACTAGAGAGCTATCAAAATGTGTCGAAATGAAACTATTGGGCCCTGAACTGAGAAGAGTGAATGAGGGGCATCGATCTATTGTCGCATTGCATTCATATTTTAAGTGAGGAAAATGTAAGCTTAATATGTGACTAATATCAGTATCATTCGTGTAAAACATTATTTAGGAAGCGATAACCTTTTAATGTTGTTAAGACAATCAAACTTTGCGATATATTCTTTTTAAATTATCGATTCCTGATGTTTTTCTTTGGCAGTCTACCTTATATTACCTCTCAGGAATCTCGTATTGAGGCTAGCGTGACAAAGTTGAGAACATTCATACTTCTGACACCATGACTCGATAAAAATATTAAAATAAACAATGTACATTGGATATCAATGAGGAGAGTTAACATGACCTGCACCAAAGATTTCTCACACGGCGATCATACGCATGGGCCAAATTGCGGTCATACGGCTATTCAACATAACGGCCACACAGATTACTTGGTTGATGGCAAGCTACACCATCCGCACGGTGACCATTGTGACGAGCATGTGATTGATTTTACCGATACCAACCCAAATGAATGTAAACCACTACACGTTTGTGATGAGCACGTTCATGGACCGGGATGTGGTCACGAAGCTATACAGCATGGTGATCATATTGACTATATTGTCGATGGAAGGCTGCATCATCCTCATGGCGACCACTGCGATGACCATGGCCCTATCGATATTTTAAATTAATGATGTCCCGCCTTTATTGGCGGGTCTTTTCTTCGTAAAAGCCAAGCTCTACTCCGCCCTGGTTAACAACACATGGTAACGACACATATCAGATAATGCATTCTCTAGCTCTTTCTTAATCGTCAGCCAATTGGTTAGTGGTGAAAGTAGGGTAGCCATCTTCATTATTACAGCAGATGACGTCGCTCATACATCAACAGATGATTGCGTTGACTGTTGGCTAAATTAAGTTCTGACTTGCATAGGTTAGTGTAGATGTTGGAGTGTTCTTCGATAACGAACACCTGGTATGGGTAGTCAGTTGTTGCGGTTGAGTTTTTCTAGGGTCTTTGGCGAGAAACAATAGATTTCTCGCCAAAGAGAGAACGTGTAAAACGCTTATTTATGAGTGCTGTGCGCAAAAAGCAGGAGAGCAAAAGGTGAAGCGCGCTTAAGGTAGTTAGTTTACTTTTCCTTCTTGTCTCTCTTTTTCCTTCAATTTCTTATCCTGATCGAAATGCCACTTAATGGCAAAGTAACCAGCAACACCTAAAGCAATAAGTTTTATCGCCATGGCAATCCAAGGGAAAAAGTCTAACCAGCTGTTCATTGCATATCTCCAAGCTACTGTATGCTTTTGACAATTTAAAATTACAGTGCGACAAAATACCATATTATTTATTTACTACATTGGCAAAGGTCACATTGCTGTAATCATGATGCATCTGAACACTATTATTCCACTTTTATGTCTAACTTCTATTAGATTATCGCCTCAAAGAAGAGATTATTATTCTCACCTCATTCTGACACTCTGTCGAATGTTGCAAATGAAATGCACTTGTCAATACTTTGTTGTCACAAGGTTTATTAAATAAAGGTTTTTGGCTAATAGATTGGTTTTTTAGGTATTGGAACTATTCATACACTACTAAAATAATTTTGGGTTTTAAATATTATTAACGTCATAATCCATTAATTGATAGAAATATAATTATTAAATGTGATATTGTTAATAGTGAGATTAATATATAGATAAGATCTATATTTCTATTTTTTAACGCGTAAGTTCTGTTCCTATCTAATACTTAGTTGCTTAAACTTCTATTTTTATCTCAATTTAAATTGAGATTTATGCCGAACGAAAATGAAATCTTATCATTGCATATATAATATTTTGTCGTTTTGATTGGTAAACATTAAAGATAATTATTTTTGATGTTTAGTTAAATGTTTAGTCTGCATTGGCTCTTACTCACTGCGATACTGAAATAGAAATATAGTGGTTTTTATGTGAAATGATTGAAAAATGATCCTCACACAGAAAATTCATTAGCATAAAAGGGAGCTGATTTACTTTATCAGCCCTTGATTTTCTACCGATATTTATGATCAGGCAAAAGTGCGATAAGACGCATCAAGGAAGTGCGTTATTCAAAATGATGGCGACACTCTTTTTAATCAATAACTCTCAACAAAAAAGGAACACGGCTATGAGTATTACTTATCCCGATAATGAAAAACGACAAACCCGACTGGTAGAGCTTGGTACGGACGCTCAAGACTATCTTTTTCAAGCACAGACTGATTATGACACGTTTGAGGAACTTCTCGGTGAGGTTAATCAGGTAATTGCTGATGTTTATCGTGAAGCCAACCTTCAGGCACCTTCAGTAAGAAAAGTCGATATTTTTAAAGAATCCGGCGTTGCCGATTTATCGGACGATTCAACGGTTTTGGAAGTGTCTGAAATCGTGGCTGACATCGCAGGCCTGGTAACAACCGCAAAATACCTTGTTCCAGGCGCAACCCGTGCACTGGTTGCAACAGGTATAATGGCAGAAGACACGGCTAAAAATGTATTAAGAGAGTTCACCTTGCCTATTGTTGGCCGTGAAGTAGAAATCACCACAGGTGACATTGCAGGTGCGATTATCGGTGGCATGGTTGGCGGCATTGCCATTGCCGGTATTGATATTGGTTTTCAGGCAATCGAAGGTGCAGAGGCTAAGGCAAAATTGACTGACGCCATTGATGAAATTTATCCAATGAGAACGTCAGTGCGTTTATCTCAGAAGAAAGCAGCGACACTGTTAGATTCCTTACGCGCAATCAAAACGTCACTCGACGCGATCGAAGGTATCGGTCTTGAAATCAGCGATGCAGTGATTCAAAACCTTATCACCAAAGATGCGGCACCAGCTATCGAGAAAGAACAAGCGATCACTGAAGACACGATCCTCGATGAGCTCAAAACACTGGATCACTCTCGTCATTCTTACACCACCGACGACCCGCGCTAATAGGGACGAATAGCAATGTCCATCTTCTATCCAGACAATGACAAGCGAAAAAAACGTTTGTTGGAACTGTCATCAGACGCTCATCATTTTCTGTCTGACGCTAAGAGTGCCTGTGCTGATTTTCATCAGCTCCTGCCTGAGGTGAATTCCCGTATTGCTGCGGTATATCGAAAGGCGGGACTAAAACCGCCAGGTGTTCACTCTGTCGACATCTTGAAGACTGCGGGTGTTGTTGATCAAATGAGTAAGGCAGACAGTGTTGTCGAAGTCAGTAAGGTATTGCTGGATATTGGTGGAATGGTTGCAACGGTTTCCTATTTGGCCCCAGCAGCAACGGCAATGTTAGTTGAGACTGGGGCCTTAGAGGCAGAAACAGCTGCAACGGTGATGGCAACCGTTATGGGGTCGGAATTAACCGTTGGGGCATTGGCGGGCGGTATTGTTGCCGGGCTTGTCGCTGGTGTCGTTGTTGTCGGAATTGGTTTCGCCATAGACGCTTTCGAGGGTGCTGAGATGCGAGATAAGCTTCGGCATGGCATTCACCAGGCTGATCAATATCGAGCCGTACTCATGATGGCAAAAGAGAAATCTGTTGCTCTCGTTGATATGCTTCAAGCAGTAAAAACGACGTGTGATAGCCTGTTGGCTAGCCATATCACCTTGTCCGAGGCAATCATCGAGAATTTAATACAGAAGAATGCGCTTCCGGCTATTAAGGAAATTGATGCTATCACGAAAGACGAGGTGCTTTCCGATCTGGTACATCTCGATAAATCGAGAAAAAGCTGGACCAAGGAAGATAAGTCTGGACACGATATTGAACTAATTAATCCAAAGCCTATTTATGTAACGGTTGATACACCAATATCGATCGTGCGTATGCCGGCGTTTCCATCTGGTCTAAAACCGGTTGCCTTGGTTAACCCTGATAAACTGGCTGAGGCAGATGAATATCCGGTTTTAAAAACAGCAAAAGCAAGCTACTGGGCTGCCAGCTACGTCGATAATAGAGAGGGTATGGCTATTCTTGCTTATGACAAGGCAGGAACCCTTCTTAAGCGCTGGGATAAGCCAGGTGCCCGCTACATATGGCGAATTGAGGAAAACCCCGATAATAATCGCGTTCTATTTGTCGGTCAGAACCACAAAAAAATCGTGATGAACTGGGCTGAACTTTCATCTTGCTGATATTGAAAAGCCAAAAACAGTATGCTTTCGACCGTATTGTTTTCCGCCAGTAAATAGTACAAACATGCATAGGTGGGTGTCGGAATAAATAACTCTGTCGCCCATCTATTTTTTTCGATTCCCTTTCCCGTATATCCATCATCGCATCTTTTTTTAAACCCGTACCGGATGCACCGGGTTATTTGATTCCCTTTTTTTGAATTAACTTTAGAGCCGTCACTATATTTTGGACAAGGAGTTGCTCTATCTGCGTCTGGGACGATTCTTTATACTGTGTGTCTGAACAAACTATGTGTTTGAACATACAATGTGTTTGAACGTTAAGGGGGCTGCCATGAGCAAAGTTTTTATCGTTGGATTACCACGGACAGGGACAACAAGCTTATGTAAAGCCTGTATTGATCTTGGTTTTTCAACTGCTCACACAGCTTATACGGTAGAGACCATAGTTAATGCTGAGGTGGTTGCGGATACGCCCGTTTTTAACGACTACATGTTACTCCATCGAAAATATCCAGATGCTAGGTTTATTTATCTAGAGAGGCCGCTGGCAGTGTGGTTACCTTCAATATCACGCTTGCTCTCCAGAATGGCGGATAACCTTTTTTCTGAGCATGGAGGGTTCAACGATACGATAAAGCGTTGCTTTTTCAATACCTTTCAAGGCCTTACTACAGACAAGATTGACGATTTTGAATTTTTGGAAACCTGCTATCAACAACATCGAAGGCAAGCTCTTCATTACTTCCAACAAAATAAAACTAACTACATATGTTTGGATATCGCTGACGCCGACTGCCATGACCTGCTTTGCCAATTTTTAAATGTGCCGCTGCAACACAGGCGAATGCCGAGATTAAACGTAACGGGAAAGTCACGGCATGGAACGACTTAAAACACCCGTTAAAAGTGAGCTCTACCCGCCGTGGAAAGACGGCAAAGGACAGCGAATTACTCGCTTTTATACAGGATGCTACGTGGAACAGCGTGGAAAATACCAAACAGACAATGACTACGGATTAAGGATTTATATGTTTGAATTGAAGTACCTCACGCCATTCAACTGGACTGAAAACGTACTTGCCGACTTCGATACGTTTTTACAGGATCATGCCGCAGCAGAAAAGAAAGCCTCAGGCATGGCGATGTCAATGTTGGGCCATTATCCAGACAGGACAAAACTAGTGAAAGCCATGGCAGATCTTGCCATCGAAGAAATGATCCATTTCAAGCAGGTTTTGAAGCTTCTTATTGAGCGTGGCGTGACATTGGGTCACGATCAAAAAGATCCCTATGTGAAAGCAATGCGTGCATTGTTTCGTCAGGGGAGTGATGAATTTTTAATTGATCGTTTGCTTGTGGGTGCCGTGATAGAAGCCCGGGGGCACGAACGTTTCTCTCTCGTTGCAGAAGCTCTTCCTGAAGGGAAAGAGAAGGATTTTTATGTGGCAATTGCGAAGTCGGAAGAAAAACACAAAAACCTTTTTGTCGAGCTTGGTTACGAGTATTTTGACAAGGATGTGATTGATAAGAGATTGAAAGAAATATTAGAGGCGGAAGCCGATATTTGCCGGCATATCCCATTTACGGCCGCACTGCATTGATTTTCTGAATCGATCTTCTTAATCGTTGTTGTAAATTGATTCTCTAAATCGATCCTATACATCAATCGATAACATTGGCCCTGAAAGTCGAGTATTTCAGGTCGTCTTAATGAAGAGGGTACGGCAACTCAGGTTGTACCCTCAACACCACTAATAAGTATGTTGCTGCACAACTCAGTATTCCCTGATCAGGGTTTCTTTGGCGGATGACGATGTCCTCTGCCACCTGAGCCACCATGCATTGAGAACGAGTCGTCGGGTTTCCCTTTAAAGCATCCAAGCACCCATGGATAGCTATCTGTCACATAGTAACCATACTGGCCGTTGATCGTCATTCCGTTACATACATCCAATGAGCCGCTGCCTTCGATAAATTGCCAGTCACCACGAAATTGTCCATCGTATGTATTACTCGCAACGCTGCCGACCCCGCCCACCGGAGTGGTATATCCTGCCTGATCTTTTCGGGCTCCAGTCTTCAATTGATAGCTCGATGTCGCTACCTTTGTTTCTCCGTCGGTGGGGTCGCGAAAGCAGCGACCAAATACCGGAAAGCCATCAGCGGCAAAACCAATAACAGGTGACGCTTCTCGTCCCGCACAGTCTTGTAAAAATAATGCGATTGGATTGCCGTGATAGTGGTATTCGCCCGTGGGTTGGACATGTGCATTGTGGCGATCTGTACCGAATCTATTGAGGCTGGACATGGGATCGTAACGCCAGGGGTTATCTATCTGATCGTCGAAGCAGCCTATTTTTTCATTACCAAGTTGCTCACCTTGTCCGACGCCATAGCAAGCAGCGGCGAGCAAATCGATTTTTACCCCGTTTAACAACACGACTTCTGATAGTCTGAGACTCAAAGGTTCAGGTGAGGCTTGCTGCTTGGGGCTGGCGGCAAATTCATAGGTTTTACTTAACTCAGCTGTATCTGTCACGAATCGCGCTGAAGTATCATTAAAATCATGATTGGGGATTGAGTTTGATCGAATAACGCACTTATCACCATCAACAGAGATACTGATTCGGCCAGTAAACATCTTATCGCGCTGGATATCGTTCACATTGGCAGAATATTGACCAATATGATACTTGCAGTCTCCACTTCGATTTTTGAATTTAATATCAGTAATATCATTACTTTGGGTGTTATTCTTACCGGATGTGGCTGTCTGTTCTGCATGACCTCCGCAACCGAACAAGAATATCGGCAGTATTATCATGTGTGTGACGCGGAACTTTTGTTCGGTAATATCCTCTTTTTTCATTGCTTTGCCTCCAGAGATGTGAAACGAGAAAGAACGGATGCTCATTTGATATAAAAGAGTTCTCACTCATAGGGTGCAGCAGTGAATGTATGGATAATTAAGCTAGCAAGTTTACATTACCAGTATCGTTGCATATGTGAGTGTGCTTACCAATAAAGACTCATCACACAGTAATAGATAGCAGTATTATTGATGTGAACATTGATTGGTTTACTTGCTTAAGTCAGGACAACTTAGCGGTGTAGAACAGGGCGATCTCACGTTATTGAAGATTTGCCTTGTCTAATTTCATGTGACTGTACATAGATGAATGTCGTCCTGAGTTCATCATAAATTCTTCTTCGTATTCTTAAACCATGCCATCAATTAGGAAAATCTAATGAAATACATTGTGTTCTTTGCGCTAGTCGTGTCGATTGTTGCTTGTACGTCTTCCCCGCAACCCCAATTAGCTTTGTATCTTGCAGATAGTCAGCTCACCATGCCCGAGGGAAACAAACCGGAAATCGCTCTTATTCAACATCACCTGCGAGGCCAGGCAGTGGTTACGGAAAAGGACATTATTGCAACAACCCGCGTTGACGCGGAGCCAACCTCAGTAAACATGACATTGTCGAAGGCGGCAGCCGAACGACTTTGGAAAATATCGTCAGCGAATATTGGCGAAAAAATGGCCTTGAGTGCAAACGGTCAACTAATGAATGTTGCCGTCATACAGTCGCCTATTGGAGGGATGATCAGATTAACAGGGTTACCTGAAAAAACAGTCGATGCTTTTTTAGCTGCCGGAGCAGAGTAAGACTCATCAACGACTCAACAACGACTCAACAACGACTCAACAGAGCCATCTTATATTTACTAAAAATAGGTTAAAAGATGGCTACCTTGCCGGAATTGAGAATATAGGTACCGATTTCGTCCCAGGAAGAGCGGGGCATAACCCGCTCTTTTTGTAATATTTAATGACTGCTAGCAGTCATCGCCATAAATATCATTAACCCATTTCGGGTTATCGATAAATGGGTTTCGGTTACCCTGCCACTTCACGACTTTTTCATGACGTTGGCGCTCCCAGTTATCTACGGGATCAGCATTATGCCACTCAAGAAGCGTACAAATTTTGCCCATCTTGTAGGAGCCTGATGAACTGGATGTATCATTTACCAAATAAAGGTCTGGCATATTGCCACTATTTCCGTCATAGCGAACCGCCATGTAAAAAATAGAGCGCGCGGTATCTCCTTTAACTTCGTCACGGGGCTCAAAACTGTCCCAGTCGGTTTTGTTTAACGGTGATTTTGAAATAGGGGAGCCGCCGTAATCAAAGTCTTTATTAGAACGGATAGCATTGATCTTAACGTCTGTCGGTTGTAAGTGATGAAGATCTGTATATCCCCATTGGTTTTTACGTTTGAACCCAAATGATTTCGGCCAAATATGTTCACGGTTCCATGCATTTTGATCATTTGATCCGGAGGCGGTATAGCTTTTAGCTTGAGAGCGTCCGCTGTAATAAAGAATGACATTGTCCGAGTTGTTCGGATCTTCATTGGTGTCCTTTAGAGCTTGCCAAACCTGTGAGTAAGAGAGTGGTTTTTGTCCTCGTGCTGCAATCGTTCCAAGCATATCTTTTAGTGACTGTCCTTCCACTCCTTCAGCTTCAACATAAAATCCATAAGGTGCAGCAATTGTGGGTAACGAGAAAAACGTTGAGCTAAACAGACCTAAACCAAGAAAAACATACTTCTTCATTGTTCATCCTTTTAATACGTATTCATTTTTAAAAAACGCCATCTACACATAGAGGCGTTAAGTAGCAAAAGCGGCGCAAGACTACTGTAATTACACATGTCTGTTAATTACATGCATATGATTGTTTGATCTAGGTTTTTTTAAGGAAATGAAAACCAGTTTTTATGCAGCCTATGTAGAATTTTTAATGTCGACTTTTGCTGTTTTTCATGAAGATATAAATGATAGCGAAGTTGAATAAATGTTTCTGACCAATGAAAAACAAGATCGATTTTCAGTTATCACCGCATCCGGATGGAGTATTTTTCGCTAGTATGCTTCGTCTTCACTAAAAACATGTACATCAACGTTACCATCGAAACTGCCATAAATTTTAAACACAATAGGTTTGCAACACACCTGACAATCTTCAATGTACTGCTGATCAATATCGGTGGAGTCGATTAATACTTCAATCACCTCCCCACAATAAGGGCACCCGATGGATCTCTCTGTTAATTCATTCATTGCCAGTCTGCCTAATGACGCACTCAGTGAGTCAGATCGTTATGATTAATTAAAAATACTATACGAAGAGAATGATGCTGCGAGTGTCAATAGCTGGTCAAAAATGTGATTTTCATTTCTATCACAGCAATATTTTTTTGGATTCTACGGCGAATAATGAACGAGGCAACGTACAAAGTGGTGTGAAAAACGGTGTGCAATGTATGGCGTTTCTATTTTGAAAATGTCTGACGTCAGATTATCAAATGTGGAACTGTCGGGCAGTCGGGAGGTGATGAAACGCCCGGAACATCGAAATACATGTAACATCTACTGTACTCATCTTATTGTCGATTTTTCTTAGTAATGGCATGAGACTCGCGGTTCGCTCTATGGGAAACGGAGATACACGATGTGCAAGGAAGAGACATTGATTGCTGCTGCTGTTCAGATGGAAGGAAAGCTAGGCGATCTTGATTACAATTTGGCGCAGGCGAGGGACATGGCTACTGAAGCTTTTGTGCTTGGCGCGAAAATTGTAGCTTTACCCGAATTCTTCAGTTCTCCTGTCTTTTTGGCTGATGACACACCAGACCTCACCATAAGCGACAAAAATAATAGCGCACTGCATTTACTCAAAACCTTGGCAACAGAAAATAGTGGGTATATTGGCGGCTCTGCACTTATTCGTACTGGCTCGTCAGTCTATAACCGGTATTACTTTGTAGAACCAGATGGAACGGTGCATTTTCACGATAAAGATTTACCGACAATGTGGGAGAACTGCTTTTATGAGGGGGGCAGTGATGAGGGAGTTATGAGTACTGCACTGGGTGGTGTGGGTGCTGCCGTATGTTGGGAGTTGATTCGTTCACAGACATTATCGCGCCTGAAAGGAAAAATAGGGCTGGCTATGACAGGCACTCATTGGTGGAATATCCCAAATAACTGGCCTCTAGTAAGCGTCGCTTTGGCGGGAATCAGTAAAATTAACCAACGCCTGTCATCGGAGTCTCCATCTCGTTTAGCTAAAGCCATAGGCGCGCCGGTGATTCATGCTTCTCATTGTGGTCAATTCAGTGGCAAGTGCCTTTGTGTGCCGGGCTCTACAGTGGCTGTGAATTATCAGTCTGAATTTGTCGGTGCAACGCAGGTTGTCAATGCTTTTGGAGAGGTGATTGCTAAAAGAGAGTGTAGTGAAGGCCCCGGTATAGTAATGGCAGAGATAGCATTGGGTTCTGTCGCTCCAACTCTAAACTTTAGGCCAGAAGACTTTTGGTTTGCCGATCTAACGCTTTTACACAAACTATTCTGGTGGCATCAAAATGCCTGTGGCAAGTCGTATTATCAGCGACAGCTCAGGAAAGATATCCGCTGATCGCTCTCAATATTGTCAGGTTCAGTCTTTTTTACTGAGAAATAACGGTTGTTGCTTATCACTTATTCAAGATCGCTGAGCGATAACATGAAAGTGATATATTCTTAAAGGGTTCTCCAAAAATAAGAACAAACTTTTCATTTGTGTTTGTTCGCAAAAGATTCATCTCATCCAAAAATTTCCTACATCCTCGCTAATCTTCTGCCATACAATTCTTCTTCAATACAATTTCGGTGAACTATCTTTTCATTCTTATTCATAAAGTTGGCTCTGAGCGATATTCTCTCTGACGGTTTTCTTACTGCTATAAGCGGATACTTTTTCAAAGCAAAACATAGGGGTTAATGATAATTAATGGACGTTAAATTACTCACCAAAGATGCAGACTATGAGGCAGTGCTTAACGTGATGCTTCAACTTCGAACCTCTTACGATTACTTTTCTCTGGCCCAGCAAATAGAAAAACAACAGGAAAATGGTTATCAGATTGTCTACGTAAAATCAGGCGAAGATATTCTGGGCGTCGCTGGCTTTGTTATTGGCGAGAAGCTCGCTTGGGGAAAACATATTTATATCGATGACTTGGTGACAAATACGTCTAGCCGCTCTCATGGGGTTGGCGCCTGCCTAATGAAATGGTTTAAGGAGTATGCTACTGCGACAGGTTGTCAGCAAATCCATCTTGACTCGGGTGTACAGAGATTTTCCGCGCATAAGTTTTATTTACGTGAAGGATTTAAGATCGCCAGCCATCATTTTTCTCTCACTGACTAATAGGGAGTGGCAGTTAAATTGACTGAAAATATCAGACTATCTCGTATCGCGATAACTGATCGCGACGCTACTTTCGACCTGCTTCAACACGTTGAAGTGATGAAATATCTCGGTCCTAGAAGGCCATTGTCAGACGCTGAAGCGCAAGCATGGTTTGAGCACGAATTTACCCAACAAAAGCGTTTCGCATTTAGATTACCTGTTTCTGGAGAACTTGTTGGTTTTTGTGGGGTAACAGAAATCGATGGTGTCGATGATTTTGGATACTTTCTGCGTCGTAAATTTTGGGGCAAAGGTTTCGCTAAGAAAATGTGTCAACTTGCTGTATCAGAACTCGCGGCATCTACTGACTTCGATCAAGTGAAGGTGTTTATTGCCGATAGCAATGTATCCAGTCAAAAGATTGCGCAATATTTGGGGTGGAAGAAGTACAAAGCGGCAAGTAATGACTACGAACACGGTGCGTTGTATCAGATAAAACGACCTTGAGGTTTGCGCTTTCGATTGGGTGTAATGGCGTAATGCTGATTTAATTAGCAGTCGTTATTACATCTATAGTTCTTTGTTATGCCGTTTATGAAGGACCAGAAGATAAAACATTTGAAGTGGGTTCAAAATTCATTTCCGCCTTTTACCTGATTAAAGCTATATGCAATCAGGCACCTTAGTATATCTAGAACAGGCTGTTGCGCTAAAAAAGTAACTATACAGCCTCCCACTTTTTTGAATTCATCGTTAACAGCTTTTAAGGATCTTTCATGAAACGTTCAGCTATTATGCTGTCTCTCTTAGCTGGGTTCGCAGCATTTTCCAGCAGTGTAGCGGCATCCGAGCATAAAATTGGATTAGGGATGGGGTCCAATTACAACGGAATTGGTGGATATTATGGCATCAATAGCCAAGAGTCATTAATGTATGGTTCGGCAGGGTGCCTTGCACTGGTTCAACATAGTAATAACGATATCAGCACTGATTGTGGTGTTGGAGCAGGATATTTGAGTACATCGCTCTTTTTTGCAGATGATAATAAGCATGCTGTCGGCGTCCACGTTGGCACAACCTACAATACGCTTGATGACAAAAATGAGTGGCAGGGCTATGTTGCTCCGCAATACGTTTACTTCGTAGACGGCATTAACAAGCAAAGCGTTAAATTTGGTGGTTCCATCATCTTCTCAGAGGATGAAGGCGAAGTTAAAGAAGCACTGACTCTCAATATGGGATATCAATTCTGACAGCCATTTTTGCTCCCCGATATTGAACAGCAACAGTCACAACATAGAGAGTCTTGCTTTGCAGGACTCTTTCTTTACTAGTCGGTTTTTTGCCAGGTGCCTTTTCGGTGATAGCCTCTTTGCTAAGCTCCTTTTCACCCAGAGTCGTCCCACCCAGAGTCTTTTTAACCCAGAGCCTTTCACATGAGCCTGCAAGATATTATCAATATGAGTGCTTAAAGGTTTCTGGTCACACCTTGCCTAATTGACAAAGCATTACCCCTCTAAACTCCCACTTTATGTATTTAAGCTATCTGCTTTTTTCTTTAACCCAAACGTTGCGTTATTCTGCTTTTCACCATGATGTGCTGCTAAAAAAGGAATAGGGCAGTAGGATGAAAAGGTATTTTAGATTTTGGCTGTCGATATTCTTCATCGCTTTGAGTGGCTGTGGAAACACGAGCACGGTGGAAAGACAATATCCTGAGACGTACACGAATAGTGAGCTTATTGAAAGACCAGATATCAATTCATTGTTGTCAGTCGCTAATGAGTACCTATTTGCAAAACGACCACTGGCTTCGCCCGTTGAGCCAATACCTATCGATAAAATTACTCCGGATCAACTCGTTGATGAAACTAAGAATGTCGTATATCGGCTGGGGCATTCTACGGTTTTGATGAAGATAGAGGGTAAGTTGATTCTGACCGATCCTATGTTTAGTGAGCGAGCATCCCCCACACAGATTGCGGGTCCCAAACGATTTCACCCTGTCCCCATCACTATTGCTGAATTACCCACTGTTGATGTCGTGGTGATCAGTCATGATCACTATGATCATCTTGATGAGTCCTCTATTGCCGCCCTCGCTGAAAAGACCAATGTTTTCTTGGTGCCGCTCAAAATTAAACCTTATCTGGTTGATTGGGGGGTCCGGCCTGAAAAAATCATTGAGCTTGAATGGTGGAAGTCAGTCAATGTCGGCAATATCAACTTTGTGTTTACGCCAGCCCAGCATTTTTCTGGTCGAGGCGTGTTGGACAGGGACAGCACGCTATGGGGAGGTTGGGCTGTTTTGGCGAAGTCAGCACGTATCTTTTTTAGTGGTGATTCGGGTTACTTCACTGGGTTCAAAAAAATTGGACGAAAGTATGGGCCGTTCGACCTAACACTGATAGAAACGGGTGCTTACAATATCCATTGGCCTTTTGTTCACATGTTTCCTGAGCAAAGCGTAGCCGCACATATTGATGTAAGAGGTAAGGTCATGATGCCTGTCCATAACTGTACCTTTGACCTATCTGTCCACGATTGGAATGAGCCACTCATAAAAGCACTACAGCTTGGAAGGGAGAAAGGTGTGGCTGTTGCTATACCAAAGATTGGTGAGAGATTTGAGATTGGAAAAACACCTGATAATGATGCTTGGTGGTATTAATTACTCGCGTTGAATCGTCATAATGAGCAAAAAAAGAGTAGAGAAAGAATCTTAAGTGAGGCCGTTCGAAGAATGTTTCTGGCGCCGAGCATTCTTGTACTCATTACGATAAGTTTGATGGTTTATTGCCAAAAACTATTGAACGACAATGCTTAAAATACAAAAGCTAGATCACCGCTCTCTCTCTGTTGCCAAAGATATGTTATCTCTCTCGTTGGCTTCATATCGAGTCGAAGCCGATATTATTGGGGTTACATTTTTCCCGCCACTGGCAGAGAAAGTGGAAGATATTGTCGGCAGTAAAAGCACCTTCTTTGGCGCGTTCTTGATGCATAAACTGGTTGGCATTGTTGAGATTGAGCCGATGGAAGAAGAGGATGAAACCGTTATTAATATTAACCGTTTGGTCGTCGAACCCACTCAATTTGGCAAAAGTGTTGGCACTTCATTGGTTTCTTTTGTATGTAAAGACAATATCACCACATCAGTGACGACGGCGTTGAAAAATATTCCTGCTATCCGTCTTTATCAGAAGTGTGGGTTTGAAAAAGCGTCGACGCAGCTGCTGAATGAGGATATTACATTACTGACTATGCGCAGGGTATTATCTGGGAATACTTAGAGGTCGACGAGAGTATTTAGGGAATAAATGAAGCCTGCCGATGTTATGGGAAATTGGCAGGCCAGTGACTTGTTATTCTAAGCGGTTGTTTTACTCGATTGTTCCTGCTCAGCGACATCCTGTCGTTTGATGACTTTGTGGCCATCTTCAGTAACGCCTTCTTTCCAGTAGCTACTGATATAGATGTTTTCCCTGTCTACATCTTTCTCATTTCGGAAGTAAGACCTCAATACGCGCATGTCGTCAAACTCACAAGCGCACCAAACTGACACTTTACCTGCCGGCCATTCCAATGCACGAACGCTCGACGGCAGTGACTCAGTACCTTTCAGCCATATCACTTTAACACCGGCTGGATGCTCCAGTGTCTGCTGATCTTCCTCGTCTTTCACCTTAATCACAGCATAGCCCTGAGCGTTTTCTGGCAAACGTTTAATTTTCGCAGATAATGCGGGCAGGGCTGTCATATCAGCCGCCAGGAAAAACGCATCGGCACTGGGGTTCAGATCTTGTAGCAGCCCTGGACCGAGTATGTTGATGTGAGCGCCAATACTTGCGTGTTTTGACCAGCGTGAAGCAAAACCGCAGCTTTCATCTGTCGTGTCGTGATGGACAAAATCGATATCAATTTCACCTTGAACGGCATCATGGCGGCGAATGGTATACGTCCTCATTACAGGTCGATTTTCATACGAATAGCCATCTAAATCGGTGCCGCCCTGATGGTTAAACAGGAACTTAATATATCCACCCTCACATTCTTCAGGAAAATCGTGTATCGCTTCACCTTTAAGGGTAATGCGCTGCATGTTTGGGGTGACAGAATGAGCGTTTACGACAGTTAGGAGCTTGGGTTCTGGTAATGACATACAATGTTACCGATAATGATTCTTGTTACCATTAGGGTATCAGCCAGATTCAAAACGGAAAAGTACACAGTTTAAAATTTATAGAAATGACATAGATATGCGGCAAGCATCACACACGTTTTAGGGAGATAGTGGCAGTGTAAATGATTAAAGCATCAGAAAAAGATGCTTTGACTGTCTAACAAACTATGAGAGCAAGAATAATCAGCAGAGCGTAAAATACGGAAAAACTGAGTCTTCAAGCCCGTTTTCTACTTGATGAGAATGTGCTTACACCTGCAAACATGTGCTTGATCAGATTGATGACTTGACGACGCAAATAAACATCCAGGTATCTGGCGAGCGAGAGTTGCATCCACTAGTGTTAATTGATGAAACGTCTAGTTTTCTGGGATGGCAATACACAGAGTTACTCCGTCAATTGTTGTCTGTTTGATATTTTTAAGCCATTGGGCTCAGGGGTTAGCTATGAAAAAAACACTAATAACCGCAGTTATAGCCGCTACATTATCACCCGCTGTTTTGGCCGACGTAACGAGAGAAGGATGGCAATTATCCTTTGGTTTAGGCACTGCCATTAATTCAAGTGAAAAAATAGAAATTGAGCGAGACGGCAAGCAAGACATAGTTCTTGATGATGTTTCGTTTGACTCCAAGCCTTCACCATTGTATTTCGCCATTAAGGCAGGTAAGTGGTCTGGTTCTACTGCTTATGAGCTGGAATTTATTCATAACAAACTACACGCAAACGAAAAAGATGTGGGCCAAGGCATAGATAACCTTGAAATCAGCAACGACGTCAATTTTATTTACCTCAATTATGCTGTTGCCAAAAATCAATGGGTAGCGAGAGGAGGTATCGGGCCTGTTGTCGCCAGTCCCACTCTTATTATTAATGGTCTCAAGTTGGATGACGGCTATCAGGTTAAAGGCGTCACTGGGCAGTTTGGCCTCGAACGAGAGTTTATGGTGAATGATAGTGTTTCTGTGGGTATTGAGGGCAAGGTTTCCCATTCTTATACCAGGTTAGACTTGGGCGATGGTGCTAGTATGGACTTGCCTAACACGGCACTTCATTTTTTATTTAATATCAAATATACGCTGTGACAGTGTCACTTAATGCGTCAATGTGTTCACTCGACATTCCAAGAAACGTATTAATGTTTGCCCAGTTTTTTTAAACTGGGCAAATTTATTGAAATAAATAGTTCAGTAAGCCTGTCATATCTGCTGTAAAACTTTGTAAGGTAACTCTCAGATTTCCATACTGCCCATTAGGAAAAAAGTGTGATTAACGTTGTCCCCATCAATCCTTTCATCGGCGCTAACATTTCGGGCGTCGATCTAAATGTCCTGAGCGATTCAGATTTCGATATCATTTACCAGGCTTTCCTCAAGCACAAAGTAATATTTTTCAGGGATCAATGCCTTGAACCAGAGCACCACCTTGCTTTGGCCCAACGTTTTGGGTGTCTCGAAGAGCCGCACCCTTTCTTCCCTCATGTCGATAACTATCCTCAAATTAGTGTGATAGAAACGACGCGTGGCAATCCGCCCGGTGAGAGCTTCTGGCATACGGATATGACGTGGCAGGCTGCGCCTCCAAAATGCTCAATTTTGTTCGGAAGTCTGATTCCTAACGAGGGTGGGGATACGATTTGGGTGTCTATGGAAGCTGTGCTCAATACATTGCCGCTGGATATCAAAGAGCGTGTGATGAACTTGACAGCGGTTCATGGACTCCATGCCTTTGAGGGGAGCCGATTCGATAGCAAAGATGAAAAAGGTCAAAGCAGTGTTGCCGAGAAATCAAAATCTATCAGTCAGGTGACACACCCCATGATTGCACGACACCCCGAAACCGGGCTTGAAACTTTATACATCAACGAACAGTTCACTCGTTGTGTGAATGGGCTTGATGATAAAGAAAGTCAAACTCTGTTGAAGACGTTATACGGTGTTGCGCGGCAACCCGAGTTTCAAGTGCGCTTTCAATGGCAAAAAGGCAGTGTCGCTATTTGGGATAACCGATGTACACAGCACTTTGCTGTTACGGACTATGGCGACACACCAAGAAGGCTTCACCGCGTTACTGTTATTGGCGAGCCTGTCATTCCTGCCTAAGACGTAACTTCAGCGTTGTGGGTGTGTATTTTTAGCTCAGGCCATAGGGTAAGCCAGCCCTTTTCCTTTGCCCGCAACAATGCGGTGTTTGGCGAAGGATGCCGAGAGTTTACAGTGACAGTCGTTGATACTTGTTGCTCCAGGTTAAATGGTGTGATGATGCCAATGTCACCCTGGGGATTCAGGTATGCACCAATGGCAGTTTCAATTTCAGGCCAAAAGCTCATCGCATCGAGCGTGCTCTCATAAGGGCTGACATGTATTTTATTGTGCATCCGGGCCTGATTCTTCACCGACCAGCTTAAGGGACTGATTGCTTTCAGCTTGTCTTCATACTTCTTGTCTGTTTCTTCACTTGTATCTTCTTTGTTGAAGTAAATCATATCGATATCAGAGAGAGGAGTGGCTGAATCATGTCCATGGAGTTTATCCCAGATAAGATTGCGGACAAATCCAGCAGCGATACACCATTGCGGAAGGTTCAGTGTCGCTGCTGTTTTAAGTGCGATAAAGCGAAGTTCATCATTAGCGATCCAGTTTCGAACTTTTTTTTCCAAATATATGTGACTACTTGTTCTCATTTTATCTGCTCAAAGCACCATTCTTGATTGATATGAAAGGGCGTCATTCATTTCGTTAGAGCTTGTCCTGGCAATATCCTGGCGCAGAGATATTCATCAGTTCGACAGCAAACATCAATCGCTGTATCGGTATTTTTTCGAGTTGTCTCTTAGTTTCATTTGTTACTATATGAGCTGACACCGATTTATAGTCAATTTCCTATCGACAATGCTTCTCATTGGTTAGATAACATTCAAGTAACATTTGCTAATGCTCGGATGCTGATACGTCTGACACCCATGCAAACCAACATCGATATCTACTAAAACAACGGGGAATGTACCCCGCTAGACAGGGAAGTAACAATGAAAAAAACTATGATTGCACTGGCGATGGCTGCTCCACTTGCTTTGGGAAGTATGTCTGCAATTGCAGCACAAGATACTCTGAAAATTGGAACGTCTCAGTTTCCTGAATCTCTGAATCCACTTTTGAACGGCAGTACTGCCGGTCTACTGATAAATGGTGTATCTCAACGTAATTCCATAGTGCACAACGCTGACTGGGTTTTAGAGTGTCTGCTCTGTGTTGAAGTCCCGACTCTTGAAAATGGTTTGGTAGAGTTGGTCAAAGTCAACGGTAAAGACGGAATGAAGATCACCGTGACGTTGAAAGATGATATCTATTGGGGTGACGGGACACCAGTGACAACTAAAGACGTTATCTTGTCGTCAGAAATCCTCAAAGACGAACGCGTACAGGGCAACCCGCTCATCACAGAGGGTAAAAAAACAGAAAAGATTGTTGCACTTGATGACAAGCGCTATGTGCAGTACTTGAATGTGGTCGACTACATGTTTGGCTCGCTGCAACCTCAGCCAATGCCAGATCATATTGAAGGTGAGATCTATCGCAATGATCCATCCAGCTACCATAAAACCAGTAAATATCTGACTGACCCAGCAAACCCTGCTCTTTATAACGGACCTTTTGTGTTGACAGATGTGCAGACGGGTAGCTACATCAAAGCCGCTAAAAACCCTCACTGGAAAGGAAAGCAGCCTGAATTTGATAACCTAGTATTTAAAATTATCGGTGATACTGCAGCACTTCAGGCCAATTTACTTTCGGGCTCAATTGATTACATCACCGGTAAAGTGGGCCTCACGCTTGATCAGGCGTTACAGTTTGAGAAACGTCACGGTAAAAATTACAACATCGTCCACAAGTCCTCATTGGCCTATGAGCACCTTGACGTAAACCTAAGCAATGAACACCTTGCCAATAAGCAGGTACGTCAGGCATTGATGTATGCACTGGATCGCGAGACGCTGGTTCAGCAACTGTTTGAAGGTAAACAACCTGTAGCAGCCAGTCAGACAAACCCACTTGATTCTGTTTATAGCCCAGATGCACCAACCTATGAATATAATCCTGAGAAAGCAAAAGCACTGTTGAAGCAGGCAGGCTACTCGTTGAAGGATGGAAAAATGGTCAACAAACAAGGCAAAGCCCTTGAGTTTGACCTGATGACGACGGCAGGCAACTCGTCTCGTGAGCTTGTACAGCAGGTACTTCAGTCACAGTGGAAGAAAGTTGGTGTGACCGCCAACATCAAAAACCAGACAGCACGTGTATTCTTCGGTGAAACGTTACCAAAACTGGGTCACGACGGTCTGGCAATGTTTGCATGGGGAACGGCACCTGAAGCTAACCCGAAAGCAATGGTTCACTCATCGAATATTCCTAACGAAGCAAATGGTTTTAGTGGCTATAACTGGTCCGGATATAATAACCCAGTTATGGATAAATTGACTGACCAGATCGAAAACGAACTGGACTACGAGAAACGTAAAGCGCTGTTCGCTGAAGTGCAAAAAATTTACGCAGAAGACTTACCTGTACTGCCTCTATTCTTCCAATCTGATAGCTATGTTATGCCAAAGTGGCTTGAAGGTGTAAAACCGACTGGAAACCTGACGACGGCTACCCACTGGGTAGAGAACTGGACGTCTTCGAAGTAAGGACGGTTCATGCAAAAGACGATTTTAGATGTACGTCGTTTGAGGGTAGCCTTTCGGGGCTACCCTGCAGTTAACGATATAAGTTATCAGATAAAACAAGGTGAAATTCTAGGAATCGTTGGTGAGTCAGGTTGCGGTAAAAGCTTGACAGCACTCACAACTATGGGGCTTCAGCCCAAGGTGATGCAAGCCAGTGGTGAGGTGAATTTTAACGACAAAAACTTACTGGAAAACACAGAAAAAGAGTGGCAAAAAGTGCGTGGTGAAGGCATTGCGATGATCTTTCAGGAGCCAATGACAGCACTTAACCCTGTGACAACAGTCGGCGATCAGGTCGCTGAAATGTTTCAACTTCACCAAGGTTACAGCAAAAAAGAAGCGGCGGAAAAAGCAGTAGAAATGCTGAATGTCGTTCATATTCCTGACCCAACTAAACGGGCAAAAGCCTATCCTCACGAGCTGTCTGGTGGCATGCGGCAGCGGGTTGTTATCGCCATGGCGCTGGCTTGTAAGCCTTCTTTAATCATCGCTGATGAACCCACAACAGCCTTGGATGTCACGGTACAGGCACAAGTTCTTGACCTATTAGAAGAATTACGAGAAGCCACGGGTACGGCCATCCAGTTTATCAGTCACAATTTAGGTGTCGTCTCTCAACTGGCTGAAAATGTTGTTGTGATGTACGCAGGTCGAATAGTTGAAAGAGCAACAGCTGAAGAGCTCTTTGCTAATCCTCAACATCCTTACACTGTTGGCCTTCTCGGCACGTTACCCCGAATTGGTATGGCAAGAGGTGAATTACCCTCAATTCCCGGGGCTGTTCCGCCGCTTGATCAACGAGGCTCTGGATGTCCATTTGTTGACAGATGTTCAAGAGCGACACCGAGTTGCACGGCAGAAATGCCGGAGGAAGTCGAACTAAGCAAGGTACACAGCGTTGCCTGTCACCACCTCTGAGGATATCAGTCATGACATTATTGAAATTATCAAACGTCTGCCAACGATACCCGGTAGGTGGAACAACCTTTTTTGGTAAGCCGACTCAATTACTCCATGCCGTTAAGAATGTCTCTCTGACCATAGATGAGGCAGAAACTGTTGCCGTGGTGGGTGAGTCCGGTTGTGGGAAATCAACATTGGGTAAAATGGTTTCTCTTCTTGAATTACCCAAAGATGGCAGTATCGAGATTGCGGGTGTTGACCCGAGTTCCTTATCAATATCTGAACTAAAGGCACTGCGTAAGAAGTTGGGGTTGGTTTTTCAAGACCCATATTCTGCACTGAATCCGCGTATGCCTATTTCGCAATTGGTAGGAGAACCATTAGAGGTATATGGCATTGGCAACAAGGAACAACGGGAAGCAAAAGTCATTGAATGTCTCGAGGCTGTCGGCCTCAGTGCAGATGCACTAGACAGATATCCTCATGAATTTTCAGGTGGTCAGCGTCAGCGTATTTGTATCGCCAGGGCACTGGTGCTGGATCCGGAATTAATTGTTGCTGATGAGCCTTTGTCGGCCCTTGATGTGTCTGTGCAAAGTCAGATACTGAATCTGTTCACCAAATTAAAAGCCGCTCGTAACCTATCATTCTTTTTTATTAGTCATGATATGGCCGTTGTTGACTATCTGGCAGATAAAGTGGTTGTCATGTACCTCGGCCAAGTTGTTGAAAGCGCACCTCGCGAGGCGTTTTTTGAAAACCCAGCGCACCCTTACAGTCAGGCACTTCTGAACGCAGTGCCTGAGGTCGGGACCGGTAGACGCAAGAAGGGCTTAGCTCTTCAGGGTGATGTCCCGAGCCCCATCAATCCACCTGAAGGATGCCCTTTTAATCCTCGATGTTCAAAGGCAACGGAACGTTGTCGAACTGAGAAACCTACTCTGTCTTCTCTAGCAGAACAAAAATCACATGCTGTTAGCTGTCACTTTCCAGAAGTCGCAGTCAAGGAAGAAAAACTGGAAGCTGAATTGGAGGCTGCAATATGATTGTTTTTTTGAGTAAAAGGCTAGTGCATAGTCTTTTTGTCCTGTTGTTAGTTGTATTTTGTAGCTATAGCCTAATGGGACTTATGCCAGGTGACCCTATTGATCTTATGGCGATAGGTAACCCTGATCTGACACCCGCAGATATCGCCCGGATGAAAGCACAACTGGGGCTTGACCAGCCAATACTTGTTCGTTTTTGGAACTGGCTTGTTAACGGTTTACATGGTGATTTCGGTTATTCACGTTTTTATCATCTACCAGCCATTGACGTAATACTTCCGGCGGCATGGAATACCATCAAACTTGTTGGTTTGGCGACGATTCTTTCAATACTTATCGCGGTTCCTGTTGGTGTTTTCGCTGCTCTCAGACCCAAATCCTGGATCGACTACACGATTGGCTTTCTGTCATTTGTGGGCTTTTCTACTCCAGCTTTCTTTCTGGCGCTGATGTTAATGCTGCTATTTTCCGTTCACCTTGGCTGGCTTCCGGCTGGTGGTTCGGGTGAAGCTGACGGAGAAGGGTTCTGGTTCAGAGCTAAATACATGATATTACCCGTTCTCGCGCTGACCATTTTGAGTGTTGCTTCAGTGTCACGCTATGTCAGATCCAGCATGTTGGAAGTGATGCGTCAGGACTACATCAGAACAGCCAAAGCAAAAGGTGCATCAAACAGATATGTGGTTTGGAAGCATGCGATCAAAAACGCGATGATTCCTGTTGTCACTATTATTGCACTCGACTTTGGTACCTTGCTTTCCGGTGCGGTGTTAACAGAATCTGTTTTTGCGTGGCCCGGTATGGGGAAAGTGCTTTTAGACTCGTTAGCGGGCAGTGACTACAATGTCGCGCTGCTTTGTATCATAGTGATCACTATCAATATGTTGTTGGGGAATCTGCTCGCCGACGTTGCGTATACCAAGTTAGATCCACGTATTGACCTAAACAAAGGAGCATCGGCATGACAACGGCAATTGCTACTGATTTGAATAAATCTAAAAGTAAAAGCGAGCGCTCCACGAGCCCGACGGCTTTAATTATTAATCGTTTTTTCCAACACCGGGCAGGTGTATTGGGAGGAGCATTTTTATTATTGCTCATTATTACGTGTTTTTGCGCGCCACTGATTCAGAGCTGGATAGGGCATGACCCTTTTGAAGTTAACTTTTTCACTCGTTATCAGCCAGTGAGTGCAGAATTCTGGTTGGGAAGCGACGAACTCGGCAGGGATGTTTTCTTAAGATTGTTGTATGCCGGACAGATTTCTCTGGCATTTGGCTTTGTGACGGCAGTCTTCACCGCAATAGTTGGAACATCACTTGGTATTATTTCAGGTTACTTTGGCGGAAAAGTTGACGGGTTTATTATGCGTTGGGCCGATTTTACGCTGTCTCTGCCTGTTTTACCCTTGCTGATTGTTGTTGCTGCTATCGATTTAGAAAAGCTGGGCATCTCAGAAGAACTTGCGCGAAGTGATGCGTTTACTGTTGGCCGATTGACCGTTATTTTATGCCTGTTCGGATGGCCGCTAACTGCGCGTCTTGTGCGTTCTGGTACCCTGTCGGTGAGGGAACGTGAGTACGTTAAAGCGGCGCAAGGCTATGGTGCATCCTCATTTCGGATTATTACTAGGCATGTATTACCTAATGTATTATCGCCGGTTATTGTCGCGACGACGATGGGTATTGGCCTTGTAATACTTACCGAGGCAGCGCTGTCTTTCCTTGGCTTTGGTATTCAGCCACCAACACCATCTTGGGGAAATATGTTAACCAATGCTAAGGAGTCGATATGGCAATCACCAACTCTTGCTATTTTCCCCGGATTAGCCATTGTAGTGACGGTTATGGCGTTTAACTTTCTCGGCGATGCACTGCAAGATGCGCTCGATCCGAAAAGCAAATAGACGATAAAGCCATTTTAAAAACCACCTTTATGGTGGTTTTTTTGTCTCTGTATATTGCCAGAGGGGTTTATATTTCTGGTATAGAAGTTTGACTAGGTTCTCTCGTTATCCAACGCTAGTTGTATATGTTTGGCGATCACTTCTTACTTTCGACGCTGTGATGGCTATTATCAATATGTGATAATTTAAGGAAATTAATTTCATTAAAATATAAATAGGGAGAATGTATGTGTCGGTGGTTGAGTTATGTTGGTAAATCTGTATTTATGGATGAACTTTTGTATCAACCCGATCACAGCCTTGTCAGCCAGAGTAAGGACGCGACAAAAGCCGTAACAACGGTGAATGCGGATGGTTTTGGGCTGTCGTGGTATGGAGAGAAAGCTTCACCGGCAACCTATCATGAAATTTTACCCGCGTGGTCAGATAAAAACCTTAAGTCAATTGCTGAACACACCCGTTCGCACTGTTTTCTTGCTCACGTTCGAGCATCGACGGGTGCGACAACTTCCAGAGAAAACTGTCACCCCTTCACGTGGTCTAAATGGTCATTTATGCATAACGGTCAGATACCAAGTTTCGACAGACTCAGAATGGGACTGGAGCAACACCTCGATGAGAATTGGTATTTGTTGAGACGAGGCACAACAGACAGTGAATTGCTTTTTCTGTTACTGCTTCAAAATGGTCTTGATCAGAACCCACAGCAAGCTATTTACCGTACACTTGAAATGGTTGAGCAAGCGATATCTTTGAAAGATATTGATGAGCCTTTTAAAGCCTGTATAGCATTGTCTGATGGCAAAAACATCCTGGGTGTTCGATATTCCAGTGATGGCAAGCCACCCACGCTTTTTTATAAAAAGAAGTCAGGTGCTGTTGTGATGGCATCCGAACCCTATGATGAGAGTCGTGCAGGCTGGAAGAACGTTCCACCTCAATCATTAGTTGAGATCACTGATGGCTCTGTGTCTGTGACTCCATTATCGGTATCGGATAGTTAGAAACAGACCGCGTTTTTTCTATGGTTACATGCTAACAAATCGTATTTTCATAGCATTTAATCTTGTTTTTGCTGAATTGATAGCTTTAACAATATGGCTGACTTTGGTCAGTCCAACATATGCTACTAATCTTTTTATTAATACTAAGAGGTGTCACATTGTCACCTCTGATTGATGTGAAGAGGAGATGCATATGTCACAGGCCGACTATATGATGCAGCTTTGTCATATCAGTGAACAAAGCGTTAGAGAACTTGAACCATCCTTTGAGCAATTACCCACTACACCTTATGCGGACGGGCAATACAGATTACGCCGTTATTCGGTCGTCCGTTGTCATCACTGCGAGCTGGAACATTTGGCACACCAGACGTTTTGCCAAACTGAAAATATCAATCATCATCAGGGAGGCGTTGTCAGAAATTTTGAAGAAATAGAGGAGGTCGTGATTGGCTCCACAGGCTTATTAGAGCTTTGTCAGTTGTTCAAAGATCACAATGAGCTGAATGATGATAACCCCATTGAAATTCATCAGATGCGGGTGATCACTTTTGATGAAGTTACTCCCGTTTCACCGGAAGGTATCCACCAAGATGGCTTCGACCATATCGCTATTGCCGCCATTGACAGGCAAAACGTGCAGGGCGGTGAAATCTTAGTGTACAAAGATAAAACGGAACGGCCTTTTTTCAATCTTGCATTAGATGATGGTGATGTCGCCTTACTGGATGATCACCAACTCTGGCACAATGCGAATCCAATCAGAGCAATGAACCCTAAGCATCAGGGTCATATTGATCTATTTGTTTTGACTGCTAAACACTGAATCAAAGAGGGCATCTTGATGATGCCCTTTCTGTCGCATGGCTAGCCAATTGTGAAATTAATCGACCGCTAAGTCTACCTTCAGCTGATCAACTTCGTTAGCCAGTTGCTGGTTGTCGAAGTACTCTTGTTGAGATTTTCCGCTATACAGCGTCGTTGTCTTTGAAAATTTATCTACAGAGTTTTCGAGTGCTCGAACTGCGTTATCAACGAAGTTTTTCTGACCTATCTCAGTGATAGGTTGACCCGTTAGGTCGTAGTATTGTGTCTTGCTGTTTTCAGATTTAATAGGATCACAGTACGCTGCGCCCATATCACCGCTTTCACGAATGCTGTTAAAGGTACTTTGTGGCAGATGATCGGCTTTGTTTCCGGTCCCCACAGTACACCAGCTAACTTGAGTACCCACTCCGTCGACAAATGCTGACACCATGTTCACGGCATAGTAGGTCGTTTCTTTGTCTTCCGGGCTTTTACCGTATGCTGAAATGATATTACCACCAACTATTTGGTAATTGTGATCATCCAAGACGCCTTCGGAGAAATAGCTTCTAGATAGGTTTTGCCAATCTTTGTTGTTTTCTCCAGTTGATTGGTAGATGTCATCAACCAAATCAACCGACTTAACGTCTTTAGTCTTGAAGCTGCGAAGCTTGTGATTGTAGACAAGCCCACCTTTTGTCGATGACTTAGTCATGCCAGCTACATCATTGTTCTTAGAATCATTTTGCCAACCAGTATATTTAACCCTATTGAACTGAATACCGTCATCGTCTTTAGCGCTGAAAGCCAGACGAAGGTTGACTATGCCATTCTTTTCCCTCTCAACAGAATCATAATGAGTACCCGTTCTTGAATCACAGTCGTAATTGTTGGCTTTGTAGTAAAAGTGTGAAATCCAATCTTTAGCCTCAACCCCGTTTTGATTCACAAACCCGTCTGCGCCACTAATACCCTTAGCATCTCGGAATTGCTCAATGAGTTGTTGGGATAAATATTTCGAATACTCTTTCTCTTTATCCGCATCATAGCCATTTGCGGTAATATTCGTTAGGTGCATGTATGCAATACAGGTATTTATGTTGTCTTCACCAAAGAAGTTATGATCTTGAGTATCGATGTTGCTCCGCGCGTCAGCGGGGTCTTCATATACCGCATAACTGTCGATAGCGGGACGCGATTTCTGCGTATTCGCTACCGTCCCCTTCAATGGTGTTAGCGACATTTTGGGCACTGCTGGCATGGCAGTTTGTTGTGTTGGAGATGAGTCTCCACCCCCACCGCACCCAACGAGACTGACGATGACTGATGTTAATAAAATCTTTTTCATTGAATTAACCTATAAAATACACTGTTCAAAATTTGCGCGTATCTTATAGAAAGAACCTGATGGAATCAAACGATGTTCATAATAATTTTTTAAAAAGTTACTAAGTAAATGTTTTACGCAGAAGTATTTGATAAATTGTTGGGGAAGAAGAAGCCAGTCGTTACCGACTGGCTAGAAAATCGTCGTTTAACCGCACTTAGAATCGCCGCAGTTCAGGCAGGTCTGACAACCATCTTTAACCACCACTGCTTTGTTATGGCACTTATTACAAAGCGACGCGCTTGGCGGAAAACCTGTGTTTACCGGCGCATCTTCAATCGGCTTAGACCCGGTCTCAGCGCGCTTCGCGTCAAGAAAGGCTTTTTGGTGCTCATCCGTTTCTGGATTTTTGAGCATACCGATATCCATAAGGTGCTGTTCTATTACATTACCGATTTCTGCAATCAGTGAAGGGACATATTTACCCTTGTTCCAGTAACCGCCCTTGGGGTCAAAGACTGAGCGGAGCTCGTCGACCAAAAAGGCAATGTCGCCACCTTTTCTGAAAACAGCAGAGATAATTCTGGTCAGGGCAACAATCCATTGATAGTGCTCAAGGCTCTTGCTGTTGATAAAGATCTCGAAGGGGCGACGCACCTGGTGGTCAGTTCCTTCATTGAGGATCACATCGTTAATAGTAATAAACAACGAGTGCTCCGACACATGCTCTGGCGTCTTGAGTTTGTAAGTTGTGCCCATCAGCTTCTCTGGTCGCTGAATAGCATCATGCATGATCTCAATATCTTGCTTTGGCTCTGGGGCTGGAGCAGGGGTGTCTTCTTCCTGACCTTTTGTTTTTACCTTGTAGGCAACGATTTTGCTTTCTATTTTACGTGTCATATTCTGTCGCTTCTTTTTGACGGCTATTCGTTCAGAATTTGCCGTAATAACCTTCTTTAAGTGCATCGTACAGGTTGGCTGCTGTATGTACTTCACCGTCATACTCAACCTTTTCGTTCCCCTTGGCCTCGAAGGTCGAACCGTCCTCAAGCGTGAAGGTATAGGTGGTATTTTCGAGATCTTCCTCTTTCACCAATACGCCCTGAAATACTTCTGGATTAAATCTGAACGTAGTGCAACCTTTCAGACCTTTATCATAGGCATCCATATAAATGTCTTTAAAGTCTTCAAACGGGAAGTCTGTTGGTACATTTGCCGTCTTAGAAATTGAAGAATCAATCCAATGCTGAGCGGCTGCCTGAACCTCAACGTGCTGAGATGGTGTAATATCATCGGCAGTGATGAAGTATTCTGGGAGTTGCTCATCGGCTTCTGCGCTGTACGGCATGGCTTTTTGATTAATCAGCTCGCGGTACGCTAATAACTCAAAGCTAAAGACATCAACGCTTTCTTTTGATTTCTTGCCTTCTTTTATCACATTGCGGGTGTAGTGATGCGCAAAGCTTGGTTCGATGCCGTTACTTGCATTATTGGCTAGCGACAGCGATATGGTTCCCGTCGGTGCAATAGAGCTGTGATGAGTGAAACGCGCCCCTTTCTGCACCAGTTTTTCAACGAGTTCAGGGTTAACTTCCGCTATCTGCTGCATGTAGCGGCTATAGCGTGCGTGTAGAACCTTACCTTTAACTTTATCGCCGAGCTTAATGCCGTCTTTGGCCATTTCTGGACGTTGGCGCAGCATTTTTGCAGTAACTGTGAATTCTTGTTCAAGAATAGGCGCCGGTCCCTTTTCTTCTGCCAGGATCACCGCTTGCTCCCAGCCAGTAACAGCCATTTCCTGAGCAACCTGCTCAGTGAAAGCAACAGAAGCAGGGCTGCCATACTTATGTCGCAGCATAGTCAGGGTTGAACCAAGGCCAAGGAAGCCCATACCGTGACGGCGCTTGGTGCGTATTTCATTACGCTGCTTCTCTAGAGGCAGTTGATTGATCTCCACCACGTTGTCTAACATGCGAGTGAATATCGCGACAACCTTTCTGTACATATCCCAATCAAAGCGTGCCTTGTCAGTGAAAGGGTCAAGGACAAATTTGGTCAGATTGACTGAACCGAGAAGACAAGCACCGTAAGGTGGAAGAGGTTGTTCACCGCAAGGGTTGGTAGCGCGAATATCTTCACAGAACCAGTTGTTGTTCATCTGATTGACTTTATCAATCAAAATGAAGCCAGGTTCTGCATAGTCGTATGTGGACGTCATGATGATGTTCCACAAATTGCGAGCTTGCATAGTACGGTAGACTTTACAAGCAACGCGGCCCTGATCGTCTTCGACCAGTCCATCTTTACTCGGCCAGTCAGCCCAGACGATATCTTCAGCAGTATTCAGGTCAACGTTATCTTTCTTCGCTTCTTTTGCCGTGACGGGGAAGATTAGCTGCCACGCTTTATCTTCTTTAACGGCCTCTATAAATTCTTCAGTGATTAATAGCGAGAGGTTGAACTGTCGAAGTCTTCCATCTTCCCGTTTGGCACGAATAAACTCCATAACGTCTGGATGGCGAATATCCATGGTACCCATTTGTGCACCACGACGACCACCCGCTGACGAGACGGTGAAACACATCTTGTCGTAGATATCCATAAATGACAGAGGACCAGAGGTATATGCGCCAGCACCCGATACAAACGCGCCACGAGGGCGGAGGGTAGAGAAATCATAGCCGATACCACAGCCTGCTTTTAGCGTCAGGCCTGCTTCGTGGACTTTACCCAAGATATCGTCCATTGAATCTTCAATGATGCCGCTAACGGTGCAGTTAATGGTCGAGGTTGCGGGTTTGTGGTCGAATGCACCCGCGTTTGAGGTAATACGTCCAGCTGGAATGGCACCATGACGAAGAGCCCAGAGAAATTCCTGGTACCATTTTTCCTGAGCATTTTTTTGCTCCAGGTCGGCGAGGGCACGAGCAACACGTTTGAAGGTATCATCCAGAGTCGAATCTACTGCGACGCCGTGCTTGGTTTTCAAGCGATACTTGCTATCCCAGATCTCCATCGACGTTTCCTGATAGGGAATTTCCAGAACGTGAAGAGATTGGGAGTCAGATGTTGACTTGGTTTTAGCCATTATGAATTGCACCTCATGTAATGACATCTGGTATGCAGAAATTTCCAGATACTCGAGAAGGGCGACGATCAAACCACTATATTTTGTGATCTTCAAGTCTTGACATCGAGCATTGCCATACAAATTTATTTAGCGATGTCGCTTTTGTTACGTATGTTTTTATAGGGTACTTTTTATGTAAATAAAGCTTGTCTCTCTGTTTGACAATTGTAGTCTCTTTCCTTGCTCCCGTAGTCATGTGGCACTTGATTGACCGGAAAAGTTGCCGCAGAAGCGAAGCGATTCTTACGTTATATATCTTGTTTTATTTTCTGGATTTTGTCGTAGAAATGGTGTTTTTGGAGGTCACTCTGCGCAAAGCGATATGTTAATATTACATCTGCAATACGGTTCCTATCTTTTCTTGTTTTAAACGCTTGTTGTGCCATCAAATACAAATGGATTGATACAAACTGCTACCTGAGGCGTAAAAGTAAGCTGTGTCTCACCTTTCAATCCTGATAAGCCGTACCATGTCACGGCACCGTAACTTTCTCACGACTACAATTACCATGTTCAAAACAGGGATGGATAGGATGTGCGTTTTTACATCCTGACGGACATATCAAATCGACAGGCGTATGACTGGCGCACATCAAATCAGCTTGAAAGCTGGAAAATAGAGAGTTGAGGAAGAAGCGCTGATGAACTTATTCATGTTAGATGTCGATGGCACACTGATCGACAGTAATGACTTTGATGCCGAGTGTTTTTATAAAGCGGTAGAAGAAGTTATGGGCGTAAGAATGACCGGGGAATGGTCAGATTTTAAAAACATTACAGATATTGGCATTCTTGAAGAACTGATTGAAACGAACGGGATGCGTGGCGATCGAATTCGACTCATCCGAGATGTGAAATCCGCCTTTTTCAGACACATTCGCGAATATATCTGCAACCCAGAAACAGAGATCACACCGACTCCCGGCGCGATTGGATTTGTAAACGACATGAAGAAGCACCCCAATGTCGTGGTTGCTATTGCAACGGGTGGATGGGAAGAGTCTGCCAAGATGAAACTCAAAGCCGCTGGCTTCGATATAAGCAATGTTGTTTTTTCGTCTTGTTCCGATGCGATGACGCGCAGCGAAATAATGGCACTTGCGGCGTTTCGTGCAAAACAGGACACCGGACAGGCGTTTGAGCGTCGTGTTTATTTCGGCGATGGCGAATGGGATAAAATGGCAACCAATACTTTAGGTTATGAATTCGTGGCAGTCGGTGACAACGTGAGTCACTTTACGAAAATCCCTAACTTCGTCCATTACGATGCGATTTTCGGTAAGCTGGGCCTCTCGGAGCTATTAGATGCGAAGAGTGCGTAATACGACTGAAATGTTCAAAAGCCGCCTAACAAAAAGCGGCTTTTTCATTTAAAAATGTCAGAGAGTGTCTTTTGCGAATGCACCGTTCTTCAGGTTATTGAAAAACAATTGTGTTTCTTCTATCACAACATGGCGAAGTAGGATTAACCCAATCAGGTTAGGAATCGCCATCAAGCCATTTACAATGTCCGCAATAAGCCAAATCATATCAAGCTGAATGAACACGCCAGAGAAGATCAGGGCAATAAATACCAGCTTGTAAGGTAGAACCGCTCTTTTTCCCCAAAGGTAAACAACGCAGCGCTCGCCATAATAGTTCCAACCGAGAATTGTTGTGAAGGCAAAGAACATCAGACCTGTGGTAACCAATAAGGGGGCAAAGTCCGCAGAGAGCCCCAAGGAAAAGGCTTCTGTTGTCATGGCGGCACCTTGACTGTCTCCACTCCAAACACCCGTCAGAATTAATGCTAGCCCTGTCATGGTACAAATGATGATTGTATCCAGAAAGGTACCTACCATAGAGATAAGGCCTTGCTTCACACATGAATCCGTTTGAGCTGATGCTGCCGCCATAGGTGCACTGCCAAGCCCTGATTCATTTGAGAAAACGCCCCTTGCGATACCTGATTGAATGGCAAGCATAATACCCGCACCAACGAAACCGCCCGTTGCCGCAGAGCCTGTAAATGCTGAAGAAATGATCTGTTCAAGTGCAGCAGGTATCTGGTCAGCAAAGTTAACCAGCACTAATGTGCATGCCGACACATAAATTATTGTCATGGTTGGAACGATTTTACTCGCTACAGATGATATGGCTTGAATGCCGCCAAGCGTCACTGCGCCAACCAGCACTGCTAATATACTGGCAATGACGATGGGTGGTAATCCAAACGTTAACCTTCCGGCGTCAGCAATTGCATTTACTTGCGGAAAGGTGCCAATTCCGAGACAGGCCACACACACAGTAAAAAGAGCGAATAATTTGGCGAGAATTGGCTGACCTGCTCCCTTTTCAAGGTAAAGCATGGGGCCGCCTAAATATTTCCCATCTACCTTTTCACGGTATTTCACCGCCAGAAGACATTCAGCGTATTTGGTTGCCATACCGAACAATGCCGCCATCCACATCCAAAACAGCGCGCCCGGGCCGCCAAGTTTAACGGCCGTAGCGACACCAACGATATTTCCTGTTCCTATGGTTGCTGACAGGGCGGTGCACAATGCAGCAAAGCTTGAGACATCGCCCTGTTCGCCCGCAGACTTTTTACCGCTAAAAAGATATTTTAAAGCGAGAGGTAGTCGAGTGATCTGCAACAGGCCCAAACGAAAGGTAAAATATACGCCAGTGCCGACGAGAAGAAGTAGAAGTGGTGGACCCCAGATAAAGTGGTCAATTGCCGTCAGATAAGGCAGTAAAGTGTGGTGCATTAATCCCCCTTTAAAAATATCAAAGGCGGAGAATAGCCATAGACCGACAGAGAATTCTGTCAGTCATGACAATCTCCTCTGTCCTTTTGCCTGAGAGTTTCACCTGATGAAACAGGCTTGCTCCTTCGGCGCCCGATTTAACGGGTCTCTCCAGAGGCTCCTCCAACAGCAGTCCATACAATTAAGTGCCTGAAAGATTTACTTCGTCGGCGGATGGCAATGCCATCTCTCTCCTGCTGTTTTCAACGGAACGTCAAAATTAGGAGAGACATCATATTTATTAGTGAGAAATATGCAACATAAAAAAGACACGGGCAATGTAAAAAAGGAATAAGGTTGGCCATCTGTTAATGATTTGTGAGTGGATGAGTGTTTGATATCTAAATATGATGATTTTATTGGTTTTTTAGAGATTTAAGGAAAAAAGTTAAACATTTTTTGACTATTCTGTAAGTCAGAAACCCCGTTATTTTTACTGAATAACGACCTACTGTAGAAGAAAGTTATTGTTAATGACCACCTACCATGAATTGCTGGGAACCACTCAGGAAGACTCAGCAAAAAATATAAAACAACGCTATCGCTTGCTTTCAGCCCGACTTCATCCAGATAAAGGTGGTTCTAAGTCGCTGATGCAGCTTTTGACCTTCGCCTACGAGAATGTGCAGAATGGGCGGGGCGAGGATGATATTGAAATGCTGAAGGCTGATTTTTCCAGTGAGCAGCAACTGAAAGTAATGACCCTTGAAATTGCTCGCCTTAAACATGAGGTTGAGGGGCTAAGAGCTGAAAATTTAACCTTGAAATCGCAAGGACAAAGTAAAGAAGCGTCATCAATTGATACAAATGATGCGGTTGAGCACTTAAACAGGGAACTGGCGCAGGTTAAGGTCGAGCTGAGTTTGCTCAAAGAGCACCGTCAAAGGCTGAGAACATATAAAGAAGGGGCAGATAAGGAGATCACCCGGCTTACGCAGGAGTTACACAGAGCACTGACTGCAAACGAGGTGTTGGAGACTGAACTGACACAAGCGGGATTGAAAAATCAGGTTGGTCCGGTTCATTGGGCTAGTAAGTTTTGGCTGCCCGTTTTTGTGGTTTTCTTTATCTTTGTCGCCAGTCTGGTATCTCTCAGCCTCTTCCGGCCTGATATCTTTGTTTCACAACCCGTCGTGATAAAAGACGAAAATAATAAAGAAGGGTTATCTGAGCAAAAAATAGCTAAACCTGATACACCTACTGATGTCTCGTCGATAAATGAAGCAAAAGACAAAACAGAAGATACGCCGCTTAATCCTGAATATAATCTTAGTGATGTCAGTTCGAGTTATTGGACCGTACTCACTGAACAAAAAAGCAATATTTCATATATCGCTTTAAGCAACCAGCAGGGCTCAATGGTCATAATGGACTGTAAAAGAGACTTTTTCTTCTTCTTAAGAAGTGATATTCAGCCTCTTTCCGTGTCCGCGAACCTCATTTTCAGGCACCAGTACAAGGGGTACATTGTTTATGCTATACCCTATGGCAGTGGCTCAAACATCGAGCAGTGGCAGAGCGGGAGAACACTCAGCATACTGGGGCAAAGTTTCTCTGGAACTGGCTTTGACGCAGCGGAGTCTCTTTTAAAGCAGGAATGTGTTGTCTGAATCACTACTTTATTGCCATGTCATAGGCAATGTCAAAGGCTGCCTCTGCAGACGATCTGATATTTGGCCTCACTCCAACACAGTGCCAGTTTTGCCCTGTAGTGGGGTTAACACTGATACTGTCAGGAATGTTGCTCCAGAATAATTCATTAATAACTGTTGTTTTAACGCCAGTAGCAGCACCTTTCGTTGGCTCTCCGATCACTGTTGCTCGGTTGAGGGATTGTAGGTTGTAAGCAAAATTCTCCGCAGCTGAAAAAGTATGATGGCTGGTCAGTATAAATACAGGAATGCCAGATCGTTTTTTTCCTTGAACATGGGGTAGGGTCCAGCATTGGTTCTTCACAGTTTTTTTATTGGAGTGAAATTCATCGAGTAGGACAGGTTCAGTGCCAAACAGATAAGAGCATATAAGCTGAACCATGTTTAAATAGCCACCACCGTTCTCTCGAATATCGAAGATCAACGCATTCGTTCTTTCGACCAAGTGCATCGCAGAGGCAGCAAGCGTACTGGCAAATTCAGTGTCATAAAATCCGGTGAGCTTGATAAAGCCGATATTTCCCTTCAGTATTTTTATTTCTTTAAAACCATAATTAACATCATCGCCCCAGTGTTTTGCGGTTGATTTATTTAGTTCTGCCTGATTTTTCTGAGCAATAAAATCAGGATCATATGACAATGTGAAGTGCTTATCTCTTGTCACTGAGAAAATATCATCCGAGACTTTACTGGCCAGCTCTTGATTATAAGGAATAGAAGAATATACATTTCTCTCAATATTTTTCAACAGAAGGCGTTGAGTCGTATGCCCTATCTCTGGGCAAAAGTAATGCTGCTTTATAAGGTGACTAAACTCTCTTATCATTTTTTCATTGTTATCTTTATCCATGTCTCGTCCCTAATCTATACTGGATAGATAAGATTTGTTAATAATATCATTAGGTTAAGTGTTGGGGTTGTATTTATTGTGCACTTTATCCAAAAAATAATCTTTCTATCATCATAATCTTCTTTGAAAAGAGCTTAAGCTGACACACTGAATATAAATAACTTACATTATTGATTATTTTATTTTAATTACTATCCAAGATTATTCAGAATAGCATTCTCTATTAATATTATTATTTAACACCTAAAAGTTTTTAAATAATAATATCTATTTATTTCAGTAAATTAATTTATGTCACTCCTTATGGAG
>NZ_LYBM01000050.1 GCF_001707825.1 Veronia pacifica | reverse complement strand
TGTCAAACCTCATGTAGATCTTCTATCCGGGGTAGATGCTCGGGCACTTCAATACCGATTGAACGTAGGTATTCAGTATTCTTGTTTTTTAGTTCTTCCAAGCTCATTTCTCAGAGATCCCTAACGCCAGCTAGCACAGGCAAAAATTGCGGAGCAGTTTTTTGTCCTGTGGCTGAATTTGTTAGCCTTTGCTCCATGTCTTTCGCGGCTTACCGCCAGCACCTCTTGAAAAAGCTACCGCATTTCACTTTGCCGCAAACCGTATTTAAGCCACCAAGAAACAACAACCCGAGCACGAATTCAAATGTGTGATTGGAATTTCAGACACGTCGCTCAAACAAAGGCTGTTAGCAGAATTCGATACAAACCTGCGGCTATGAAAAGAGAGATTTTGCAGCTAAACCTCAGGACTCAGAATTCTAAAATTGATGGGGGATAACGCCCGCTTAAGTGGTGAGCAACGCAACCACCGCACTCAATTTGGGCACCGTAAACACTGAAGTAGACCCGAGCCAAAAATGCCAAGCGGTGGGGAATCACTCTTAAATTGTTTGTTATACCGCTACTCGCAACGCACCCAGTACCTTGCCAGAGGGTTAGGAAAGACTTTTCCTTGAACGATGTTTTCGAGTTGACCACCATTCGCTTCAATGACTTTACGCGAGGCGTAATTGTCTTCGTCCGCCGTAATTAAAGCTTTCTCAATGCCTAGCCTTTGAGCTTCAGGTAAGGCTAATTTAAGCATTTGCTTACCATAACCCCGACCTCGAAATGATGGTGCGATATCATATCCGATATGGCCTGCTTCCAGCGATAAAAACTCATTACTAATATTATGGCGAACTCTAATGACGCCTAGAATGGTTTTCTGCCAGTCGACAAGCCAAAAATGACTGCAAGGAACATAGCCTTCTCGTAAGTTCACACCTTCTGCTTCATCGTTCAAACGCTGGACATATGAGGAAAAATCAGCAATAGATTCACTGTAATATTCTGAATTTTCAGGATCATTGTCAGCGAAATCTTTATACATCGCTAGAAAAGCGGACTCGAGTTCTGACGACGGTGGAACTAATTCCATGGTATTTTTCTACTTGCGGTGTAACGCCTGCCAGCACAGGCAAAAAATGGCGGAGCGGTTTTTTGTCCTGTGACTGCACTTGTTAGCCCTTGCTCCATGTCTTTCGCGGCTTGCCGCCAGCACCTTTTGAAAAAGCGACCGCATTTAGCTTCACCGCAAACCGTGTTTAGGCAACCAAGAGACAACAACCCGAACCTGAATTCAAATAAGTGATTGAAATTTCAGACACGTCACTCAAACAAAGGTTGTTCACTGATTTCGATTCAAAACTGCGGCCATGAAAAGAGGGATTTGATGACTATACCTCGGGACTCAAAACGCTAAAATTGATGGGGGATAACGCCGCGTTAAGTCGTGAGCAATGCGACCACGAAACCTAACCATGCTACCGTAAACATAAATCCCAACGATGGAATGAAAAATGCCAAGCGTTGAGAATCACTCTTCAATGCGTTGTTATGCTCGTGCTGACTGGTAACCAAACCGAGCTAAGTAATGCCATACTTTTTTCACTTCTTGCTCATCGTAACCCTGCCTTGTAACCGCTAAACCCAGTACCTTTGCGTTTATGTTTCCGTTTAGCGCTAACTCTTCAGCAAGTTCAATGTACTTCTGACCTCGATAGTCAGGATAACGACTCATTTCTTCAAGACTAAGCGCATAACCGTTATGCCATTTAACCGGGACACCTAAGTTCACAGCTTGTTGCTCAATAGGGCTGGCACGAAAAATTGGGTCAAGAACAAGACATTCGATATCGTCCTTTACTGAGACTTCACCGTGTATATGGGCTTCGATATAGTCATCCAGCAAGTCTGAGTTTGAAGCAAGTGCTTTATCGATTAAAGGACTAACTCGATTGAAAACAGCAAAGTCTTCAGGTTCAAAATAGCTATCGGGATAACAAAACGTGGTTCGTTCAGAAATACTGGGTTTGAGTTGGAAGTATGACGAGCCAAAGCGAGGGGATGCTCCTGTTTCATAATTTCTGAAATTTAAAGCACCATATTTAGGTCGAAGATTATTTGAAGCATCATCGTATGCCCCATCAAAGACACTTTGCTCCCAAAGCCAGCGTTCACCACCAACATAAGCAGTCAAACCGCCATTACTGGTACCCGTTTCAAATTGGGATTTAAGATAACCGTCCTCGGCGATTGCTTGGAGTATTGGCTTATTCTCAGCAGTAAAGCGATCAGGATGGAAGTTAATTGTAATTACACTCGTTACCAAGGAATCAAGACCTTGAGACTTGAGTCTGACATTTTCGATTGCTTGCTCTACTACATTTTTAGCCATGAAATCTCCTATTTTCATTAAGGCGTAAATTCCCCTTATTTTTCCTCATCATTTTGAACGAGAAAAAAGGGGGCTACTAACTACGACCTGCCTAATTGTCATAGAGCAGACTCTATCTGATTGATAATGTGATTTAAAAGTCTGCTGGTCTGTGTCTAAAAGGCTGATTCATAAATTATTTGGGGCGTTTTCTACTTCAACAATAATGGAGCATTCGAGACACAAGCGGTAAGTAACTCCTGAATGAGTTTGTCATCGCTGAGAGCCCTTGAAACTACCACTCCACCAATCATTAAGGCCGCCAGAGACATCGCACTTTGTCGATCTGTTATTTCCCCATCCGTTTCTTTTTGCAACATCTCTAATAATTTCTCAAACACTTCACTGTATGCGTCTTTGATATCGGGACTTTGACTGAATGTATCCGTTGAAAAGGCAGCTAACGGGCAAGGTGAAACCTCATGCTTTACGTGCTCTTCGCTGAGATAGCTACTCAATATCTTGTTTAAAAACAGGTTATCTTCATCTGCGTATTCTGCCAGAGGAGCAGTATCTGTCGCTGCTAGAACGGCTTCTCTGTACAGTTCACTCTTTGACTTGAAATGGCTATAGAATGCGCCACGCGTTAATTCGGCATTTTTCAGTACATCCTCTAAAGAAACACTGTGAAAGCCTTTTTGCGCAAATAGTTCGATTGCACTTTTTAGTATCTTTTCCCGTGTTTCTCTTTTTCTCGTTTTAGGCCAAGGCATATATATTTCAAAATATTATGTTGAACATATTGTGGTGGACAGTAATCTTCGATTGGCATCTATAGAAGCTTTGTAAAAGAGAATTGCAGCTCAACACTCATCTTTATCTGAAATGACTCTTCGACATGAGGAAATGGTATGAACAAGAGAGCCGTCTATCTATCGGCGATGGAACGACGAGAGAAAATTGACTTTTCATTGCAGGGAATTTCTCAGTATGAGCTGTTACTTACTGCATACAGCAGTTGTGGTGACGGCTTCGAAAATGCCATAGGTTACTGTTTACAAATCCGAGAAGGAACGGGAGAAGAGGGCTCTGATAATCAGGTTTTTCTTCGTCACGCAGATGGCTCAATTCGAGTTCATCATCAACAAGCATTTTATCGAGTGGCTGATTCTGAGAAATATCAGATATTGTCTTTATTTAAAATTAAGCCTGATGATGAAAGGAAAGATATGGACTTGTGTTGCCCTAACGGAATTACACAGACTGGTTTTAGAGTCAAATTAGCTGGGAACTGTTATTCGTAGTCTCGCCAATAAAATAATATCTGCAAAGCCGTTGCCTGTGAGGCAGCCCCTGAGTGGGCTGTCTACTTTCGTTTTATAAACTCTCCTTCGCATAAATTCGATTGTGTGCGGCAGACTTTGTAGTGAGGCACGAAGTAAAAAACGATAAAGGGTTTTATCAGCATGTACCGATAGTTTTGCGCGCTAATGGTGAATGGCCTTGTTATGCCATTATTATCTTTTCCATTAAAACCGCATTATCACCATAGCTTGAGCATATATTTTCCCCTGAGATCATCTTGAAGCCCTGCAATGACCAAAAACTATCTGCGCCTTGGATGGCAACAAGCGTTATTCTCTTAACCCCCTTCAATTCTGCAACTTCTATGAGTTTTGCCATCATTGCTCGGCCTATACCTTGCCCCATTGAGTGTGGGCTAACTGCCATATCATGGAGATATAAGGAATCACTTTTTTCAGTATCTAACAGAGGCTCAAATAACTTTGGTGGCTCAGATCCATTCCATGGATGCGCCAATAAATAACCTAAAGTGTCACCCTGATCTGAAACGCAAACAAAGCAAGTTTCTGGTGATGTGGATTGTTTAGACCTGAGCACATCTAATTCTTCTGGCCCAACTTCATGGTAGGCTTCATCTTGAATTTCCAGGACTCCGCGCCAGTTATCCTCTTCGATTTCTCTAATTTTCATACGTTTACTATGAAGGTGTAACAGGTTAATAAACCCCAAAGTGTCCAATATAATTCCTACGATTTGTCCAACATCATTCACGAGAGAAATTTGCGATCGTCTGCGCGCCCCGAACCCTCTGGCGTGAAGAGAATTGTCCATAATCCTTCGCGGGGAAAACACCAAAATGGGAAATATGAATTTTATTGGACAAATTGGCCGACATGGATATTTATATAGTGTCATCTTATCGGCTAATTACCCCATCTCACACAACGAGTATCTAGAAATTATTCATCCAGATTGACGATCAATTTTGGATAAGATCTTCTTATGTAAAACCTCGGTATTAGACTCGCATAGTGCTTTTGCACTCACTCAATTTTGGGCGGTTTTGAGTTAAGGTGTACTATGAAAAATATCAGTGACTTATGTATTAAATCACCTCCATCATGACTCCAACATCTTGCTTGGCACACTACTTACTCATTGAAAATAAAAATGGTGTAACTCAGAAAAAACGTAAAGGGCTTGGATTCGAATAGAGGGTATAAGGGGGTCACATTTCACGACTCCCTTGGATGGGGTAGCAGATAATGACGCCAGATGAGCTGGCGCAAATTTGGACGATTCCAGCACCCTATTTGAGTTAGAAAAAGCCGTCCAACAAAAATAGCGCCCGACGCAGATTTTCAAGCGTGCCGGGCTCTAAATGTTAGCTAATCGGAGTTGGTTTATTATCTACATCACCTTGCTCAATCAATTTGAGGATATAGTGATGTCGCTTGTTGAATTTACACATAAAGGCAATAAGAAGCAGGCATGGAAAAATAGTGAATACTCGGGGTATCATGAAACTCATGACTAAAAAGAAAATTGCCAGTGCTTCAATCGAGATCAAAAACCAGTTATCTTTTGTACTCAGTAGTTCTGAGCCTTGTATAAATTGGTACTTGGCTTGCAGAAATATACCTTTGTGAATTTGGATTTCAAGTTCACCGGAGCTTATACTTTTCGTTTGGACTCGGATCGTATACCACTCTCCTGCAGCAAAGAAGACAGTTCGATGAGGAGAAACCAGACTAACCTTATAGCTATCGATATAGTCACCATTCAATTTAACTTTCATCTTCCCACTCATGCTTAGCTGCATCTCTACATGTTGGCCATCTATTTCGAAAATCCAGTTATGATTACCAACGATAAAGCTTGGTTTCATTTTAGAGATAATAACGGCACCTTTGACATAGTTAATATCATCCGGTGTATGAGCACTGTCTTTTAGCGTCGAAATAAAGAACCATGGTGCAATATTTTTACCTTCCAAATAGCCCGTCAGAGAATCTGTCAGATATTTTAAGTACTCATCATGGTTGGGTAGGTTGACGTTGAATTCAGTCGAAATATACGCCATCGGCGTGAGTTCGTCATTGATCAACGTCATTTCCAAGCTACCGTCGACTTCACGATTAAATGAAGGTTCTGCATCAATCGGAGGTAACCTGTTTTCGTCGAGAACCCACTGATAAATCAGGGCACTAAACTCCTCCAAATTGATCTGACTCGAAGACGGCGCTGGAATACCTATTGCCAACCCCATAGGTTCACTTACTGATGTTTTCGAGTGGGTATCTTCTTCTACTGAGTTTGGTGAAGGCGATGCGGCCCTCAACACAACATCCAACTCAAACACTGGCGGGTTTGCCAATACTTCTTCGCGGGTCGGCCCTTCACCTTTTATCAACCACTGGGGGGTATATTCAGTATCAAAACTGACGGTTTCTCCAGTACGCTGGAAATGCGTGGCTAAAAAACCCGTCGTAATGAGGTGAAAGAGTGCTGCCTCATTAAATAAACTCAGTGAGTCTTCGCCAGTAGGTCGGTTATTCTGTGCAGGAGCAATATAGGCATAGAACTCATAATTTGCATCGATTGCAGCAATGACAGCCTCATCGAGCGATGTTTTCTCATAACCCCACGAGATGACCACCAGACTGTACATCGGAAAGATCAGCCACTGGTAGTAGTCCTGCCAGTATTCGCAATTTGTTGCTTTGCCGATACTCTCATCATCAATGTACTGATTGACGTCTTTTAGCAACTGCAGATGGCGCTCTTGATCATCCTCACCAGAAAAATAAGCGTGAAAGAGACGGAAGAACGCTTGCTCGATGGGCAACAACTCCACGTTATCAGGATTATGTCGCTGAACAAGATCGGTATCTTTCACAGACAACAGAACAGAAAGTGCCTCTTTATCCCGTGCAATCATGGCGGCACTGATACTGTTCAGCCAATCCGTTAACGTACCGTAGTGGTCATCTTTCTGCTCACTTGAAACCGAAACACGTTGTCCAAAAAAGGTCAGCGAAATCTCCTGACCTTGCTTGCAGTGTATTTCCCAGTGATTTTTTCCTAACTGACTCATGTAGCTTAAGATCAGTGAACAATGCTCTCGTGGCAACTCCATCAAGAGAAAGTCCGCAAGGCTATTATAAAAACGATAGAACTGGCTTTGTGCCCTGCGTTGATAATGCTTAAGATTTTCTTCGACAGAAACGTCACTGTCTTCAAAATTCCATCTTAGGCTATTAATTTGTGAGACTGTCAGCTCATCACGGATAGGGCCCAAAAAATGGGCCTTTTTATGGTGTTCTTTAACCTGCATTTTTACTTACCAATACGTCTTCTTACTTTGTTCAAATGCTAACATTAGCCACCCAAGAGTAACTATTGACGAATACAATTTTTTCGTCTCTGAACTGCGGTCACATCATTCGATTAGATAGAAATCAGTTGGCTGCCCGTTAGCGATTTTCTAACGCATTTTTTAATGCGGTTTTAAGTTACGCCAGATAACCAGAATGCGAACGGCGAACTCAGATGACTTGGTGTCTATTTCTTTGGAAATGAAAGCAGCGAGGCAACGGAGTCTTCAACTTGCCTCGCGGGCTTACGTCAGCGTTGCAACACAACATCCAACTCAAACACTGGCGGGTTTGCCAATACGTCTTCACGGGTCGGCCCTTCACCTTTTATCAACCACTGGGGGGTATATTCAGTATCAAAACTGACGGTTTCTCCAGTACGCTGGAAATGCGTGGCTAAAAAGCCCGTCGTGATCAGGTGAAAGAGTGCTGCCTCATTAAATAAACTCAGTGAGTCTTCGCCAGTAGGTCGGTTATTCTGTGCAGGAGCAATATAGGCATAGAATTCATAATTTGCATCGATTGCAGCAATCACAGCCTCATCGAGCGATGTTTTCTCGTAACCCCACGAGATGACGACCAGACTGTACATCGGAAAGATCAGCCACTGGTAGTAGTCCTGCCAGTATTCGCAATTTGTGGCTTTGCCGATACTCTCATCATCAATGTATTGAGTGACGTCTTTTAGCAACTGCAGATGGCGCTCTTGATCATCTTCACCAGAAAAATAGGCGTGAAAGAGACGGAAGAACGCCTGCTCAATGGGCAACAGTCCCTTATTGCCGGGATTGTTTAGTTGAACAAGGTCAGTATCTTTCACGGACAACAGAACAGAAACTGCTTCTTTATCCCGTGCAATCATGGCGGCACTGATACTGTTCAACCAATCCGTTAACGTACCGTAGTGGTCATCTTTCTGTTCACTTGAAACCGAAACACGTTGTCCGAAAAAGGTTAACGAAATCTCCTGACCTTGCTTGCAGTGTATTTCCCAGTGATTTTTTCCTAACTGACTCATGTAGCTTAAGATCAGTGAACAATGCTCGCGTGGCAACTCCATCAAGAGAAAGTACACAAGACTATTATAAAAACGATAGAACTGGCTTTGTGCCCTGCGTTGATAATGCTTAAGATTTTCTTCGACAGAAACGTCACTGTCTTCAAAGTTCCAAACTAGGCTCTCAATTTCAGACTCAGTCATTTCTTCGCGGGTAGGGCCCATATAATGGGCTTTTTTGTGGTGTTCTTTAACCTGCATTTTTACTTACCAATACGTCTTCTTACTTTGTTCAAATGCTAACATCAGCCACCCAAGAGTAACTATTGACGAATACAATTTTTTCGTCTCTGAACTGCAGTCACATCATTCGATTAGATAGAAATCAGTTGGCTGCCCGTTAGCGATTTTCTAACTCATTTTTTAAGCGGTTTTGAGTTACGCCAGACAAGCTGGCGAGGGTTCGGACAGAGTAAATTTGGCAAGGTGAGCTCTGTGTTCGCCTGATGTATAACGACAAACATAGGCAATTTACGTCTTACTGAAGGTGTTTTTAGTTAACCTGAAAGCCATTGTCTCTTGTTATGTGAATGTTTTCTCATGACTAACGTGGTGCGTATTTACAGGTAAATAACCACAAGCTTCGTAAAATTGACTCGCTCTTAATGTATCGGTAAATAAGGTTACTTTCGTGAAATACTGAGTCGCATGTTCTTCAAGAAATTGGAGCAATTCGCGCCCAACACCCAAACGGCGACTGCACTTACTGACGTAGAATCGACGCAACCGTGCGCAGTTATCTTGACGATTAATACCGCCGATAGCGACCAACTTACCATCGACCCTAACAGTAACAAGGGTTTCACCGTGCTTATTGAACTTATTGACTCCGCTTGCAAAATCATTTTGAAGTCGGGCTAAAAAGTGAAAACCCTCTGATTGGCTTTCAGTCAGCAAAGCTTCAATATCGCTTGGTAATTGTTCTGCTTTCTCAATCTTCATAAATTCACATAACAGTATTAAACACCTGAACATAAATCAGGTTAAGTGTCGTACTTCGAACATGAAGCCAAGCGCCTTCAAGCTACATATGTTCCTACTTTCGGGGCGCAAACATCCATGAATAATCTTGTAGCACTTGGAAGCCAAGCCTGTTAGCCAGAGCTATCGATGCCGAGTTACTCTTGTGACAACTCCACCACGGGGCGCGACCTTCAGATAGGAGTTGATTGATATAGTGTTTACACACCAAACTCGCAAAGCCATTTCGGCGGCAGTTTTCCCGCGTCGCAACTGCAATTTCGACATTCTTGTCGGTTGTATATGATGACCAAGAGCAGGCTACGATTTCGCCATTTCTCAGCAAACACAAGCCACTACCACCGGCCTCAATAAAGTCATCGGGCGAGTTCCAGAAAAGTCTGAAATCTGGGTCTATTTCGCCTTCAATACGTTTTGCTAACGACAAATCAATTCGCTTTAGCTCTAGCCCTTCTTCTAAGGATTGCACAATAATCGGGGACAAAGGTGCGTACTTAAAGCTAAGTCGCTCTACCACTCCAAATCCATGTTTCTGAGACATGATACTCTGGAATTCAGCGTCGTCTGACATGAGAACGATGGCTCGGTGCTCTTTGAATAGTTCTGCGACCTTTTCCAGATAAGCACTCTCTGCATTTCCCCGAGAAATTAATACAGCCTCTACACCACGTCGAATAAAGAAAAATACTTCTGGTTGTTTTATATTGTCGACAAAAAAGATTGAATCTTCAGCGTATTTAACTGCTGCTTCAGTTAACGTTTTCTCAAAAGTCGCTTTATCAATTTTGTGTTCAAAATGCGATGCTTCCACTTTAAGCATTTTTTAACCTCGTTGAGTATTTACCTACGTACATGTACCAAGCTTTTCCGTTCCCCAATACGCAGGCTAATGATATCAGTACTGCGTATAACGCCTGCCAGCACCTTTTGAAAAAGCCACCGCATTTAGCATCGCCGCAAACCGTATTTGAGCCACCAAGAAACAACAACCTGAATGTGAATTCAAATATGTCATTGGAATTTCAGACTCGTCACTCAAACAAAGGTTGTTTAGTGATTTCGATACAAACCTGCGGCTATGAAGAAGGGAATTTGGCGACTAAACCGTGAGACTCAAGACTTTAAAATTGATAGGGGATAACGCCAAGTTAAGTGACAGACGTGAGCGAGTCTTCGACATATCCTGGTCGTACTTGTTTCTCTGTTTCATCTGGCGGCGATATTTTCCCATTGACGTGGAATTAACAAGGTGTTGAGCGCCAGTTTCTTTTTTATTTTATTTATACGTTGATTTACCTTTACTTATTTTAGTCTTTTTTGATTTTTCTTTACTTGATTTCACATTTCTGGGGTTATTTTCATATGACGATATACCTTGAGATTTCATTCCTCCAACTCTAGACATGTAGTCACTCCTGAGATTAAATAGAAAAAAAATATACTAATAATAAATTTTATAAAGATCAAAATAGTTTTTATTTACCAGCCTTTCCTCCTCATCTGATACATAATCTCCGTATTTGGCTTCACCACCTAAATCTTTTTCTTCATCACCTCTATCTTTGGCTTCATTACTTCAAACATAATGCATTCTTTAAATAATCTGGACGCACTACTCAAAGTAATATTTTATTTATCTATTGTATTCGCGAGAAATATGAATATTTGATAGCGTCTAAAGCGGGTTTTTAATAAAGGTAAATATAAATAGTGAATAAAAAATTCGTTATCATACTGAGCTTACTTTTAGTCTTTGGCATATTTTATCTAAATAAAAACAAGGGGGAGCCTCTCCAGTTAGCCAGCTGTGAAAAGTACGCTCTCTCCGATGTGGTGGAAACACCCATTTACTTTTATGTCGACGCCAGAATAGAGAATGTTGATATTGATAGTAAGGTTAAATATGCCAATGAAGTGCTCAGGAATTCCTGTATCCCGCTAAAAAGAGTGGTCTCAGGTACTGAGGTTATCGATGTCGCTACATTTAAGGGATTAAGCCCTGCGTTAACTGAATTTGTCCCGAATACCGGCCTGCTACACAGTGAGCTTTCAGATCGGGTAGGTAAAGAAAAGCTTAAGTCACACGGCGGTGACGGCCGTTACTACGGTTTGATACTTTCTTCCGACTACAAGGTGCTCCATAGGACCTGGGGTATTGCACACCTAAACTTCGGCAACAGTTTCTTTGTTATGTCTTCAGATGCATCTGATGGCACCCTTGAACATGAGCTTGGGCATTTATCCTGGGCGTTTCATCACAACACCACTGAAATGACACTTCAAAACATAATATTACCTCAACACCATGACCATTTACGTCCTTATGCAAGAGGCCATTACTGTAAAGGCGCGAATACTATTATGTCAGGAGCTGAACATGCCAGAGAGTCAATTCCCGTTTACTCTTCACCAGATATTTTTCGATTTGGTCAGGCGTGTGGCGTGAAAGAAAGTGCGGATAATGCGCGCCATATGAGGGAGTTTGCAGCATGGTTGAGTGAAAAACAAAAGACCGTCCCATCATCATAAGCATGCCGCGCTACGCTGTGTATGACTGAAGGCTTACCTGTGTATTTTTTATAATATTTTCCCGGTTAAAAAATACAATCAGCACAGTCTTTGTAAAATGAAAACGCATCGTCTCACGTGGCTTGGGGTATTTACCCTGAGCCACTTTTTTATATCCATACCCGGTCAAACAGACATGCTCTCCTTGGTCTTTACCAGCCAGCGTCGTAAGGAAAAAATCAATACATTCCTCAGACACAATGTGATCCGGTAATTTGAGGCCTTGAACGGGCGTGCTGAGGCGATGGCGGAAGGACGCTCAGTTTGCAGCAAATGTCGCGATGGGATGCGGCACGGTATGAAGAAGTAAAAATCGACGCAATTATACGTATTGCACAGATACATATTGTACAAATACTAATTGCACATAGATATATTGCATTTGGCGCCGTATAGCCATCCGCTTCGACAAGGTGTCCGTTTTCTTATCTGGCAAAACGGGATATAGATTATTGTCCAGTCACATCACCTTGGCGATTTCACCCTGAAATAAAAAGATAAAAACATTAATTATCAATTATTTAATAGTGAAATCGCCATGGCGAATACTTAGGATGCCAAGTGTTTTTTCAGTACGGCTTCAACCGCTGCATCCAGATCTTTAATCACTGATTTAGGCAGACGACTGAATTCAAAGCTGACCGTACGGTCTTTTTGCTTGCGGCGGGCATAAGTGTCTTTATCGTCAAAACGCCACAGTGGCTGGGTGGTCACCTTGGCTTTCTGCGGTTTAGCCATCAGCGCCGTGGCCTGCTGGCGGTAAGCGCGCATCAGAGACTCTTTATATGCATCGGCGGCTACATCGCGGGACAGGGTTTCCTGCTCCACCATCACAGCGGCGATCAGGTCAACCAGATCGCGCCCCGCTTCTGCAAACGACTCACTCAGAGCCAGCAGCAATTTGTAGTCGGGATAGCTCAGCTCTGACTGCACCGGAAACACCGACAGCATGTCTGCAGGAACAGAGGCGGCCTGAATTGCCCGGGTTACCTTGGCCGGAGACAGTTTCTCGCTGGCGGCAATGGCTTTCTGGCTCATGCCCTGTTGTTTCAGCAGCAACAGACGCTGGCCCACTTCACGCAGGTTGTGCTCGCGGGCAGTCTGAATATCGGCGGCCAGCTGACGCGCATCGCTCTGGCTCAGTGGCTGTTCGGTGACCAGAATGTCCAGCCCGGTTCCGCTGAAAAGGGCGGCGGCGCGGCGGCGGGAACCATCCAGGATCTCAACCCGGCCATCGTCGCCTTTGCGGCCAATCGCCGGAAAGAACTGCTGCAGCACCAGTGTCCGGCTGATATCCGCCACAGAATCCTCGGTCAGCGCCTGTTGGTCGCGGCCATTGGTCTGGCTGTCGACGAAGGTGTTGGCATCCAGTTTGTCGTGGTCAACCCGTGACAGGGTAAAGGTCGCTTTTTCCCCGGAGGCCAGCGTATAGGTATGGGTGCGAGCTGTCGCTGGCTCGTCCTTCAGCAGCTGGGTATCAAACTTGCGGCCAATGGGTGTGCGTTTTTTCATTGTTATTGTCCTTATTCAGACCGGATAAATTCGATACGGTCAAATACCGCTCGGGCAAAATCTTCGGTGGCCACCCGGGCGCTTTTCAGGGCGTCGGTACTGCCGGCATAGTTGACCGGGTTGGCCGAGATCACGGTATCAAACGATTCGCCGCAACGCTCGAAGGCGTCGAGGCGGGGCAGGGCGGCGTCAAGCATGTCGCCGCCAAAGATCTCTTTGGCAAAACTGTGGCAGAGTTTGTGGTCTGCCTTGTTGGCAAGTTTCGACATAAAGCCGATGTTCGCCACCAGTGACAGCGGGCAGCCGCTGTCTTCGATGATGCTCATCAGCTCCGGCAGGCGTGACAGGTACTTGAGGGTACTGTGAAAATCTACCTGCGCGGGCGGCACCGGAGTCATCAGCAGGTCCGCCGAGGCCAGCGCATTGGTCAGGAAAGCATCGAGATGGGGGCCGCTGTCAACAAAGATAAAGTCATAGTCGCCGCGCACTTTTTCAATCAGGTTGTCACGCAGCACGGCGTGTACGTTCTGGCCCGGCAGGTGCTCGGCACACAGCTCGTGCCAGGTGGAGGCAATAAAGGCATCCTCGATGGAGGCGGGCAGCAGGTCAACGCCCGGCACACCGGATGAAACGATAAACTCTTCGTGCAGCTCTTCGCGGCTGACATTTTGCAGCATGGCCTGCGCGGCGGTATTGTCCACCGAGCCGATGGCATAGTTGTGGGCGAGGAACATGGTGGCCGATGACTGGGGGTCAAGGTCTATCACCAGAATGCGCAGATCTTCCATCAGCAAATGAGGGTGGGCTCTCAGGCCGTGGGCCAGTGACACCGTGCTGACGGTTTTCGATACCCCGCCTTTTAGGTTGCCCACGTTGATCACAAAACCGCCGTCACGGCGCTCGCGATAGCTGGGCACCTTGCGGTGGCGGTAGATATCAATGATATTCTGAATGGTCATCGCATAGACCCGGGTCGAACCCGCCTGGCGCTTGGCAAACTCATAGCCCGCCTCTTCCATCTCAGACACGGTTTTATCAACAATGGCTTTTGACAGCCTCGGCATCTTGGCCACTGTCGCCTTGGTAAAGGTCTGGTGATATTCCGTGGCATCCAGCTCGGCTTTCTGGCTGTTGATCTGTTCCGTCAGGGCAGACAGCATTCGAAGAGAACGCTCTGCTATTCTGTTGGTCTGCTCATTCGGTGATGACATATCAAAATTCCCTCATACATGCAGCATTTTTGATTTTAATCTATAATGTTGCATGTTAGCGGATAACGATGGATTATGCATAGTTTTTTTCTGTCTGCCCGATATTGAACGCTGTAATTGTGACCCGCTTAGACAAGTGACTAACCTGCTGATTTGTTTAGGTATCACGGTCATCAATGAGATGACAAGGGTGTGAAGACAGAGGTGAGAAGACTGGGCAACGAGCCTGCGTTAAAGCACCGATGTGGCCGGGGAAGATGTCTTTTTGGCCGGACGCGGACGAAAAGGGGTATATGGGATCTTTTTTTTCTTTTAATGGTCACATATTTTTCTTTCATCGTGCCAACCAAGGGAATTCAAGGCCGGGCAGGGGAGCTGAAAGGACGTTTTTTTCTTTGCCATGGTCGAAAAGTCACAGGTTTTTCTTTATCTGGCCTTGCAGTCTGGAAAATTTGTCATAGGATTGAGACTTAGGGTTACAGGGTTTTCTTTTCTGGAGACGATTCATAGAAAAAAGTGTGATCTGTAACGTTACTGCCATCCCGGCCGCAGAAAAAGATGTAACCATTAACAGGAGTGAACAGTGGCAACAAACCAAAATGAACAACAGGTGATCCTGACCGATGACAGCCGTCAATTGCCGGCGCAGTTTTTCAAGAAAAGTCATGATCTGCTGTTCAGCCAGTTGTCACTGAGTCCCCGCGAGCACGATATTATGGCCCTTCTGCTCAGCCGCCTGCATGAAGACCACTGGCAGTCCTTTATTGACGGCACGGCTATCCGCGCCCCGGCCTACCAGTTTAAGTCGGATGTCCTGTGCGACTGGCTCGGCGTGTCAAGCACCAATTTGTATAACACCCTGAGCGGGCCGGCAGAGAAGCTCTCTAACCGACTGATTGGGGTGCGCAACCCCACCACCCGGGAATTTGATTTCATTACCCTGTTTAAGCGGCTGTCCTACAAGGATGCAGTGCTGACCATTATTCCCAACGATGAACTGATGAAAGAGTACCTCGGGGTCGCACAGGGCCACGCGCAGGTTGACCACAGGGTATTCCGCAAACTGAAAAAGGAACACTCCAAACGCCTTTATCCTTTGCTGTCGCGCTTCAAAAACCAGTCACACACCCTGCATCCGCAATCCATTGAGGAGCTTCACGGCTTTTTCGGTCTGCTGAATGAAAAAGGGGAGCTGCTGAAAACCAGCTATGCCAACAATAAGGTGTTTATTGACCGCTGTATCCGGGCGTCGATTGAGGAGATCAGCAAACACGACCCCAACCTTGAGTTTCTGGTCAGCGATGACGGCAGCTTTGGCTACCGGGCGATCCGCCGGGGCCGGAAGATTGCCAAGATTGAATTTCTTTATCACTGGCGCAAACCGGTCAACAAAGAGGAAGCGGCAGAGCGCAGCCAGCTTGGCGATACGCCGTCTCCGGTTGCGATGGCGGAGATGGTTTACGATCTGGTGGCTGGCTTTGAGCCGGGCCAAAGTGGCAACCCGACCGTGGAAGAGCTGAACGGCATGATGATGTACTCGGCGCAGCTGATGGAAAGCGGCCGGGCAATGGACGGGGATTTTATGGTGCGGTTCAGCGCGGCAATGCGCGAGGCTATGGCCGAAACCAAGCCTTCGTGAATCCGGTGCTTTGCGTGATGTCAGGCTTTGCCTTGAGAGAAAGCGGCTGGTTTTACGTGAAAGCAGCAAGTTTTGATACGCGTTGACTGGCTGGGCAAATAAAAAAGTGATATCCAGATAACGCGCCCGTGATGCTTTATCTGAACACCAAACAACTAAGTCAAATGCAAGGTTTTAGCCTCATTAGGGCTTCATGTTTATTTGAGATTACTCGCCAGCTTGGACACTTTGCCGAGCCACACTTCTCTGCTTTCAGGCTTTGAGTTGATAACGGGGCCAAAATACGTCGATGTGCGGTTTTTTATCCCTGTAAAATCCAAGGTGCATTTTTTTAACTGTTTATACACTGCGTTGCCTTTCACGAATTTGTACCAAAAGGGCGGCGTATCAAGGGTAATGATAAGCTCGGACGTTCTACCCTTTAATAGCTTCTCAGGGATGGCTTTGCCCTTGGTATATTTAAAAGCAAAGTTTGGTAAGAATGTTCTGTCGATCAGGCCTTTGAGCTTTGCAGGCACAGTACCCCACCAAACGGGACTGACGATAACGACATGTTCGGCCCACATGATCATCTTTTGAAAGTTCGCGAGGTCAGGCTCCATCTCTGTGTTCTTGTCGTAGCCCGCACTGAGGTTCATTTGAAAATCCAAATCACCGACGTGGATTTGTTCAACCTTGTGATGCTTGGCAGCAACCGTCGCATACTGGTCTGCCATTGATTTACACAGGCTGTCTGATTTCGGGTTACCGTTGATAACTAACACTTTTTTCATGAGGTTTGATTCCCTTTTCATGTTTAAGCGCAGTCTACACTCTCACCTATAGGTCAGAGTCAAGGGCCTGATTACATTTATTTATCGATATTCGATAACTCTCTATGCGGCGTTTCTTTACCTCTAACACTTCAATCTCTTTTTCGACCGACTTTTGTTTCTCAATCAAAAAGTCACTGACCAATTTCCAATCGAAATCCTCATCATCAGCTTTCAGGCGGCTCAAATCTGATAAAGAGATACCTAATGTCTGCGCTTCTTTGATCAACATAATCAGGTTTATGTTTTGTTCGCTGTAGACCCGGTATTTTCCTGCGCGTCTGACATTCAACAAGCCGATAGATTCATACAGCCTTATTGCTCTTTGAGTCGCACCCGTTTGTTCAGAAGCTTCCTTGATATACACGTTCCCATCCCACTATTCATCAGGCATTACAGTATGTTCTGACGCATCAACACTGTGTTTACATCAAGAACAAAAAATAACATGAGTAGCAGTAAATCAACACTGTGGTTGATAATTCAGGCACACAGCACAAACCGCAACCTTGCCTTGGCAACATACAAAGGCGCCAACATAGAACATGGGTTTCACCCTCCTGCCTTAGAGCTAAAAACTCCCCTCTCACTTCCTTTTAATATTTGCCATTGTCTACCTTATGCATTATTACTCTTCAACGTTGCGGTCTTTACCCCTCTGCTAAGAATCATTAAAAGCCTTTGCCTGTATCTTCCTGTTAAAGACAACTCTTATAAAGGTCGAGTGTAAGGCCGGAATAGATTCAGAAGCGAGTGTGGAAGGAATGTAGTCTATGACCAGAGTATTAAAACGAAGCCAACGACGGTTGCTGTCAGCATTCCGCCAATTGTTAAACGAGAAAGAATATTATGACATTAGGGTAGCTGAAATCATCAGCCTGGCTGACGTCGGTAAAACCACTTTTTACCGACACTATGAACGTAAACTCGATCTTTTTATTGAAATGCACCGCGAAATCTTCGACACAATGCTGCAAGAATTGGTTTGTCGCGATGACTGGCTGAGTAAAGAGCCACGGCCTATGTTGATTGCAGTCGCAATGAAAGCTGTTAGCAAAACGGGGGGACGGCGTTCAATCGCGTATAAACTTGGCAGTGATTGGCCCCATGCACAACGTCAATTGAGTGAAAACTTAACCGCGACAATCAATAGACAATTGGGTACAGCGTTTAGCGGCGCCAAATGGACCACAAATCAGGAGCAATTAGCGGGCGCACTCGCTGCATTGTATATGGATTTCTTAATAAGATTAAACAGTGCGGCCAATGAGAAAGCCGCTTTAATCAGTGCGCGCAGCCTGCAGTGTTTCTCTCGGGCAATGGTTTTAGCGGCACTGGAAGAAGCATCAGGTGATGCTGCGTGTCCCACATACTAGCGTCGCACTTTATTGATCCTATAAGGATATTGACCATCTCATGACGTCAACAGTGGCGATAATGAGCGCTGTTATCGAGATAAACGGAACGATTGTTGCCAAATGTTCCTTTCGGAACCTGGTGACGACTTCGTTCCTGTTGGTGATCATCTAAACACCTTACACTGCGGTCGTCTTGTGAAAGCAGCCGGAGTTACTATGAAAATATCACCACAACGTCGTCAGTTTATCAAACAGTCCATTTGTGTTGCTGCTGCCACTGGTGCCGCAGGGTTATCAGCGACAGCAGCAGCAGAAACCCATGGTCGTGGTATCAACATCGACCCAAATAAGCTCAGTATTGGTATTTTCCTCTACCCAAATATGACCATGCTGGATGCTTATGGACCATTACAAGTGCTCGCGGTGAGCAGACAGTTCAATGTTTTCACTTTTGCAAAACACGCCAAGCCACTGCCATCAGATGCACACGTTGATTTGTTACCTCACTATGGCTTTGCTGATTGTCCAAATATCGATGTACTCATCGTGCCTGGTAGTGCTAATCCCATCGAACAGATCAAAGATGTTGAAGTGATCTCGCGATTACGTGAAATTGGTGACAAAGCAAAATATGTCACATCGGTATGCACCGGATCACTGATCCTGGCAGAGACTGGTCTACTGGATGGCTATCAAACTGCAGTTCATTGGGCTTATGCTGATGCGCTGAAAAAATATCCTAAAGTCACTCACGTCAATCAACGTGTTGTAAAAGATCGTAATCGTATTAGCGGCGGGGGAGTGACATCGGGTCTTGATTTTGCGTTTACACTGGTTGCTGAATTTGCAGGCAAAGGGCGAGCGCAGGCCTTGGAACTGTTATTAGAGTACGATCCACAGCCACCATTTAATACCGGTAACCACAACACGACGCCAAAGGCGCTTAAAGCTGCGGTGCAATCTAAAGTGTATGAGATTGGTAAGGGATTATTTTAACTTTCACCTAGTCCCCGATAAGTCATGGGCAGGGAGAACAAAAAACCTCTTTTGCTTAGGCTTTATCTGTAAGCTGTCTCTATAAGGCAGATATTTCGCATATCTGTTTGCAGCAAAGGCTTCTTCAAATGTTATTCAAAAAGAAAAAATGATGATTGTCGATGTGGGGAAGTGGGTAAATCTTTGATTTATCGACTTATCCACACGGTATATAACACTATATGGATCTTTATATGATCTATAAAGATCTATAAAGTATATAAGCCAATATAAAAACTTTAAATTCAATAACTTAATACGATTTAGGTAACGGGTTTTTCTTTTAACTGATCCTTTATTTCTGATAATAGATCATATTTTTCTTTTAGTGGTCACCTATTTTTCTTTTACCTGATCCCTTTTTTCTTTTAACGGTCACTATTTTTTCTTTATAAATATCGAGGCCTATGAATTCTGGCTCCAGAGCAGCGCCAACAGGACGTTTTTTTCTTTCCTTTCCTCTAAAAGTCACAGGTTTTTCTTTATCAGCGTTAATTCGCTGCGAAACACCTCTTGATAAGCCTATTAAGGTTACACATTTTTCTTTAAATAAGCGTCTGTACGGAAAAAAATGTGACTTGTAACAGGAATGCCATACTGGCAGCAGAAAAAGAGGTAACCTTTAGCCATCAATGCAGCGGAACTGGCCGACATAACAAGCCCTGTTAACACTTCAGGCGGGTTATCCTTCTACTCTCATCGTTTTTGTAATGTGACATTGTCACTAACCGTAATGTGCCTTCAAACCTGTAAGTTTAAGTGCTGTTTTACCCTCATTGCATGTATGTTCTCGGTTTTGTTTAGTGCGTTGCCATTTTAAATATATTAATTACATTGATAAAAGTTATAGTGCATTATAACTTATTAGTTAGAGATACATACAAATAAAAACCGCTACAAAGACAAAGTCGCTCGTCAATAAAAAACGGCATCAAAGACGATGGTACCGTGCAGCTGCTTTGACATTAAATACCTTGGCCAAAACTAAATGCCGTAGCCAACGTTAAAGAAGCGCGGTCATTTCCTCTATCAGCCCAGCTTCTTCTATCAGTCTGTTGCACTCAGTGGTTATCAAATCGGCACACATTGCAATGTGCTCGCTTTCTTCATCGTTGATGGCCAGAGCGATGACCTCATCCTTGACCGCCTTGACTGCAGAGTGAATAAGGCGGGCAGTATCACCCACCACTGCGCTTAGCTGTGCAGGTCGAAACCCTGTTTCCCTGGCGAAATCAGCCAGGTGATAGGCGGTGATGGGAGGCTCGAAATTCCCTGCGGTGGCCTCGTTATCTGACGGCCAGTCTCCTATCGACATCGCGAAAACCCGCGGGATACTCAGATCTCGTCCTGCCTTTTCGCCATTTCTCATCGCTCCCTGCCGGGCCAGCGCCTCAATATTGACAAGATCGTAGAACGGCGCCAGTGCGAGACCAGAACGTTTGACAAAGAAGCTGACATTCTTGCCGTGGGCATCGTAGTTGAATATTGCCAGATTGAACGCCATCCAGCGGAGCAATCTCATTCGGGTATCGGCATTGTCTGTCGTCTCGACCTTAAAAAGTTTGGGGAAGGACACGCCGTCTCGGATGTATTTTCCTTCTCCTGCGTCGCCGTGCTGCCTTTCGTATTTGTATTCGGGAGGTAAATCGGTTGCCTGACAGCCATCAATGAGGTGTGAGCGGATAACGATATCCCTGTCTGCTAGGTAACGGCGGTCAAACCGCTCAATGACCAGGGTGCGGGTAGTACCAAAGGTCGCCAGCTCAACCTTGGCGGCCTCAATACCGACTGTGCTGGCAAGGCGCATACAAAAATATTCATTGATGGCGATACAGGGCACTTTTCCGGTTTCAAACTTCATGATGTGGGTCGAGCACAACGCGCCTTCCCCAAACCCCCATTTCCCCTCTCGGTGGAGCAGGTTGAGTTTGTCCTGCACGCCTGCAACGGAAAGCCTTACCTTTCCGTCCCAGAACACCAGCGGGGCGTTGTCACGCTCCAGCCTTTCTACCAGCTCATGGTCAGGCACCTCGCGAAAGCCGGTGGCGGGTACATCACTTTCCGCTGAACGAAACGAGAGCAGGCCCGAGGTTTCCGCGCCAAGTTGTTTGATAAGCGCGTAGGTATTGCCTTTGCTGATCGTGGTATTCGACACCATCTCATCGAAAGCCGCCCCCTCAGGGAACAGGTTGCGAAGAAAGTTATTGATGCTGCGCGATGTCGCGCCGCCTTCAAGCGGCAGGTGAGGGGAGATGGGAAACCCCTTGCGCGCCCATTCCGGGTCATAATCGAGGGTAAAATCATTGGCGGTACCAACAGGCAGGGACAGGGTGCCGACGTTTACCTGCGTACCGGCGATGATGTCCAGCTGATGCCGCTTACTCGAACCAGCCATCTTGTTCCTCCACAGAGTCGGTTGACCGCACAGACCCCTCAGCGTTGAAGGTGTGTGCGAGGGTGAGATGAAGGCCGAGAATATCGAGCAGTTTGATGATGTGAATGAAGGTCACGTTGGCATCGCCACCTTCAATTTTCATAATGGTTTTCTTGGACACGCCAATGCGCGCCGCCAGCTCGTCCTGCTTCCAGCCGCGAGCTGTCCGTCCTGCCCTGATGGCCTTACCCAACAGGGCCATTGAGAAGGAAGCATTGAGATCAGGCATCCTAGATGGCAAGACCGCTTTACCTTTCCCCATAATTAAGTGCCTTATATTTCACTTTAAACATCAAATCCGCTCATTATCCTTATAAAGTCCATTATAGCTCACTTTAAATAAGATTTCTGAATCACAGCATTAAAATATCCACTATAAAGGACTTAAAAGTGCATTTTACGTGTGATCACGGCAGCGATGCTTAAACTATCTTACAGACAAAAAAGGGCATAAGCGCGCAACAAACAGGCATATTCACGTGCAACAAACAGGTATAGCGACGTGCAAAAGGCTAGGGTAATTTCTTCCTTTCGCTGTCATAAACCCATAATTTTCATCACTTTCCGACATCTCTGCCGGTCGCGGTCATGATCTCACTCGCGCCTGACACCGCTTTCATACGTTTTCCTTTCCGGTGCTGATAGGTTGAACGGTGAACAGCGGCAGGAAGCAGATAGGCCTTTTGGCCCGAACATGCCGCGCACTACTAACCCGCTGAGTAAGGAGAAACCGTGGACATACCTGCAGGATGTAACATCGAAGTGGCGCTGGAGCTCGCCGCCCTCAGTGAACAGACCTATCTTCAGCTTGAGGCCTTTCAAAACGGTCAGACCTGGCAAAAACCACAGGGCTATCACATCAAAAAGGTCATGATGGCAGAAGAGCAAGACGGCGAGGTCGAGGTGCCCATCGGATTTATTGCCACAAAAGGGGACAATGTGTACGTCTGCTGGCGGGGTACCCAGACGGCAGAGGAGTGGCTGGACGATCTTAACGTTCCGCAGACCCGCTGCGATTATCTGCCCGGCGATCTCAAGGTGGAGGAAGGATTTTATCAGGTGTACACGGGAACACCGGCGGCCTCACCGCAGCAGGTGGTGCGGGAATACCTCAGCAAAAAAGTGATCACGGGCAAGCTGTACGTCACCGGCCACAGTCTGGGCGCAGCCGTCGCAGTGCTGAATATCATAGATATCGCGGCCAACACGGCGCAGACCCATCCTGTGCTTTATACCTTCGCCGGTCCCCGCGTCGGGTCGCCGGAGTTTGCCGATTATTATAACGCGCAGATTGAGCAGTCTTGGCGGGTGGTCAACAGTCATGAACTGGTGCCAAAAGTTCCACTCAAAGACACCTTTTCCTATGACTACCAGCACGTCAATGAAGAGTTTGATATCACCTTTGGCGAGGTATGGACGCTTGGCGATGATCACGACCTGAGCAACTACATCACGCAGTTGAAAAAGATAAAACAGGCAACAGCAGTCACCCCGGCATAGGCCGTTTTCCCATCTCTTCCACCCCTGCGCCTTCCTTGTGCAAGGCGCGCGCAGCGCCTGTCCGGTCTTATTAGGCAGTTTCAAGCATGTCAGTAGGCCGGGCGGTCCCGCTTGCTTTCCGCCACACCGCGGCCAGACAGTCGTCAGACTAAAGGCCCCTGCGGTGACACCGAATGGCTTTTAAAAAAAACACTCAAAAAAAAAAAAAAGATCTTTTGCCCTGTATGTTGTTTCTTTTTATTTGGGGGAATGTGCGCCAGTTATTAGTCATATCTCACGCCAGTTAGGGTGTAAGTAACTTATTATCACAAGAAAAAAATATGAATCAGGTTTTCATTTCAATCGGGGATCGCAAGAAGAGAAGCCTTACAGAGAGGCGTTTTGCCGTCTGATATGGCGAAGGGGCAGGGGTCTGGGAAACGGGCACGAAAAACGCCGCAGTGAAGCGGCATCAAAAAGGAAGAGGGACTCAGTCCGGCGTGTCGGGCAGGGGCAAATTCAGCAAGGCGCGAATAGCCGTCAGTGACAGCCTGCCTGCGCTGTTTATCTTGTTGCCAAAATGTTCGACAGGCCGCTCAGAAGAGTGCTCAGACAAACGTCTCAGCCGTGCCTGCTCCCGCTGCCGGTTTCGCTTGGCACGCAGGCTGTCATCGGTGCGGCGATAGCTTTCCAGCGACGGCGATCCCTGACGGGAAGACAAACGTTTGTGTTCGACACGCTGACGGGCCTTGTTGCGCTGCACACTGGCCCAGCGGCCAAGACCGAGCAGGTCGAACAGATACATATTGAGACGTTTAATCGAGGCGCTCCCGCGCACGGCGGCAGGCTGTTCTCGGCTCACGGTGCGCTGCTCAACCGACAGGTAAAGGCCGCTGCGTTTGAGGGAGTAGATGGCGTTGTCCACAGTGCGGGGAGGCATGTTGAGAAGCTGGGCGAACAGGCTGTTTTCACAGCGTTTCAGTACCCCGGCGCTGTCACGCACCGCGACCAGATTGGCGGCCAGATCATAATGCAGAATAGCGGTCGCCAGCACTCTGGCCACGTTACAGTAATGATCGGCACGCTGACAGATACGCACCCCGAGACGGCTGCGGTCTGCCATGCTGTCCACCACGCTGCGGGCGGCCTGTAGCAGCACAAAAGGTAACCGGGGACTGACAGTAAAGCCCAGACACGCCGACAGATGGCTGGCATTGTCTTCTGCCATCGCCGCTGCCCAGCGCCGTTGTTCTTCACGGGAATAGGGCTGATAAGCCCTGCGCCGGAGTTGCCCGGCGCCTTGATTGCTCATAGTGTTCGATTTTTACTCAATCGGCTTGCAGCTATCGAACGCAATGCGTAGAATCAGCAGTGACTAGTTTTTGGTGCTTTTTCCATGTCGCCAAACATGGAATTCTAACGGGCATCACGAATGATATTAAACCCCGCTGCCAGGCGGGGTTTTTGCTTTCAGGCCAGGGTTGATAACGTCCTTCCTGCCCGGTTGCCATACCGGATAAAACAGGTCGGGTGTAGTGTCTGTCTCGGCTCCTCTTTGTTCTGTCTGTTTTTTTCCTTTTTTGCTCTGCGAGATTGTCCTGTCAGGCCTGTTCCTGAAAAATTGCCTGTTCATTGAGGTGCTGTGCCAGTACGCTGGCCTGAAGGATCGCCAAATGCAGGCCGGGATCACAGATATCTTCGTTTGCTGCCGAGGCCGCCAGAAAATTCAGCAAACTCGCCAGGTTTTCCAGTGTGCCCCGGGCTGTTCCGTCATCAAAAACCGTTGTCATAAATACCCCTGTCTAACTACTGTATATTTATACAGTAAAAGAAGAGTGATGCCAACATTTCGTGTCTTGGGCCGCCCAGTATTGTGGATATCATCGAGCCTCATAGAGCTGGAGACGCGTGGTGGCAACGCCTCCGGCGGTGATCATGTGGGTTGCCTCGGCAATGATCCACTGCCCGTTGGCCGCCGCTCGATGACCGCTGATCCGCACCCGGGCTTCTGCTGCCAGCGCCGGATTCAGGGGACGTTCAAGAGACAAGTGACGCCGTGCCCGCTGTAACAGGGTCAGCTCACTGCTGGCTGCCTCGGCGGCGTCCTCACCGGAGCGGAAGCCTGTTTTCAGTACCAGTAACGGCTCCCCCTCACCGGCTACTTCCTGTTTCCAGCGTTGACTTTTTTCGTCAAACCAGCGTCCGGCGACCGCGCGGTATTCACTGCGCTCAGCGATCCGCAAGGTGCCCCGGGAGTGGGCCGGATCATCAATCCGGTGTTCGGGCATCGCCTTGCCGCTGGCACTTTGTCCGGTGCCACGAGGAGTCACCAGCAAGCGTCCTGCCACGGGTTTGGCAACGGCGCCCATTTGGGTAGCGAGGCGGGTGAGCAAATTGAGATCAGACTCGCCCTGCTGGTTGATATGCTCAAAATGGCGGTTCGCCAACACAGTGGACACCACAGGGGTGAGCCCGTGAACGGCGGCGATCTGACTGACCAGATCTCCAAAGCGGATATCGGAATAGGTGCGGGAGCGGGGGGATTTGATGGCATCGCGGAAGGGGGCGGCGGTGGCGTGAATGATCAACTGGCGGGTCTCAAGCGGCATTTCAAGCTCTGTCACCTGATAGAGACCTTTATAAGACTGGCGGTCTCCGGTACCCAGCCAGATCTCGAGCTCGGCACCGGTGGCCGGAAACGCAATCTTGTCATCACGGTTATCCAGCGCCAACATCACGGTGTCTGCCGCCAGACCGGCGCGGTCTGTCACCAGTAACTGCTCCAGCCTGTCGCGCAATACCGCCGAAATATCCCGGCCGTTAGCCAGCACTTTGTAATGTGTTTTTGCCATGATTCAGTCCCACAGGTTGATTTGGCTGCTGCTCTCGGCAGGTCCAAGCTCTGGCAGTGACACTGTCACATTAGTAGGTAACACCGGGCCATAGGCAGCGAGGCCGGGATTGTCAGCCAGCACCGCCTCCAGGGCACCGGGACGCGGGCCATAAGCGGCGTGACAAATAGCATCCAGCATATCGCCCGCCAGGGTCAGGTAATCATTGTGTCTGCGGTTCATCTTCGCCGTACTCCTTAATGGTTAAGCTCGCCTTCACTTCCAGTGGGATCCCGTTATCGGTAAAAAACTGGTCGGTGCGCTCAAGTTTCTCTATCACCCATAGCCCCAGATCAGCGCCGCCGGAAGGCGTGCCGCCAATCAGTCGCATAGGGGTGCCTGTGTTGCCCATTTGTTCCAGCTTACTCAGGCGGTCAAGGTCTGTTTTCTGCTCGGGATAGACGCTGATTGACAGCGTCTTGGATGTTAAGTCCGGACCGTTAAACTGCAGGGCCGGACGGCGGTTATCACGATCACGCTTCTCCCAGCGCCAGCCCATCGAGGTGCGAAGCTGCTGGTACTGGGTGCCTTTCACCGTAAACTCAAACTGGCCGAGCGCCATCATCACCGAATTGTATTGCGGCTTATTATCATGAGGCTGCGATTGCGAATTCATACTTCTTCCTTACTGGTCATACAGCACAGCGCGGCCATAGCGGGCCCGCTCTCGTTCACGGCGTTCCAGCTCCTGATGCACCCGTTGGGCGACATCTTCTCCCTGCTCACCGGGTTGCTGCTGAATATGGATTTGATAATTGGAGGAATAAGTCGATGGCCCTGCGGTATTGGCACTGAGCCCGGTTGCGACAGGCTGGATACCCGTTGTGGCGGGGTAGCCGATACCTGACTGCCCGCCTGAAATATCCAATCCAACGGCCATTGGATAGCCCAACTCTTTTTCAGCCATGGCCGGATGAATACTGTTAGCAACCGGATACATTGACTGTGTATTTGCAACCACCGGAGGCTGATTAACGACGGGATAGTCTGCCCCTTTTGAAGCCAACGCTGAATGAACATCGGCGGCAACAGGGTATAGTGACTGTGTGTCGTTAATCACCTGAGGCTGATTAACGACAGGGTAGCCCATCCCGGAATACGTACCTACTGTCTCCAATCCAGCGATTCTCGGATAGTCTGACCCTTTTTCAGCCACAGTTGGATGAATACTGGCAGCGACCGGATACAGTGACTGTGTATTTGCAACCACCGGAGGCTGATTAACGACAGGATAGTCTGCCCCTTTTGAAGCCAACGCTGAATGAACATCGGTGGCAACCGGGTAATAAGACTGCGCATTGGCAGCTGCGTGTTGCCCAACGGCCGGATAAGCCAGATTAGTATGAGCCGCAGTGAAATTCGTCCCATGTTGATCAGTTAACGCTGTAGCGTCGGGAATATAATCAAAAGTGACCGGGTTTACTGACAATGCCTTCGAACTCGCTCCGGACGCTTGTGCAATGGCTGCATGGTCTGCACCCGCATCATTCACCGAAGACTGCACTTGCTCCACTTTCGTTTTCTTGGAAATGTTGACTTCTTTTTCATCATCGCCGCCAAAAAAACTACCGAACCATGATCCCAGAGCACCAAACTTATCAATCAGCACTGTCACAATGGGAATAAGGAGACCGATGGCGCCAATGATCAAACCAATAGGATTGGCACGCATGACGAGATTAAGTGCCCGTTGTGCAAACGTGGCCAGACGTGTGAAAGACAATAATTTACGCATTGACCCGAGCATTGCAGGGATACTGACGCGTAAATATGACAGTGTATATAGGTACTTTAGCTGGGCCCCTCGCCCGGTAACGGTGGCAGCATTGAGGAGCCCCTGTGCCAAAGCCATGCCTCTGGTACGTAATGCAAGTCCGGACAGAAAGCTAGATAGTCGGCCAGCATTGGTGGTTGTCGACCCCATGAGTAAATTGTAACCAAGCTGGACGGCATGGGCTCCGAGCATCGCCGTTTTCAGCGCAGCAAATACCATTACACCACCGAGGAGAAACTGGGTCAGCACGGGGAAACGTTCGGCAAGATCAGCCACCATCATCGCCCCCTGCCCCAAAAGATCAGCAAACAGCATCACCACCGGAGCCAGCGATTCTCCCAACACCACGGCAAGGTTAGTAAAACGTTGCTGCATTAGCATCAAAGATTCATTGGGGCCTTTCAGGTTGTCTCCTGCCATCTTCACGGTCACAGACATACCCTGCTGAAGAGCAGTTTGCATCTTTTCAGTGTTAGCGGCTACATTATCTCCTCCTGATAAGAGCGCCTTGATCACTGACAGGCTGTCATTCGCGGCTGAACTGGATGGACCGCCCATTTTGCTGCCCAGTGCATTAAGAAGTTCTGCCTGTTCGTTTTGTTCGAGGCTATCGCCATATTTACCGCGAAGCTGAGCAATTATCTCAGTTGTTGAAATAGGCCCTTCGCCGCTACTTTCAAGCTTTAAGGCTTCGCCAATGCGGGATGAATTATCAACAAAGGATGCATATTGCTTGCCAGCCGCTTCACCAGAACTGCCACTTTTTTGTAGCTCGCTCAGTATCGCCAGTTGTTCAGCAAAAGGTACATTTGCCTGAGTGGCCGATGCTCCGAGAGCAGAGAGCGCACCATGCATCTTCTCACCATTCGCAGAGAGCATCTGAACACTGGCTGAGATACCTTGACTGAGGTACTCACCAAACTTTATGTCGCGCTCAGCCGCCGATAACTTCTCCCAGCCTCTAACCGTGCTGGTACCGAACTGTTCAAATTGCTGACGATGAGTGTGATACGCTTGGGTAAAAAGCTGTGTCATCTGCTCAGCAGACGTATTGGTCGCACCTGCTGTCAGAGTGGATATACGGGAAAAACCAGCAACCGCTTCGTCCGATAGACCCGCAATACCGTCCTTAATACGGTAACTGGTCTGAAGAAAATCGCTCTGAGAAGTGCCACTCCAAGTATTGGAGAAATCCTTCGCTTCTTGGGTGATAAATTGGATACCTGCATCATCGATGCCGAGGCTTCCTAAGTTACCCTGCACACTGGCAATGAGACCGTACTGGTGATGAAGTTTGACAGCAGCACCTGTGATCCCCTCGATTTGCTCCTTACTCTGACCCATTTGGTTTTTGAGTCGTTCTGTTTTACCTACTTTCGATTTTCCAGAGACTTTCTCGGAGGACGACGAAGAAGAAAGGTCGTCAGACCCGTGGTTTCCAATTTTATCAGCCAGACGATTGAGGGCTTTTTCCAGACTGTCGATAGCCGTTGTGTTTGACCGAAAGATCTCCGGCAGTTTGCTGAGTGAGGCGGTGATGGAGTCGGCCCTCTCCATCATCACCGAAAGATTACTGGGGATATCAGCCATATTCTTTCCTTACAAACAAAAAAAGGCCGGGTGGCCCCTGAGGACTACCCGGCATTGGTTCGCTCTGTCGCGATCTGATGACGTGCCACCGCGATCCGGTGCCAGTCCATCAGTTCCTCGAGCGGCATGGCCCCGGTGACGGCCGGATTGAAACCGGTGAACACCAGAAAAATGTCAGCCTCGGCTTCCATCACATCGGCCGGGACTGAGGTCAGCCCGTGAAAAAACCGACCACCTCGGTTTGCACCGCGACCAGATCAACCGGGTCGAGGGCATCAAATTCGTTGGCTGTCAGGCTGCTGATACGTGGCAACAGCTGGCGGTGGGCATTCACGTCCATCCGCAACAGGGAAAAGATCTCCAGTCCGCGCAGGCTGCCGGTATCTGGTTTGGTGATATCAAGGGTTTTAATGGCTTTTTCGCCACGCTTGAGAGGGAAGCTAAGTTTTACGGTTGCCATGATGGCTCCTCCAAAAAAATGCCCGGCAAGATGCCGGGCAGGAAAATAGGAAATAATAAATTGTTACTTGCTGAGCGCCTCACGGATCGCCAAATTACGATCCTCGCCATCTGGACCAATAAACTCGTTATTGATTTTATCGATTTTAAATAGCGGTTTGTCGTCCAGTTGAAGAGAGAAATACTCCACATCGACAGTGAACTTGGTCATAAACTCCTGACCACCTGCGGCCCACTCACCAAGGTCGAGTTCACGCCAATAGCCAGCAACTTCGATGACACAGCTTTTCACGACACCGTTCTGATCCACAGCACCGCGGAGAATCAGAACCTTGTCCCTTGTCGTTCGGCTGCCAATCAATGACATCAGGCTGTCTGAGCAGTCTGATACATCGAGGTTCATTTCCATTGCCTCAAGGCGGCCGGTATCACGCTTCATGGAGCCGGCAATGCCCGCTCCCTCAACGTCGATTGTTTTCATCACTACTTTCGGTAGGGTCAGCTTGTTGGCCAGTCCCGCGTAAGATTTGTCGTTCATTAAAACGTTAAAGTCCATCAGGACAGAAGGCAGATTACCCGCCATAGTTCACCTCTTTAGCCGAAAATGGCTTCGTTATATGTGTTGTTAACATGCTGTCGGAAGGTCACACGCTCGGCGACATCGTAAAAACCAAGGTCGTAGTCAAAGAACACCTGACCTGTGCCAATGTGGGCAATATTGATCTCTTTCTCTGCCCAGCAGTCACCACCACTGATCACCTGACGCGACATCAGACGGCGGATAAAGGCATTGACTCTGGTCGTCACTGATCCGACATAGTTCTTGGTAATGTTGCGGTCAACCGCATCCTGATGGGCATACATGACACTATCTCCGACGATATAGCGGATACGCTGGTGTGGCAGCTTGACGCCACTGGTCAGGTTGTTACCCCACAGATGCCAGCCACCCTGCTTGTTAACCAAAGTCGTGATATTCTGCGCGTTGAGTTGGTTGGCGACACAGTTCACCGCGCCGTCACCGGAGGACACATAAGGGACATCCACCGCCGTGCCGATAATGCCGGAGATCTTGCGATTTGATGGCGAATGCCAGTAGCCTTCCTCGTTATCGATGCGAACGATATGACCCGCAACAACTGCTGATGCATGGCGTTTTACATTGGCCGCCAAATCAGGGTCAAACACCTCAATCCCGCCATGCAGGTAATAGGCCTCGGCAAACTGTCGGGCACGGCTGACCACCTGGCTGTACGACGCATCGTGATCAGAATCGATAATTGCCATCGCATTCAGGCTTTTAGCCACACGCTCCACTTCTTCGCCCACTCCCTCGAGGTGGCTGAATTCAGGGGCAATGATCAGGCGCGGACGCACACCCAGTTTGCCTTCTGCGTTTTCCAGTGCTTTCAGGCCAGTGATTGTTGCGGTCTCCATATCTAGCTTACCAATCACGTTTGCTTTGGTTATGGTGGCATCACGGCCTTCTTCCACACGCACCACAACCACTGACGCGCCGCCCTGACTGTAGATATCAGTCAACGCTGCTTTGAGGGTGCCTTTCATACCCGCTTTGGCAATTTTCTTTTCAGAGGTGACCAGCACCGGAGTATCAAGCGGGAACGGCTCATCTTCACCGCCGGACAGGTTTTTCGGGTAGGCGTAGTCCATCACACCCTTGCCATCAGCGCTGGCGGTCACCAGCTCTTTTGCTGCGTTATCTGTAGTAAGGGCAGCCGCCACTTCAGATGCCGTAGAGGTAATGACACTTTCAGCATTGGTTGCCAGCGTGACCTTGATTTGACTGCCTTTCACGTCAACCGTCAGTGATTTACCGGCAGCCAGCGGATCAGCAAGCTCCAGGCTGATACTGTTACCACGGGGACCCGTGTTGACGGCAGTAACATCAAGCGCCTTGTCACCGCGCCCCAGTGTCAATGAGGCCGCAATAGCACCCTGTGCATCAGGGGCTGTGGCGACCAGACCAATCACAGACGCTGCAAGCACAGTGATGGGTCGGTTGGCATCGCGCAGTAAGTACTGCTCAACACCGTGGAAATAATTTCCGGACATGCAGGTTTCTCCTTGTCAGGTAATAAAAAACCCGGCCATTGCCGGGGTATAGGGATAAAAAAACCGCCTGTTGGCGGTGAGTTAATTGGTTGGGGTGGTTGGCCAGACAATGTCTATGGGATCGTCAAATGTCTGCGGTAAATCACGTAAGGCTTTACGGTATTCAGAGTACTCAGCTCGCTGCTCCGCACTCAGAGGCACATCTTCTACTTGCGTCCAATCTGTTTCTTTTAGTAATTCATTACGTCTTATTTTGATTTCGTACCAGTCATGGTCAATCAAACCTTCAGGAGTAACCAATAAGTTCTTACCCATTGTATCGCCTCTTTTATGCTTCGATGTCACCTAATCGCCCTTCTATATTTGTGATACGATCATTTATCCGATCGTATCGATTATATAACGCACCATGTTTTTTACCCTCAGGCCAAACTCCCGGTACAACCGATGGCAAAGCGAGAAAAAACTCATCTCCTACTTCGACATCATAAAAGTTAATATCTACGTGCGTATATCTGCCATTGCGACTACTGCTGTTCACGAACCTCTTATGCAACCACTTACCGTTTGTATCACCATCCAACCAGCTAGCACGGCCTTTAGCATTCACTTTAACGTAACGCAAAAATGAAGTAGCCGGGTTGGCTTTCAAGTGTTGGTCCGCAATATATATATCGGCTCCATCACCCTCCATAACGGCTTTATCTAACACAGTAATTTTCAAAATATGAAAAGAACCAGAAAAGTGTAGTGTTTCAGACCCGATATTCATGTAGTCAAGTAACTCTTGAGCTTCAGGATCGCGATCTTCCGGTGTGTCACCAGAAAACACTCGAATTAGTTCAAAATGGCAATGATCCAGTACTCTCTGCTGTATCCCCCACCACATAGGCAACTTATTCACTTGGCCATGGCCTTTAGGTGGTGTATAAGTGCGATAAGAGACCAACTTATCGTTCCGGTTTATAGCTATGTAGCCGAGTTTGGTAGCTGCATTGTTAATCGTGGTTTGAGCATGTTGTTTAATAGCATCAACCTCTCGGTCAATTTCACTAATTTTTCCTGACACTTGCTTGGTAAGAGCATTCGCGCTGCCCACTACCTCTGCCAGTTTCTGTTCAATACTCATTGAAACAAGTTCCTCACTTCAAAATATCTGAGAAAAACACTCAGTAAGTTTATATGTAGAGATAAAAAAACCGCCTGATAAGGCGGTTAGTTAATTGATTGGCGTGGTATCCGGTAGCGGGTAGCGGGCTTTGATTTCAGCAACTTTATCGCGCCACACCTGCTCAGATTCAGGCGTTTTGTCATATTGCCATTCCAGATATATTGGGTCTGATTCAGATTTATATGCTCTATATCTAGCAGCTAACGTTTCTTGAACACTGATTTTATTTCGATCTAATTCGATCTCAGATGAATTATATTTCTTTTCAAATTTACCATTTTTATAAATACATAAATCAATATCTGGAACTGTATCAACTTCAACTCTAGAATATTTTTTAGGAATAGATACAGAGTTAGGGAGGTAAATATTACCTTGGTCATCTACGAAAACAACGGTCATGATACACCTCTAAATTTTGGTAGCAGTAACAATAGCATTAACTTGGAAATAGCGTTTCACGAGCACTTTTATTGTGATTTTATCCATATAATCAACATCATAAACCCCTGAGGAATTACTAATCACTTCATTTCCCTTGGAATCAAAAATCTTGAAGTATGGTACAATATTACTTGCTTCTTCATTAATGACTATTGTGGCGGTGTTCTTTTCTCCAGGCCTAGAAGCATACCGGACATTAATCCTACCACTTGTGCCGTAGTGTGCTCCTCGATGGTATGAATTAATCTTAATCTCGACAACATGACCAGTATAATCAGCGGACCAATGCAATAAGTCCATCCATACATCATCACCATTATCAGATTGCCCAGCGTAAGAGCACACAAAGTGTTGGTAAGTTTTCCCGCTTCCGATATCTATCCCTTTCTGGTTTTTAACCAACACGAGTGAATCAAGATTTCCTTCGTTCAATTTCTGAATGGCGGTTTGGGTATCTTTTTTTGCTTGCTTAATATTCAGGTCAATTTGACCCATTTTCCCCGATACTTCTTCGGTCAGTTCGTTGGCGGAAGAGACTACCTCTGCCAGTTGTTGCTCGATACTCATTAAACCTTCTCCTTCTCCAGATCAATCACACGAAACAACATCTGGGTCTGTCTCGTCATATTGCTGATATTGGCCTCAGCGTTGGCCGATAAGATATATAAGTGCTGCTCGTTAACCCTTACCTGCCTGCTCACTTCTTGGTGCAGGCTGTTTACAACACCTGTTATGCGCAGATGCACTTCCTCATCATCTTCCTTCTGACGCGCGTCGAGTGCCCGGTTTGCATCCTGCTGCTTAATATCGCGCAACATGGCGTTAACCGATGCATGGGTCAGCTCAGCGTAATTTCCCAGCCAGTGGGCGACACTTGGATCGGCACTGGTGCTGACAATGGTCACGCTGTCTGCTGGCAGGGCATCGAGCAATAGGTCGTAGGTCAGCTCAAAGTCGACCGAGGCAGATTTATAAGCCAGTGGCGACGTGGATGACCAGACTGCGAATAATGTGCCATCAGCAAGGTAAAAACCGACCTCGCGGATCCAGAACTCGCGGTCACCGTCAGCCAGCACCGTAAAGTTCAGGGTATGGGGACCAAGACGCTGACTGGTCAGTATCTGATGGCGCGCTTTTTCTGACTTCAGGGCTTTTTCACCCGCGGAAGGGGTGCGGCCGTGGTCGCCAAAAGCGATGTGGGTGATCTCGGCCTTAAGGCCGTTTTGTTGCCCGTTAAACAGCGCAGTCAGGCCCGCGCTGGTGATCAGAGGCTTGAGGGGTGCGCTCATGGTCTCTCCATTGTCATCGAAATATGTAAGTAAGTCCGGGGCCGGGCGCCATTGGCCGCGACCAGACCGCCTGCCATTCTGCCCGGTGCCTGTGTTGCTCTGGCCATATCATGGCGGCATGCATAGCCTTGACTGGCATTGGCGAGAGTGACACCGCCGTCGGTGCGGACACCCACATCGAAGCTAAAGTCAGACTCCGCATTTTTGGCGTTAATCACCGCCACTTTCAGGGCGCGGTACAGATCAGGTGTCAGCAAAGGACCGGAGGCTGGACGGTTGTCGTTGACCCATGTTCTTATATGGAAGGTATAAGGCGCTTTCTGCGGCTGACATTGCCACCACTCTTCCAGCTCGGCATGAAGTCCAAGATCGTCCAGTGCCCGCTCAATGGCCGGTCGGGTACCTTTGATCCGATGCAGATTGAGGCTGTTCGCCACCACCCTGCGCTGGGTCACCTCTGACCATTTATCGTCCCAGTGATCGACAGATAATGCCCAGGCCAGAAAGGGCAGTGCTTCCAGTGGGCAATGCCCGGGGTCCCACAGGGTTTTCAGCGGGATATCGATCTCTGCCAGACGCTCACCAATGGCGGTGTCGAGGCGGTGTTCCCACTCGCTGCTGCTGTCGGGCAATATGCTCATGTCACTATCTCCACCGTGAGGCCTGTGCAATATGGGGCAGCGTGGCGTTCACAGCGGATATCCTTAAATCCTTGTAGCTCGACCTCATCAACGCCCGGCACCTGCAGCGCCCAGTCCACTTTGGAGCGCACCACCTTACCGCCCAGCCGGTGTTGCTCGTCCAGATACTGCTGGCAGCGGGCATACGCCGCCTTGATCACGGCATCCGGCGAGGGCACCGCCGTCAGGGTCAGTCGGGCTTGGATAGCAAAGGTTTTCAGGGTCGCTTGCCTGACATTCAGCTTCACCGTCATAGGGCGGCGCGGATACAGGTATTGTTCGACCGTATTCAGCAGGTCGTCAGATGCTTTGCCATTGTGTTGATGGCTGAGCACCACCAGATCGACGGTACCGGGCGCGGTCGGAAAGTCGTCGCTGTGCGGCCCGAAAGCGCAGGCATCCTTGACGTCACTGTCGCTGGCAAGGGCATGAAAGTGATAGGCACCGTCAGGCCCGGCCACCGAAATACCTTCCGGTGACAATTGCAGACGTGTTCTGAAATCATCATCCGTTTCCTGCTCGCCGGTGTGTGGATTTTTCAACCGGGTGATCGGCCGCTGCTGCTCGTCGCGGTAATAGTTTTCGGCCAGCAGATCCAGCGCATCACCGCGGGCAAACGCCAGTGTCATACCAAGGCACATCTCATTGGCATCCTGTCGCAGCAGGATCTCGCGGTAAGCCGCCGCCAGTGCCACCCGGTAGGCGGGATCGGCAGGGGTCAGGTTGTCCAGCTGGGCTTTATCAGCCAGCGCATCGACGGTGTCGCGGTAGTCGACCGGTTTCACCAGATGTGGCGCGGGCAGTCTGGCAATATTAATGTCTGGCATAGAGTGTCAGTCCTTCAAGATGAATGGGAGCGTCGCCGAAACGCCAGTCGCCGCGAAGGTCGATCAGCACGTTGCCGTCCCCGGATGGCTTGGCGCGCATTTCGCGCAGGATAAAGTCATCAAGACCGTTGGCCGGGCTGGCTACGGCTTCTGCAAGGCGGATATAGCACTGCATTTCAAAACCGGGGTCGATATTGCGGTCAACCAGCTCATGCAGGCGCGAGCCAAAATCCCGCGCCCCGACCAGTGCGCCGAGCGGGGTGTTGATGACGTCATTAAATCGCTGGCGCAGATACGCCAGACCGCCGAGTGTTTTGCCGCTTTGGGCATCGGTTCCTTGTTTCATGGCGATCCTCATTGCAAGTTATCTGCGGGTGTCCCGACAGCCTTGCTGTGGTTATGTTTGTTGTAAATATCACGGTCGGCTGCCATGGAGCGGATCGTGTCTGCGATATCTTTGCTGCCTTTGATGTTGCCTGTGACGTCCAGTTTTCCGTTGATATTCACATCGCCATTAATGGTCAGGCCGCTGTCGGCATTCAACGTGGCGGCGCCTTTAACTGTTGCCGTCAAAGTGCCTTCGACACTTGCAGAGACACTGCCCTGACAGGTCAGTGAAATATCGCCCTGATTGTTGACCGTCAGTGTGCTGTCGCCTCTGTGATGGGAGATCGCAGAGCCGTCACCAAACTGAACCAGCAACAGATCGGGGTCATCACTGGGAGCCGGGAAGTCCTCGCAGTAACTGCCGGGTAACACCTCGCCGAGGCGGATATCACCAGGGGACACCACGGTGACGCCCTCGTCGACCTCAGGCCACCACCAGACAATCGCCCGTCCGGCGCGCAGCGGTTTCACCGGCAGCCAGGGCGAGATCATCGGCGACTCCTCAGTGCCGTAACTGACCCTGAGCCGCTGACCTACCGGGTCGCTGTCACAGACCCGGCCGCGGATCACCATTTCATTCAGGCGACGTTCCAGCTCGTTCAGCCGTCTGATCAGCGTGTCCATGCATCAACTCCGGTCTGGCTGTGACTGCGCAGCACCACGGTCTCCGGCAGAAAATCAGGCGGGCTCGCAAGCATGTCGCCGAAATGAATGTCCTGCTCAAACTCAATGACCACAGACGCCACCTCTGCGCCAGTCTGGTCACTGAACAGGCCGGGCCGCATCGTCAGCCTTTTGATATCCACCGGATGGATGCCGTCCTGTCCCCAGTTCTGGCGGGAATGAATGGTGCCGCAGTCGGTTTCAACCCGTCGGTAGCCGACAATCTGGGCGACCGTTGCGCCAAGATTACTGGCAGACAGCACAGCATCTGGGAGTGAGGCAGACACCAGACAGTGAAGCCGGAAACGGCAGCGCCACGGCAGGCGGCCAGCGGTGTAGGGCTTGCCCGGACTGGCACCGGAAAATTCAATCAGCACCGCCGGCACCTCGATGGCAGGCTCCGGTGAAGAATGGGGGTCAAACAGGGATACGCTGTTGACCATCGGCAGCCGGGCAGTCAGTTCGTCCTTTATCGCCCGGAACAGCGCAGTAAAATCAGTGATGGTTGTCATGATGTTTCTCCTGTGCCGCATCGGGGCGGCGATGGGCCTCTGGCAACACGCCACAGAAAGGCGGCCTGACCGTGACAGGCTTGTATTCAGCGTGATATGGCATGATTTTCCTCATTGGCAGGCCGTCTTTCTGTGGTTAGTTGTTCAGGCAATCCCGGGTGTCTGCCACCCAGTTCAGCAGCGCGGTCTGCGCATCACGGGTGAGTATCACCAGATCCGGATTGTTGGTCTGATACCAGTTCAGGCGCGGCGGTGTCAGGTCGCACAGGGCGACGGACGTTCTCGTCGGCGAGGCGCATCCGGCCAGCAGGCTGACCAAAATGATCGCGCCAGG
>NZ_LYBM01000049.1 GCF_001707825.1 Veronia pacifica | reverse complement strand
GCTGAAAAAAATGCTGACGACAAGTCAAAAAAAGCATTTAAGCAAAAAAAATCAACAGCTAACGGCACAAAAACCAAGGCAAGTAAGCCAAAAAATACTAGAGTTAATAAAAAACCAGCACAGCCACGTCGTGCGCTGAGTGCTGATGAGGTTATCGTAGGTAAAGACGTTAACGTTAACATGGGTAATGGCAACATGCCCGCTACGATTGTTGAAATAAATAAGGACGAGGTTCGTGTACGTTTAAACAATGGTCTGACCATGTTAGTTAAAGCGGAGCACCTCAGTTCGTAAAGGAGAATCCTCCACGCATGACTTGTCGAATCCGCTTTACCGCGATTGCTGCCAGCATACTGCTGGCAGTTCCCGCTTTTGCACTGGACGCAAAATTCAGCCCTTCTGAGCTGCCCAACCTGACGTCTGAACCCCAGCACAAAACAGCAACCATCAGAACGACATCCAAGTTTACAGAGTCTCATTACAAACGCTTTTCACTTGATGACAAATTTTCGTCTGAGATGTTTGATCGTTACTTGAAGTCGCTCGACTACAACCGCTTGTTTCTGACTCAAAAAGATATCAAGTCTATGTCCAAGTGGAGATACAAACTTGATAATCAGCTCAAGGCGGGCGATACAACTGCTGCTTACGATATTTTCAATACGCTTTTGAGAAATCGCTTTGAGCGTTATCAATATGCCCTGAGCTTGTTGGACAAGGAAATTACCTTCGACAACAAAGAGAGTATGGAAATAGACAGAAGCGATGCTGACTGGGCAAAGGATGACCGTGCCCTTAATGAGCTTTGGCGCCTTCGTGTAAAAAATGATGCGCTGAACCTAAAGCTCACGGGAAAAAGTTGGGACGATATTCGCTCCACTCTGGAAAAGCGTTATAACAACGCGCTGAAACGATTGACTCAGACGAGAAGCGAAGATGTCTTCCAAGTCTATCTCAACGCATTTGCCCGCGAGGTCGACCCACATACCAGTTATTTGTCACCGCGTAACGCTGAGCAGTTTCAGTCAGACATGAACCTTTCTCTAGAAGGGATTGGTGCTGTTCTTCAGTTAGAGGATGACTATACAGTGATCCGTTCCTTAGTTGCTGGTGGACCAGCCTCTAAGTCGAAGAAACTCTCACCGGGTGACAGAATCATCGGTGTGGCTCAGGAAGACAGTTCAGTTATAGACGTTATCGGCTGGCGTCTTGATGATGTCGTACAGCTCATCAAGGGACCAAAAGGCAGTAAGGTTAAACTTGAAGTTTTACCTGAGGGCAGTAACGCAAAAAGTTACAAGGTCACTTTAGTTAGAGACAAAATTCGTCTGGAAGACCGCGCTGTAAAATCAGAAGTGATTGAGAAGAACGGTGAGCGTGTAGGCTTGTTAACAGTGCCAAGCTTTTATGTCGGTTTAACTGAAGACTCAAAGAAAGAAATTGAAAAACTCAGAAAAGATAATGTGAAAGGCATCATTATTGATTTAAGAAATAATGGTGGTGGCGCACTGAGTGAAGCGACGACCCTGACAGGGCTTTTCATAAACAGTGGCCCAATTGTTCAGGTTCGCGATAGCTACGGACGGGTAAGGGTTAATACTGACAACGATAATCGAACGTTTTATGCAGGCCCATTGACGGTAATGATTAATCGTTACAGTGCTTCAGCGTCTGAGATCTTTGCCGCTGCATTGCAAGACTATGGTCGTGCGATAGTTGTCGGTGAGCAGTCTTTTGGAAAAGGTACTGTTCAGCAGCATAAATCGTTAAATAAGATCTATGACCTTTTCGATAAACCTGTTGGCCATATCCAATATACGATTCAAAAATTCTACCGTATCGATGGTGGTAGTACCCAGAATTTGGGTGTTGTGCCTGATATTTCTTTCCCATCCGCAGTCGATCCTGCTGAAACTGGGGAAAGTGTAGAAGACAATGCGCTGCCTTGGGACAGCATTGATCCTGCTGCTTACCGCAAATTCGGTGAGGTTGCTCCCTTCACCAATTCGTTGTCAGTAAGGCACCAGAAGCGTATCAGTAACGATATGGAGTTTGGCTTTATCTTCGAAGATATTGAGAAGTATAAGAAGGATAAGGACAAAAACAGCCTATCTCTGGTCGAGAAGGAACGCATTGCCGAGCGGGAGAAAGTAGAGCAGGAGCGATTGGCTCGTCTTAACTCGCGACAGAAAAAGACTGGGGCTGGCTTGTACAAAACATTGGATGATGTTCCCAATGATTATGAAGAGCCCGATGCGTATCTTAATGAGGCTGTTCTAATAACGTTAGATTACAGTAACTTGTTAAAATCGTAAAAACCATTACTTCTGAAACTAAAACGCCTTCTGGCCCGTTTTTTTATAACACACTGAAACAAAAAGAAAATTTGATCAAAAAAATAATATAACTTTGGGCTTAATTGCCTATTTACATGAGATATGCGTCTAAACTTTTAGAAAGTATTTATTTTAAAGGTGGACATGGCATGCGCATATTAGGGTTAGTTTTTCTTTTATTATTTTCGTCTTCATTTGTTCATGCGGACAGGTTGGTTGAGTTTGATTATCCACTGTTAGTGGGAGAGTGGTATTGGTTCAGTCCTGAACAAGAAAGTCCTGAATCAGAGCGAGGAGAGTACAAAGCCATTAGCATGACATTCTCTTCTGAATATACGTTCAGGGTGAAGTTACTCAAACGTTCAGGCGACGTTGAAGAGGCAGCGGGTACATATAACCTTGATGATACAGCGATGGTACTAACTGATGATTTGGGAGGTAGACAGCAGCACACCTACAAAGTCAACCATAATCAGCTGATGCTTCAGGGACTTCAGTTCACCAAATTGCTTAAACAGAATCTAAGTGGTACCTGGCACTCAGTGCAGATAACCGGCCAAGATGTCGGAAGCAAAGTCAGTAAGTTATCTCTGAGGTTACAACCCGACTTTCTGTTTGCCTCAAAAGTTTCCGATATTAAAGGGAATTCTGTGACACACCGTGGAGTGTACTTTCTGGAAGATAACATGTTGGTGCTTGTCTATAAAAACGGTCAGCAGCAATCCACGTTTGAACTTGTTGCAGATACTTTGACCCTGAGAGATAAAAAAATTGGTATGCATGCAATCATGCGGAGACAGGTCATACGGTGATGGATTAAGCAGGACAAGATCACGTCGAAAAAGAGGGGACTTGCCCCTCTTTTTTATTATCTCTCAGCCTATTTTGAACGCTTGTCGTAATTGCTCCAGGTATCCCGTGTCTTTGCATATAGATTTACCCGGTTCATCGGAAATTTTCGCAACAGGCTTACCATTGCAACTGACGAGTTTTAAGACGATATTCAGTGTATCTACATTTGGAAGGTCGCAAGTCAGTTGAGTTCCTATACCAAATGATGTGTTAACCCGTCCCATGAAATGCTCGTGTATTTTAAATGCCTTATCCAACGTTAGGCTGTCAGAAAATACCAGTGTTTTTTCCTTCGGATCGATACCCAAGTGTTGGTAATGGTCAATCGCTTTTTCACCCCATGTGACAGGGTCACCACTATCATGTCTGAGGCCAACAAATTTATTGCTAAGGTAGAGATTAAAGTCAGAGAGGAACGCATCCATGTTGATGCAATCTGTTAGAGCAATGCCTAGGGTCTCTGGATACTCCTGAAGCCAACGATGCAGTGCCAGCTGCTGGGAATCAGCTAATTCTCCAGTGAGTTGCTGATGAGCCTGAAACCATTCGTGTGCCTGTGTACCAACGGCGGGCAAATGATAGGTTTTTGCTAATAAAAGGTTTGAGGTTCCTTTGAAGAAGGGGCAGTGCTCATTAAGATATTCAACGATGGCTTGATGAACTGGCTGCGAGAATCGCCTTCTTGTACCAAAGTCGACTACTTGGAATGCTCCTAAAGAACTGGCATCGGCCTTATCCGTGAGCTTAGAGATCTTAATTTTGAGTTGTTCAATTGCTTGCGTAGAGGTAAGTTCAGGGTATCTATCGTTACAGCGTAACTCGCAGATGATCGCAAGCAGCGGTACTTCCCATAGAATCACATCTAGCCATTTACCCTCAATTCGAATGGCGAGTTGCTCATTTTCTGTCCTGACACTGATCTGGTCAGCATTTAAGCTGAACTGACGTAAATAATCGAGGTAATCTTGCTGGTAATGGCCTAATTTCTTGAGAAATGCAATTTCTTGCTCAGAAAATCGAAGGTTGGATAAAGCGATGGCTTCTTCATTGATACGATGCTGAAGATAACTGAGGTCCTCTTTGCTTCGACAATGGAACTCTGCCGCAACATTGACATCTGGATAGTGATGAAATATTGCCTGCTGCATATTTAGTTTGTAGGCATCCGTGTCAAGAAGAGATGAAATTATCGGCGTGTTCATGCCAGAAAGAGACCCTCGTTTAACTGTCATTATTACTGTTGAACCGTGGTGTTACAAAGGGCTACAAAGTTAACGTTAAACGGGTGATAAGGTCAATGTCTGATACTAGGATCTGCTCCTGATATTCAATAATTAAATAGAGCTATTGTTTGCATATATACCGTATATTGTGTACTAAACGTTATCGATTATCGCTTTATTAGAGAAATCGACCACAAATCGAACATCAGGCCTATTGGGTATTCCTTCCCAGTATGGCATTCGTTATGCATATAAGGAAAAAGACATGACGCAACAACCACAGGCGAAATATCGTAAAGATTATCAAGCGCCGGAATTCACCATATCGCATATTGATCTGACTTTTGATCTCAAGGACAAAGAGACAAGAGTCGTTGCACGCTCTCAGGTAAAACAAAACCTGGCAGGTGCTACAGCGTTGACACTTGATGGTGAAGGGCTGAAGCTGATACGTATCGAAGTAGATGGACAAGACTGGTCTGACTATCGTGTTGAAGAGAGCACACTTACCGTAAACGGTGTCCCATCAACATTTGAACTATTGATTGAAACTGAAATTGATCCGCAGGCCAATACATCTTTGGAAGGTCTATACAAGTCTGATGGTGCGTATTGCACTCAGTGTGAAGCGGAAGGTTTTAGACGGATCACTTACTACCTAGATCGTCCAGACGTACTGGCAAAATTCACAACGAAAGTGATTGCCGATAAAGAGGCTTACCCGTATCTGCTGAGTAATGGCAACAAGATTGGTACCGGGGATCTTGAGAATGGCCGACATTGGGTACAGTGGGAAGACCCGTTTGCTAAGCCTTGCTATCTGTTTGCTTTGGTTGCAGGCGATTTCGATTGTTTGAGAGATAACTTTGTCACCGTGAGTGGCAGAGATGTTGCGCTGGAAATCTTTGTTGATAAAGGTAACCTCGACCGCGCAGATTATGCCATGGAGTCGCTGAAAAATTCGATGAAGTGGGATGAAGAGCGTTTTGGCCTCGAGTATGACCTTGATATTTATATGATTGTTGCCGTTGATTTTTTCAATATGGGCGCAATGGAAAACAAGGGCCTTAACGTATTTAACTCAAAATTCGTTCTGGCAAATTCAAAGACGGCCACTGACAGTGATTACCATGGCATTGAGCGAGTAATTGGTCATGAGTACTTCCACAACTGGAGTGGTAACCGAGTAACTTGCCGCGATTGGTTCCAACTCAGTCTAAAAGAGGGACTAACAGTGTTCCGTGATCAGGAGTTCTCTTCTGACCTTGGTTCTCGCGCTGTCAATCGAATCAGCAATGTTCGCAAGGTGCGAAGTGTACAGTTTGCTGAAGATAGAAGCCCAATGGCTCACCCAATTCGTCCTGAAAAAGTCATTGAAATGAATAATTTCTACACAATGACCGTGTATGAAAAGGGGAGTGAAGTGATTAGAATGCTGCACACTCTGCTGGGAGAGAATACATTCCAGAAGGGTATCCAGCTTTACTTTGAACGCCATGATGGCACTGCCGCAACATGCGACGAGTTCATTCAGGCGATGCAAGACGCTTCTGGGTTTGATTTAACACAATTTAGTTTGTGGTACAGTCAGTCAGGCACACCAGAACTTACTGTAGTCAGTGATTACGACGAAAATGCTCAGACGCTGTCATTGACGGTCAGCCAAATAACCCCTCCAGCAGCTGATCAAGCTGACAAACAGGCGTTACTGATTCCTCTTGACATTGAGCTCTATGCTGCAGATGGCAGTGTTATAGAGTTACAGCGTAACGGTGAGCCAGTACACAATGTGCTGCAGGTTACGCAGACAGAGCAACTTTTTACATTTGATAAAGTGACTGAGAAGCCTGTTCTATCGCTATTGCGTGAGTTTTCAGCGCCTGTTCACCTCCACTACGAATACTCAGACACAGAACTGGTATTCCTCATGGTTCATGCTCGTAACGAGTTTGCACGGTGGGATGCGAGCCAGATGTTACTTGCGAAACACATCAAAGAAAATGTTGCCAGAATTCAGCAGGGTGAAGCATTTACATTGCCTGACTCTATCGTAGACGCATTCCGTGGTGTACTACTGGATGATAACCTTGATCGTTCGCTGATCGCAGAGGTGCTCAGTCTACCGACAGAGGTTGAAGTAGCAGGTTGGTACGAGACTATAGATGTTGATGCGATTGAGAGTGTACTAGAGTCTATTCGCAAGACATTTGCTATTGAGATGGCTGATGAGCTTTCTGCAGTTTATGCTGCATGTAAAGCTTCTCATTATGAACTGTCACATCAGGCTGCGGCTGACAGAAGATTGAAAAATGTGTGTCTTTCTTATCTGGCTGAAGTTGAGAGTGGTGAGCACATTGTCATTGAGCAATTTAACTCATCAGACAATATGACGGACACTTTCGCTGCGCTGTTAGCGGCAAACATTGCATTGTTACCCTCACGTGAGCAGATGATGCAGTCTTTCAGTGATAAGTGGCATCAAGATGGCTTAGTGATGGATAAGTGGTTTGCTTTGCAAGGTTCCAGTAAGATGCAAGGTGCGTTGAATAATGTAAAAGCGCAGATGAATCATCCGTCGTTTAGTATCAAAAACCCTAATCGCTTGCGCAGTTTAATAGGTGCATTCGTCATGGGTAATTCCGTCAACTTCCACGCAAAAGACGGCTCAGGTTATGCATTTCTTACGGATATACTCATTCAGTTGAATGAAATTAATCCTCAGATTGCATCGCGCCTCGTTGATCCTTTGTTGAAATTGAAATATTTCGATGAACACAGACAAGGCCTAATTCGTGAACAATTGACTCGTCTCAGTAAAATAGAAAACCTAGCGAATGATTTGTTTGAAAAAGTTAACAAGGCATTGGAAGTCTAATTTAAAGACGATATTCTTTTCTTTATTAGGATTATTGATTTTTAGATAATAGTATTCCATTTGTAATAGCTTAACTATCAATAAGCCGTCAGCAATGGCGGCTTAGATATATATGTCAGAACTAATATTTTTATTTACAGTACGAATTTCTTATGCCGAATATATGCAATATTATTCGGGGACGGCGTCGAATGTAATTGTGCGAACAGACTCAGGAAATACGTTGCAGTTACCTGCGGCTAAGTTTCGACCATTTCTTACACACAGCGGAATAAATGGACGTTTTAAGTTAATAGCGGATGAAAATAGCCGCTTTAAGAAACTTGAGTTGATAAACTAAATATAACAGGGGTCACAATACTTAAAACTTCTCTCAATTCATTCAATTTTGCTGTAACAGTTTTCTTTCAATCCACTTAAACTACATCCCGCATCGCAAAGACAAAAATGCCTCTATACTCATAGCGATAATACTAAAACTTAAATTGGAGTAATACCATGACCGCGCGTGACCCTATTGTGCCGGTGTTGCTGGAAAAAGTTTATTCACTGATTGAAGAAAAACTCGACAGCACACAGCAACCACTGGTTGAAACATTAGCCAAAAGGATTTTGGGTCCCATATCCGATGATGACCTCCAGGAAAGGAATGAGTCGGATTTATATGGTGCTGTAATCAGCCTCTGGCACCACATCAACCATTTCGAACAATCAAAATATTTGTTAAGGTTTTTAACCCGACGCTCAGCGGTAATGGATGGCAATCTACTCATACCATCGTCGAAATTGTTACTCCAGATGCTCCCTTCTTAGTCGACTCTGTGCGCATGGCGCTCAATCGCCTCGACATTACTACTCACCTGATGCTAAATGGCCCACATAATATAGTTAAGAATGCTAAGGGTCATGTCACTGAGATCGGCAGTGAAAACGGATTTAAACAAGCCGTGTTTCATATCGAAGTCGACAGGATGACTGATAAAGAAGCGATGCAGGCGCTTGAGAACGAAATTCTCGATACTTTGGATGATGTTGCAGTGGTTGTGAATGATTGGCAGCCAATGCGAAACAAGCTTAAATCCATTATCACTACGCTCAAAAAAGAAAAACCGCAGGTCGAAGAAGATCGCCAGCAGGAGGCTATCGAGTTTCTAGACTGGATAAGTATTCATAATTTCACCTTTATGGGTTACAAATATTATGAGTTGCAAGCGGTTGAAGGCGATCACGTCCTCAAACCATCGAGCGAGCCAGGTTTAGGCTTAGCCAGCAAACCTGTCAAAAACAAAGATGGTGTAAAACTATCAACGATGCCTGAATCAGCGCGGGTTACTGCACTGAAAAAAGAAATACTGGTTATTAATAAAAGCAGCAGTAAGTCTCGCGTTCACCGTCCTGCATATGTTGACTATATCGGTATCAAGCGGTTCGACAAGAAGGGCAACGTTATTGGTGAACACAGATTTACTGGTCTTTATGCGTCCTCTGCTTACAATCAGGCCACCGCAAACGTTCCTGTTTTAAAAAATAAAGTTCAGCGGATTTTGGATCTCAGTGGTTATTACAAAGGCACCCACTCGTGGAAAGCGCTGGCCAACATCATTGAAAACTTCCCCCGTGATGAGCTCTTTCAGGCGACAGAGTCCGAAATGCTTGATATCGGTATGGGGATTGTGCAGGTTCAGGACAGAGACATGTTGCGTGTGTTTGTTCGTCGTGACCCTTTTGGTCGCTTTTTTTCCTGCATGGTTTACGTATCGCGCGACAGATACAACACTGAGTTCCGCTCGGCCTCTCAAAAAATCCTGAAGCAGTACTTTGGCTCGAAACAAAATGTCGAGTTTAATACTTTCTTCTCTGAGAGCCCTCTGGCGAGAACGCACTATATTGTTCGGGTTGATAACAACAACTTCGACATCGATGTTAAGAAACTTGAAAATAACCTGACAGAAGCGGCATCAACGTGGGATGACAGGTTACAGGCTGCTGTGATTGCCAACTTTGGTGAGAACAAAGGCACACCAATTGGTAAGCGATATCTAAAAGCCTTCCCGCGCTCATATACTGAGGCTATGTTACCCGGTTCTGCAGTGGCAGATATAGAACGCTTGGAAGGACTCGGAGAGGACAACAAGCTCGACATGTTGTTCTATCGCCGACAAGAAGAGGCAACCGACTCAAAAGCGGTTCGTCTCAAGCTGTTCCAGAAAGACGACACCATACACCTATCTGACGTCATGCCAATGCTAGAAAACCTCGGCATGCGTGTAATCGGTGAAACACCTTATCGCGTTTCAACAATAGACGAATCAGAGTTTTGGATTCTAGATTTCGCGATGCTTCACAGCGCCGAAAATAACGTTGATTTATCAGAAGCACGAGAGAGATTTCAGGAAGCATTTGCAGACATTTGGCATGGTAAGCTTGAAAGTGATGGCTTCAACCGTCTGGTTCTAAACGCAGGGTTAACGGGCAGGGAAGTGACTATTCTCCGTAGTTATGCCCGTTACATGCGTCAGGTTGGTTTTCCATTCAGCCAACAGTACATAGAAGATACACTCGCTACCCATGGCAACCTATCTCGTTTACTGGTTGACCTGTTTAATACGCGCTTTGATCCTAAAGGGCATAGCGAAAAAGCTCATCAAGCAGTTATCAAGAAAATCGAAGACCGCCTTGAAAATGTAGAAAGTCTTGATGATGACCGTATTATCCGTCGTTACATGGATATGGTCATGGCGACATTGCGGACGAACTACTTCCAGGTTGATGAGACTGGTGAGCCCAAACGTTACCTGTCTTTAAAACTGGAACCGACTAAAATTCCAGAAATGCCTCAGCCTGTGCCGGCCTTTGAGATCTTCGTTTATTCACCTGATATTGAGGGTGTTCATCTTCGCGGCGGTAAAGTGGCACGCGGTGGTTTACGCTGGTCTGATCGCCAAGAGGATTTCCGGACAGAAATTCTTGGTCTGGTGAAAGCGCAGCAGGTTAAGAACACTGTGATTGTTCCTGTTGGTGCAAAGGGCGGTTTTGTTTGCAAGAAGCAACATCACCTTCATAGTCGTGACGAGATATTTGCTGAAGGCCAGCGTTGTTACAAGATGTTCATTCGTGGTCTGTTAGACGTCACTGATAACATCATTGAGGGTAGCCTCACGCCGCCAGTCAACGTGGTCCGTCATGATGAAGACGACCCTTATCTTGTTGTTGCAGCTGATAAAGGGACGGCTACATTCTCCGATCTGGCTAACTCGGTCTCAGAAGAATATAACTTCTGGCTGGGTGATGCGTTTGCTTCCGGTGGCTCCAATGGCTATGACCACAAAGCCATGGGGATCACTGCGAAAGGTGCTTGGGAGTCTGTTAAACGTCACTTCCGTGAAATGGATATAGACTGTCAGGAAACAGATTTTACCTGCGTCGGCATCGGTGACATGGCAGGAGATGTCTTTGGTAACGGGATGCTGTTATCGAAGCATATTAGACTGAAAGCTGCATTTAACCACATGCATATCTTCATCGACCCAGATCCAGATTCAGCATCAACATGGAAAGAGCGTGATCGCTTGTTCAAGATGCCTCGTTCGAGCTGGGAAGATTACAATACTAAACTGATTTCTAAAGGCGGTGGTATTTTCTCTCGCAGGGCGAAGTCAATTTCGCTGACTCCTGAAATTCAGAAAATGCTCGCGACCCAGCGCTCAACGATGACGCCAAACGAGTTGATCAAACAATTGTTAAAAATGAATGTTGATCTGCTCTGGAACGGTGGTATCGGTACTTATGTTAAATCAGAATCCGAGACGCATACTGAAGTTGGTGACCGAGCGAATGATGCGTTACGAGTTAACGGTAACGAGCTGGGTGCCAAAGTCGTCGGTGAAGGCGGTAACCTTGGTATGACACAGCTGGCGCGAATGGAATTTGCACTTCGCGGTGGTCGAGTGAATACCGACTTTATTGACAACGTCGGGGGAGTAGATTGCTCTGATAACGAAGTCAATATCAAAATCTTACTCAATGGTCTGGTAGCGGCTGGCGAACTAACATTCAAAAAACGGAATCAAGTGCTGGAAAGCATGGAGGATGAAGTTTCTGATATTGTTCTTGAAGATGCCTATGTACAGAGTGAATCAATCTCTGTTACGCACAAGCAGCAGGTCTCTTTGCTGAAAGAGCAGATTCGCTTCATTCATCAGCTAGAAAAAGAAGGAAAACTTGACCGTAATCTTGAGCACTTACCTGATGATGAAGAATTGTCTGAAAGACAACTTCGTGGCCAGGGACTGACTCGACCTGAGCTAGCGGTCTTGGTTGCCTACGGTAAGATGGTGCTTAAGGAGCAACTTGTAGATGATGAGATTTCCTCTGACCCTCATTTTGCCAAATTTCTTCCAGCCTATTTCCCACAGGTGTTACAACGTAACTATCATGAGGAAATGGAAAAGCACCCACTGAGAGCTGAAATCATTGCAACGGCGTTGGCTAATCAAATGTCCAATGATATGGCGTTTAATTTCGTCAGCCGAATGCAAGATGAGACCGGAGCAAGTGTCAGCGAGATTTCGAAAGCCTACGCTATCTCACGTGGCGTTTTCGAGTTTGGTGAGCTCTTCGAGAGCATCCGTAAGTTAGATAACAAGATCTCGGCAGATGTGCAGTACCAATTGCTGTTCCGTTGTCGAAGAATGCTCCGTCGCTCAACGCGCTGGATTTTGAGAAATCAATCGAAAGGGCAGAGCATCGAAGAACAAATAAACTTCTATCGCCCTGCGCTACAAAATCTTGCTACCAATATGGACAAGTATCTTGTTCCAGCAGAGATGAAAGAGCACAAGGATCAGGCCTCAGCGCTTTACAAAAAAGGCGTTCCTCAGTCTGTAGCAGATAAGATTAGCTGCCTGACCAGCCTCTACTCTGGTATGGATATTGCGCAGGTTTCAGACCAAATGAAAATGCCATTTGAACTTGTGTCTAAGCTGTACTTTGTCCTTGGTGATAGATTGTCCTTACATTGGTTCCTCAAGCAGATCACTAATCAACCTGTTGAGAATCATTGGCAAGCACTTGCCCGCGCTTCGTTCCGAGAGGATCTTGACTGGCAGCAGCGCGTGCTTACCGGGCAAATCCTTGGTTGCATGAGCAAAGGCGATAAGGCGGAAGAAGGACTGGATAACTGGATGAAAGATAATGCAGTTATTCTTGGTCGGTGGGAAAGTATGGTTTCAGAATTCAAAGTCGGCTCAGCTCACGAGTTCGCTAAATTCTCTGTGGCCCTGCGTGAACTGACGTTATTAAGTTTGAATTAATATGACAAACAGTTGATAATACAGCCCCGATAAACTCGGGGCTTTTTTATGGAGGTTACATGATGTACCGCCTCGCCAGATCGGCATTCTTCAAACTTGATGCTGAAAAGGCACATGATTTAACGATTAAAAACCTTTCGCGCTTTACTGGCACTCCTCTTGATTTTCTTTATCGTCAAAATCTTCCTCCCCGTCCTGTCCAGATCATGGGCATTCATTTTAAAAACCCAATTGGTCTTGCTGCAGGTTTAGATAAAAATGCAGAGTGCATCGATGCATTTGGCGCAATGGGTTTTGGATTTGTTGAAGTAGGGACCGTAACCCCAAGACCTCAGTCAGGTAATGATAAGCCTCGCCTTTTTCGTGTTGAACCGGGAGAGGGCATTATCAATCGTATGGGGTTTAATAATCTCGGTGTAGATGCCTTGGTAGAGAACGTTAAAAAAGCCACCTATGAGGGAATTATCGGGATCAATATCGGTAAGAATAAAGATACCCCACTAGAAAACGGAAAAGACGATTACCTGATATGTATGGATAAGGTGTACGAGTATGCGGGTTATATTACGGTCAATATCTCATCACCCAATACGCCTGGGTTACGATCGCTTCAATATGGTGAGGCTTTGGATGATCTTCTTTCTTCGCTCAAGGCTAAACAAAAGGATCTGGCCGAAAAATATGGTCGATATGTACCGCTGACACTGAAAATTGCTCCTGATCTTGATCATAGTGAGTTAGTACAAATTGCTGACTCACTATTACGCCACAACATCGATGGAGTCATCGGTACCAATACTACTCTCGACAGAACACTCGTTGATGGCATGCCATATGCGCACGAGCAGGGTGGGTTATCCGGTCGCCCACTTCAAAATCGCAGTACAGAGGTGATTCGATTACTGCGAGACGAATTAAAAGGAGAGATTCCTATCATTGGAGTAGGGGGCATAGACTCTGTTGTTGCAGCAAAAGAGAAAATGCAGTCAGGAGCAGACCTTCTTCAGGTTTACTCTGGGTTTATTTATCACGGACCAAAGCTTATAAAACAGCTGGTGCGCAATATTTAAACGTATAAATTAAGTATTTAGCGATAATAAAGGGGAATTTCTTCCCCTTTTTTTTTACAAGTCACCCATTACACTTCTTCTTACGCAATTAATCCCTTTTGCTGTCAGTGAAATAACCCTGCAGCAAGCATCTTGCTAGCGGCAGGAGAAAACACTATGTTGAAGCCTAACAGTTCATGGAAGTGGTATTTTAATACCGATGATGACTCTCTGATGCTTGAGTTAGGTCAAGATATGGTGTTTAAAGTATCAATTGCAAGTAAACATCTGGTCCCCGATGCGTTCATGGATATCCCATTCTCTGTCGATGACGCATCACTCTTTCATTTATACAACGATGGCCTATCAGATTTACCCCTTTCAGGCCCTCGTAAAGCTGAAATTATATTAAATGCAGTGGCAGCAAATCGCTTTCATAAGCCGTTATTACCCAAGAGTTGGTTCTTTAAGGATGTAGGTGGAGACCTGGCGCCAGAAGCAGGCACAATCATCGAGTTAAAGACTGACTTTGGCAATGCCCCTTTCTTAGTTATTGAAAACCATGGTGCAGCATCACTCTGTATGCTTGCATCTGAGGAAGATTTGGCATTGACGGATAATAAATCTATGCGCTTTTGTGAGGCGATTAAAGTGATGAACGACCGCTTATCCGTATATAAAAATAAGCGGGGTAAAGGCAAAGGTCGTTATGCACTGGTGGGGTGAATCCGTTCGGATTCTCCCACATTTTCTTTCTTCCAATTCCTCGAATTTTCCTCTGCTAATCAAACCCTAATCAACAAATCAACCTATCGTCATTGTTCTATTGAGCAAAAGGAATAGGGACTATCGATGTAGAAAAAACCTCTTAATCACTCAATATCTAATGAAAGCTGTTTGTTTTTCCATCGTTAATCAGTCATTCATCATTTATGTTGCCTCATTTTCCCTCTTGATAAGTCTACAAAACACGCCAATGCATTCTCACAAACAAGTGACTAATATCACAAATATGGTTTAATTGTGCCTATGATAGTGGTCAAAGTTTTCACATGTTTAGCCTTAAAAGAAGACTATAAATAGAAACAAAACAGCCTAAATTTCCCCTTTTTTCAGCAGTAAATACTTAATAAAATTCTCGAATATAGATCTGGTGTATACCAGATTTTCATTGAATTTATATTCACTATAGAGAGGCTCATTCAGCTAACTTAATTTTTAAAGCATAATAATTGTGTATAACTTAGCCATAGTCAGCACTTACTGCTTTATTATGTAGAAAGCCAGTAATACAAGGTAATGTCGGAGAAATATTTAACGAGGCTTCATAAATATAGAAATGATTTTTTTTGTTTCCATTTGGAAACAGTATGGGGAGGGGATGATCTTTATATGTATGGATAGTTGGCGATGAATTGAGTGCACATACTCACTCCATTACGTGTGTACTTTTTTAATCGTGCTGAGCTTTTTGAGGCACTGCGATTTATCATCTCCGTTGACTATCGAACAATTATTCTGCAAAGAAACCGCTGAAGTGTGATTATTCGTCGGTTAGGGAGATAACTGCAGGCTATTACGGTATAATCGCGCGCAACATTCCCAACACTGCAAATACATGAATCAATATCTCGCAATCACTTCCCGCGGTCTGGAAACTATCCTGGCAGAAGAACTTATCGAACTCGGCGCAAGTAATGTGAAAGCTGGCAATGCCGGTGTGCGCTTTCGAGCTGATGAAAAGACACTTTACACTTGTTGTCTTTGGAGTCGTCTTGCTTCCCGTTTCGTTCTGATACTGAGTGAATTTAATGTCAATGATGACATGGATTTGTATTTGGGAGCGACAGCAATCAATTGGCCTTCTTACTTCAGTGAGAAAAAGCGTATCGCGGTAGATTTCAACGGAACAAACCGAGAAATTCGCAACAGCCAATACGGCGCGTTAAAGATTAAAGATGCTATCGTAGACCGTTTTACCAAGGCTAATTTAGAACGCCCAAGCATTGATCGGGAGCAACCTGACTTGCGCATTCATATGCGTCTGTCAAAAGAGAAGGGCTTACTGGGTATCGATATGGTGGGTAGCGGTCTTCATCAACGTGGCTATCGAACTGAATCAGGTGTCGCTCCCCTCCGAGAGACCAATGCTGCAGCCCTAGTCAAAAAAAGTGGCTGGAATAAAGATGTGCCTTTGCTGGACCCAATGTGTGGTTCAGGAACATTACTTATCGAGGCAGCAATGTCTGCTGCCAGCGTTGCTCCGGGCTTGAAGCGGAAGCGTTGGGGCTTTGAGTCACTGAAGTCTTTCGACCGAGAAAAATGGCTTGAAGTGCATGCAGAAGTCACCGTGAAATCAAAGCGTGGTCCCGCAAAGTGCGAAACACGTTTTTTTGGTTTTGATAACGATAGAAGAGTGCTTGAAACCGCAAAGGCAAATGCTCGCCGAGCTGGTGTGGCGGATCTTATTAGTTTCGAAATTGCAGATGCCAGCGAGCTAAAAAACCCAGAAGGTTTTGGAGAGGGGCACATTATCTCAAACCCACCATACGGTGAAAGACTGGGTACAACACCTGGCCTGATTGCTCTTTATACTCAATTAGGTGTTCAGCTTAAGTCACATTTCGTTGGTTCAACAGCCTCAATTTATTCAGGATCTGACGAACTGCTTAGTTGCATTCGTATGCGTGCTGAAAAGCAATATAAGTTGCGTAATGGCGCGCTTGATTGCGTGATGAAAACTTATTCCATCACCGCACGAGGTGAGGCGAATGCAGACAAGGACAATGCTAAAGCCCCAGACGTTGCACCTGAGTTTGCAAATAGGCTTAAAAAGAACATCAAAAAGCTGGATAAGTGGGCGAAACAGCAAGGTATTGAATGTTATCGCCTCTATGATTCCGATCTCCCTGACTATAACGCTGCAATAGACAGATATCAGGACCATATTGTCATTCAAGAATATGCTGCTCCCAAGTCGGTGCCGGAAGAGAAAGCACGCCGTCGTTTGCTTGACATGGTACGAGCGACTATCGCTGTGACAGGTGTTAACGCCAATAACGTTGTGCTAAAGACCCGTGAGAAGCAGAAAGGTGACAACCAATACCAGAAACTCTCTGACGCCAAACGATTCATGAAAGTCAGTGAATACGGCGTTAATCTTGAAGTTAACCTGCAGGATTATCTCGATACGGGGTTGTTTCTTGACCATAGATACACTCGAAAAATGCTTGGTGAGCGAGCAAAAGGTAAGGATTTTCTCAATCTTTTCTCCTATACCGGTACCGCAAGTGTTCATGCAGCGGTAGGGGGAGCAAGGTCTACGACAACTGTCGATATGTCTAAAACGTATCTGTCATGGGCTGAGCGCAATATGAAAATGAATGGTCAGATTGGCCGACAGCATCAATACGTTCATGCAGATTGTTTGAAATGGCTATCACAGGCGGACCAAAAGTTTGATTTGATCTTTATTGATCCACCAACTTTCTCGACGTCAAAAAGGATGGAATCTACCTTTGATGTACAACGAGATCATATTGTATTGATGACAGATCTTAAGCGGCTTTTACGGGCTGATGGTGAGATCGTTTTCTCTAACAATAAGCGTAAATTTAAGATGGATCTCGAAGCGCTTGAAGAATTAGGCTTAGTTGCAAAAAACATCACAGACAAATCGATACCTTTAGACTTTGCACGTAACAAGCATATTCATAACTGCTGGATAATTTCACATAAGGGATAATAATGGCACTCGTTTTATACAGCACGGAAGGCTGTCATCTTTGCGAGTTAGCACATCAGATCTATCAGGCAGTGGATTCTTCCACTGCCATTCAAGTCAGAGATATAGCGTTTGATGATCATTTATTTGAGCGTTACGGCGTAACAATCCCAGTTATTTCTTACCAAAAAAATGGCGAAATTATTGACGAGCTATTCTGGCCTTTCGATGAATCAGGTTTAATTAATTGGTTAAAAACACATGGCATTAATTAAGATCACCAATGCTCAATTGGCATACGGCGACAATCCACTTCTTGATAACGCAGAATTTATTCTTCAACCCGGCGAGAGGGTGTGTCTGGTAGGGCGCAATGGTGCGGGTAAGTCGACCTTGATGAAAGTGATCAATGGTTTGGTGCAACTCGATGATGGAAGCATTAATAAACAGCAAGATCTCAAAGTATCTCGTCTAGAGCAAGATCCACCGCGAGATGCTGAAGGCACAGTATTCGACTTCGTCTCTGAAGGCTTAGCTGATGTAGGGAACCTGTTAAAGGAATACCATGATCTTTTGATAAAGATCGAGCACGATCCAAGTGATCGAGTGATTAATCGCCTGTCTGCTGTTCAGGAAAAGCTTGATCTTAATGATGCATGGCAATTTGAAAATCAGATCACGTCAGTATTAGGTGCGCTAAAGCTTGATGGTAATAAGCAGCTAAAAGAATTATCCGGTGGTTGGCAACGAAAGGCCGCTCTCGCTCGTGCTTTGGTATGCGCCCCTGATGTGCTTTTGCTTGATGAGCCAACCAACCACTTAGATGTATCAACGATACTCTGGCTCGAAAACTTTCTAAAAGACTTTAAAGGCGCGATTGTTTTCATTTCGCACGACCGTGCTTTCATTCGAGCAATGGCGACCAGAATTGTCGATCTTGACCGTGGTCAGCTTAGCTCTTGGCCTGGCGATTATCAGAAGTACCTTGATGGAAAAGAAGAGGCCCTTCGGGTCGAAGCTGAACAAAATGCAGAATTTGACAAAAAGCTTGCGCAGGAAGAGGTGTGGATCCGTCAGGGTATTAAAGCGCGTCGCACTCGAAATGAGGGTAGGGTAAGAGCGTTAAAGCAACTGCGTCGTGAACGTTCTGAAAGAGTAGAGGTACAGGGAAAAGCTAACATCCAGCTTGATGATGCCTCCCGCTCAGGTAAAATTGTATTTGAGGCAAATGATCTGAATTACAGCTGGGAAAATAGCCAATTAGTCAGTGATTTCAGCTTTAACATCATGCGCGGTGACAAAATCGCCCTGATTGGTCCCAATGGCTGCGGTAAAAGTACGCTACTTAAGATCATGCTTCAAAAGCTTGAGCCGCAATCTGGTAACATCCACGTAGGAACCAAGCTCGAAGTCGCTTACTTTGACCAATATCGAGAAGTGTTGGATCCTGAAAAAACTGTCGTCGATAACCTTGCGGAAGGAAAATTGGAAGTTGATGTAGGTGGTCGTAAACGTCACGTTCTGGGTTATCTTCAAGATTTTCTTTTCCACCCTCGTCGAGCCAGAACGCCAGTTAAGGCTCTTTCTGGTGGAGAAAAGAATCGTCTTCTCTTGGCCAAGTTATTTTTGAAGCCAGCCAATCTGCTCGTACTTGATGAGCCGACGAATGACTTGGATATTGAAACCCTGGAGTTACTGGAAGAGTTGCTTGCCAATTATCAGGGAACGTTATTGTTAGTGAGTCATGATCGCCAGTTCGTTGACAATACAGTCACGCACAGCTGGATATTTGAGGGTGAGGGAGTCATTCATAAGTACGTGGGCGGATATCACGATGCCCAGCAACAGCGTGATAATTATCGAGCTGCAACAACCTCGAAAGATAAACCTAACCCCAAAGTGCAGGTCGATAAAAAAGAGGCTAATTCGCCAGCGACTCAGAAACCAGCCAAAAAGCTGTCCTACAAGCTACAACGCGAGTTAGAAACACTGCCGCAGACCATTGAAAAGCTTGAGTCAGAAATTGCTACTCTGCAAGAATCTGTTAATGATCCCGCATTCTTCCAGATGAGTGCCGATGAAACTGCACCTGTACTTCAGAGACTAAGTGATGCAGAACAAGATCTTGAGACTGCTTTCGAGCGTTGGGAAGAATTAGAATCAATGCAAAATGGCGAGATGTAAGATAGTCGTAGAAATACGTCTTGCATAGGTAACATATGTAAAGCCAACGCGAGTTGGCTTTTTTGTTGGCTAGTCAATTTTGGCTAACAAATCGCGTCACTTATAAAGAAAGCTTATGCTTTACCGATACTTACCTGATTTGTCTGCATATATAGACATCCTCTTTCACTTTATGTGATGCTCTACAGCTTATATTTTGTCTTTGCAAGAAAAAATAGTCATTCTTCCAAAAGTGTTCACAGTTTGACCAATGATCCAGATAGCGTTCTTGATAATTCTTCAAGGTTGGATGATGCTTAAAAGTGACAGTTAAGCGAATATTAATGTTGCTGACACTGTATCGTAAAATGAATCATCAAAGGATGAGAGGGTCGAACTATGAAAAGACAGAAGCGAGATCGTTTAGAACGTGCCCAAGCTAAGGGCTATCAGGCTGGACTAAATGGTCGCTCCTCTGAAACTTGTCCTTATCAAACCATGGATGCGCGAAGTTGTTGGCTAGGCGGCTGGCGTGATGGAAGAGATAACAAGGCTACAATGATGAAATAAACCATTTTCCGACTTTAAGCCCCTGAACACAGGGGCTAACTTTATATTACTTAATGCACTATAACTATATTTTTTGATATTTAATTATTTAGAAAGGCTATTGATAACCTTGTTTTGTATTGTCGGTAGAGGAAACAACATAAAGCAGCAAAGTTGTTCGATAATATTGCTTGAACAAAAAATGCCACAGATTTGTGGCATTTTTTGTTTTCGTCAGAGTAGGTCAGGAGGTATCAGAAAGATGACGTATCTTTAAATAGTCCAACTTTCAGATCTTTCGCTACGTAGATTTCCTTACCGTCAACCAAGACTCGGCCATCCGCAACCCCCATAATCAAACGACGGTTGATCACGCGTTTCATCTGAATTTCGTAACGTACGTTTTTCGCCTCTGGTAATATTTGACCAGTAAACTTCACTTCCCCAACACCCAGAGCGCGGCCTTTTCCTTCGCCACCGACCCATCCAAGGAAAAATCCAACGAGCTGCCACATTGCGTCCAGTCCAAGGCAACCTGGCATGACAGGGTCGCCCGGGAAATGACAATCAAAGAACCAAAGGTCAGGTTTAATATCTAATTCCGCAGTGATGTAGCCTTTACCGTATTCCCCGCCGTCTTCATATATTTCACTGATACGGTCCATCATCAACATATTTGGGGCTGGTAACTGAGGTCGGCCCGGGCCAAAGAGTTCACCTTGGCTTGATGCAATCAGATCCTCTCGTTCATATGAATGTCGCTTATTCTGCATATCACTACTCCTGTAAAATATGGCTGAATTTTAGCGTACACGTGTACGCTAAACAAATCGGATCAGTACTTATTAAGCCATAGTTTTAATTTTGCAACCAAAGACATGTGACGTTGTTCACCATTATGAAAGGCATCGATTCTGCGTGCGATTTTATCGAGCAGCGATTCTTGGATATCAGTATCAATCTGTTCTTCAGTCGCGGTCCGCTCAAATGGAATACCTGTGATCAATGGAAAAGTTTCGTTAACATGTTCAACAGCCCAAATGTGAAAATTTCCTTCTTTAATTGCATTAGCAACATCTTGGTTAAGACAGAGTGCTGTTAAGTTAGTCTTGGGTAATATAACGCCCTGTTTACCTGTGAGCCCCTTATTAAGACAAACCTGATAAAATCCTTCAATCTTTTCGTTGATACCTCCAACGGCCTGAACCCGACCAAATTGATCGACTGCACCGGTAACAGCGATACTTTGATTTATTGGTTGCTGAGAGAGTGCACTGACAAGTGCGCAAAGTTCGGCAAGTGAAGCACTGTCACCATCAACCTCACAATAGGATTGCTCAAAAACAATTGATGCCGTGAAGGGAAGCGCCTCATCAAGATCGAGAGCGGCACTGACAAAAGCCTGCATAATCATCATACCCTTCGCATGAATATTACCGGCAAGGTCCGCTTTACTTTCAACATCTGACACATCTCCATCACCAAAGTGAACGACACATGAGATTCGCGCAGGCTCACCATATGATACTGGGTGACCTGGCATTTCAATCACGGTAAGGCCATTCACCTGACCAATATGTTCGCCCTGAGTATCAATGAATACCTGTCCTTTATGAATATCGTCTGTTGCTCTCATCGGCAAATAAGACTCGCGATAGGCTTTCTCCCTAATCGCCTTTTCAACATCATCACCGCTGATCAGGTCTGATTGACATTGGTAGTCGGCCTCACACAGCAGGCTTTGGTACCAGAGAGGGCAGAGCGGCATTCTGTCCTGCTCTTCTGAGAACCTGGCTCCAGCCTGCATAATACGCTTCACTGCGTCCGGCGTGAGTTCCCGAAGAGACAATGATTGTTGAAAACCTTTAACGAGCTGCAAATAAGTAGTGACGTTGTCACTATCAAGCTGAAGATCTTGTTCATACTCAGTGAACGCGCTGAAACCAGAAAACAGCTGTGGCTCTGCGTCTTCAAACGATGCTAAATCTGAACGATCACTGACAATAATGACACGGAGAGACAGTTTTTCTGGAGACGGTATAGAGCAAGGTTGGCTTGGTTTCGCAGGCCTCCATTCAAGCTCACCTTTTGAGAGAAAAGCTTTGAGCCTTTTCCAAATTTGGAAATTATCAATCATTGCACTCAGTGAGAGGACAAGAATTCCGCCATCCGCCTTGTGAATTAATCCATACTCTATATGTGACGCTGTCACATCATTGTTTTGGGGGTAAACAGCGCCAAATAGCTGTCGTTCATTTGCGTTATCAGCAATGATTATTGGTAAGTCTTCTTTACCTGTTACTTCTTTGACCGTTTGTTTTATGAGGAGAGAATAGTCGTACACATCGGATGAATTGACTATCAACATTCTAGGGTAATGAGAGTCGTGAAGCAGTCGACAAATACTATTCTTTAATCTCGGTTGCAAAGCACTCGCTGGCAACGGGGATAGTGCAGGGTAATGGCTAATTTCTTGTTCAAACTGAGGGTAATGGGGGATAACCGATTGCCAGTTAACTTCATGCATAATTATTGTTTTCTAATCGAGATAAATAAATTATGCGAGATTATAAATCATCAAGACATGTCAAAGTAGCAAAGGTTTATAACTCAGCGCAATGTGTGCACTATTATTCATCCTAGAGTGACAAAAGTGTGAAAAATGACCATCTGACAGATAAATAATTTGAATGATTTATATTCTACTGTTACGCTGTCACTACAAACATCTGATTTTCCTATCATTAACAAATTACTGACCATGAAATATCAACAGTTAGAAAACCTTGAAGCGGGTTGGAAGTGGACATATTTGGTGAAGAAACATAAGGAAGGTGACATTGTCACTCGTTATGTTGACACCAGCGAAGCCGATTCGGCCATCCAGGACTTACTTGATATTGAACATGAACCTACCAAGGTCATAGACTGGATCGTTGAGCACATGTCACCAGAGCTTGATAAAAAGCTCAAACAAGCCATTCGTGCAAAGCGTAAACGTCATTTTAACTCTGAACAGGAACATACCCGCAAAAAGTCAATCGATCTTGATTTTCGGGTATGGGAGAAGTTATCAAGCAAAGCACAAGAGTTAGATGCAACCTTGTCTGATACTATTGAATTTCTGCTGAGCGAGGCGAATCGTTCAGAAAGTACCAATAGAAAAGTCAGTGCTTTGAAGAAGGACCTCAGCAGTCTTCTAGACCTATAAAGCAAAGCAGGAGCAAAAGATGGAGTACGTGCTTGGCATCGCCTTTTTCGGACTGGTTGCATTTCTGGCGTTTGACAGGCCAATTGTTTTTATGGAATTCAAAGACGGCGAACTCGTTAAGCAAAAAGGTAAAATTCCATCGGGTTTCTTGTATGACTGCAAAGAGATAGGTAAGCGTTGGCCGTTCAGTGGTAAAATTAAAGTTTATCGGAACACATTTAATCCCGGTAAACTTGTCCTTACGAAGACCATAGATAAAAAAGTCCAGCAACGAATCCGGAATATCTTTCCCGAAAAATCCTTTAAGTTATGAACAGCAGCAGTCAAGTAAAGGCTTTGTGTTTTCGTCTCCATCGGGGAGAGACCTTAAAACATCCATTTTATCCTTTGTTCAAACAAACAAAATAACAGCAGGGTGCGTGGCTTCTGTCGTCGGGTGTCTGTCGCACCTATCGTTACGTCTTGCTGATAGTGTCTCTGTTATTGATAAAGCACAGCCTTACGAAATCATCAATGTCTCTGGAACAATCACTCCTCATCATTTACACCTTCATTTATCTGCCGCAGATTCATCAGGTCATATGTTGGGCGGGCATATGCTGGAAGGGTGCGTCGTCAGTTATACTGCGGAGGTGTGTATCCTTGTCTTTGACCAGTTTGAATTTGACCGAGAGTACGACCCAGCCACTGGCTACTCTGAACTGACCGTTAAGCGCACTGAGTGATCACACTTGTAGTTTTGCGGACTTTTGAAAAATAGAACCCTTTAGTGCACTATAACTATTCGAATGGATTTTAGATAAAAAAAGCACAATGGATCGTTAGGCAATGAGACTACTTGTACTATCAATATCGAGATTATGGGGGAAGGATTTTCCAGTATCGTATGGACTTCGTAGGTTTTGTCGTTCTTCACCGTATTCATTATCAAACAATCGGGGTTGTTGTGGCTAATTTGCTAGCTTCTCCACTCTTCCATTTTGAACTCTATGAAATTGAATAGTATCACCGAGTTTGAGTGCCAAGCGCTATGTATCAAACGTTAGGGTGGACTGGCCGATAGTACAAACCATTTCCCCTCCAGAGTGAATCATCTTACCTTGCCCAATACCAAATACCGCCATGATCAGTTTAGCATTCGTTTAATCTAAAATTATATTGTTAGCAATTTATCCGGATATATTGCTAACAATTACTCATCATTTAGTCTTCTGATGATGAAAGATCACATCAAAAACCTCCTTTTTACAGCCCAATAGCCAATTTATCACAGTTTCAAGCTACTAATTTTCAGTGCTTTTCATTGATACACACAATAATCTCAAAAATTGAACTTTTTTCATTCGGATATTGTTAACAATTAATAATGTTTTTTGTAAACAATAAATGAAGGTTAAAAATTTTTATGAAACTCAGACTCATCAACCCAAATACCTCAGAGTCGATGACAGAGAAAATGGGCCTGACTGCGCAAGAAATAGCGGCTTCAGGTACAGAAATTATCAGCAGTTGTCCTGATACCGGACCTGAGTCAATTGAATCGCACTTTGAAGAAGCTGTCAGTGTTGTCGGTATATTGGATGAAATTCGCAAAGGGGAGATGGATCAGACTGATGCCTATATCCTTGCCTGTTTTGGCGACCCGGGATTATACGCTGCACGAGAAGTCACCACTGCTCCAGTCATAGGTATTGCAGAAGCCGCTTTTCACCTCGCCACCTTGATCAGCTCTCGCTTTTCAATTGTCACCACACTGGGTCGAACCAAAATCATTGCCGAACATTTACTGCATCGTTATGGCTTCAACGAACATTGCCGCAAGGTTCGCGCTGCAGAGATTCCAGTACTGGATCTGGAGAAGGATGATGGTGGAAAAACATGTGAACTCATTATTTCTGAATGCAAACGCGCAAGGGATGAGGATGAGGTCGGTGCAATTGTCCTTGGCTGCGGGGGTATGGCAGATCTTACTCCTGTGATCAGTGATGAAATCGGTATTCCAGTCATCGAAGGTGTTACCGCTGCCGTCAAACTGGCAGAGAGCTTGGTCTCGCTGAATTTGGCAACCAGTAAGCACGGGGACTGGGCGTTCCCCCCCAAAAAATGCCTAAAAGGGTACCTGAGCGAGCTTTCGTTTAGTCGTGAAATCGAATGACAACGAATACTCAGGGACCAGATATCACAATGAAGTGATAACCTTGAAAGATAGGGAGAAAAAGTAAATGACTACCACAGAAACATCTCAGAAGGAAACGAAAGGACTCGGAGAGGAGTCGTTAACACCGCAGGATACGCGGATTATGGGCAGGATATCTTATTTCCTCGCATGGTTCGGTGGCTGTGTATCAATTGGAACATTTGCCATGGGGTCAAGTATCGTAGGCACATTGAACCTACTGCAGACATCACTGGCTATAGGAATAGGCTGTTTTATTATCGGCATCGCGTTAATGATTAATGGCGAGGCGGGTTATAAATATGGCATACCATTTATGGTGCAGGCCCGATCAGCTTTTGGGTTTAAAGGTACTCGTCTCCCTGGTATCGTCAGAGCGGTTCCAGCGATTGTCTGGTACGGATTCCAGTCATGGGTTGGAGCAGGGGCATTAAATGCTGTTTCAGCGACTCTGTTCGGCTATGACAACATGGTCATGTACTTCATTTTATTTCAATTCTTACAGATTGGTCTGTCTATCTTTGGTTTCCAAGGCATCAAATGGCTTGAGAATATTGGTAGTGGCTTCATCCTTCTCTCGCTGGTGTATATGTTCTTCAGTGTTATTAACAAATACGGCGATGAGATCACTACCAACCTGGTGAATATTGAGGGTACATGGGGTGTGGAGTTCTGGTCTGCGACTATGCTTTTCCTCGGTATCTACAGCACCATGATGCTCAATGTCAGCGATTACTCTCGGGAATTGAAAAAGGGGACAGAAAAAGGCTTGCTAACGACCATTTATGCAATGTCGATATTACCCTGTACGTTGTTTATGGGCTTGATTGGCCTTATGGTATCAGGTGCGACAGGCATTTCAGACCCGATCATGGTCTTCTCGAGCGCTGTCGATAACACTCCGCTTCTTGTTATCACGCTTTTGTTTATCGCCTTTGCTCAAGTCACAACGAATGTGTTGAATAATGTTGTTCCACCGACGTATATCCTTATGGATATGTTTAACATGAAGTTTAAAACCGCCACTATTGTTGTTGGCTTGGCCGCATTTGCAACCTTTCCGTGGGAGCTGATTAAAGAAGAATCAGCAGCAGGATTACAGTTGTTCGTGCAAACATATTCTGCTTTCCTTGGTCCGATTTTCGCAGTGTTAGTGGTTGATTATTACGTGATCCGTAATCGCACCCTTAATATTGAATCTTTATATGACGAAAACGGACCATATGCAGGAATAAACTGGGCTGCTGTTATTGCATCGGGTATTGGCGTCGTTTTTGCGTTACTTTTCTCTTCTGTATCTTGGTACGCAAGCCTCATACCAGCTGGGTTTACTTATTATCTGCTCATGACACAGTGGGATGCTTGTAAGCGATTCCGGTCGTAATCACGCGAACAGGTAGATGAGACAAAGAGTGTAAAACGTCTGGTAGGAAAGGCGGCTTTAAATGCCGTCTTTTTCTGTACGGAAAGTGAAGCCAATTAAGAAAAAATATCGTGAAGTTTAACGCCATCCTCACTGTCACTATCCAGCATTAACTGAGATTCGATAGCCAGAAGATGCTCATCCATAAGTTTCGCAGCTTTTTCACCATCTCCAGATTTAATAGCGTCAATAAGCTTTTCGTGGTGACATTGTAACTTTAGGGAGCCCGCAGGTAGTGTTTTCTTTTTATACATGGAAATAATCAGAGAAGTACGAAAAATGAATTCACTGAGCGCCTCTGTGAGAACGGTTTTTTCAGAAAGTTCGCCCAAAAGGAGGTGAAACTCTCCCGACAAACGGATACTCAGGCTGTTTTCTCCGATTTTTTCTGCATGGCATTCTTCGCATACATGCTGTTGAAGAACTTTTTCCTTTTCGCTGGTAAAAGATTTAGCAAGCTCAATGACGATAGTTCTCTCGATTAATCGTCTGGCTTCAAAAATCTCTTTTGATTCTTTGATATTTGGTTTAGCAACATAGGCTCCACTGTTGGGAACAATGTCGACCAGCTTTTTACTTGCCAGACGTTGCAGTGCGGTCCTGACAGTCGCACGCCGAGCATTGAACACCTCACACATTTCTTCTTCTTTCAAAAGCACACCCGGCGATAATTTTCTCTCGAAAATGGCAAGCACGACGTTATCGTATATTTCGTCTGCAGAACTTCGCTTTTTAGAGGTTGGCTGATCGTATTGTTTCAATGTTTACCTTCAAGTACCCAGTTTGTTTGTGGAGTTCGCCTACATACCTTCAATTGCTGTTAAGTGATAGAGAAGGGAATAACATTATTGTATACCTAAAAAACAACAAGATATGTGCTCGGACATTCCATCAATATCTATTTTTTACTTTTTAAGCTTACTAAATAGATGGCCGGACAATATCTTCAGGGAAGTGTCTCGCGTTTTTCGGCACAGATAATAGGCGACTTTAATCTGTTACAGCGTCTTGGCGAATAACTCTATTAAACGGGAACCCCATACCTTTATTGGGTTTATCAAAAAATCACACCACAGGTCAATATTTTCACAATAGTTCAATCTGACGTATGTGAACGAGTCTCTTGGCCGTAACCCTCACACCCATCAATCATGAAAAAAAACTATCTGACTGAGTTTGATATATTTACAGGTGTTAAGGCAGCGACTCATATTCTGAAGCTAAAAAAAGAGCTATTGTTCGTTCATCGCTCAATAAAGGATCTCTTCGAGCTACCTGAATAGGTTATTGAGTTGTCGGGATGCTGCAATCAACTTCAATTAAGAATCAACGCGATACGACTGAGTGAATTGATAAACAACTCACTATTTAAGATATCAACTCAATATATAATTAGAGCTAATACACTATGAGCGAACGCTCATTTTTGATGATTGTTTGTTTTCGAAGTTCTTCCGTTATGCAAAATAGCGGGCAGCCAGAGATAAAACTGGTGTTTTAATAATCAAAAGGATTTTTTCAATGACAACAAACAATAAACCTACCTTGTTTGGGGAGTGCCTGTCGGAGTTTATCGGAACTGGCCTACTCATATTCTTCGGCGTTGGCTGCGTTGCTGCTCTTGTCCTCACTGGGGCTGATTTCTCTCAATGGGAGATCAGTATCGTGTGGGGCTTTGCCGTTGCCATCGCGATCTACTGTACTGGAGGTGTTTCTGGTGCGCATATTAACCCGGCTGTGACTATTGCGCTGGCCATGTTTCACGGCTTTGAAAAGCACAAAGTAGTGCCTTTCATCATGAGTCAGGTTTTAGGCGCGTTTTGCTCAGCTGCTTTGGTTTACAGTCTGTACAGCTCTCTGTTCGTCGATTTTGAAGTAAGTAATGGAATACTCAGAAGCAGCAGGGAAGCATTGGCCACAGCTGGCATCTTTTCGACATATCCCCATGCATCTTTGACCTTTTTGGGTGCTTTTGCTGTAGAGCTGGTGATCACAGCATTGCTGATGTTTGTGATATTGGCGCTCGGTGATGAGAAAAATGGTGACCGTCGTGGTGCAATGAATCCGTTATTGATAGGCATACTGATTGCTGTGATTGGCGGCTCTCTGGGGTCATTGACGGGTTTTGCAATGAATCCAGCCCGGGATTTTGGTCCTAAGCTTTTTGCTTATCTGGCAGGTTGGGATTATGCCCTGACAGGCGCGAAAGATATCCCATACTTTATTGTACCTATTCTTGCACCTATTGCAGGTGCTTGTCTGGGCGGCTGGCTGTATCCAAAAGTTATTGGTGCGCACCTACCAGCAAGTGAAGAGAAAGATACAATGCTGGAAGCAGGTAATGCTCAAACAACTACGGAAGGTGCACACATTTAATGTGTATCCCTTATCGACAACAAAGGATTACAAAATGAATGAACAAAAATACATCGTCGCATTAGATCAGGGTACCACCAGCTCCAGAACAGTTGTTTTAGACCATGACGCCAACATAGTGAGTGTTTCGCAGCGTGAGTTTACTCAAATATATCCTGAAGCGGGCTGGGTTGAGCATGATCCGATGGAAATCTATGCAACTCAGAGTTCTACGTTAGTCGAAGCCCTCAATAAGACAGGTATTCGTAGTGATGAAGTGGCAGGGATAGGAATCACTAATCAGCGCGAGACAACAATAGTATGGAACAAAGAAACAGGTAAGCCCGTTTATAATGCTATCGTCTGGCAGTGTCGACGTACTGCCGATATCTGCGAAGCGCTGAAAGCTCAGGGTCTTGAAGAGTACATTCGTGAAAATACCGGTCTGGTTCTCGATCCATACTTTTCTGGCACCAAGGTTAAATGGATTCTTGATAATGTTGACGGTGCGCGTGAAGACGCCGAAGCAGGAAAACTGCTGTTTGGTACTGTCGATACCTGGCTAGTGTGGAAAATGACACAAGGCCGTGTTCATGTTACCGATTACACCAATGCTTCTCGTACCATGCTGTTCAATATCAATACTATGGAATGGGATCACAAGATGTTGGAGGTCATGGGGATCCCAGCGTCAATGATGCCAGAAGTAAAACGATCTTCTGAAGTCTATGGCCAGACAAACATTGGTGGCAAAGGCGGCACACGAATTCCAATCTCCGGTATCGCAGGTGACCAACAGGCGGCACTGTATGGTCAGATGTGTGTAAGCGCAGGCCAGGCAAAGAATACTTACGGTACTGGCTGTTTTCTATTAATGAACACAGGGAAAGAGAAGGTGACTTCCACTCATGGATTGTTAACAACACTGGCCTGTGGGGCAGATGGCTCTCCTGCGTACGCGCTGGAAGGCGCGGTATTTATGGGAGGTGCATCCATTCAGTGGCTACGTGATGAAATGAAGTTGTTAGATGATGCTAAAGACTCCGAGTATTTTGCCACCAAAGTTGATTCTTCAAACGGCGTTTATGTTGTACCGGCCTTTACTGGCCTAGGTGCACCTTATTGGGACGCCTACGCACGAGGCACCATTGTTGGCTTAACGCGAGGTGTAAATGCCAATCATATTATCCGTGCAACTCTGGAAGGTATCGCTTATCAAACCCGTGATGTGCTTGACGCGATGCAGGCTGATTCTGGTATTCAACTGTCTGCTTTACGTGTTGATGGTGGCGCTGTCGCTAATAACTTCCTGATGCAGTTCCAGTCTGATGTGCTGAATACAGATGTGCACCGGCCTGAAGTCACTGAGGTGACGGCACTTGGTGCAGCGTATCTTGCTGGATTAGCGGTGGGTTTCTGGGACAGCATTGATGAATTGAAGGATAAAGCAGTGCTCAATAAGACGTTTACACCGAATGGTGACGAGGATAAACGACAACGCAGATACAAAGGCTGGAAACGTGCGATTAAGTGTGCACAGTCTTGGGCTGATATGCGCGATAGCGAAGAATAAGTTCGATTTTGAGTAAAGGAGCGCCATTTCGGCGCTCTTTTTGATTGTTGAGACTGAATTTCGCATATCCTTACTTCAATGCGCGAATGATTTCGCGCACAATGAGCACTCAGTAAAAATGAATAGTTTTTCTTTGCCTGAGAGCAATGGGGGAGATGTGAAGCAGATACCAAGGCATCAGCAAATAATTGAGCTTGTAAAGAAGCAAGGATACGTCAGTACGGAAGAGCTTGTAGAGCGTTTCAATGTCAGCCCACAAACTATCCGAAGGGATCTGAATGATCTGGCCGATGAGAACAAAATCCGGCGTTATCACGGTGGTGCCACTGTCCCTCTCAGCTCTGAAAACACCTCATACACAACCCGGAAATCTCAGAATTATCACGAGAAAGATCATATTGCCGAAGCGCTGGCACGACATATCCCTGATGGCGCAACGTTATTTATAGATATTGGAACAACCCCGGAAGCTGTGGCGAGAGAACTGGGTAAAAATCATAAGCAACTCAGGGTCGTGACCAATAATCTCAATGTGGCCAGTATTCTGCTCGACAGTCCAGAAGTAAAAGTTATCCTCGCTGGTGGAGAAGTCCGAGATAAAGACGGTGGAATTGTCGGCGAGGCGACACTGGATTTCATCAAACAGTTTCGCCTTGATTTCGGCATCCTTGGTATCAGTGGTATCGATTTTGATGGCTCTCTTCTTGACTTCGATTATCATGAAGTACGAGTAAAACAAGCCATTATTGAGAATAGTCGGAGTGTATTCCTGGCTGTTGACTCTTCAAAGTTTGGTCGGAATGCCATGGTTAAACTGGGTAACATTTCGCAGATACACACCTTGTTTACCGATAAAAAACCACCCAAAGAAATCCTTCACATTTTGGATAGTAATCAGATACCCGTTGAAATAGCCCGTGAGTCTTAAAGTTCGCTCTGTATAAGACCTGCATCTAATTCGACACACTGAAAAATCATCAAATCTAGCCTCTGCATATAGAGGCTTTTTTTGTCTACGTCACACAGATGCGCGAATTCGAAAATAAATGATGCGTGAAAACGAAAGTAGGAGTACTATTCGATTATTATCTTTTTATGTTCGTTCGCGCATTATTGAAAGGTCAGTTATGGATAGCAAGTTACAACAAAATGACACCCGCATTCTCGATATGATCATCATTGGTGGAGGGATTAACGGCGCAGGTATTGCAGCTGATGCCTCTGGCCGTGGATTAAGTGTTGGTTTGTTTGAAGCAAACGACTTTGCGTCGGCAACATCGTCAGCCAGTTCTAAGCTTATTCATGGTGGCTTGCGATATTTAGAGCATTATGAGTTTCGTTTAGTTTCGGAAGCACTGAAAGAACGAGAAGTACTACTGAAGAAAGCACCACACATTGTCGAGCCAATGCGTTTTCGTTTGCCACATCGCCCTTTTCTTCGCCCGGCATGGATGATTCGTTGTGGTCTGTTTCTTTATGATTTCCTCGGTAAGCGCAAAACATTGCCTGCAAGTCATAGCGTTGATCTCGCAATATCTGGCATCCTTAAATCAGAGATGAAAGTCGGCTTTGAGTACTCTGATTGTTGGGTGGATGACGCAAGGCTGGTTCTTTTGAATGTGCAGGCAACAAAAGCGAACGGCGGAGAAGTAAGGAACTATTGCAAAGTAGATAATGCGGTTCAGGAAAATGGTATCTGGGCCGTTTCCGTTGTTGATCAGCTCACAGGGATGACATTTGAACGTAAGGCTAAAGCCTTGGTTAATGCTGCCGGTCCCTGGGTAAAAACGTTTTACGACGAGAGTCTTGACGGTACCTCTCCGCGAAATATTCGCCTGATCAAAGGCTCTCACATCGTGGTACCCAAAATCCATGATGAGGAGCAGGCATATATCCTTCAGAATAAAGATGGACGTATTGTTTTCGTTATTCCTTACATGGACGATTTCTCCCTGATAGGAACGACAGATGTTGAACACAAAGGTGACCCACGCGACGTGGCAATCTCTGAGGAGGAAGTTGACTACCTTCTTGATATAACCAATCAACACTTTGTGAAACAAATAGGCCGCGATGATGTTGTATGGACTTACAGTGGTGTCCGGCCGCTATGTGATGATGAATCGGACTCTCCTCAGGCAATCACCAGAGATTACACACTTGAACTTGATCATCAGGCTGACGGGGATGCACCGCTGTTGTCAATTTTCGGTGGTAAGTTGACGACATATCGCAAGCTGGCTGAATCTGCTCTGGATAAGCTTTCGCCTTTCTTCCCTGATATGGGTGATAAATGGACGGTAGAAGCAAGCTTACCGGGCGGAGAGTTCAGTTGTTCAAGAAAACAATTTTCCCACTCTCTCAGGCAGCAGCACGTTTGGATGGATCAACGATTTGCTGACCGTTTAGCGCGACAGTATGGAACAAATTGCCATAAATTACTTGATGGCGTTATCTCTATGGATCAGCTTGGATATTGCTTTGGTGACAACTTATATCAATGCGAGGTCGATTATTTGATTGATCATGAGTTCGTCAAAACCGTAGATGACTTGGTGTGGCGGAGAACCAAGATGGGCTTATATTTAACAGACGAACAAAAAACAGAGCTCTCAGGGTACGTGATGGGAAAGCAACCTCATCGGAAAGTGATCAGGCTAGATATGACTAAAGCAAGTTAAAAAGTCACTTAGTCTCTGAATATTCAAGCCCGGAAATCATTCCGGGCTTTTTACACGATGGCAATTCATTCTTTAAATTTTAAAGTCTGGGCAAAGTAACAGGTTTACAGGTCCTCATACTCCGCTTCAGAACACTTAACCCGCTTTAGGAGGTTTAATCAGCTTTAGAGCATTGCAGATTACTTGAAAAGCACGCACCGCCTTTCTCTTTGCACTTAGCCAGGGTTTTGCCTTTGGCCTCCATTTCTGTTCGACCTGTCCCGTATACAGCACCCGCAGAAAGGTCATCGATGTAACAACCCCAGTTGTCGCTTTTGTCTGACTTACCTTTCGAGTTCAGCTTCTTATTCATTTCATAAATCTTATCTTCAAGACGAAGAATATCAGAACGAAGCATTTGTACTTCCTGCCGCAATGACCGGATCTCTTCACTGTTATCATCAGCGTGAGCAAGAGCAGGGAGAGACAGCGATAACAGAGTTAAGCCTGTGACGAAGAGTTTTTTCATTTCTTTTTCCTATTCGCTTCGTATGAGATAGTGATTATCTTCTTGAGGGTGGAAAGTATCTTTGAACCATCATGGTTATGCAAGGTACACATAAGCTTCGATGCACATGTCGATTATAAAGCCCCCATTTCGAGCGTGTTGAGCAATGACGACATAGAAGTGAGAACGCCAAGCACGTTCTCACCGTTATTTCGAACATCTAATTGACAGGAAAAGGGATGAATATTGATTTAGTGATTTTTGACTGTGACGGTGTACTGGTAGACAGCGAAACGATAACTGCGCGGGTATTTTGCGACATGCTGAGAGAGCTGGGTTTCGATGCCGATCAGGATGATATCTACCATCGATTCGTTGGGCAGTCCGGTGGTAAAGGAGGACAAATTTTAGAGAATATTCTTGGTTATCCTGCTCCGGACACTTTTTTCCCTGAATTAAATCAACGAGTAATGAGAGCACTAAAGGCTGAGGTTGCGCCTATAGAAGGTGTTCCGGAAGCCCTTGACCAACTTTCCTTACCTTATTGTGTCGCATCTAATGGTAAGCACCAAAAAATGGAAACGACATTGATGAAGTCGGGGCTTTATCAACAATTTGAGGGAAAGATATTCAGTGCTGAAGATGTGAAATTAGCCAAACCTGCACCGGATGTTTATCTTTATGCCGCACAGTCAATGGGTGTTGTGCCATCACGGTGTCTGGTTGTTGAAGACACAGTAACAGGTGTGAAAGCAGGTGTTGCGGCAGGTATGACAGTTCTCGGTTTCTGTGCGTTATCACAAGCCGACAAGCTCAAGGAAGCGGGTGCGATCAGAGTTATGTTTAACATGCACGAGTTGCCCACTATTGTGACAGACCTGCAATAGAAAGAGAAAAGTACACGTATCAATTCATGTATTACTTGTGTTTGTGAAATGCTTAATAAGTTATTACTTATTTATAGGCGAAAGTTTTTGGTCAGGATATTAGTGTTGAAATGTAAAAATATTTTTAATTTATTCTATTTTTTTGAGCAAGAATTTCTGACCTTTTTAACCGTTCTTCAATCGTAATATAAACATTTAATGATTTGATAGTGTATTTGAGTTATTGTTCAAAATAGAATGTTTGCACCAAAATTTTCACATGTGCGTTTATGTTCTCAGTCTAATAACAGAGTTGAAAATATCGAGTTTTTTAATTAATTTTTTTTATAATTTAACCTTTAATATCATGGGTTTAATCTTTTCTTTCTTCTGGTTTTTGTACCCTCTAATTTTTTTACATTATATCTCACACCTCTGAGATAAAAAAATAAATTGCATTAAATATTGTTGCATATTAATAATTTATTCCTTTTTTCAATTTAAAATGGGAACTCGATAAAGTTATTTTGCACATATATATTAACAGCTTTTCTCTCTGAGAAGCCAATATCATGATCACTATATTTTATATTTAACGTTAGTGTTTTTACTCATTAATTAATTTAAAGAAGGAAATAGTTATGCGCTTAAAAAAGAGGTAGTCATAATGGGAAAGGATAAATTAAAACCAGAGGAGTACTTTGATTATTTAACCAGGCAGCTTGAAGATGGTATGGCAAGTCTCGACACGAAACGCTTCGAGTCGGCGATTGCGAAAACAGAAACTGATGCAGCTGAAATTTTGTCTCAAATATATCTCACCTTGAACTTTGCAAAGCTTATTAGTCAGTCAAGCGAAAGGGAAGAGTATTTGGGCATTCAAAGCAGCAAGTTTGATGCAGCAACGTTATCAAGAGCAGAGCTAGACAGGCTCAAATATTTTGAGGTGAAAATTTCTGCTCATGAGTTAGATTTGGCAATACATAATCTTCCTGCTGAGGAAAAGGTAAAGTACTACAAAGACAGTATCGATATTTTTGACCTTGAGCACCGACCGGGAAAATACATAGACGAACCGGAAGGTATAGAGGGTGTAACACCGTTTAATACAGAGAGTACAAGGCGGTCAACACGGTATCGAGAACTCTACGAAAACATCAAGCATGTGGAAGAAAAAGCGATCAACACGATTCGTGAAAAGGCGTTGAGGGATCCGGATTATTACGGAAGACTGGCGGCGTTTAGTGACAAAGAATCGTGAAAACATGTTTGGAACTTGTTTTCCGCTAATATTATGCCCGCTGCCAGCCAGCGGGCGTATATAGTCACTTCAAAATCCACCCTTCACCAGACTTTATTTTTCTGCTCATTTCCTTTTGTAACGTTTATGCATTAGAGAATAGCGAGTGGCTGCCGCTCTCAGCATCTATGATGATTTACCTTCACATTCATTTTCGTCCGTTTGGTCGAAGGATACTAGCTATCGAAGATGTGAAGAACTGGTGTGTTCTCCTTGATTTGTATTTGAACCAAACGATGCTGCCTCTGTAAAAACTGTTCCCAAAGATCTAAAGCAGATTAGCATCCATCAGTTCTGGTTCTAGTCACTATGACAAACAGTTGCTGGTGGAGGATATCAATCAGTGGTGAGTCAATACCATTACCTGACCCTGTTTGCAGAATAATACGATTAAACAGCAAATTGATATGACTCAGACACATAAAGAGTCAGTGGTCCAACATTTTTTAATTGTCTGAAGTCTTCAACCGGCTGGTGACAGTCAGCCATAATACTGATTCAGTATGTGACGTAGGCTGGACTAAAAAGGCTATAGTTAAGGCCCTATAATTATGGTTTGGGGGAGACTACTACCAACAATAGATTTTATATATCAATTCAAATACAGCCCAAAACGCATAATTACTCAATTAGTTAATGATTTTCTCGGGTTTTTACCACTGGAGTTGACTTTTTTAGCGAGTGATTTGCATTTATATGAGTATGCAATGATTGTTTGTTTTACCTTTTCAAATAAACCCCAAAAGACTATTGAGCACTTAATGCACTATAACTATAAAAATTTTGATTTATTTGAATGATGAATGAGCTGTTTAGCCATTGGAGGAAAGAACTGAGCAGCACAAACAAGCGACCGCTGATTTTTTGTTTAATATGAGAAATCAAAAAAGCAATATTATGCATTTAATCTTCTATAATCCCTGATTAAAATTCTATTATTCGAATATATATATTGTTTTTCTTTATATCTATTCTTATTTTTTATCGCTTTGCCGCGTGGGATATGATAGTCATATTAGGAAAGCATCAAGCAATCTACTATCAACCGGAAAAAGCCAGCACTATGACCTTCAGGCTGATTGATAAGCAGAGTGGCTGGTGGACAAGGAGTAGGGGAACTCAGATGATGATACAGCAAGTGTACGATATACACTTCGCAGCAATGTCTTATCTATCGTGCGCTGCATCTTAACCATGTCTAAACGTAAGCGTGGAATGCAGCGAAAATTAGATTTATATCAGTAAGCGCTTATGTCACTTACTGCTTTAAAAAGGAATGAATGATCGGAAGCACAATGATCTCTATGATATAGGTTGCTACCAATTTGTAGATTGGTAAATGTAACCTTATTTATCAGTGAACAATTTCCAGTTTCTCTATAGCTAAAATAAGGACGTTCGATGTTTTATCCCATGTTCATGATGTTCTCCCTGGTGTTTATCATCGGTTTATATATGTTGAAAGTACGTATCGACTCAGTAAAAAGCAGAGAAGTACATCCAAAATTCTATGTATTAATGCAGGGCCAGGAAGTACCTAAAAAGGTTCAGCAGACGGCAAGAAGCTTCGTCAATCAATTTGAGTTACCGATACTTTTTTATGTCGCTTCTTGTCTCTACATAAGCCAAGGTATCGAGAGTGATATTGGGTTGTGGTCAGCATGGCTTTTTGTGGTTTTTCGTTATGCTCACGCCTTTGTCCATGTGACCAGTAACAACCTCAACCAGCGCATGGGTCTTTTTATCCTATCAATACTTTTTCTCATTACAATGTTGATAGACCTACTACTGCATATGTTATAACCGTTCTTGGTCTATTTTTAGGAGTGCTGAATTGATGAAACCATCCACTTTCTGCACTCCGTTTTACTATCTGGAAAATTAATGCGCGATAATACTGTGTTTTTAACATATAGATTCAGCTAACTAAATATTCAACCATTGACATAAAAGATATATTTTCGTTGAGAATTAAACACTGATATTTTTATATCATACGTTTCATATTCATAATTTTTATATTTGACATGATGTTTATTCTACTGATGTTTGTTTAATTTTAATCAGGAACTTTATTCTTTCATCCAACACTCAAAGGTGAAAATAATAAAGTTAATATTTAATTTGTGAATGTGGAGATTAGAAAAATGGCAGAGTCTATAAATAATATTTCAATGGGGAACTCACAGTCGATACGTCTTATTGATGAGCAGAAAAGTCATGAGAAGGCGAGCGTTGAACAGGATAACTTATGGTCAACACTCTTTCAGCAGGCCGAATCGGCCATGCAAGCGAGAGTCACGTCATCACTGACTCCCGCTTTCTCAGGTGAATGTGAGCAACCCAACGTAGACAAGGTCTACGTGGAAACAAAGAAAAACCTGATAGATACAGTGAAAACGTCAGTTGCTGACCAGAGCGTTGCAAAACAAATACTTGTTGAA
>NZ_LYBM01000048.1 GCF_001707825.1 Veronia pacifica | reverse complement strand
CGAGAGCAGAGCCTCCCCCCAGCACAATAATGCCATCGTGACCGCCACTTTGATAAGCCTTAACGCCCTGTTCAACATTCTCTCCTGTCGGATTGCTTTTGACATGACTAAATACCCCAAGAGCAAGTCCGGCCTCCTGACAAAGCGCGATCACCTGCTCACACATTGGCAATGCAAGGATCCCGGGATCAGTGACTAAAAGAGGATGCCTTATATTATGAGTAGCGCACGCGGACGGGAGACTGCAGAGACTGCCGTCACCAATTGTCATCGCTGTGGGGTAATTCCACTGATTCATTTGTCACCTCCGGGCTTTTTGATGTGATACGACTTGGGCCGGGTCAGCATTTCAAATCCAACCTGAGACAAAGTACAACCTCTTCCAGAGTTCTTCACACCAACCCATGCCAGACCGGGATCCAGATAGTCACAGCGGTTCAGGAAAACAGTTCCCGTATCTATATCGTCAGCCAACCTCTCGCCCACTTGCTGATCCTGAGTGAACACAGCGGCAGTGAGACCAAATTCACTGTCATTCATCAGTGAAAGAGCCTCGTGATCATCCGCAACCGACATGACACCCAGTACCGGACCAAACGTTTCTTCATGCATCACCCGCATACTATGGTTAACATGAGAGAGAAGTTGAGGGGCAAGGTATGGCGTGCCCGGCTTATGCATCGCAAATTCACTTTGATCAATTAACGGCATTGCGCCCTGGCGAATCGCTTCATCCACCTGTCCCCTGACAAAATCAGCTGCCCCTGTTTTGACTAACGGCCCAAGCGTGGTTGAAGTATCATCCGGCCTTCCCAATTGGTAACGCCTGACGACCTCAACTGATTTTTCAATCACCTCATCATAAATCGATTGATGAATATAAAGCCGCTCGATACCGCAGCAAGACTGGCCTGAATTAAAAAATGCCCCATCGATGACTGTTTCCACTGCGGTTTCAATGTCTGCATCCTTCCGTATATAGGCAGGATCTTTACCGCCCAGTTCTAGTCCAGAACTGATGAAGCGTCCCGCGACGGCTTTTTCTACCATTGCCCCACCCGGAACTGAGCCGGTAAAAGCAACGTGACGAACCTGAGTTGCCTGAATGACCTTCTCGGTATCTGCATGGCTGAGGTGAAGATATTGAAAAACCCCTTCCGGCAATCCGACGTGTTGAAAGGCCTCAAATAATCTCTCTGCACAAAGAGGGGTCTGCGCAGAATGTTTTAGTACCACAGTATTGCCCGCAAGCAACGCGGGAATAATGGCATTTATCGCTGTCAGGTAAGGATAATTCCATGGCGCAATCACAAACACGGTACCGAGTGGAACTCGTTTGATATATCGATTAAAGCCGGGTTTGTCTGGTAAAGCTATTGAGGCTAGCGAATCCTCAGCAATGGCAATCATATGTCTTGCCCGCTCTTCCACCCCATCTACCTCACCACCACTGAATGCAATGGGTCTTCCCATCATCCATGTGATTTCTTCCGCTATTACCCGTTTATTGGCAACGAGGTACTCTACTGCTTTACTACAAAATACTTTACGTGCCGAAAGTGGAAGTGCTTGCCAATATGACTGGGCTTTTTCTGCTCTCGCAATAGATGCTGAAATGTCACCAGCTGACGCCATTGTCCGCTCTACATATATTTGGCCATCGACCGGAGATATGGTGCGAATTCTATCCATCTGCCCGCCCTAAATAATTTCGAAATACCTGTCGAGTTCCCAGTCTGTGACATGTTTACGGAACTCTCGCTCTTCCCACTCCCGAGATGCAGAAAAATGATCGACAAACGCGTCACCAAACAATGACCTTGCCGGATCTGATTGCTTCAATTTCTGAGCGGCCTCCCACAAGGTTCGGGGCAACTGCAGAGCCGCTGGATGCTCCTGTTCATAAGCATTGCCTTCCACTTGATCTGTCGGCTCAAGGTTATTTTCAATGCCGTGAAGACCAGAGGCGATTGCGGCAGCCAGTGCAAGATAGGGATTTGCGTCAGCTGCACCAAGGCGATATTCGACTCGCTGTGACTTTTCCGTTCCGGGAATTAATCGGAGAGAAGCTGTCCGGTTTTCAACTCCCCAAGTTGCTGTTGTTGGCGCCCAGAAACCGGGAACCATCCGGGAATAGCTGTTTATTGTCGGGGCAATCATGCATAACACATCCGACATCAACTCTTGCTGACCCGCAATAAAGTGACGCTGGGTATCACTCATATTTAAAGGATGATGGGGATCGTAGAAGGCTGATGAGCCGTCTTTGTTGCGTAATGATATGTGTATATGTCCACTCTGGCCGGGATAGTCATTCGTCCATTTAGCCATAAAGGTCGCCATCATCTCGTTTTTCTGAGCCAGAACCTTCATATAAGTCTTAAACAGAGCGGCTTTATCTGCGGCATTTAAAGCACTGTCGACAGAAAGCGCAGCTTCAATAACGCCAGGGCCAGTTTCGGAATGAATACCTTCAATGGGAAAATCCATCGTTTCACCCATGGCAAGAATCGCTTTGTACAAACCTGAATAGGTAGAATTCCTAATCATGGAATAACCAAACCAGTCCGGAGTAATTGGTTTGATGTTTCTGAATCCTTTTTCTCTGATCGAATGTGGTGTTTCATCAAAGATGAAAAATTCATACTCAAGGGCAGCGAAAACATCAAAGCCCATGTCGTCTGCCTTTTGCAGTACCCGCCTCAGAGTTGCTCTTGGGCAGACCATTTCCGCCTCGCCAGAAAACTCCGCCACAAACAACAACATGCCATCTTCATCTAACACATCCCGGCAAGTTTCTGGCAAGACCCTGACAGGTGCATCCGGATACCCAGTGTGCCAGCCAGTGTATTGTGTATTGTCGTAAAGCTGATCTTTTACGTCCCAGCCAAGCACAACATCACAGAAAGCAAACCCCTTATCTAACGAGGAGAAGAATTTCTCTTTCGACATGTATTTGCCACGCATGACTCCATCATTGTCAAATAATCCGACTTTGACATGGGTTAAGCGTCGGTCTTCTAAAATTTGTTTAGCATCAGCAACACTTTTTACATCTCTTGCTTCCATCTCTGAAATTTCCCCTTTTTTATCCTTGTTCCGTCGAACAGAAAGACAGAAAAATTCATATTGTGACGCGACCACTAAGCGTCAGATATCAAGATTGGTATTGAGCATGTGCGAGAACCATTCCCGATGTTCCTCCTTTCAAACACATAGAGCAACAATACGGCTGACCATAAGATAGGAGGTTGTCAGAAAAATCTGTACGAGAATTGTGCCTCCCCGAATAACAACATTTCATTTCATGATAGTAGAGCAGATGTTGTATTAATAATTATCAAAGAGTTAACGTGAAGCGACATAAATGTTTTACGCAATCAATATACTCGCATGACAAGAAAATATCGCAGAACTCCTGCAAAAGAGATATACCACTGGTGACATTACCTCTGTTGGATGGATAGATAAGCGGTTACTAAAATTGAATATAAATTAAATAATATCATAGTTTTATAAATACTATTTAGGTTGTCTGGTAAGGGCATCAATAGTCAGTGACTATAGTGTGGGCTTGTGGTGCTTATTCATAAATGTTCTGCACAGAATATCACTAATAAAAACTCATGTTAGATGAGCATTACCACTTCTATCCGACTGTTAAACACCCATTAGCTCAGAAGCGCTTGTTAACCTTTTGTTAAATGGTTAACCTTAAAACTCAATTAAGGGATTTATAAATAAAGAAAAGGATAGCTTTGTGGATGTTAACGAGCAGCAATCAAATAGAGGATATAGTTTTTTAGCAAAAGTGCTTCACTGGAGCTTTGTTATCATATTCATCTATGGCGTCATAAAACAAGTCAATGATATAAGCCAATTAGAAGACGAATCTCTCTTGGTTTTTGAAATCGTCTTCGCCTTTCTTTTTGTTACCCTTCTCGGGATACGTTTTGTTTACATGAAAAATACTCAGACTTCATTGCCCAGTGAATCACCGGAATGGCAGAAAAAAGCTGCGAGAATAGTACATCTTGGCATGTATCTAAGTTTGGCCATAATCGCAATTTCAGGCTTGATAATTGGTGGACTCTTTTGGCAAGGAAAAAGTGAAGGTCTCCTCATTGACAGTATTGTTGTACTACATGAGCTATCTGTTTCGTCCAGCTATGCACTTATCTCAGTACATATCATTGCAGCCTTGTATCACAAAATACTAAAGGATGGTGTTTGGAGTGCTATGGTCCCAATGAGTAAAGACTGAGTAACCTGATTTCAACAATAGTATTGTCTAGTGCACATCGCAATAACGCTTTTCGTCCACTCGCCTCGCAAAGGTCGCGTTACGCGGTTTCAGAAGCCCTCTTCAAATTAAAGTGAAGCGGCTCTTGAAGAAATGAGGTGATACTTTCTACCGTTCTACTAAGTAGTTCTAAGGCTTGATTCAATAGCGTCATACCCATTAAATACCGAAACAGTCGGCGGCATTATTTTTAGATATAACACCCCATGGACACTCTTCTTTAGGGCTTGGAACAGAAAATAATGTTGAAATTATTGGCGAAGGAAATCAACAGTGATGTGGTAACATCGAAAATCAACACTCTAGAAATTTTATTAAAGAGCTAAAAAACCTACCATTTACTAGCAAAGAAATTTATTCTAAATTTCAATATAGTCGTGTATGGAAGAATAATATTAGCCCTTCTTATTTTCAATCTTATTGATAATAAATAGAGGATTTCTTATCAAGACTATTTTATATTAAGATGGAATTGACCAGTTTTACGAACATTAAAAAATACAGAAATTATATATTTAACAATTAAACAATTGCTAATTTATTTATCTTTGAAATAATGATTTCTTATCTGGCTATGACGATTCGTCACAAACTTTTTAAAAAAAGGCAGGCGTTTGTGCCTGCGTAAACTTAGCCCTAACGTTGTTTTCAATTTGTTTATAATCACCTTTTAAGTGTTTTGTTCACATCCCACTTACTATTTAACCACAGAGGTTTTTTCTAAGTCTTATCAAGTGGTATTTAAACCATACCAGATGTTTTTTATATTTCACGCATTAAGAAAAAGATATTATAGAAGTGTGACGAGAATCTCATCAACAAACACAAAATATAAATTAACCTTATCAGATATTTTTATTTACGCTTACATTTTTTCATTAAAGATCATGATTGTTAAATTAATTTAATTTAACAATTTTTAATGTAACAATACCTAATATGCAATCATGTTTATATTGACTATGAGATATACCCACATTAATCATTTTCACTCACTTAATTTACTTGTTGTATCTATTCTTGACTCAAAGAAAACCTTCGACCATAACCCAGCCCATTACTTCAACATAAGACTAAATGCACTTTTCTTAGAATATCCGAGAAGAAAAACACTACCTGTCAATATGAACTGCTTATTATTGATGTGTTAGGAGCGGTGTATTACACACTTTCAGTCACAAAGACCTTCCATATTACGGGCTATACATCCGATGGACATCGAGGACGGTAACTCTGTCTGTCACTCTGCTAATATTATCGCCCATTCCTAACTGACCACCACATCCCTAAGAAATGACTGATACGAAAAAAAGAGCACCCTTTTGGGTGCTCTTTCAGATTCAACTAATATCTGTTCAGTGGTAAACGCACATTCTCTTACCATTAACTTCAATGATATTAAAAGGCGTCTCATAGATAGCTTCCAGAACATCCGGTTGAATCACGTCATCGACTGACCCGCTTGCGGCAAGTTGCCCTCTCTTTAGGGCGATGATTTTGTCTGAATAGCAGGCAGCAAAATTAATATCATGAATGACCACCACGACAGCTTTATCCATGTCGTGAGCCAGCTTCTGGATATTTTTCATGATTTGCAATGAGTGCTTTATATCTAAATTGTTAAGCGGCTCATCAAGAAACACATAGTCTGTATCCTGTGCAATTACCATGGCGATAAATGCCAGTTGCCGTTGACCACCACTTAATTCATCAAGGTATTTGTGCTGAATATCGGTAAGATCAAGATAGTCAATCGCTTGCTGGATAACGGATTGATCCTTTTCGGTCAATCTCCCTTTGGAATAGGGGAAGCGGCCGAAAGATACCATCTCCCTTACTGTAAATCGCATTGCGATATTGTTGGCCTGACGAAGTACAGCGAGCCTCTGAGCCAGTTGCTGATTATCCCACTCGGCTAACTCTTTGCAGTCTAAATGCACTGTACCGCCATCGCGATCCAAAAGTCGGCTTGCCATCGACAGAACGGTACTCTTACCAGCCCCATTGGGACCGATAATCGCAGTCACTTTTCCTTTATCAAATTCTGCGCTGATTTCATCAACGACTTTTTGTTTACCAAAATACTTGGTCAGCTGGTTAAGTTTTATCATAGTAATACGCTAAACCACTTTATTTCTCAGCAGCATAGAAAGGAAATAAATTCCACCAACGAAATTAATCACCACATTCAGGGTGGTTTCAAAATACAACACTTTTTCGACTATCCACTGACCGCCCAGAAGCGCACAAATAGACATCAATGAGCAGGCAATCAGCAGCACCTTATGGCGGTATGTGGAAAACCACTCTCTGGTCAGGTTTGTAACCAGTAAGCCAAAAAACATCACAGGACCAATCAAAGCGGTCGAAATAGCAATCAGCAACGCAGAAAATATCAGAATTTTGCGATTGAATTTATCGACATCAACACCGAGGCTGATAGCGTTATCTCTGTCCAACCAAAGCACATCCAGCACCCTGTTCTGTGAGAATAACAATGCCGCAGCAACCGCTAACACTGGCGTACAGAGATAGACGAGTTCCATTTTGATATTGTTGAAGCTCGCAAACAGTTTTCCTTGTAGGTAACTGAACTCATTAGGATCCATCACCATAGTGAAAAAGGAAGAGATGTTGCCAAACAACTGTCCGATAATCAGTCCGGCCAATAACAGGATGATTAGATTTTTCCGTTTGCCCTGAAAATAGAATCCAAACAGCAACACCGAGAAAATCACCATCATGATGATCGACACAGCAAAGTTCAGGTAATGGTTGATAGCTAACGCACTCATTCCACCAAAAAACATCACAATTGATGTTTGAGTCAGCACATAAAGACTGTCAAACCCCATAATACTTGGCGTGAGGATTCGATTGTTGGTGATCGTCTGAAAGACCAGAGAGGCCTGAGCTACAGCGATACCTGCCAGAACCATCGCAAGCACTTTTGGTACACGACGTGACAGAAAATATTGGTAGTTATCGGCGGTTAGTCCAACGCCAATGAAGCATGCTGCAAACACAACAGCTATCAGGGCCAGCAACGCCAGTTTTTGTTTATCTCTCACTGACCTGACTCCGGGTGATTAAAAATAGGAAGACACATCCACCCAAAATGCTCAGCACCATGGAGATGGGAATTTCATACGGAAAAATAATCAGGCGACTCAATATATCGCAGCCCAACACCAACAAGGCACCACAAATGATTGTCAGAGGGATATTCTTTTTCAGATTGTCACCGAAGAAATGACTGACCAGATTGGGAACAATTAGACCGAGGAAAGGCAGTTCGCCAACGATCATTACTACAGTGGCCGACAGAACAGAAACCAGGATAACGCCTATGGTAATTACCTGTTGGTAGTTAAGGCCGAGGTTAGTGGCAAAGTCCTTACCGATTCCGACAGCAGAGATACGCGTGGCATAAAAATAAGTAAAAAAGCCAATTGGGACAGCAATATAAAGTAACTCAAAATCCCCAGCCAACAGGGTTGCAAAGTTGGCTACTGCCCATGTCGACATGTTCTGTAGCACATCGTATTTGTAGGCAAGGAAGGTAGATCCTGATTGGATAACGTTACCAAAAATAATACCGATAAGAGGTATAAAAACGGCATTTTTGAACTGAATACGCTGAATGAATTGAACGAATATCAGGGTACCCAGAATTGAACAACCGAAAATTAACCATAACCCTTGTCCATGACCAAGAAAGACCAGACTGAGGACATAACCCAACACAGCACATTCAATGGTGCCAGATGTAGAGGGCGCAGCGAAACGGTTCTGACTGATTTGCTGCATGATAAGGCCAGCAATGCTGAGTGCAGATCCAGCAAGTAAGATGGCAATCAGTCGCGGCAATCGACTGGTGAACAATAAGTGAAGCGAGCTGGGGTCGCCTGCCATTACTGACATAAACTCCAACTCGCTAACGCCCACAAAAAGGGACGTAAAACTCAATGCGACCAGTACAAGCAATAACTTCTTCAAAGTTTACTCCAGCTTGTATGGCACCTTATTTAAAGGCCTGCAGATTGTTTGATATCTGATACCATTTGCTCAGTTGCGCGAACGCCTGAAATAGACAAATACCACGCCGTTGTATCAAGATACGTCAGCTTGTTATTTTTGTAAGCCTCTGTGGCTTTAACCAAATCATTGTCCAGCGTTTTACGTGCTGTGCTCTTTCCTTTCAGCTGATCACGATCAATTACCAGCATTGTCTGAGGATTTGCTTCCTGAATAAACTCATAGGAGATTTGGTCACCGTGAGTAGAGGTTTTCAGGTTTTTCACTGCTTCAGCGTAACCAAAATCTTTATAGATTGAAGAGAAACGAGATTCAGCGCCAAAAGTTGATACCTTGCCACCAGACGTCAGAACTGTCAGTGCATTGGTACCGTTTTTCTGGTTTTGTGCTTTAATCGCTTTAAACTCTTGATCAAGCTGCTCTATTTTTTGCTCAACCTTGTCTTCAGCATGGAAAATCTTGCCAAGATTACGCCATTGCTCTTGGGTAGACTGCCAGTAGCTGCTGAATTCAGCGGCAAAAACAACAGTTGGTGCAATTTTAGACAGCTCTTCATACTGGCCTGTAGCACGTGGACCAATAACAATGAGGTCAGGTTTCTTCGCGTAGATCGCTTCAAAATCAGGTTCAAAGAAAGAACCGGCAGTCATATACTCGTCGGTTTTGTATTTAGCGAGGTAATCCGGGAAAAGAGAGAATTTCGCTACTGATACAGGCTCAACACCAAGGCTATCCACCGCATCGAGTGCGCCAAGACCAATAACAACAACGCGGTCTGGTTTACCTTCAACGGTCGTTTTTCCTAAACGATGCTCAACAGTGACTGAATCTGCTAACGCAGGCATAGCCAAGAATGCAGTCAAAGCGGCTGCCGTGCCAAATACTTTATACATAGTGGAAACCTTAATGAGAGTGGTTATCAAAATCGTTCGCAAATATACAACCTACGTCTCATTTGTTCAATAGATTGTGGAAGCAATACGATTCATAAAATCAGAGGCTTGTCGAAATTTAAGAAGAACATCGCAGTATGTATTTTAAATGCTTGAGAACTAACAACCAGCCAGGAAGTAACCTCATACAGGTCATTTTTTCGTACACTTATGCGCTGTTCGAAGGAAAGATAACGAGCTGATATATAAATTAAATGTACATTTTATTAACCATTGATGAATTACTCTCTTCTTCGATTGAAGCAATACAAGTTAACAAGTTCGGTATTTAGTCAACAAACTACTCCGCTCCACTCACACTATCACTTGGTTCATCAGATGGAGGAGCGATCCGAATTCTCCTCCCCTGATTGTTGTCGAGATCGGGGTGATCGACTAACAAGTGTTTCCTAATCTCAGGGTCAACAGCCTCATTCTCTGGGTGATGATGGTGATATATTGGGGTTTTTGGGCGATACACGTGCGGCGGACGATCCCCTTCCAATGTCGAATCATGAATACGCTTGCCTGTAAGTACCTCAATCGCCGTCGTGTCATCATTTGTATTTTCTTGTGGAACGCTCTCAGCACCTGAGTCGATGACATTACTCGTCCCTTTCTCACTGGCGACTGATTTCACTGGCGCTGCGACGTTGAACCAAATAACGGTCATCATCAGAGCTAGCGAAAATAGTCTTTGCAATAGGCCTTCCACACGAAAAAAGTGCCTCAACAAATCAATGAACTTTTGCATATTTGTCCCCTCCTACACAGCCAGATTTGAATCCTGATCCCGCGCAGCAACAAAGCCATAAAATATATAGCCGATGAAGGTTACGATAGCGCCATAGAACACTGCTGACTGACCGCAGGCATACACGCCATACAAACTGTAAGCAACGGCTAGCGTCCCCACGACCGCACCCACCTGATATTCTTTCTGACTAACATTTTTCTTACGAAGAATGACTTCTAGCCCTGTGAGGGCAAGGATATATGGCACCATATTTATAAACACAGCCAGATTAAGCAGTACATTGAATTGATTGACTAAATTTGGCGATATTGTCATGAGTGCAAGCACAAGCTCCAACGCCAACATAATTAACATACCCTTGATCGGGGCATCTGATTTGTTGACCTCACTGAAGATTTTAGGGAACAGACGTATTTCAGCCGCAGCTTTAGAAACTTGTGCATTGGTAAACTGCCAGCCAAGTAGCGAACCAATACAAGCAATCACTGCCAATGCTGTAATGACCTGACCAACCGTCTCATTGAACATATATGAGTAAACCAAGCCAAAAGGCGCCTCAGAATGCGCCAAAACATCATTTGGAATGATCCCCTGAATGACCGATGTGGAAGCGATATAAACGACCGCGGTAAAACTGGTTGCCAACATGCACGCTAAGGGAACATTCTTTTCTGGATTTTCAACAGCGCCCGAGTTGGCACCAGCAGATTCAATACCGAGAAACGCCCAAAGCGTCAGTGCAATACCGGAAGAAATGGCTGTAACCGTCGTGTCTTGATGCGGATTCCACGCTTCGGCAAAAAGCTGAGGTTCAAACCAGAACCAACCAACAATCGACAGCCCCAACACGGGTATGATGATCCCCCACACTGTGATTGCAGAAATCTGTCCAGTTATCTTCGGGCCCCAAAAATTCGCGCACATAGTCACGATCAGAATCCCAATCACTGTGAAAAATGTGTGTATCGGTGTCTCTTTAATCCACGGAAAAAATGGCACCAGATAGCCAGCAGCAGACACAGCGATAGCGACAGCACTGATCACCAGACACACATAATAGGTATAAGATGCAATGAAGAAGGATGACTTACCATGTGCCTCGTCTGCATATGCAGACATTCCGCCGTCCCTCGTACAGTACATACCGCACTTGGCAAATGCATAAGCAATACACATAGCACCCATCGCCGTTACCAGCCATGACAAAAGAGAAATTGCCCCTGTCTGAGCAAGGCTCGCTGGCAACATAATGACTCCTGATCCCATCATATTGACTGTCACTATTGTTGTCAGACCAATCAGTCCCATTTTGTTTTGTTCTGAAGCCATCTTATTCCTCTCCAATAGATTTACGATTCTTGCTGGAAGCGCCCCTGGCGGGACTACCGGAAAATTGCCAATCGCCAGAATAGACGAGCGCGACATGTGAAAAGGTCAGCGGTAATTATTTAAATACACTCAACGACATCTTTATTGTGTGGGTCTAACTGACAGGACGAGAGTACCTTGAGTCCACATCACTAAATGCATCGTTTACAAGACAGAAAGTAAGAAGATATAAAAGTTAAAGACCATAAATTTTATAAATTTAATCATAGGGATATGGAATTATTGATAAAAATAAAATTGCCCATTATTTAATGCAGATATTTTGACTGGATTTCTTTTTTGCGACTTATTCTCATCTGACTCTCTCTTATAGTGATGTAGCTCAACGAGCTTTGAATGATTTTTACTCACATTGCGCCGGAGAAAGGCCATGAAAAGGTATGGAAAGAAATTCAATGTTTTGATTTTAGAGGAAGCCAACAGAACAGGCGTCGTAGGCAGTTCAATTGAACGTCTGGTCTCCGAACTGGAAAGCGAGGGAGCACAGGTGTTGGTCGCTAATAGTTTTGACGACTGCTATTCAGTCATTTTCACCAACACAGCCATTGACTGCCTGATGCTGTCGTCAGCAATGAGCGGCTCACAACTTGAAGAAAACGAACGTTTTTATGTACTGATTGAAAAGCTGAACAGACGTCAGCAAGGGGTTCCGGTATTTCTTCTGGCTGAGAGGAAAAAGATCACTCTCCATGTTACCCGCGAAATGATGGAGAAAGTGGACGAATTTGCATGGATTTTAGAGGATACCCCTGATTTTATCGCGGGTCGTGCCATCGCTGCAATGAAGCGTTATCGCGCCAAACTTCTACCCCCCCTCATGGCCGCATTGATGGAATATGATGATATTCACGAATACTCATGGGCAGCGCCGGGGCATCAGGGTGGCGTAGGTTTTACCAAAACACCAGCTGGCCAGCGGTTTTACAGCTACTACGGCGAGGGTATTTTCCGAACAGACATGGGGATAGAACGGGGAGCAATTGGTTCACTTCTTGACCATACCGGCGCATTTGGCGAAAGTGAAAAATTCGCAGCGCGGGTATTCGGTGCACACCAATCTTACTCTCTTGTAACAGGTACCTCTGGTGCCAACAGAACCATCATGTCTGCATGTATGAATGAAGACGATATTGTCATCTGTGACCGAAACTGCCACAAGTCAATTGAACAAGGATTGATGCTATCCGGTGCAAGGCCTGTTTATCTTCTTCCCACCCGAAATCGTTACGGTATTATCGGCCCCATTTATCCCGACCAACTCTCCGAACCCGTCCTTAAAAAGCGGGCTGAAGAATATACCTTGACCAAAGACCATGCCCAGAAACGTCCGGTGTACGCGGTGCTCACAAATTGTACCTATGACGGGCTCTGTTATAACGCAAAAAAAGCACAGGATATTCTTGCTGCCAGCAGTGACCGAATACACTTTGATGAAGCATGGTATGGGTATGCACGCTTCAATCCTATTTACGACAATCACTACGCGATGCGTGGCGACCCGGTGGAGAATCCTGACAGTCCAACTGTTTTTGCTACCCATTCAACCCATAAACTGCTGAATGCCCTGTCACAGGCTTCTTTCCTTCACGTGAGAAATGGTAAGAGTGCCATCAGTTTTGACCGCTTTAATCAGGCTTATATGATGCACGCCACCACTTCTCCCCTCTACGCAATTTGCGCATCAAACGATATTGCTGCAGCAATGATGGACGGTAATAGAGGCCACTCCCTCACTCTCGAAGTCATCCGCGAGGCTGTCGACTTCCGTCAGGCAATGGGAAGACTCAACCGTGAATTCAGTAAGTCTGGCGACTGGTTCTTTAAGCCCTGGAATGCCGATACCGTCAAAAACCCGGAGAATGGTCAGACTTATTCTTTCGAAGATGCACCAGCAGACTTACTTTGTGAAAGCCAGCAAGCATGGATGATGAAGCCGAACGATGACTGGCATGGCTTCAAAGATATGCCAGACGATTGGTGTATGCTCGACCCGATCAAAGTCAGTATTCTTGCACCGGGTATGGGTGACAACGGCGACCTGCTTGAAACAGGCGTGCCTGCCACTCTGGTGACTTTATATCTGGGACGTTTCGGTATCGTCCCCACCCGGACAACAGATTTTCAGGTTATGTTCCTGTTTTCAATGGGGATCACTAAGGGGAAATGGGCAACGCTGGTCAATACGCTTATGGGCTTCAAAAGGCACTATGATGCCAACACACCACTCACTGAATCACTGCCGGATCTGGTAGGCGAATTTCCCGATGCTTACAGTGAAATGGGCCTCAAAGATTTAGGCAATAAGATCTTTGATTATCTAAAAGAGCATAATCCAAGCGAAGTGCTCAATGCCGCATACGAAAACCTACCGGAGGCCATTGTCACACCGCGCGAAGCATTCAAACAAATTGTTTCTGATAATGTGGAAATGGTGCCATCTAATCAACTCACAGGTCGCGTTGCAGCCAATGCCGTTATCCCCTATCCACCGGGTATTCCCATGCTAATGTCAGGGGAGAGCTTTGGCGATCAGAACAGTCCACAAATCAAATACCTCAGGAGCCTTGAAGTATGGGATGAGATGTTCCCGGGTTTTGAAAAGGAAACTGAAGGCACAGAACTTCATGATGGCGTGTACCATGTGATGTGTATAAAGGATATCTAAGCGGGTGAGGTGAAATTAGGTATTTTATAGATAATTAGTTGATATATATGGGGTAAAAGGCCAGCCATAGTAGGCCAATACTAAAGCTGGCTTTTTAGAGTTCAGTTAAGAACAAGGGCATTCTATCCAGCACCAGTAGAGAATTCTGTGAAATAGCTACAAGACTATATGGATCCAGAGAGTTATAGGGCAGTTTTGCGATCAGGCTTGTCTTATCTTGTCAGTTGCTTTGCAGGTTGTAGCGACCACACTCGCCCACACCACTGGCAATGTAGCGTTCAGCCCGCATTTTCTCTGCAGCTTTCCGCCAGTCATCGATTAATTGTTCTTTTGGGGTATCACGTCCTGGCCGTGTGAAAAGGTATCTGTCAGCAAGATGGTCAAATTCATCGAAATTCATCATTTCCAGATAGATAACGCCCAACCATCGATAGGCAAATGCTCGCTCCTCACGAGTGCCAATAACCGTGTACTGCTGAAAGCTTGTTTGCGCTAACGGATAATCACAGTTCAACAACTGACCATAAGCCACATTGAGTTCACTGGACATCTTCGGGGAAAGCGTCAATTCTATCGCGTCAGTGAAACGAGTTGGGTTACAGCCTGTAATGGCAACAATCACTATCACTAGGGTTATACACTTCATGCTACTGCCTTACTTACAGTGAGCAAAAGGCCAAAGACAAAAAAACCGGCCGCAATATGTTACGTCCGGCTTCTTTCATCTCAACTGGTGAATTATGGGCGTTTGCCGAGTTTCACCGAGCCTGACTGCTCAAACATTGCCACTTCCTGCTTTCTCCGCCCAAGTAACAGCGGCTTATCATCATAGAACAGGAAATTTTTCCAATACTTCTTAAACATAGCCCATCGCGTTTCAATGATGTTAGTTTTGTCATAACAGAAGTAAACGACAATATTATCTTCCCAGCAAAAGTGTTCAGTAAAAGCGTCCGGGAGATCAGTCTCGTCTTCCCATGCCGTCATCCAGTCAATTGGTTCAGCCCATACAGATGCCTTGTTGGGCCAGTCTTCACTGCCAAAATGATCAGGGGTTGGACTCTTGCGACTGACAAATTCCGTCCACAGCTGCGCTGAACGCTGCTCGGTCATGGGTTTTATTGCCGCTCTGTCATCCTGTTCAACAGGCATAGACTGGTGGGTAAATATCCACTTTCGTTTGTAATCATCAAACGGGATGTAATTCATGGTTATCTCTTGTTGACTGGTCTTGTGTCGGCTCAGGAGGTGAACATATACCCTTCACCGTGCACAGTTATGAAAAGTTGCGGTTTTTTAGGTTCGGTTTCTATTTTGTTTCTCAAACGACGAATCAATACATCGATAGTCCTGTCATTCGGCGCATCAACCCGATGACTAATCATATTCAGTATTCGCTCGCGGCTCAGCACTTTGTTTGGGTTTTCAGTAAACGCTACCAGCATCTCAAATTCAGCTTTGGTCAGCTTCACCGGCAAGCCATCTTTCACTAACGCTCGCCGTTTAACATCGAAAACACACTTCCCGAACCTGACAAGCTGTTTGTCTGCCGTCAAAGGAGCAGTGTTTTCAGGCATTTTATGAGCCAGCGACATCCTCCACAACAGGTTTTTAACCCTGACTTGCAATTCCCTCAACTCCAGAGGTTTTGAGGCATAATCATCAGCGCCCATTTCCAGCCCGACAATACGGTCAATGGAGTCTGTCCGCGAGGTGATCAGAATGATACCAATATCAGACTGAGTGCGTAATTCACGGGCCAACGTTAAACCATCCTGGTCGGGTAAATTAATATCAAGCAGCACGAGATCAATCTGATGTTCCGCAATTTGCTCACGCATCTCTGCGCCACTGGCTGCATGACTGACCTGATAACCGACCTTCTCAAAGTAGCTTCCTACCATGTTCCGGGTCACTGCTTCATCATCTACCACCAGAATATGCTGGTTCATTCCTTCACCTGTTCACATTTCATCTATATTTCATGAAATCTTATCAATTGGGCATTTTGAAAACTTGATTCAGATCAGCTAAAGGTCAGATTGACCCTGGTTTATGCCGGGTTAAGCCATCAAATCCATTCAATAAATGAACAGGACTTTAGTCAAAATAATACTAATAAACAGTAATTTATAGTAAATACTGCGTGTGCTGAATTATTACCCTCACCCATTTTGTTCATATTTGTTCACATTCCAATCTTGCTGTTCATAGCCGTGGGTAACCATATTCACATCGTCTCCCTAATATTGTCGCCATAAAGATAGCATTTCAATTTGCTGGGACCTGTGTCACGGCAGACAACTAACGGGTATATCGTTCATATGAAAAAACTTCTGGGAAGGCTCACGAAACCAAGTGCCAAGTACTCAGTACTCGCGCTGATTCTGGTGGGCTCTGTCATTACAATCATCGGTACTATTACCGCGCACGAGTCTCTGCATTTTTTCTCCCAGACCTCATTCTGTACTTCGTGCCACACGATGCGCGGAAACTTCGAGGAATATAAAGAATCCATCCACTACAAAAACCCGATGGGTGTTCGCGCTGAATGTGTTGACTGCCACCAGCCAAAAGATTTACCGGGCAAACTGCTACGAAAACTGGAAGCGGCTAAAGACGTTTATCACCACTTCATTACTAAAAAAGTAGATACCCCAGAGAAGTTCGAAGAGCATCGCCTAGAAATGGCGCAGACAGTTTGGGCGCGTATGAAGCGACAAAACTCCAAAACCTGTAAAAGCTGTCACTCCTACGCGGCGATGGATCATGAGAAACAATCCATTAAAGCGCAGATGGAAATGAAAAAAGCAGCCGCTGCAGACATGAACTGTATTGAATGTCACAAAGGTATCGCACACGAACTGCCAAACATGGCGGGTGGTTTCCGTAAGAGCTTCCAAGAACTTGAGAAGCAATCAGTTGCGCCTGCAGATGCCAAGACATTGTTCTCGATCAGTGAAAAAGACCTCTTCGCAGTTGCTGACGCAAAAGCAAAATCTGAGGGTAAGCTCCTACCAGCATCTGAAATCACAGTTATCGGTGAAGAAAACGACATGCTTAAAGTGCGCGTCGACGGCTGGCTAGAAAAAGCAGGTAAAGGTCGTGTGATGACCGAGTACATGGGTAAACGTGTATTCAAGGCCACCATCCGTGGCGAAGTGAAAGCAAGTGAAAAGCTGATTGAAGAGCAGACAGACCCAGCGACAAACATTGTGTGGCAACACGTCAGCGTTGAAGGCTATGTCACTAAAGACCACCTCAACGGCAGCATCGAACCTGTCTGGACTTACGCCAAAGAAATGTTCGGTTCAACCTGTAACGCCTGTCACGCAGCACCTGCTCCGGCTCACTTCACAGCGAACGGCTGGATCTCAGGCCTGAAGGCGATGAGTTCTTACTACCGCCTGAACAAAACAGAAGAGCGCACTCTGCTGAAGTACCTGCAAAACCACGGTAGCGATACAGGCGGCAAAGGCCATAGCTAATTCGCACTGGTCATCTGATTTATCTTTGAGCCGGGTGAGCCCCGCTGACCCGGCAAACACGAATTTAGAAATGTAAGGTTTTTACCATGGCGACAGAAATGAAAAACAATGGCATCACCCGCCGTCGCTTCTTATCTGGCCTGTTTGCAGCAAGTGCAAGCGCAGCAATAGGCTCAAGCCTTCTGGCACCGCGCAGCGTACTGGCAGCAGAAGGGGCTGCAAAAGCCACTCCCAATCTTGATATCCTTTCTGGCTCTCACTGGGGTGCGTTCCGTGCCAAAGTTAAAGATGGAATCTGGGTTGATACCGTCCCGTTTGAAAAAGACCCGCATCCAACCAGCATGCTGGCAGGCTTGCGTGAGACCGTTTACAACCCTGCACGTATCAAATACCCGATGGTACGTATTGACTGGCTTAAGCACGGCTATAAATCGGATACGACACAACGTGGCGACAACCGTTTTGTTCGTGTGCCATGGTCACAGGCACTGGATTTCTTCCACTATGAACTGGAGCGTGTCCAAACCACACACGGCCCAAGTGCCCTTTATGCGGGCCACACTGGCTGGCAGTCAGTAGGTAAACTGCATTCAGCAGGCACCATGATGATGCGTGCCATCGGCCTGCACGGTACCTACCTTGCCAAAGCGGGTGACTATTCAACAGGTGCTGCGCAAATCGTTCTGCCTTATGTCGCGGGTGCGATGGAAGTTTACGAACAGCAAACCTCATGGCCTCTGGTACTGGAGCACGCAGATACTATCGTCGTCTGGGGTTCAGACCCAATAAAGAACCTGCAGGTTGGCTGGATGGTTCCGTGCCACAGCACCTATGGTTACTATCAGCAACTGGCAGAGAAAGTGAAGAAAGGCGAGATCAAAGTCATTCACGTTGATCCTGTCCGTAATGAAACCCAGAAATTTGTCGGTGGTGACCAAATCCCGGTTAACCCACAAACCGACGTGCCACTGATGATGGCACTGGCGCACACTCTATATACCGAAAAACTGCACAACGAGCAGTTCCTCGCCGACTACACAACTGGCTTTGATAAATTCCTGCCTTACCTGCTGGGTGAGAAAGACGGTGTTGCCAAAACGCCTGAGTGGGCAGCGAAAATCTGTGGCATTGACGCAGAAACCATTCGTCAGATGGCGCGCCAAATGGCCTCTGGTCGCACGCAAATTATCGGCGGCTGGTGCTTACAGCGCATGCAGCATGGTGAGCAGTATGCGTGGATGCTGGTCGTACTGGCAGCGATGCTGGGTCAAATCGGTCTGCCGGGTGGCGGCTATGGTTTCGGCTGGCACTACAACGATGCAGGTACTATCACGTCTAAAGGCCCGCTGATGGCTGGCTTTAGTGGTGTAACCGGTGTCGACCCAATCCACAATCACAGCTACAACGGCTACTCAAGCTTTATCCCGGTAGCGCGCTTTGTTGACTGTATTGAAAATCCGGGTCAGAAAATCGACTGGAACGGTAAAACCATCACCTTCCCACACATGAAGATGGCGATTTTCTGCGGTAATAACCCATTCCATCATCATCAGGATCGCAACCGGATGATTAAGGCATGGCGTAATCTTGAAACTGTGGTCACCGTTGATCACCAGTGGACAGCAAGCTGCCGTTTCGCAGATATCGTGCTACCCGCTACCACGACCTACGAGCGTGATGATATCGAGCAATTCGGTAACCACTCAAACAAAGGGATTGTTGCTCTGCGCAAGATTGTTGACCCTATGTTTGGTTCGAAAGATGATTTCGATATCTTCCGTGAGCTGTGTACCCGCTTCGATCGCGCTGAAGCTTTCACTGGCGGCAAGACGAAAGCCGAGTGGATTGAAGAGATCTATAGCGGCGCCGTGCTTCAGGGGCGTGGCGTCGGTGTTCGCATGCCTAAGTTCAATAAATTCTGGGAAGGCGAAGGCTTCATCGATTTCCCTGAAGGCAGTCCATGGGTACGTCACGAGTCGTTCCGCAATGAACCAGACCTTGAGCCACTTGGTACCGCGTCAGGCCTGATTGAAATTTACTGTAAAACCATTGCAGATATGGGTTATGACGACTGTCAGGGCCACCCAATGTGGTTTGAAAAAGCAGAGCGTAGCCACGGTGGACCAAAATCAGCCAAGTTCCCGATTCACTTGCAAAGCTGTCACCCGAAACACCGTCTGCACTCACAGCTGTGTTCATCAACCGAGCATCGCGAGACGTACGCGGTAGCAGGTCGTGAGCCTATTTATATCAGCGTCGAAGATGCCAAGGCGCGCGGTATTAAGAGTGGTGACATCGTACGTGTCTTCAATGACCGTGGTCAGGTACTGGCTGGGGCGGTGGTCACCGACGAGTACAAATCTGGTGTTTGCCGAATTCATGAAGGCGCATGGTATAGCCCTCTTGAGGGGGGTAAGCCGGGTACACTCTGTACGTATGGCGATCCAAATGTCCTGACACTAGACAAGGGCACCTCGAAACTGGCACAAGCTACGTCTGCGCACACTGCCTTGGTAGATATTGAGAAATATAAAGGTGTCGCACCAGCACCGACAGGCTTCAACGGCCCGACTGAGCTTCACAATGTGAATCCTCTGTTCCCAGCAATGGACCTGTAAGCGCATAAAGAAGCATGGGTGTTATGCTCATGCTTCTTCTCCCTCTTTATTTACCCATTTTTGCTAAACTAGCCCGCACTTTTAAATATCAGGAATCATCATGCAGGACTTTATCGCCATTAACGAACAACGTGCCGAGTTTTACTGGTGGATGTCATCCCTGTTTGCCAATGAGCTTACCGAGGAAAACCTGAGTCACTACCATGGCGCTGAGATGTTCAACTACCTCTCAAACCTTGCCCTGACTCCTGAACTGGTGTCTCCTGTTGCACTTTTCAAAGATGCTCTGGCGAAACTGAAACGACGCGATGATGCGCAGCTTGAGTTGGCGGCTGATTTTTGCGGACTATTCCTCAGCACGCCAAAAACAGGTGCCCTTCCCTATGCCTCTTTATACCTCTGCGAGTCAGGCCTGCTTAATGAAAAACCTGCGCAGGATATGGCAGCATGGATGGAGAAATACCAGATAGCGCAACGTAAAGAGTTTAATGAGCCAGGCGACCATCTCGCCGTCATTCTCGACTTTATGGGCAACCTGATCATCCTTGCTAACTCAGCAAGTACCGACGAAAAACGCGAAGCCCTGATGCTGGAGCAAACCGTTTTCATCACGGACATGATGGCGAGCTGGCTACCCACTTTCACAGATACCGTAAAGCGCCAGGATAAGTTTGGTTTTTATCATGCTGCTGCAGCACTTTTGGTTGGATTCATCCAGCTGGATACGCAGTTCCTCAAGGGCGAGTAAAGAAACGCAACATGCGTTATCCAGCCAAACATTAAAAAGCCGGATTTGTCCGGTTTTTTTATATCTCTCGCTTCATTCAAAACAAGCTATGCCACAAATTCACCAGAATTCGCGACAAAACCACGAACCTACTAATTGACCTACACGTAACTATCAGTAAACTGTGAACGCAAGCGATTGGCATTGAGATTTTTTCTACCCTACATCTCCTCATCTTAATGCCTCAATAATTAACGACATAAACACTGCCTTTATTCCGGCGGTGTTATTGCACTTGTCGGCGTAGTCCCGACCAAAAAGAGAAGAACAATCAATGGCCACCATTAAAGATGTCGCCCGTATGGCAGGCGTATCTACAACAACTGTGTCGCATGTCATCAACAAAACACGATTTGTTGCTGAATCGACGACGAAGAAAGTATGGAATGCTGTCGACGAGCTCAACTATGCACCCAGTGCCGTTGCTCGCAGCCTTAAGTGCAACACCACCCGCACTATCGGTATGCTCGTGACTAAATCGACCAATCCATTCTTTGCAGAGGTTGTGCATGGTGTTGAAGAATACTGTTACAACGAGGGCTACACGCTGATCCTCTGTAACACAGAGGGCAATCTAACCAAACAACGTGATTATCTCCGTATGTTGGCTGAAAAACGCGTTGATGGATTGCTTGTCATGTGTTCTGACCTGACTGATGAGCTCATGGGGTTGCTGGAAAAGAAAAAACCTCTGCCCATGGTCGTTATGGATTGGGGTACTGAACATGTCTCAGAAGCAGACTGCATTCAGGACAATGCTGAAATGGGTGGCTACCTCGCTACTAAGCACCTTGTTGAAAACGGTCACAAACACATTGGCTGTATTTCAGGGCAGATGGATAAACTGACTTGCAGTGAGCGACTGAATGGGTTCAGGAAAGCACTGGAAGAAGCCGATATTGAAGTGAATCCTGAGTGGTTAGTTGAAGCTGATTTCGAGTGTGATGCTGCTGTCGATGCTGCCAAACAAATTCTGTCACTGTCAGAACGCCCTACCGCCCTGTTCTGCTTTAACGACATCATGGCACTTGCCACTATTAGTACACTTCAGGAAGCTGGTGTTCGCGTTCCGGAAGATATTTCAGTGATCGGTTACGACAACATCGATCTCGCCGGATTCTTCTCCCCACCTCTAACAACAGTTCACCAACCTAAAAAACGCCTGGGCAAAACTGCCATAAAACTGCTACTCAACCGCATTGCTGACAAAGAGAATGAACAACAAATCTTTGAGATGCACCCTGAACTAGTGGTTCGACAGAGCGTTAGAGATCTCAATTTGTAAACGATGTTACATAATTGAACCGAAAAAGCCTGTTTATAAAATAGGCTTTTTTTGTATTTATAATTATTCATATTGCGTGCATCAATTCGTATTTGATTAGAAAACCAGCTATAAAACATACCGAAATTGGCTGCATGTCTCATTTTATCTCAGTTTCGCGATTCAAAGACTTACGGTGTGTCTGTTGAAACAGTGTTGTTAATGTGTAACAGGTAAACTGGTTTTTATCATAAATATTTGACTTGAGTCACACATATTAGAGTGGTCAATAACGACTTAATTTGCGGATTGATATAAGCTGATTCTCGTCAAGTGAAAGGCAAACCACAGCGAAAGCGTGGGACGCAAAGCCACCGGCCGTAAAAAATGTTTATTCATTTATTCAATACGGCGGCGGGGCTGCCCGGACGTAAACATAATAAGTGCCAATAAATGGCTCATGACAATTCTCCGAGATTGCCTTTATACGTTACCTCTTGACCATTCTTTCAGGAACGCATTGATTGAACGCATCGATTGAACGAGAAGAAGTCATATGGATAAATCAACACTGAACAACTCAATTGAACTCATGAAAGACCTTGGTGAAATCAAATCCAGGTCTATGTTTGGCGGATTTGGTGTATTCTGCGACAAAATAATGTTCGCGCTTGTTGTTAACGACAAATTACACCTAAGAGCTGGAGAGGAGAATGAAGCCGGTTTCAAAGAACTGAAACTGACACCTTATATCTATAAAAAGCGTGGTTTCCCTGTCGTTACCAAATACTACGCGGTACCAAATACTTGGTGGAATGACACCAATGAATTGATGAGACAGGCGAAAATATCGCTCACTCTGGCGAAAAAAGCACAAGCCGTGAAACAGAATACAGGACCAGAGAGAATCAAAGATCTCCCTAACCTGCGTCTGGCCACAGAGCGCATGCTGCGTAAAGCCGGTATTGAAAGCGTTGAAGAACTACAAAATCGAGGATCTCTGGAGGCTTTTCTTGCTCTGCGTAAATCTCATTCTGATAGCCTCAGTCTCGATGTTCTTTGGGCCTTAGAAGGCGCTCTCGAAGGAAAGCACTGGTCAGTAATAACACCTCAACGCAAACAGGAATTACTGCAGCGTCTGGGTGAATAGCGACTAGCATTACTTTAATCAATAATAAGGGCTGATAAATGTCAGCCCTTATTTATTTCTCTTGTAGCCGAAAGGCATACTCACGAATTTATCTACATTCTCTCTCATCGAAATACTGAATAAAATCTATCATCGTTAATTCGTGACCTCTATCATCATTTGAACAATGTTTTATGCTGAAATTTTACATATTTAAGAAATTTACACTATTAAATGATAATAGAATTAGTTTGTTAACGAAAAAGATAATGACAAAAAATCGAATATTTGATGATAACGAGTGCTCATTTTTTGAAGATAAACTAAAAAAGTGCGCCAATCGCTTTAAACTGACAGTGCTCTGCTGTTTTGCATTGCCTTTTCTTTTTCATTTCACTCTGACATCCGGCATATTTGCACCTTCTTTCCTTACCCTACTGGTCTTTTTTTCTGCAGTGATTAATATCTGCGTCATCATATGGGGAATAAGACTCAGCCTATCTGCCCGGATAATGTGGTTTAAGAAAAATACTTGTTCATTCAGTACTATGGTCGCTTTTCTCCCGCTTAGTGCTCTTGTCTTTCAATATTCTTCCTATTGTGTATAACCTTAATACTCACATCGCGCTAAATAGGAAAAATATAAAGACCTCAGACACATCTATATATCCTAACTATCAAAATCCATCTCTGTATTTATCCCGTTTGTTGTGACGAGAAAAAATGAATCGCCAGCTAGTGAAATAATTAATTAAAACGTATTACCTGGGTAGAGTTGTGTGTGTTAAGGAGTAAAAAGATAAAGAACGAAAGACAAGATATGTCTCTGAATTCGTGAAAAACCGAAAAACGAACTAAACCAAGATATATCTGCCTCTAATTAATTACATTCTTGATAATTGTATCATTTTAGCATCCGTACATATACGAAATTAAAAATCTCCCGCCATCAACATAGATGAACCCTCATACTTTCGCGTCATCCGACATTTACCGTCACGTTTGCCAAATGATCAACGTTTATTATGTGATTTTCAAAAATTTTATCCAATATTATCAATACTTTAAATATTAAATTATGCAACGATGAAAGTTTTCCAGAAAAGCTACGGTCAATCCTCTTAGCAATATTGCTCGATATTTTACTCGACCCGGTGCTGATGTCATATCAACCAAAGCATAAGGCTTTTAAGTATTTTGCAGGGCAAATAGATCGAATTCGGTGTAAAACATCATAACCGAACGTTCTAAAAGCAAAATTCTATACCATGATTGATATACTACTCAGGGCAAGCAAGCCTGAGAAACAGGGTGTTTCAGACAAACTTCTGACGGATTAAAGAATGAATACAAAAAAACTGGCGATTTTAGGCATTATAGTGGCAATTGTCGCAATTTGGTTCGGCTTCGACCTCCACACACATTTCACACTGGAAAATGCCAAACAGCAGCAGGCTGCACTCAATGAAGTTATCGAACAAAACTGGTTAACTGCAAGCCTGATTTACTTTTTTGCTTATATTACGATCACCGCCCTCTCACTACCGGGCGCAGCCATCACCACACTGTTAGGAGCCGCACTGTTTGGCTTCTGGTGGAGCCTTCTGCTGGTGTCATTTGCCAGTACGATAGGTGCGACCATTGCATTTTTGGTAAGCCGTTTTATGTTGCGTGATTGGGTTACGGATAAATTCGGCAGCAAACTCGACTCGATCAATAAAGGTATTGAAAAAGATGGCGCTTTTTATCTGCTGACACTGCGTCTTATCCCCGTGTTTCCCTTCTTTCTGATAAATCTACTGATGGGCTTAACGCCATTAAAAACCAGCCGTTTCTACTTGATCAGCCAGCTTGGTATGTTACCGGGCACCATGGTTTACCTCAATGCAGGTACCCAACTGGCACAAATCGACTCTCTGGCCGGGATCATCTCACCGGGAATACTGATTTCTTTGGTTCTGCTCGGCATATTCCCGTTGATTGCCAAGTTCGCCATTGACACTGTCAACCGCCGTCGAATCTACAGTCGCTGGAAAAAGCCTGCCAGCTTTGACCGCAATGTTATCGCTATCGGTGCTGGTGCTGGCGGGTTAGTCACCACGTATATTGGTGCTGCGGTAAAAGCGAAAGTCACCATCATTGAAAAGCACTTGATGGGTGGAGACTGTCTTAACACAGGCTGCGTTCCGTCAAAGGCCCTTATCCGTTCAGGCCATGCGCTGAAAGAAATTCAGCGTGCGAATGAGTTTGGTATCAAGATAGACGGCAAACCAGAAGTCGATTTTCCTGAGGTGATGAGCCGCATTAAAAATGTGATTGCCAAAATTGAACCGCACGATTCGGTCGAGCGCTACACCAGCTTAGGCGCTGAGTGTCTGATTGGTGAAGCTAAGATCTTGTCACCTTGGGAAGTAGAAATAAATGGCAAGGTACTCACCACCAAAAATATTGTTATTGCTACAGGTGCGCGTCCCTTAGTCCCCGGTATTCCCGGTCTAAAAGACGTCAATTACCTCACCTCGGATACAATTTGGTCACTGGACGCCCTCCCTCCCCGTCTGTTAGTGATGGGAGGCGGGCCAATCGGTTGTGAACTGGCACAGAGCTTCGCCCGTCTGGGCTCAGAAGTCACGCTGGTAGAGATGGCTGACCAACTGTTAATCCGTGAAGATGCCGATGTCGCTGAGCTGGTTTACAAAGGGCTGATTGAAGACGGTGTCAATGTACTGCTTGGGCACAAAGCGACAGAATTTAGCCACGACAACGGCCAACAGATCGCCACTCTTGACCACAATGGACAGACAATCAATATTGAATTCGACGCTGTGATGGTTGCATTAGGTCGCGCAGCCAATGTCACTGGCTTTGGGCTTGAAGAGTTGGGCGTTGAATTAACTGAGCGTAAGACTGTTAAAGTCAATGAGTACCTCGAAACCACTTACCCCAATATTTTTGCTGTAGGCGATGTGTGTGGTCCATTTCAGCTCACCCACGCCGCTGGACATCAGGGTTGGTATGCAGCGGTAAATGCTTTGTTCGGCACCTTTAAGAAATTCAAAGCGGATTATTCGGTAATGCCTGCAGCCACCTACACTGCACCGGAAGTAGCCCGGGTTGGTATCAACGAGAAAGAAGCTAAAGCGCAGGGAATTGACTACGAAGTCGCATTGTATGGTATTGATGATCTTGACCGAGCCATTGCAGATGGCGAAGATCATGGTTTTATTAAAGTTCTCACTCCAAAAGGAAAAGATAAAATTCTTGGCGCTACAATAGTAGGAAGCCACGCGGGAGATTTACTTGCTGAATTCACATTGGCTATGCGTCACGGGCTAGGGCTCAATAAAATACTGGGCACAGTACACCCTTATCCGACCATGAGTGAAGCCACTAAATACACCGCTGGCATTTGGAAACAGAAAAATGCTCCCAAGCGTTTGCTTGAGTGGGTAGAAAAATATCACACTTGGCAGCGTAATCGCTGAACACTTCAACACACCTTAAATGTTAAGGAAAACATGAGATCATGAAAAAGACGATTCTTTTCGCCTCAACCATTCTCGCCACTGCGCCAGCCTTAGCGGCGCAGTCTTCTGAAAGCTGGTCAGACATTGAGGAAAAAGCCAAAGGGCAGACGGTCTATTTCAATGCCTGGGGAGGCAGCCAAAACATTAATTCCTATATTTCATGGGCAGCAACAACAATAAAAGATCAGTACGGCGTCACGCTAAAACACGTCAAGGTGTCCGACATTGCGGAAACCACCAATCGTCTTGTCGCAGAAAAAGCCGCTGGTAAGGTAAATGGCGGCAGTGTCGATATGGTCTGGATCAATGGTGAAAACTTTAAATCAATGAAGTCGAATGGATTACTCCATGGGCCTTTCACAGAACAACTGCCAAACTGGTCTAATGTTGATATGTCTTTGCCCGTGACAGAGGACTTCACTGAACCAACGAATGGTCTTGAAGCGCCATGGGGTGTTGGTCAGCTGGTATTTGTTCATGACACCAAGAAGCTCAACAATCCGCCCGCTTCGTTTGCTGAACTTTTGAGTCTGGCCAAGGCGTTTCCGGGTAAAGTCACCTACCCAAAACCGCCACAGTTTCATGGTTCCAGCTTCTTGAAAGCAGCACTACTTGAACTGACATCGGATACTGCTCCTCTATACAAGCCTGTTGATCAATCGCGTTTTGAAACGGTCACAGCTCCTCTTTGGGCATACCTTGATTCATTGCATCCTGTCGCGTGGCGAGAAGGTAAGCAATTTCCTGCCAGTGGTCCAAAAACACTGCAACTTCTTGATGATGGAGAGTTACTGCTCGGCATTGCATTTAACCCTAATGCGGCCGAAGCAGGTATAGAAAACGGTACACTGGCCCCCACCACCCGCACCATCGCTTTTGAAAAAGGCGCGTTATCTAACGTCCACTTTCTTGCCATTCCGTTTAACGCCAACGCAAAAGAAGGGGCATTGGTCACCATCAACTTTATGTTGAGCCAACAGGCGCAAGCTCACAAGGCGAAAAATAGCGTCTGGGGCGACCCTGCTGTAGTGAAAATCAAAAATGCAAAATCACTCTTTAAGTCGCAGCCAGAACCGCATCCAAGCTGGCAAGTTGCGCTCGAGCAAGCATGGCTAAAGCGTTATGGAAAATAAAGATTTACTGAGGTTTTTGTGTTACGTCTGCTCTATCTAACAACACTCGTAGTCTGTTGTTTTCCTTTAGTACCGGGGCTGGCCGGCGTGGTGTTTACCGCCATTGGATTTCTACCAGTCCTTGACCTTAATCAGCCCGGTTTGTCGGGCTGGTTTTCTCTCTGGTCATGGCCGGGCGTCAGTCACTCTCTAGCCCTTACATTAACGTCCGGAGTCATTGCCAGCTTTCTTGCTCTGCTGCTCACTTTTATTACTTTGCAGGCATGGTGGGGCTCTCGTGGATGGCAACGGGTAGAGCAACTGCTTTCCCCTTTGCTTGCTATGCCGCATGTGGCATTTGCTATTGGTTTTTCACTGCTCTTCACCCCCTCTGGGTGGTTTTTCCGTGTCATTGCTGCCATCAGTGGTCAGGATGAGCCACTGGGCTGGTCAATGATTCAGGATAATGCGGGAATTGGTCTTACACTCGCACTTGCGCTGAAGGAAACGCCTTTTTTACTGTTAATGAGTATTTCGGTGCTCCATCAGATGAAGGTCGACAAAATGCTCGCCGTATCAGCAGTCTTGGATACAGTAGAGGCGCTGGCTGGCTAAAAGTGATTTTGCCCATCTGGCTGCGAAGAATGCGCTTTCCTGTTTTCGCTGTTCTGGCTTACAGCCTATCGGTCGTCGACGTAGCAATGATCCTTGGCCCATCGTCACCACCAACCTTTGCGGTTTTAGTCTGGCAATGGTTTAACGACCCAGACCTCAGCCTGCTGCCGAGAGCAGCCATGGGAGCACTGGTGCTTTTTGCTTTGTGTCTGATGGTACTGATGCTTTACCGCCTGCTTGAGCAGTTTTGTATCGACCGCTGGCAAACGTGGCAGTTTTCCGGGGCCAAAATGTTTCATATTCCGGGAAAACAAATTTTCCGGTTGATCACTGTGGTTTCACTGTCCACCATGCCGATATTGGCAATATGGTCTTTTGCCCTGAGATGGTCTTTCCCTGATCTCTGGCCCTCACGGCTAAGTTTGCGGTTTTGGCTACAGGAAGTGATGCAGCTGTGGGAGCTTGCCAGCAATAGCCTGATTCTGGCGCTTATCTCAGCCACAACCGCCATTTTACTCAGTGTCGCCTGTCTTGAATATCGCGACAGATACCATAGGTCATTACCAAGACTTGTGATCGCCACACCCATGCTGATCCCTCAGTTGTCGATTCTATTTGGTATTCAAATCTCGATTTATATGTTGCCGGGCGCATGGCATGTTCCAGCAACTATCTGGGCGCATGTTTTATTTGCCTTTCCTTATGTCTATCTGGCGTTAGACGGACCTTGGCAGAGCTATGATGGGCGACTGACGCAAACTGCTGTCAGTCTTGGCAAAAGCCGATGGCAGGCGTGGTGGATGGTAAAATTCCCCCTGCTTCTACCCGCCATCCTTCTGGCATGGGCGGTGGGCGCAAGTGTCAGCCTTGCACAGTATCTGCCTACCCAACTACTCGGTGCGGGACGGATAATGACCCTGACCACAGAGGCTGTGAGCCTTGCTAGTGGTGAAGATCGTCGTGTCAGTGCGTTGTACGGATTACTGCAAGCCCTGCTGCCTTTCTTATTTTTTGCCTTTTCCATTGCGGTCAGCCGTTTCGCTGACCCTTTTAATCAGACTCGACGCCTACTGTCGATAAAAGCGAGCCTTTATGACTTTGTCAGTAAAAAACCTGACTATAAACACTGAGCGACTGAGCCTTTTAAATGACTTTTCTTTTCAGGTAGAGAGAGGCACTGTGCTCACTATTATGGGTCCGAGCGGCTGCGGTAAATCTACCCTTCTCAGCGCAATAGCCGGACATCTGGCTCCGGAGTTTCATTGCAGTGGGGAGGTACGACTCAATGGTGATAACGTCATCTCGCTCAATGCCGAAAAGCGTCACATTGGCATTTTATTTCAGGAAGACCTGCTATTTCCGCATTTAAATATCTGGCAGAACCTAGCATTTGGCCTCAGCGCTAACCTCCGCGCAAGTGAGAAAAAAATCAGGGCGATTGCAACACTTGAAGAACTGAATCTGGGAGAGATTGCCAACAAAATGCCCGATCAAATCTCTGGTGGACAACGGGCGCGGATCAGCCTGATGCGTACCCTACTCTCTGGCCCATCCGCCCTGTTACTTGATGAGCCGTTCAGTAAACTGGATAAACCGCTTCGCAAGGCTTTCCGGGCATTTGTTTTCGAGCAAATTGCACAAAGACAAATCGCAGCCGTGATGGTTACGCACGATGAGGATGATGTGCCAGATCCCAGACTGTGTATTCAGTGGCCTGATATCAATGCATCAACAGACAGCGAGAGGAGTCGGGATCATGCTTGATCGCTATACCATTGTCTGGATCCGGCAGCCGCTGGTCAAAACCGCAGAAATACTGGACAAGATTGGTATGACCGCTAATCAAGCCACCATGGTTGGTTTTTTGATTGGCATGCTGGCGCTGCCTGCCATCGCATTAGAACAATATGGGCTGGGGTTATTCTTTGTTGCCCTCAACCGAATATTTGACGGAATTGATGGCGCGCTTGCGAGGCGTCAGGGCATCACAGATGCAGGTGGATTCCTCGATATCACCCTCGACTTTCTGTTTTATTCTATGGTGCCCTTTGCCTTTGCGCTGGCTGATCCGGCGATGAATGCGGTTGCTGCAGCGTTTCTGATCTTCTCATTCATGGGCACTGGCTCCAGCTTTTTGGCTTTTGCCATCATGGCAAGCAAACGCAATATTGATAATCCGGTCTATCAGAACAAATCCCTGTATTACATCGGTGGGTTAACTGAGGGAACAGAGACCATTGTCTGCTTTGTCCTGTTCTGCCTGTTTCCCGCTCATTTCAGCACTCTCGCATGGGTGTTTGGTGCCTTGTGTTGGGTTACTACCTTTACCCGAATATGGGCGGGGTTCGCTACCCTAAATACGACAGCAGAGCACGATACTTAAGCCAGCCATTCGCGGTGTGCCTGTTCTGAATCGCCAAGATAATCGAGGATCCAGCTTATTGCTGGATTTTCTTTATCGGTCCGCCATGCAATACAACAGGCACTTGAAGTGACAGGATCGACCAAGGCTTTCTCTATCAGTTGACCACGCTTAATCAACGGCCGGGCAAGGTGTGACGGCATTACCCCAATTCCCAACCCTGAGCAGAAGCATTGCACGGCACTGTGCCAGTTGGGTACAGTGAGACGACGCTGGTTATCGAGTAGCCAGGTACTGCGTTTGGGCAATATACGGGAGGTATCTTCAAGACAGATTGACGGAAAGCCTGACAGTTCCTCATTCTCAAGTGCCTTATTTTCACCAGCCAGTTGATGATCAGGACTGACAACAAAGCACCACTCAATTTTACCCATATCGCGATAACTAAATGGCCCGTTGACCGGTATGGCCGCTGTCGCACCAATCGCAATGTCGGCTCTGTCGTACGCCAGCGCATCCCAGACCCCATTAAAGACTTCCATCGTCAGCAATAACTCAACATCGGGGAACGCATCATAGAAATCACCGACTAAAGAATTAACCCTGTCTTCTCTCACCACATTGTCTAGTGCCAGCGAGACGGTCCGGGTCCAGCCATTCGCTACCCGCTGTGTTTGCTGGCGCACCGTTTCCATTTGTTTAATCAGTGATCTTGCTTCAACAACAAAATATTTGCCCGCAGGCGTCAGTTTTACACTGCGATGAAGCCTCTCAAACAATTCTACCGCTAGATTTTGTTCTATTTGCCGTACGGTATAGCTCACTGCGCTGGGTACTTTGTGTAACTCGCCAGCCGCAGCAGCAAAGCTTCCGAGCCGGGCAACCGTGTCGATAACGATGAGATCTTGATATGAAAACATGTTGAATCAAATTTTTTGATGGCAGTGACGAAATATTAGCGTTTCACAAAAGATTTCACAATCTCTAGACTGCGCTGCATCGAAACAAATACAAAGATAAAAACTATGAAACAATCTGTTCCAATGACCACCATGATTTGGTTTGCCGCACTCAGCATGCTAGGTTTTCTGGCGACTGATATGTACCTTCCGGCATTTGAAGATATCCGTCAACAGATGGGAACCAGCCAATCAATGATTGGTTTGACACTGAGTGTATTCCTTTTAGGTATGGCAATCGGCCAACTTGCTTACGGCCCACTTTCTGACCGTATTGGCCGTATTAAGGTGCTTGTTGGTGGTATGGCTTTGTTTACTGCAGCAACACTGGTGTGTTTTGCAGCACAGAGCATTGAAGTACTTCTGGTTGCTCGCTTCGTTCAGGCACTGGGCGCATGTAGTGCAGCGGTGATTTGGCAGGCCGTAGTGATCGACCGCTATGACAGCGAAACTGCACCACGCATTTTTGCGACTATCATGCCGCTGGTTGCGCTTTCACCGGCATTAGCCCCACTGGCTGGCGCTGCGATTGAAGCTCACCTTGGCTGGCGTAGCATCTTTATCGTGCTTGCTGTGCTCGGTGTGATTCTGGTGATGGCGACATTACGCCAACCAGAGAGTGCACCTGTTACGAATAGCGATGAAGAGCAGAATATGGCTAAGAAACTGGCGACCGACTATCGCCAAATTCTAGGCTCAAAAAAATTCATCGGTAACATGATGATTTTTGCTGGCTGCTCTGCTGCATTCTTTGCATGGCTGACTGGCTCACCGTTTGTAATGACAGAAATGGGCTATGACGGTGCGGACATCGGCATGAGTTACGTACCGCAAACCATCGCCTTTATCGCTGGCGGCTACGGTTGCCGTGCTCTGCTCAACAAATTCGATGGTGGCGCAATTCTGCCTGGCTTCATCGCACTGTTTGTGGTCAGCATTGCTGTTATCTATTTTGTTGCAACAAAAACAGAAGTGACAACTATCTGGCCAGTATTGATCCCTTTCTGCTTCATGGCAGCTGCGAACGGTGCTATCTACCCTATCGTAGTGAACAAGGCGCTGGAAGGATTTAAAAACTGTAGTGCAACTGCAGCGGGTATGCTGAACTTCCTGCAAACTCTGGTTTGCTTCATCGCCAGCGGCGCAGTATCTGCAATGGCAGCTTACGGTCTCGTCACTGTGTCCACCGCGATGATGATGGCTACTTTGATGGTCACCGTTGGTCTGATGATTTGCTGGAACAGCAACAAAGTGGATACCGTTGAAGCGACCGCATAAGTCACGCGCAACATACCATTAAAAAAACAGGAGCCTTTAGGCTCCTGTTTTTATTTCTATCCTGGGTTATTGGCGGGACGCTCTTTTGGCCTGATACAGCGGGTAACCCACCAGCCATGATGCGCTTAGCATAACCACCACAATCATCACCTCAAGGGTCAGCAGGCTTGAGCGACTGAACAGGCTGGCTATCAGCCCAGCAGCAGCAATAACAGCAGGCAGCGAGAGCGTCTCTATAATCCTTTTTAGCGACATAGATTGTCTAAGCAAGCCGGGATTAGCGCACTTCATTACCTGCAACACACCAGCAATAGTCAAAGTGGCAACCGCCGCAATGATCAATACAGGGAATGAGAAATATGCAGCTGCCGGAACCAGAATGGCCGCCATTGCTAACCAAACGACTGGATGAAGCGACAAAGTGTTCCCGTTTGCCCTTTCTTTTGATAGCCACTGCGATAGCACAAAGACCAGCGTACCGAACACTGCCCCTGCTGTGACATCAGTAAGATAATGTGCTCCTACATATACCCGACTGGCACCAACAATTACCCCGCCAGCCAGTGCGGTGAGTAACCAAAAGCGCTTATTTTCACTTTCTTTAGCGAACCAGCTCCAGAATGTCAGCCATACTGCGAAGGCAGTGGTAGTGTGCCCGCTTGGCATTGAGAAACCGGATGCGTCAGCCAATTGTAATGCCGGAAATATCTGCATTGGTCGTGGCACCCCAAATATCAGCTTGGTGACCTGAACTGCAATCACGGTCAGCATCGCTACCAAAAGTGCCGAGGATAAACGACGCATTCCGCCAGTTATCATACCTGCTAGCATCAATACCCCAAACAAGACGCTGTTACCTATCAGGTGGGCGTGTTTAAAAAACTGCTGCGCAAGGCCGGACAAGGGTGAAGGTAAGCCAGCAATGAATGACTGGAATCTTTCATTAATCTGAGCCTGCTGCACGAAAAAAGGGCTGGCGTTATCACTGAAATCGTCGTGGGACTGAATCAGACTCGGCGACGACAACACCATCCAATGTTTGAACATTTCAGCCTGTTCCGGGTATCGGCTGTGTTTGATGAGATTCGTCGAAGGTTCAACGAAATTGGCATATTTGATCTCACGGGAAAAATCCGGGGCATGCCATGCTGCTATGGTCGCTTTACCATCACGCTCGAACACTGGAATTGGTGCATCGGTAAAACAATCAAAAATCACAGCACTGTCTGTGGTCATCAATGGCTTGCCGACGGCCACTTTAAGACCTGTTTCCTCAAAGGCTTCCCTTGCTGCTGCCTCGGCAGGGGTTTCGCCCCGGTCAATGTAGCCGCCAGGAATCGAGTATTTACGGTTAAGATAATCCATCACGACCAGCACACGGCTTTTGGTATCAGAAATAAAGCAGGCCGCGCCTTTGAGTGATGAGTCAGGAATTGCAGCATGTGCCTGAGAGCACAATGCCAAAATCAGGCTGAGACCAAGTATCAGCCGGGAAAGAAGAGTCGACATGAGGTTTCCACATGGATGCATTGCGATGGCAATACATCCAGAATTATTTGTTAAGTACAGTCAGCATTAGGCAGTCTGGCGCGGCGAAACGCCAAACGGCTTGGTTATCGATAGCGATATTAAGCCATTTTCCCGAGGTTTACTCGGTAAATTAAGGCTTAAGCTGTCTATGACTCTACTCAACACAATAAGTTCAGTGGAAAGTCGCTGTGTCTGGTAGTTAAAAGTATTTCGCTTTTTCTTTTTGGTAGAAGTCAGCTAAACCCTTGTCTTCCCATTTATTTGCCAATGTATCCGCAACGTCCAGATGCTCGCCTGCCGAATGCTTATCTGCCAACAACTGATAAGCACGGGCAAGCTCAAGCCTGACAAATGCTTCTTCAACATCGTCTCCGCCATTTTTTTCTAGGACTGATAATGCCTCAAGGCCATGATCAATCGCGAGCTGATGACGGCTACGAGCATTTTCAACATAGCTCAGCAGGTAGAGACCTCTTACGTCATTGATCCAGGTTCCACACTTTCGCCAACTGTGAAGTGATAGATGTGCCGCCTCACTCATCATTTGATCTTGCTCTGGCGTTCTTTCTTCAAGCTCAACTAAATCACTGGCAATACCATTGGTAGCAATGGCTACGGAGCGATCAGCATAATGTGTATCGGTGCGTTTCTCTGTCAGTGTTTTTACTACAGTAAACACACTGAGTGCTTCAGAAACCAGACCTGAAGCCACAAGCGCAGCAGTGATAAAGACTTTATTTTCAATGACAGCTGCGACACTGTCCTCACCAGCAACGGACATGCTGTTTAGCTCTGCTTCATGTCCTCGCACCAAGTTTCCTGCCATAAATGCAGCAGTTGACAATCTGTTCCAGTGACGCGGCTCTAGCTTAACCTTATCAAATTGCTCGGCGGCTTTTTCTGCCAATGCTGACGCTCGCGGCCATTGATTGAGGTGCTCACCCACAGTGTGATTTGATAGCGCAAATAAGGGGGCGAGAAGAGATAGCTCCATTTCCTCTAAATCCAACGCCTCCAGCTCGGCCGCAACCCGCTCCGGGTCATCTGCGTGGTAGCCCCATGCCTCATTAATAAATTCCTGAATCACAACTGCTCCTCGTACTTTCTGTTTTATAATGACTGTATTAATACACAGTTATTTTTTTGTGTTCATCAGAAATTTAAAATTATGCGAGACACTCACGATACATGGATCTGATAAGTACAAGAGTGCTCAAAGCCGCTTTTCAAGTTGCCTAGTTAACGGTTGATCAACGAGGTAAAATCAGACACCACACTTGATGCACTGCTGAGGTCATTTTCAATATTAAAACCATGCTGAATAGCAACCACATCACAGCCCGCCGCTTTGCCCGCTTCCAATCCAGCCTGTGAGTCTTCAAAAATTAATGCATCAGATGCAGTCACACCGTATTTACTGAGTGCAATCAGGTAAGCTTCTGGGTGAGGTTTGTGCTTTTTGACATCATCTGCAGAGATCACCAAATCAAAACACTGTGTCATCTGCAATTGAGTCAAAATTCGATCAACCATCCATGCCGCCGCTGAACTGACAACTGCACATCGACTGTTATTTGCCTTTATATGGCTGAGAAAGGCTTCAACTCCGGGATTAAGCGACAGCTTCTCCGCTAACAGAGCTTCATAATGCGTTCTGAAATGCATGTTAAACATTTCCATGGTCGGTGAGATGTTGCCAAGTCGGAAGAAATGGCCCGTCACTGTCGGCCAGTCCTGACCCATCACGGTTTTATAGTGATTAAAGTTTACGTCACCGCCCAAATCGCGGCATGCCATGGCAATGGCTTTGCCTTTAAGAGGCTCTGAGTTGACCAGTGTTCCGTCGAGATCAAAAAGATATGCCTTGTAGGATTTCATACTGCTTTCCTGCCAATAAATGAATGTGGCAGGTTAGCTAACACTCTGTTTTAAGTCTTTCTATTGCAGATTTATTGCGGCCTAGTCCAAAAGCTTAACGAAATGGGGCACTAAAAAGATTCACTGAAAATCTTCCTGCGCGCTGTCTACGGTAAACACATCGACCCGCATATCGTCTGGCCAGTCGTGCTCATCCATCCCCCCTTTTTTCTTGAGTGCGACGATAAAGTCAAAGGGGATAGGAAGTTTCTCCCACACCTGAGGCAGAAATACCGACCTATATCGCTGGCATGAGAGGATCACACCCACTTTATTTTCTTCGAGGAAATCAAGACAGCCTTGTTCTGAGTGAACTTCTAGCTTTTCTGGCGAGGAGAGCACGGAAACCTCAATGGATAACTTGGCGAGCTGTTCATAAACCAAGGGTTGAAAACGCCGATCCTGAAAGGCTGCACTCAAGGTTTTATTGTGCACTTCATGAATCAAAGGTAACACGCTGCTGATTGCCCCAATACATCCCTGAAGGTGATGATCCACCTCAAGTGTGACGAAACATCCTGCTGGTTTGAGTAACTTCTCGCTGTAAATAGCTGGCTCAGGCAAGCTCAGCGGATCATTATTAAAATGTTGGGTAAGCACAGATCGAGAGATCTCGATAAGCTGTGACAGATCCTGACGATCATACTGCGCAGATAAGGTAACTGACATAGCCCACCACCCTATTTTTGTTTCCCCCGGTATCACCAGAGTTTTTATAATCAATCTGAGTTAAACGATAGTTACGCTGCCTGGCTAGCTTTAAAAGCATGTTCACCCCTGTCGCACCGCAGGCTTCATGAGGTGTGATACTTGCATCAAATGATTGGATTCGCTGGCAGGTGTCGCCATCAAGTGCACAGGCTTCGCTGTAGGTGTGAAAATGACTGAGGTCAGTACTGACCACCAGCAAGGTGCTATCGTCATGCCAGAGAGTATCAACGAGGTCAGCGAGTTGGTCTGAGTTTATCCGTGAATACACGATTGGCAATAAGGTGAAGTGTTTGAGGCAACACTGCAAAAACGGGATCTGCACTTCGAGACTGTGTTCGCTGTCATGCATGTGATCAGACACTTGCACCATTGGGTGTTGAGACAGAGCCTCCACGTGCTCTTTGTCGATAGACACGTTTCCTAGTGGTGTCGCAAAATAATCAGCTTCTGGCACGGCTACACCATTAAACCCGAAGTGATGACTCGGCCCAACCAAAACCACACGCTCAAACTGATCTGCCGTTGCTTTAAGGTACTGGTAAGCTTCGGCTGCCACTTTGCCAGAGAAAACGTAACCTGCATGGGGGACGATGAGTGCTTTTAACGGTAATACGTCGGGAATGGCTGTCAGCCATTGTGACAGTTGGTGGTCCAGCTGTTGTGGTGAGTCGTGGTAAAAACGACCAGCCACGGCGGGAGAGCGTATATTCATGACGACGTTACTCCTGACATGTCATCTATCGTTGCCGGTGAAGCTAACCTATTAGCTGAAATCATGTTTAGCGTCGACTGTTTAGCGACATCAATAGAGGCAAGTTCACCTCAAAACGCATTTCACATTCAGCTAATTCACTGGTAACGAATCGGCCTGTGATTTAACAGCCCGATATTGTCAGTATAGATACATTGTTGTCCGATGACAGGAAGGTAAGAGCCAGACAACCAGAAAGGCTCTTAGATGAGGAGGCGCGATAATATTGGCTGGTATGTCTCGCCTTCAGCTTGATGATTTTCGGTTGTTTAACACAAGAAATAATGCAATGGTTCCGATGATCACTTCGAGAGCAAAATAGGCGACAAATAGCCAGTGTGAATAACCGTCAACGACCAGACTAAGCAGTCTTCCTGCCGCCAATCCAAACATAAAAACAGTCATAACAATCAGGGCGGACTCTCTAAAGCTTTCCTTAATTGCCCCTAAAAGCCAGTAAATAAGGTTGAAGATATAAAGCCCCATTACTGCCCTGTAAATATGGGTTTCACTTACGCTATCAACATTAATACCGTACAGAAAACCCAAACTATTTGACGGGCTGACACCATAAGACAATGAAATAGGAATTAAACCTACCGCTGAAACTAACAGTAAAGCCTGACTCAAATTTATTCGCATTATTCTCACTCCATGTGATTAATAAAAA
>NZ_LYBM01000047.1 GCF_001707825.1 Veronia pacifica | reverse complement strand
GGTCAAATGAACCTCACTCTCAACACCCGCTTTTGAGGCCCAATCACTAAAAGTATCTCGATCAGATTTGGACCAAAAACCAAAGTCAAAAATAACCGGAACGCCAAGCGAAGTAAGTTGTAGCGCAGAATCTTTGAATAACTCTTGAAGAGTAGCCAAACGACTGTCGAAGACTTCACGCTCCATATGTTCACCATATAAAGGGATCATCCACTCATCTATGGAGAAACGGAATGCTCCTTGTCTATCAGCAAGTATTTTGGAGTAGGTAGTTTTACCTGAGCCTATAAAGCCACATACGAAGTAAACTTTAGCCATAATTCCTTTCAAGCTTAATGGGCATCAACGTGCTCAATATAAACCGAGCCTACCAAGCGTTAAATCAGTTGTTATCGATACTGCGTGCCTCCCCTAGAAATCACCGACCTACCCTCCCATTTCGGTAGGTCAGCCCTCTGGTACACCTAAAACCTCCGTGTGTACCAAGATTTCAGCCCATTTTCGCTACCAAGGTGTACCATGATAAAAATCAGTCAGTTACCTTCTGTTTAGCTCTGATGTTGGCACCACTACCTCCCTTGGTACACCTCTAACCCATTGAAAATCCTCATGGTACACCTGCTACACAGAGGTATACCAAGGTGTAGCAACGTAACCTGTTGAAATTAAAGGTTGGTACACGTGGTACACATGGCACACCTCAAAAACAACGTATAGGGCTAGGATTTTGGAAAGGGAAAATGAAGGGGGGCGCGTTTCACGCCTCCCTTGGATGGGGTAACTGTTCGTGACGGCGGATGAGCTGGCGCGGATTTGGATAGAAATGGCTTAGAGTTGCTGCCCTAAGCCATGCAGCTCAAATAATCTGGACTTGGAAAAACAAAGGCTAATGTTCGTCCATTGGGGTAGTAACTATATTTTGAAACGATCGACTTCAAGTATCATATCAAGCTCAACGTCATTGGGGATACCAAAAGTACCCTCATCTAAGGCTTCAATGATTCTGCCAAATTCTTTCTCCGCTATTAAGGCGTTTCTTGAGGACAAGTTTTTCTTTGCACACTCTATATACCAGTCTACTACTTGGACTGGTACTCCATGCAATCTCAATTGACTAGCGAGGTAAGGCCATGCACCGCCATGTTGTGCATAAATTCGAGCTTTTACAGCTAAGGAAGCTAAACTTTCCAAGACAAATTTCCTATATTTGACCACTTATCAGATAGATATGAGCCTCATATTAAATTTTTCAATATTAAGGTGAGATAAAAATCACACCCAATCACATAAAGCCTAATTCTGAGGCGCCGTAAGCATCCCCGGGAATTTCTTGTTAGGTGCAGAGGTCAATATTTTATTCTTGAGGGAAATAGTAGTCTTCAATCTCTATGAACAGCCACTGACTCAGTAGACACGCGTTAGCCTTAAACTTTCGTCAGGCTTACTAGCGACTGTTTGGGCGATTTCGAGTTAAGGTACACCTAAAATCGCCATATGTACCAAGATTTCAGCCCATTTTCGCCACTAAGGTGTACCATGATAAATATCAATTAGTTACTTGCTAATTAACGCTAATCTTGGCGCCAACACCTCCCTTGGTACCCCCCTAACTCATTGAAAAACCTCATGGTACACCTGCTACACATAGGTGTACCAAGGTGTAGCAACGTAACCTGTTGAAATTAAAGGTTGGTACACGTGGTACACATGGTACACCTCAAAAACATCGTATAGGGCTAGGATTCAGGAAGAGGGAAAATCAAGGGGGTCGCGTTTCACGACTCCCTTGATTTGGACTGATTGGGTAGGGGGCGTTTCGCCCCCTAGCTAAACGGGATAACAGTTCGTTACGTCACGGACTCCGGCACCAAAAGTTGCCAGACCGATAGGCTCTCCAAAATATAATATTGTTGTTAGCAGCATTATCTCGGGTTTCATGAGGCGTCCTTCGGCTATATTTCTCTGTGTTCTGTTACTATTTATTCCCACACAATTTAACGCCACAGACCTATGCTCAATCCACAACTTTTCGAATTGCTCAAACAACTGGAGCTAAGGTACTCGGAGCCACCGAAATATAACCTTTTTAATGTACTCCGCTCTGCTCATGATGAGGTCCGCCTTCATTCACGGTTCCTTGCCGACCTCTTAAATCCTGAAGGCAGGCATCAGCATGGGAGGCGCTTTCTCGATCTTTTTTTATCTAACATTGAAGTCACACTCAGTGAAATACCTAAGGTTCTCCTTGAATATCGCAATATCGATATCCTCATTCGCGCAGGAGATATCGCGGTGGTGGTTGAAAATAAGATTTATGCGGACGATCAGCCGGAACAACTTCTCCGTTACCACGAAATTATGAAGGACGAAGGCGTTAAGACTATTCACCTTATCTACCTCACCCTTGACGGAAGGCAGCCAAGTGAGCAGAGCGCAGGCCATCTTATCGACCAAGTGAAATGCGTGAGTTATCGGCAGGATATTCATCACATCATAAATAAGGCTATATCACTGGCTGCTCGAGATGCTCCGCTTAGGGAGGCACTCATCCAGTACGAAACTCTCATCAACCTCCTCACAGACAGGACCGATAATATGGAACACATAGCCGAGGTTAAATCACTGCTGTTTAAGGATGACAACCTACTCTCCTTCCCTTCTCTTGAGCAGGCTTACAGGGAGATCAATATTGATAATCAGCTGGCCATGTGGGAGTTAATTGCAGACAGAATGAAGGGAGAATTCGGCCCTCTCACTGAAGATTCTCTCTCAGAACAGCGGAGGCAGGGTGAGAGGGTAGCGAGCTATGTCGACAGGAAAAACAACTCTCGTTATATCCGCCAAGCAGTAAGAGTAGAGAACGCGCCAGAATACACCCTATATATCGAACAGGACCATCATCTTTATTTCGGCATCAGGTTTGAAAAGGAAAGCGGGACTATAAACCGCTTATCAGACATAGACGTTCCATACCGAAAGGAGGGAAGTGAGGAAGAACTCCACATTTGGGACTACCCGAAAAAAATGATCAATTTCCGCAGCATTACCGCAGACGATATCTTGTACCTGAGTAAATCGGCTAACCGAGAAGCCATGGTTAACCAGATGATTGCGGAGCTCGTTAATATTAAGTCTCTGCTTGATAAAGCGCATGTAGTCAAATAATAAAGATGTCAGTCAAAGGGGTGGCCAAATCGTCCACCCTTTGCTTTGAGCTATCTAGTTTCAGATTCCAGTTCTACTGACCAGACACAGGCGACGCACTTTACAGGACTTTTGTACCAGTTCTGTTTGGTACTAAATGAGAGTTTCTTTATGGGGGTGACTCGGTAGCCGGGTAAGGTCTCTATATGTTTTTGACGGCCGTCATCTCCTGTTATTACAGATTCAAAGACATCAACCAATGCACAGAAAAGTCTTGTTGTCTGGGGACGCGAAATTCGACAGAGCTTTTTGACGTCACCTTCATATGCGGTGGTTGTGGCCCGTAGTTTAAACTCGATGGCCAATAACTCACCATTGGGGAGTTCGAAAGCAAGGTCAGTCGGACCTCCATTCCCATAATTCTTTTCCCGGCACCAAATGACTTCAGATGTGCCGAAGACAGATTCAGCCTCTCGAATGATGTTCTTTCCGCACTGATAGACAAAAGCCAGTTCAGGCATCCAGAAGATCCCCTCATTGGCGAGTTCTGACAGTTCTATATCTTCATCACGGGCGGTCTGGCAGATGATGTCTGCAATTTTTTCGATATTCATGAATGGATTTTCTTTGCGTGGCTTATATACAGGCTTTAACGCCGAACGTTAACGGGTGACAATGTGAGCTTGATGGTTCTCAATTCATCTATGACGCTTTTGTCTTTGTCTGCTGGCATAGGGAATTTGCCCACTTGGTTAACCGCTTTTTCTCCTGCAGAGCAAAGTAGCTCATCGCCGGATGAAGTTAGTTGAGTTATCTCACCTGTTTCACTTAGCTGGATAGATAGTAGGCATTCCTTTCCCATTCCATCATCTGGAAATATCAGTTCCGCTTGGATTAGCTCTTTGTACATTATTCCAAACTTCATTGCTTCGTCGTTTGGCTTCTTGCTCGAATTCACTGAACAGGCTGACAGTGCGGCCATGACAAATAGGGCAATTATCGTCTTCACTTGGATACCTCTTGGTTTGTGTGCCTCACCAATTTGAAGTGAGTTAGCCCAGTACTCTTGTAGATATGGTTATTTCTCCTCCACAGTGAGTCCAATATAAAAGCCTGTTGCTATTTTGTCTAAATACTTGTTATTTCATGCTTCATCAAAGGGTGAACGATTCGTTCACCCTTGTAATAAAGAAGGAGCCCTAAATCAGGGCCCCCTAAGACATACTTCTTATTAGCAAAGCTTCAGACAGCAGACACATTCCCAATACATCAAATATCGGAATAGGCATACAACTGGGCTGCAGATTTCTATTGGTGAGTGTGTAAAACAGGGAAGGATGTGAGTGAGGTCTGATTATGGTAAGAAAATGCCGGGGGTACACATAGGGGTACATATATTGAAAAAGGACCCACCTAAAATAGATGAATCCTTTTCCAAAACAGTATGTTAGATACTTAGTATCAGTTCATGCCGTATTTTTTCAGCTTCTTACGAAGCGTACCACGGTTGATGCCCATCATGGTTGCTGCGCGGGTTTGGTTACCACGGGTGTACTGCATGATGGTGTCCAGAAGCGGTTGTTCAACCTCTGCGAGTACAAGCTCATACAGATCATTGATTTCCTGGCCATTCAGCTGAGCAAGGTAGTTTTTCAGGGATGCTTTTACCGAGTCGCGTAGTGGCTTCTGGGTAATTTGATCTTGTGAAGTTACAGTGGTCACTGTCAGTGCTTCTGAAGTCAGGTTTTGTTCGAACATATTCTGTTAGCTCTTCTCGTATTTATGCAACGTTTTCGAAGTGATCTTGCAGCGCATCGAGTTGCTGTTGGGCGTCTTCGATAGCGTTGAAAGTCTGGCGAAAATCACCAAATTGCTCATGTTCTTTCAGGTACCAACTGACGTGTTTACGTGCAATTCGCAGCCCTTTGAGTTCACCATAAAATCGATGAAGCTCTTGAACATGACCCAATAAAATTTCTCTCACCTCTTCTACAGGTGGTGGAGCAAGCTCTTTACCCGTATCGAGATAGTGCTGAATCTCTTGAAAGATCCAGGGACGCCCTTGCGCAGGACGGCCTATCATCAATGCATCCGCACCCGTGTAATCGAGCACGTGGCGGGCTTTCTGAGGTGAATCTATATCCCCATTGGCAATCAGGGGAATGGATATCGCCTCTTTTACCGCTCTAATGCTGTCGTATTCTGCATCACCTTTATACATACAGGCGCGAGTCCGGCCGTGAAGGGCCAGTGCCTGTATGCCACACTGTTCGGCCATTTTTGCGATATCGACACAGTTTTTGTTTTCGGTATCCCAGCCTGTACGCGTTTTCAGCGTAACAGGCACATCCACTGCGTTGACCACGGCAGTCAGGATCTGCTCGACTAAATCTGGTCGGGTCAGCAAGGCTGAACCAGCCAGTTTTTTATTTACCTTTTTTGCCGGACAGCCCATGTTGATATCGACGATTTGCGCGCCGTTTTCAACACAGTAACGAGCGGCTTCTGCCATCATGGCTGGTTCAGCACCAGCAATCTGTACAGAGCGGATCCCTTTTTCATCAAGGTGAACCATTCGGTTCTTCGATTTGTCGGTATTCCACATCCTTGGATTGGATGACATCATTTCACTCACTGCCATTCCCGCACCAAAGCGCAGGCACAGATCCCTGAAAGGACGGTCAGTTACACCCGCCATAGGAGCAACAATCAATGAGTTTTTTAATGTGTAGTGTCCAATCTGCAAAGGAGCCACCTTCTAAACCAGCAAGGGCGCGCATTTTACGCATTTTTTAACGACCTGAAAAGGCCATTATTTGAGCGTTCCGCCTTGATTTTAGAAAAAATGATTTAATTCATACTTTTAGTGTAAAAATTGACCACAAAAGTGTGATTTATCCTCTATGTGCAGTGATTCGGCACCATTCTTCACGCTCGGTGATCTGATCTACCGTCATTGTGTCGCGGTAACAATCGGCGACAGACTCAGCCTGCGTATCTAATACGCCGGACATTGCCAGACGACCTTGGGGCGCGATCAGGCTTTTGATAACAGGTGCAAGCTCACGCAGTGGGCCGGCTAGTATGTTGGCAACAACGATATCGCCTTGAATGTTCTCCGGCTGATCTTGTGGCAGGAACAGTTCCAGACGGTCAGCAACATTATTGCGCTCGGCATTATCTTTTGATGCCTGTAAGGCTTGAGGGTCAATGTCGATACCGATGACTTTGTCTGCGCCAAGCTTGAGTGCTGCCAGCGATAAAATCCCTGAACCGCAGCCAAAATCAATCACGGTTTTCCCTTCCAGTGACTGGCTGTCCAGCCACTCAAGACATAACGCTGTGGTGGGGTGGGTTCCGGTACCAAACGCCAGACCGGGATCCAGCATCACGTTGACAGCATTTTCGTCAGGCACATCACACCAGCTTGGACAAATCCATAGGCGCTCACCAAAGCGCATAGGTTTAAAATTGTCCATCCATGCACGTTCCCAATCTTTATCTTCCAATTGCTCAATTTTGTAAGCAAAGTCATCATCGAGAAGTGGGCTGGCTTTGAGAATACCCATCACACTGTCCATGTCTGCTTCAGCGTCATACAGCGCGAGAATATCAGTGTCACCCCAAAGACGGGTCTCACCCGGTAATGGCTCGAAAACTGGCGTGTCTTTAGCGTCAAGGAAGGTGACTGAGAGTGCATCCGCCTCTTCCATCAACATGTCGCCGATTGCTTCTGCATTGGTTTCCGTCGCATTCAGTTTGATTTGAATCCAGGGCATGATTTATTCCGCTTTGTTTGCTTGGCATTTCTTTGTAAGGGGGCGGAGTCTAGCATAAATTTTAGGCACCCCGAATAAGATTGTTGTCCTTTGGTTGAGGCGCAAGTGCAGTCAGCGGCCGCTTTCAGTGTGAAAAACTGGTGGGATGCAATAAAAAAGCAGTGCTCGGCACTGCTTTTGCGGGGGTAGGTATGGTTAGGTATGTGCCCGATCTAGTCTGTGCTGATACAGACTGACAGCGATAAACGCGAATAAGCTAAGCGACAGCGAGGGGACGATGGCATGTACGCCACCCAGATCCGGTTTGACGACAGTGAACCAGATATAGCTGCCAGCACCAGTAACCATTGACGCCAATGCACCTTCTGCGGTGGCTTTTCTCCAGTAAAGACCGAGGACAAGCGGCCAAAGAAAAACAGCCTGCATGCCGCCAAAAGCGACCAGATTTAGCCAGATGATCATCTCTGGCGGGTTTACGGCAGCAATGAACACCAATACAGAGAATATTCCGGTAACCCACAGTGACAGGCGAGGGAGTTTCTTTTCTACTCGGGCCCGGTTACTGCTATCGGGATGGATGTAATTAAGATAAAGATCTTTCAGTAAAGTGGCTGACGCCTGAATGAGCTGTGAATCAATAGTCGACATAATGGCAGCCATAGGACCCGCCAAAAATATCCCCGCCACAGCTGGCGGTAGAACGGTGATCATCAGAGTGGGCATTATTTTGTCTGGGCTGCTGATATCAGGCACCACAACCCGCCCCAACGCGCCCGCAAGATGCATCCCCAGCATCAGAAACGCCATCATTGCTGTGCCAATCACCATACCCCGGTGAAGAGACTGGCTGGATTTATACGATATGCAGCGCACAGCAGCATGGGGCAAACCAATCACACCAAAACAGACCAATACCCAAAAGCTCAGGATAAAAGGCTGACTGATAAATCCATCAGGACCCTGTGGAGTGATCAGGGCTGGATCAATGTCGTGTAAGCCCCGGATCATGTCGCTTAATCCCCCGCCTGCGTGGATCAGCCCTGTTAACAGGGCGAGGGTGCCTATGATCATCATGATCCCCTGTAGGGTGTCTGTCATCACCACTGCTCTAAACCCGCCTATGGTGGTATATAGCCCGACAGTGATGGCAAAAAGTGCCAGTCCCTGCTGATAACTGAGTCCGGTTACGGCCTCAAGCAGGCGAGCACCGCCAACAAACTGGACCACCATGGTGCCAAAGAAGGCCAGTAGTAAAGCGAGAGACGCGATGATCACTACAGTTCTGCTCTGATAACGTGCATACAGCATATCGTTGAGGGTCAGCGCGCCATGGCGACGCGCTTCAATGGCAAATTTTTTACCCAGCACACCAAGCGTGAGCCAGGCTGCGGGCAGTTGAATCATTGCCAGCAGTACCCAGCCAAGCCCCATTTTATACGCAGCGCCCGGCCCGCCGATAAAGGAGCTGGCGCTGGCGTATGTCGCTGCGAGAGTCATGGCGAGGACAAACCCTCCCATGCTTCGGCCACCCAGCAGGTATTCGTTGAGAAAGCCTTGTTGGGAATCAGCCCTGCGGCGGCTGAAAAAGGCCAGCCCAAATACGGCGGCCAGATAAAGAAGAAGAGGGATTAGGAGTTCAATGTTCATGTGAGTCACTTGACGCTGAGGTGTCGACATCGAGTGGCATGTCTTTGAAGACAACCTTGACCATCAGGGCGCAGAGTACAGTAAATAGGCATGGCCCAATCACGCAGGCCAGCAGGAACCAAAGGGGGAGACCAAAATAGAGGGTAGGTTCTGTCTCTGTGCCTGCTGATGGCAGACCATATGCGGAAATATACCACCAGACAAAGTAGGCCAGTGCCAGCCCAATCGACCAGCGAGCCTCTTTATGTGCCTGCCGATAACGTGAACGAAGCGTGTTCATAACAATATTCCACTTGTCGCTTTGATGTCGCCATTTCTGGCGCTTTTCAGTGTAGAGGTTAAAAAGGGGCGCTATTGTGACAAAACTGAATATGTAGACACAAGGATGTATTTTAGTAGGCAGGTAAATTAAAAAAGGCCGCGATTGCGGCCCTTCTTTTTAAAAACGGGGTTACTGTAAGCCCAGTTTTTTCTCCAGATAGTGGATGTTCGCCCCACCATGCTGGAAGTTTTCATCTTTCATGATGTCCAGTTGCAACGGAATGTTGGTTTTGATGCCATCAATGATGATCTCACCCAGCGCGTTGCGCATGCGGGCAATTGCTACATCGCGGTTTTCACCGTAGCAAATCAGCTTACCAATCATGGAGTCGTAATGAGGCGGCACTGTATAGCCTGAGTATACGTGTGACTCCCAGCGAACACCCATACCACCCGGAGAGTGGAATCTGTCTATCTTACCCGGACTTGGCAAGAAGCGTTCTGGATCTTCGGCGTTGATACGGCACTCAACCGCATGGCCGCGGATCTGAATATCATCCTGCGTGAATGAAAGAGGCTGACCCGCTGCGATGCGCAGTTGCTCTTTGATCAGATCAATACCGGTCACCATTTCTGTCACTGGGTGCTCAACCTGAATACGGGTATTCATTTCAATGAAATAGAACTCGCCATTTTCATACAGGAACTCGAATGTACCTGCACCGCGGTAACCAATTTCAAGGCACGCTCGGCAGCAACGCTCACCGATGTATTTACGCATTTCTGCAGTGATACCCGGTGCCGGCGCTTCTTCAACAACTTTCTGGTGACGACGCTGCATTGAACAATCACGCTCGCCAAGGTGAATCGCACCACCCTGACCGTCAGCCAGTACCTGAACCTCAATGTGACGTGGATTTTCAAGGAATTTCTCCATGTAAACCATGTCATTGTTGAAGGCTGCTTTTGCTTCAGCACGGGTCATAGCAATGGCTTCTGTCAGTTCGCCCTCAGAGCGAACAACACGCATACCACGGCCACCACCACCACCAGAGGCTTTAATGATAACGGGATAACCGATGCGTTTAGCAAACGCTTTGTTTCTGCTTTCGTCATCATCCAGCGGGCCATCAGAGCCCGGTACGCAAGGCACACCGGCTTTTTTCATCGCATTGATTGCAGACACTTTGTCACCCATGATGCGGATAGTTTCCGCTTTTGGGCCAACAAAGATAAAGCCAGATTGTTCAACCTGCTCAGCGAAATCAGCGTTTTCTGATAAGAAACCATAGCCCGGGTGGATAGCCACGGCACCTGTTACCTCAGCCGCACTGATGATGCGTGGGATATTCAGGTAGCTTTGTGGGCCTGGAGCCGGACCGATGCAGACTGTCTCATCGGCCAGTAATACATGTTTGAGGTCTCGGTCTGCGGTTGAGTGGACCGCAACCGTCTTGATACCCAACTCTTTACATGCGCGCAGAATCCGAAGTGCTATTTCCCCCCGGTTCGCAATCACAATTTTGTCTAACATGGGCGCCCTCGGTTAGTCGATGATGATCAGAGGTTCATCAAATTCAACGGCCTGGCCGTCTTCACACAGGATAGCTTTCACTGTACCTGATTTATCAGCCTGAATCTGGTTCATCATTTTCATTGCTTCAACGATGCACAGGGTATCGCCTTCGTTAACCTGCTGGCCAATTTCAACAAATGCTTTTGCTTCAGGGCTAGGTGAGCGGTAGAACGTACCTACCATCGGCGACAGTACTTTGTGGCCAGATTCTTCTACCACTGGAGCGGGTGCTGCTTCAGCCACAGGTGCTGGTGCCGCCGCTGCAGGCGCTGCAACTGGAGCAGCTACAGCAGCCATAGGCGCTGCAGCGACCGCTACAGGTGCTGTTGCACGGCTAATGCGTACTGATTCTTCGCCCTCAGAAATTTCCAGTTCGGCAATGCCAGATTCTTCAACCAGTTCAATAAGCTTCTTGATCTTACGAATATCCATGGTGTCATTCTCTTTTAATTTGTTTTCATTTGGCGTCTGATTTCAGCGTTTTCGCTGCCGCCATGAGTGCAAATTCATACCCGTCGGCACCAAGGCCGCAAATTACACCTTCAGCCTTGTCAGAGAAGAAGGAGTGGTGACGGAATGGCTCACGGGCATGAACGTTAGACAGGTGAACCTCGATAAAGGGAATACTCACGCCAAGCAGCGCGTCTCTTAATGCAACACTGGTGTGAGTAAAAGCAGCCGGGTTGATGATAATAAAATCCGTACTGTCCATCGCCTGATGAATGGTATCTATCAGCGTGGATTCGGAATTTGACTGCACATGATCGAGGGTGAGGCCGAGATGTTGGGCCTGTTGAGTCAGGTCCGCAACAATTTGGGTAAGAGTGCGCTGGCCATAATGACCGGGTTCCCGAACACCCAGTAGATTCAGGTTAGGACCATTAACGAGCAAAACACGATGATTTTTCGCCATAATATCTGGTTTTATCCTTTAATTTTCACGAAATGATTCTAAATTACGTGATTTTCCATTTGGGATTAAACACCCCGGCCTTTGCGATACTTTTTATTGCTTAGCTGGCAATTATAGTGAAATCACAACAAATGGCAGCAAAATACTGGTCTAATCTCTATATTTTTTCTCATCTTTGCAATTGAGGGGGCATAAACATAGAGTCCAGAATGCTTAAAAAGGTCAAAAATAAAATCCAGTTTGTTAGTGTTTTGTAAGCTAAACCACATATTATGGCGGCATTTAGCCTGAGACAAGCGGATTAAAAAGGCCGCGAAAGCGGCCTTTGGTGGATAGAGGTAGAGTTCAGGAAGTGGGGTTAGCTCAGGTTCGCTTTTTCAGCGATGAGCTTATCAACCACACCGGGATCTGCCAGCGTTGATGTATCACCGAGGCTACCTGTGTCACCAGTTGCTATCTTGCGCAGGATACGACGCATAATTTTACCCGAGCGGGTTTTTGGCAGTGCGTCGGTCCAGTGAATGAAGTCAGGGGTTGCGATTGGGCCTATTTCTTTGCGCACCCAAGCTTTCACTTCTTTGTGCAGCTCAGCACTTGGCACCTCTCCGGCATTCAGCGTAATGTAAGCATAAATGGCCTGACCTTTAATATCATGAGGCACACCGACAATCGCCGCTTCAGCAATTTTGTCGAAAGCAACCAGAGCTGACTCTATTTCTGCCGTTCCCATGCGGTGACCTGACACATTCAAGACATCATCCACACGACCTGTGATCCAGTAGTAACCATCTTCATCACGACGGGCACCATCACCGGTAAAGTACATGTTTTTGAAGGTGGAGAAGTAAGTCTGTTCGAAACGCTCATGGTCTCCATAGACAGTTCGCATCTGGCCCGGCCATGAATCCAGCATAACCAGATTGCCCTCGGCAGCACCTTCAACAATGTTACCCATGTTATCGACCAATGCGGGTTGGACACCAAAGAAAGGACGGGTTGCTGAACCTGCTTTCAGTTGAGTTGCCCCCGGTAGCGGCGTGATCAAAATGCCACCAGTCTCAGTTTGCCACCAGGTATCGACGATAGGGCAGCGGCCGTCACCAATGGTGTTGTAATACCATTCCCATGCCTCTGGGTTAATTGGTTCACCAACCGATCCCATGATGCGCAGTGAGTCGCGTTTGGTGCCTTCTATTGCTTCGTTACCTTTTGCCATAAGAGCGCGGATAGCGGTAGGGGCAGTGTAAAGAATGTTTACCTGATGCTTATCTACCACTTCACTCATGCGGGCTGTTGTCGGGTAGTTAGGCACGCCTTCAAAAACAATGGTTTTTGCGCCATTGGAGAGAGGTCCGTAAACAAGGTAGCTATGACCCGTGATCCAACCCACATCAGCAGTACACCAGAAAACTTCGTCTTCCTGATAGTCAAAGACGTACTTGAAGGTCATGGTCGCGTAAACCAGATAGCCACCTGTGGTGTGAAGAACACCTTTTGGTGTGCCTGTTGAACCAGAAGTGTAAAGAATGAAAAGAGGGTCTTCTGCGCTCATTGGCTCCGGATCGCAGTGAACTGATGCGTTTTCAGTGACATCGTGCCACCAGACATCACGACTGTCATTCCAGCCAACATCTGCGCCAGTGCGGCGGTAAACAATAACTTTTTCGATACTTTTAACCGCAGGGTTGTCCAGTGCCGCATCAACGTTGCCTTTTAGCGGTACAGCACGTCCGCCGCGAACACCTTCATCGGCAGTGATCACGACCTTGGCATTGGAATCAACAATTCGTCCGGCCAGTGCTTCTGGAGAGAAACCACCGAAGACCACGGTGTGAACGGCTCCGACTCGGGTACAAGCCAACATGGCAACGGCAGCCTCAAGCACCATTGGCATGTAAAGACAAACCACATCACCTTTTTTCACACCTTGCGCTTTGAGTGCATTGGAGAAACGGCAGACTTCAGCATGTAGCTCGTTATATGTCAGTGTGGCATCATCTTCTGGGTTATCGCCTTCCCAAATAAGAGCAGCCTGATCACCGCGGGTAGCAAGGTGGCGGTCGATACAGTTGGCAGAGACATTAAGTTTGCCGTCTTCAAACCATTTGATGCTGACATTGCCCGGCGCGTAACTGGTGCTCTTTACTTTGCTAAATGGTTCAATCCAGTCAACGATATGCCCATGCTCCGCCCAGAAGCCTTCTGGGTTGGTAACTGACTGCTCGTACATCTCGAGATATCTGTCGTTGTTCGCGTGCGCGTTGGCTTCAATCTCGGGCATAACCGGGTGCAGGTGGATCTCACTCATCTTTTTCTCCTTGTGGTCCTGCATGATGTGTGACACATCGATTCGGGTAAACCAGCAATCTAATTGTAGGAAATGGAAACGCTGGTTCAATCTATCTAAGTTCCAACATGTGCGAACAGGCGGCAATTAGACTTTAGGATGAGGTAACGGACTACCCGCACAGTTCGAGCCTATGACATTGCAATTATTCGGCTTTTGTCCCGTTTCTTTGGTTTTGGATTGATTTTTGTTAACAAACTGGCAACCGAATTTTTGGTGAAAATGAGATACGGTAAAGATGAGTCTGATGAGACCAAACTGGCAGTTAGGTGCCATTTCAGGACAGACAAGCAGTCCGTCTGGCGAATTGATAAAAACGACGGGCAATTTATCTGCGAGCTGCCACACTTTTCTCAATGATCATCAATGGTGGATGTGGGTTTTGATTCGTCCTTCCCCGGCCGTTTGGCTGTCGCTTTATTTCTGTGGCTTTTATTTTGTTTTCGGCATTTATGTGCCTTTTTGGGCTGTGTGGATGGACTGGCTCGGGCTGTCAGCAGATGACATTGGCCTTATCATTGGTATTGGCGTAGCGACGCGGTGTGTGGTGAACCTGATGATACTGCCAAAGTTTCATCAAAAAGCGATGTTATTGCCATTGCTGAGAGTGTTGTCGGTCGGCAGTATGATTTTCGGTATTCTCCATCTTTTTGCCGGATCGGGATGGCTGGGGCTGCTGCTGTTGTCGATAGCCATTAATGCTACCTTGGGTCCTTCTTTTCCGGTGAGTGATACCATTGCCAGCCACTATGGCCGCCAAAGGCTACTTGATTACGGTAAAGTCAGGTTGTTTGGTTCTGCTGCATTTATTGCTGGTACCACAGCAGCAGGCGTTTTCGCTGAACATCTCGGCGTCAAAGTGATCGTACCTATGGCTGTCTGCGCATTGGCGATAACAGCTTGCTGGGTTTTTATTTCTCCCTCACGGCTTCTGGGTGACGACGACAAAGATAGCTGTGAACGAGCGGGTATCCGCACCATACTCTCTGATCCTGATGTGCTCCGACTGACCCTGATTTTATCGCTGATCCATGGCAGTCATGCCACCTACTACTCATTCAGTGCTATTCACTGGGGAAATGCGGGGTTCAGTGAGTCGACGGTCAGCTACCTTTGGAGTATTGGCGTGGGGGTGGAGATCGTTATTTTTGCCCTCAGTCAGCGACTTTTCCGACACTGGACAGTTACATCACTACTGCGTTTTGCCACCGCAGTGGTGATTGCTCGCTGGCTGATCACGGGTCTGTCCGTTGATATGGGGTGGTTACTCGCAGCACAGGCGATGCACGGCGTCACTTTTGGTGTTTCCCATCTTGCTGCCATGCGCTTTATCAGGCTGCAGGCTTCAGAGAAAATTCTCGCATTGCAGGCACTCTACAGTGCCGTTCCTCTCGGGGCTGCGCTGGCGGTACTCATTATGTTGAGTGGCCCGCTCTATACTGCATTTGCAGGTCAGGCTTTCCTTTTCATGGCTGGCTTGGGGACGTTAGCGGGATTGCTTCTTTTTGTCCGTATCCGTGAGCCCTCAGCGCACCTTTCAGGCAAGAGAGAAAGTGACTAACAGAGCCGCGTCACGTTGAGAACGGAAAAGCGACAGGTGAGATTGAGCTAATGACAGGAGTCATGGTAAACATTCGCAATAACCTATTGTCAGGAAAGAAGTTATGTTACAGGGATGGATGGTCGTTCTGGTTTCCTTGTTATATCTGGGTGTGCTGTTTGCCATTGCCTGGTATGGCGACCGTCGGCCAGATTGGTTATCGGGGTGGCGGCCGTGGATCTACAGTCTATCCATTGCGGTTTATTGTACTTCGTGGACCTTTTTTGGCACTGTCGGGCAGGCCTCAAGTGAGCCTTGGTCTTTCCTGCCTATTTATCTCGCACCGATTATCGTTTTCACGTTTTGCTGGCGCTTTCTTGCCCGCATCATACTGATCTCCAAACGAGAAAATATCACCTCGATTGCCGATTTTATCGCGGCCCGTTACGGCAAGTCTCAAGGGCTTGCTGTGGTGATCACCCTGATTGCGGTGATTGGGATCCTGCCCTATATCGCGTTGCAGTTGCGCGGTATTATTATGGGGCTGGGTGTGATTGCACCCGAGATATCCATCGGTCTTGAGCAACACAAGGTGGCTTGGCTGGTGTGTGTCTCACTGGCCATTTTTACCGTTCTTTTTGGCAGTCGCCATATTGACTCCACTGAGCACCATCGTGGCCTGATGATGGCGATTGCCTTCGAGTCAATTGTGAAACTTTTGGCTTTTTTGCTGGTGGGTTTTTTTGTGGTCGATTTGCTTCTGAGCGTGGATATCAATCTGCCTTCGGTCACAGAGACCACGGTTGTCGGCGAGCCGCAATGGGCCAGTCTGATCGTCCATACCATACTGACCATGGCTGCTATTTTCTGCCTGCCGCGCCAGTTTCACACCATGGTGGTGGAAAATACCCATACCGATGATCTGCATACCGCCCGTAGGGTATTTCCTATTTACCTTCTGCTGATGGGCTTTTTTGTCTTGCCTATTGCCTATGCGGGTCAGGTATTACTGCCCGGAGAGCTGGCTGATACTTACGTTCTGCGTTTGCCTCAGTCAACAGGAAGCGACTGGATTGCTTTGGCTGCATTTCTTGGCGGCGTGTCAGCAGCCAGTGGAATGGTCATTGTCTCAACCACTGCGCTTTCTACTATGGTGTCTAACGACCTTGTCTTGCCGCTGCTTTTGCGTCGGATGCGGGTGTCAGACCGCAGCTTTATTCAGCTGTCAGACCTGCTGTTAAACGTCAGGCGAGGGCTGATCATTCTCCTTCTTATCGGTGCATGGGGCTTCTATCAGCTGATTCTCGAGGTGCCCTCGTTGTCGGCAATTGGCTTTCTGTCATTTTCTGCGATAGCCCAGTTTGCACCGCCGCTGGTGGCGGGTATTTACTGGCGACAAGCCAATAAGAAAGGCGTTTATGCCGGATTGCTGGCGGGCTTCGTCATATGGTTAATGACCTTGATGGTACAGACCGGAATGTTGGCAGGCAGCCCGGAAACCAATGCCGTTCTCTGGTTGCTATCGCCACCAGATGTTTTTCTGCTCCGGGATCTCAGCATGGCTGACTGGGGAATGGTTCTCAGTGTAATGCTCAATGCAGTCTGTCTGATTCTGGTATCAGCGGTTAGCCGCCCCTCTCTGGCTGAGCGCCTTCAGGTAAGCAGCTTTGTGGGTAATCAGGTGCCGGAAGATGACGATAGCAGTTTGTACTACAGCCGGGTCACGATAGGTGAGCTGGAATTGTTGGCATCCCGTTTTGTCGGTCGGAAGCGGATGCGAAATAGTCTGGAGTTGTACGCTCGCCAGCGTGGGGAGATCCTTAATACCAATGCACAGGCGAGCACAGGACTCATTCGTCATACCGAAAGGGTGTTGGCAGGGGTGTTTGGTACCTCATCTGCGAAGCTGGTGCTGTCTTCTGCGCTTCAGGGGCGAAACATGCAACTGGAGGAGATCGCAACCATTGTCGATGAAGCGTCCGAACTGTTCGACTTCAACCGAGGGTTACTTCAGGGTGCCATTGAGCATATCAGTCAAGGGATCTCGGTGGTCGACAGGCAGTTGAGGCTGGTGGCGTGGAACCAGAGATACATAGAGCTGTTCCGTTTCCCCCGTGATTTTATTCAGGTTGGCCGTCCTATTGCGGATGTCATCCGGTTCAATGCGGAACGGGGGCTTTGCGGGCCGGGTGATATTGACCAACATGTCAGAAAAAGAGTGGCTTTTCTGAAAAGAGGCTCGCGACATACCTCGTCGCGTGTCCATCAAGACGGCAAGGTGATTGAGGTGCAGGGCAATCCTATGCCAAGCGGCGGGTTTGTGATGAGTTTTACCGATATCACTGTGTTCAGAAATGCCGAGAGCGCCCTCAAACAATCAAATGAAGATTTGGAAGCTCGGGTAACGGAGCGAACGCAGGAGCTTGAATCTCTGAATACTCAGTTGGTGAGTGCGACCCTTGAAGCAGAAAAAGCCTCTCACTCCAAAAGTCAGCTTCTGGCCGCAGTGAGTCATGATTTGATGCAGCCCCTTAATGCGGCGCGGTTGTTTGCAGCCTCACTCAAGGAAGTGGCTGGGGATAGCGAAGTCACCCGAATTTCGGGCCATATTCACAGCGCACTGGGAGCGGCAGAGGATTTGATCAGTGATTTGCTCGACATTTCACGTCTCGAATCGGGTAAGGTCAAAACCCGGATATCTGAATTTGCTCTTGACGATGTTTTTGCCACACTTGATGCTGAATTTGGTGTGATTGCTGATGAACAGGGGATCAGTTTCCGGGTTAGAAGAACCGGACTCATGGTTCGCTCTGATCGACGTTTACTGCGCCGGGTCCTGCAAAACTTTCTGACGAATGCTTTCCGTTATAACCCTAAAGGACAGGTTTTACTGGGAGCCAGAAGGTTGAACGGCCATTGCCGGATCGAAGTCTGGGATAATGGTCCCGGTATACCACCTGAACGGCAGCGGGACATTTTTAATGAATTTACCCGCATAGATCACGAAGGTGCGGATATTGGTCTTGGTCTGGGGCTGGCTATTGCAAAAGGTATTAGTCTGATTCTGGATCATCCACTGGATCTTCGATCTTGGCAGGGTAAGGGAACGGTTTTCTCCATAACGGCACCACGAATTCTGGCCCTGAGCGAATTGGATACAACATCTACCAAGGTTCGCAGCAACGATACAGATAGCGCCCCCTTGGCAGGTGTTAGAGTGCTGTGTGTCGATAACGAGAAGGATATTCTGGCGGGAATGGAGAGCTTGTTATCACGTTGGCAGTGTGACATCAGAATAGCGAGAGGATTGACGGATGTTGAGAAACTGCTGGTCACTGATTGGAAACCTCAGGTGGTACTGAGCGATTTTCACCTAAGTGATACAATGACAGGTCTGGATGTGTTGCATATATGCAGGAGCAAATTGGGCGAGACCTTTGTTGGTGCAGTGGTAACGGCCGATAAAAGCCCGGAAACCCGACAGTTGATCACGGCGGAGGGATTCAGCCAGATCGCAAAGCCAGTTAAACCGCTTAAATTGCGGGCGATTATTCAACGAGGAGTGAACTGAATGGAGCCGTTTGTTATTCCGCGCCTTGATTCTGAATACGGTGTAATGAGAGTCGCAGGCCACTGGGACCCTATCGAGAACGAGATGGAACTGACCGAACTCGACCAAATGGGGACCGATGGATGGTCTGATGTCAGTTTCTGGATGACTGAGCAGGAATTTGAGCACCATATAGAGGTGATCAAATTGGCGGTCAGGGAACACCTGACCACTTAGTTTTGATGCTCAGCAAGGGCCGCCGTCATCGCAAGGTGTCGCTTGGGCCCTTAGTTACTGATTCTGCTGTTCGGTAAAAAATGTTTTGTATTCAACAAAAGTCGTTGGAGACTCGCCGTAATATAACGTTCCCTTTGCCTTCACGACCAGCCTCAATACGGTTTCCGGGGTTTTGGGTGCGGGCAAATCAACAATCCACTCAAGTCCTGACTTATCATTCATTTCCATATTAATGGGGGTTGCATCCTCAGCCTCACCAAGTGATATTTTTGCCCCCTCAAGAGCATGAGCTGATGTCATTTTTATTACCAATGCCGTTTCAGATAACAGCTCAGAACGTAGCTTGAGTTTAAAGTCACCATTTTCAAGGGCACAGACACCGCTGGTATAACGGCAGTTTGAGCGAGCAGCCAGCCGGTATGTTTTGCCCTCTTCTGCGACCTGAGGTTTCTCACTGAGGGTCAAATCAATAGCAAAATAGGCAATAAGTGCGAGGATAGGGGCGATGATTAGCGCCAGTACGACGTGTTTGTTTGTAAACATAGAAATGACTCAGGGCTGTCCGTTGCAATGATTAAAGCCTAACTCAGGTGATTGATAAAAAAAGCCCCCGGAGGGGCTTTTTCGTCGTAACGTGAGTCGGTTCAAGACCAGATGTTAGTGAGACGATGCCTCGTTTGCGCCTGCAGGCACACGGACATGTTCAACCAAATCTTTCACTTCCTGTGGTGTTTCAGCTGTCATACTGGATACGGCGAAGGCGACAGCAAAGTTAAACAGTGCACCGATAGCGCCAAAGGCATTAGGTTCAATACCAAGGAACCAGTTGCTGCCCCAGCTTTCCAGATACTTCCAGTCAGCAACAAAAAGGATGCCTTTATGCTGGAACACATAGAACAGTGTGATACTGATACCGGCAATCATCCCGGCTATTGCGCCCTCCTTGTTAATTCCCTTGCTGAAGATACCCATCATCAACGCTGGGAAAATAGAGGAGGCAGCCAGCCCGAAGGCCAATGCCACGGTTCCGGCCGCAAAACCCGGCGGGTTGAGGCCAAGATAGCCGGCAACGCCGATGGCGACCACCATAGATAGTCGGCTTGCCATCAGCTCACCTTTCTCTGATATGGAAGGATTGATCACACCTTTGATCAGGTCATGTGAGACTGCGACGAGATGGCAAGTAGCAGACCAGCCGCTGTCGACAGAGCAGCAGCAAGACCACCGGCTGCCACAAGTGCTATCACCCAGTTCGGCAGGCTGGCAATTTCAGGATTTGCCAATACCATGATGTCACGGTCAACTTTCAGCTCATTAGTCTCTTTACTTGGTGTGTACTGAACGCGCCCATCACCATTTTTGTCGTTGAAACCAAGAAGCCCTGTTTTTTCCCAGTTTTTAAACCAGTCAGGACGTTCATCATAGGCCATATGTTGCCCTTGAGCAGGGTTCACTGTGTCCATGAGGTTAAGACGTGCCATCGCCGCGACGGCAGGTGCCGTTGTGTAAAGAATGGCGATAAAAAATAATGCCCAGCCAGCTGACGTTCTGGCGTCACGCACTTTTGGTACGGTGAAGAAACGGATGATAACGTGTGGCAGGCCAGCCGTACCTATCATGAGCGACATGGTGTAGACAAACATATTAAGGGTATCGCCACGCACTGCCGTGGTGTACTCAGTAAATCCAATTTCTGTCACCACTTGGTCAAGCCTATCCAGCAAGTACTGATCGGTGCCGACCATGGTGCTGCCAAGCCCAAGTTGTGGAAATGGGTTTCCTGTCAATTGCAGAGAAATAAACACTGCCGGGATGGTATAAGCGAGAATAAGCACACAGTACTGTGCTATCTGGGTATAGGTGATCCCTTTCATACCGCCCAATACCGCATAGATAAACACAATCCCCATGCCGATATACAAGCCAGTGGCGTAGTCGACCTCAAGGAAACGGCCAAATGCTACCCCTACGCCTTTCATCTGACCGATAACATAGGTCACTGAGGCGATGATTAAGCAGGCAACGGCAACAACCCGTGCTGTGTTGGAGTAAAAGCGTTCTCCCACAAACTCTGGAACGGTGAATTTGCCAAATTTGCGAAGATAGGGTGCTAAAAGGAGCGCAAGCAGCACATATCCACCGGTCCATCCCATGAGAAATACCGAGCCACCGTAGCCCATAAAGGCTATCAGTCCCGCCATTGATATGAACGATGCAGCGGACATCCAGTCTGCAGCTGTCGCCATACCGTTGGCAATAGGGTTAACACCGCCGCCAGCGACATAAAACTCTTTGGTTGTGCCAGCCCGGGCCCATATCGCGATACCTATATAGAGTGCGAAGGTTGCACCGACTACAAGGTAGGTAATTGTTTTCAGATCCATCTTTAATCCACCTTGCTGTGATTATTCATCGTCATCTACGCCAAATTCTTTGTCCAGCTTCCGCATTTCACGGGCATAAACAAAAATGATGGCGAGGAAGACGTAAATTGATCCCTGCTGGGCAAACCAGAAACCCAGTTTGTAGCCACCAATCTGAATATTATTCAGAACGTCGACAAACAGGATTCCACAGCCGAAAGAAACGACGAACCATATGGCTAGTAAGACGCCCATCAGCCTGACGTTTCTTTCCCAGTAGGCTTTTGAATCTTCTTTGCTTTCAAATGCCATGTTACTTCTCCTTGTCTCATTATCAGACTTTGACACACTGACCTTATCAGTTGAGCAAGGTAACGACATTGCAACTTTAGTCTATGGCGATTGTGACTTAATACATTGACATAAAAGGATATTAGTAGATATTTCTAATGTTAAATTAGTGTTAACGTTAGCCGAAGGTCTAATGACAAAGAGAACGAATTAACGAATTCTGCACGATGCAGGAAAGGAATAGTGGTGTTTGGCTAACGAGAATAGTCAGGTATTGAGGTCAATTTGTTGTAGCAGAATAACGGCCTGAGTACGGTTTTTGACACCCAGTTTTCGAAAAATGGCCGTCATGTGCGCTTTTATGGTGGCTTCTGAGACATCCAGTTCAAACGCGATTTGCTTATTTAGCAAGCCCTCAGCCAGCATATGCAGCACTTTATATTGCTGGGGAGTCAGCGACGCTATCTTGTCATGAAGGCTATCTGTTTCCTCAAAATCGTCGACGCCGTCAGGGAAACAGGGGTCACCTCCCAGCACTTTATTGAGAGAGTGCATTAGCTCTCGCATATCACTGGATTTTGGAATAAATCCAAACGCACCGTGAGATTTGACCTGGCGAATGACACTGGGCTCCTCACTCGCAGAAATCACCACAATGGGAAGGTCAGGGTATTGATTGCGGAGCTGAATAAGGCCGAGCATACCGTCTGCTCCGGGCATTTTCAGGTCGAGCAGAAGCAAGTCAATATCGGGGTCTTTATCCAACAAAGCGATCAGGCTTGCAAGACTGTCAGCCTCGTGAAGAATGGCACCACTGATAGCCATATGCACAGATTGAAAAAGTGCATTTCTGAATAATGGGTGGTCATCGGCAATGACTATCGTGTATTGGGCGTCCATGTCAGAGTATTACTGTCCTTTTTATTGTTACGCTAGCACTGGTATGGGAGAGGATCAATTTTTTGCATGAGGAAGTAAGAGATGGATCGGGGGGCAGATAAACAAAGGCCCGGTGTTGCAACCGGGCCTTTGCATTCATCGTGTGGTCAATTGGTATTGACGGATATGATCGAGAAATGGTTTTGCTTCAACAAAGCCTGTTAATCGGGCAGGAGTCAGGCGATTGCCCTGAGCATCCCAAAATTCTAATGTTGGCAGGCCAAGCACATCCATCTTGGTCAGTAATTGGATATCCTGCAGCCGATTGGCGGTGACATCTGCCTGAAGCAACACGAATTTCTGAAGCTCCCGAGCCACGTCAGGATCGTGGAAAGTGTACTTTTCAAACTCTTTACAGGCGACACACCAGTCAGCGTAAAAGTCCAACATGACAGGCTTACCTGCCGCTTTGGCTTTTGCCAGCTCCTGATCCAAGGCTTCCTGGGAATCTACCTTAATAAATGAGACGTCAACTTTTTCGCCGATCAGACTATGACCGGGCGTAACCACAGACTGATAGAGATTCATCGCACTGAGGCTGAGCCCGACGATCGCCGCAATACCCATAACACTGGCAACACGGCCTGGCTTCATTTGCCTGCTGATGTGATAGAGCCAGCCAAGCGCGGCGAGCAGCCAGACAGACCACAAAACTGAACTCCAGAGTTCAGGGATAAGGCGTTCAGCAAGAAAGATTGGCACTGCGAGCAGGATAAAGCCAAAGAAGGCTTTGATCCCCTCCATCCAATTTCCGGCTTTGGGTAGGAGTTTGTTACCAAACATAGCGGCGGCAATGAGAGGTAGCCCCATACCAATAGCCAGTGCGTAAAGGGTGACCGCGCCAGTGAGTAAGTCCCCACTTTGTGCAACGTAAATTAATGCTCCAGAAAGGGGAGCCGTAGTACAAGGTGAGCAAACCAGACCAGATATTGCGCCCATCGTAAATACGCCAGCACTGGTTCCGCCTTTTTGCTGGTTGCTTAGCTGACTGAGCCATGTTTGCGCCGAGGCTGGCAATTGCAAGGTAAACAAACCAAACATCGACATTGCCAGCACAATGAATAACACACTGATCCCCGTCAGCACATAGGGGTGTTGAAGGGCAGCCTGAAACTGCAAGCCAGCTGACGCCACCACTAATCCCAGCAGCGTATAGGTCAGTGCCATTCCCTGAACATAAAGCATAGAGAGTCGGAAAGTTGCAGCATGACTTTTGCGCCCGCCACCCAACACAATACCCGTCAGAATAGGGTACATGGGCAGCACGCAAGGGGTGAACGCCAATCCTATCCCTAAACCGAGGAAGAGCAGAGGTTGCCACCAGTTATCGGCGAGGCTACTTACTCTTGGTGCTTGATCAGTTTGCTCGATACCGGTCGCTGTTTCTGATTGAGAACGAGTGGATGTGTTTGAACCGTCTGTTAAGTCTGACTTATCTGCCTTGTCAGTACTTACTGACATACCTGAGTCGGACGAAGGTGGGGTGTTACCTGCTTTGGCTATGACTGCTGTCAAAGGAACCTGTAATGTCTCTGGCGGATAACAGAATCCAGCCTCTGCGCATCCCTGATAGGACACGGTGACTGAGGCATTTTCAGCAACACTCATCAGAGCAACCGAAACCGTCACTGGCTCTTTGTAAACGCTCACTTCGCCAAAGAACTCGTCTTTATGGGGGATCCCCGCTGGCATTTCAATACGACCAAGGTTTACCTCAGCATTATTGATAACCTTAATTTTATCTTTATACAGGTAGTAGCCCGGCGCGACTTGCCAGTCGAGGTAGAGCTTATCTCCCATCTGGGTGAAGTTAAAAGGAAAAGCCTGATCAACAGGTATAAAAGGGACCTCCGCAGAGGGGGCTGCGGGTTGTCCGAACAAACTGAACTCAGCCTTTACTGGCTGTATGTTAAGACAAAGGATGGCAATCATCGCCATCGAACGACATAGTTTTGCAAGCATTTTTATCGACGGTTACCCAAGGGTTAAAAGTTACATTCCACTATATCACTCTGACCGGACGCTACTGAATAATGTTTCATCGATATTGTCGGGAAATTACGTTCGGTCAATGACCTGTGAAAATAGCACGCTTTAATCACACCAGTATGTAGGTTGGTATGCAGGTTCTTGATGTGTTGCTACCGATAGACTTTGGCCGTGTTCCCAATACACCTTAGAGAGGTGAAAAATACGCTTGATCTTAAGTTAACTTCAGGTTTTACAGTTATTTCCATCGATAGGGAAGAGGAGTGAGACAATGAACGTATATCTGATGGAACATCATATGCACGGCTATCAAGAAAAACAAAAACTACAGCCTTACTATCCGGTAAAAAAAAGAAGGCCAGGTAAATTCATACCGCTCGTGGTTGGTTTTCTGATTGGCTGGACGATGAGTACCATTGTGTGATGAATGGTATTCAAAATGGTAAAACAGCATTCACCAAGAGAAGGGCTTTCTCCTCTTGGTGATGTGTCTGACAAACTTCGGTTACAGAATCAGACTGCCGATGGTAAAGCCAAGACAGACTGAGCTGATAATTGTCACCATGCCCGGAACAAAGAAGGGATGATTGAATACCAGCTTACCGATACGGGTTGAGCCTGTGTCATCCATCTCAACCGCAGCAAGTAGTGTCGGATAGGTAGGTAAGACAAACAAAGCACTGACGGCGGAAAACGACGCAATGGCGGTTAGAGGTGAAACGCCAACAGCGAGAGCCGCAGGCATAAGAGCAGTGGTCGTGGCCCCCTGAGAGTAAAGCAGCATAGATGCAAAAAACAGGACCAGCGCCAACATCCAGGGTGACTCTTGCAATGTGGAACCAGCGAGCTCAGTAATGTCATTCACATGAGCATTGATGAAAGTGGCTCCGAGCCAGGCAACACCCAGAACACATACACAGGCAGTCATGCCCGAGCGGAAGGTGGAGGCAGCAGGCAGTTGAGCAGTATCCAGTTTGCAGGTCAGGACAATTGCGCCAGCCGCCGCGAGCATGAAAGTCATTATCGCCTCATTTCGTCCCAGTACTGGTTGTTCAATCAGATTGAGAGAATGCGAAATCGCGGCAGCGTAGGCAACAACAATAAAAATGGCAGCAAGAAAAATGGCAGTCGCTTTTTTAGCTGTATCAGGTATATCACGGCGATTCCGACCCTTGCTGGTGATCTGCCCCTTTGCCAATCTCTCCTGATAGATAGGATCGTCACTCAGTTCACTGCCAATAAAATTTGCGCTGAATGCGCCCAACATGCAGGCGAGCAGGGTTGAGGGGATACAGATCGCCAGTAAGGTAAGGTAGTCGACGCCTACTGGCTCCAAAATACCAGAGAAGAACACTAATGCAGCAGAGAGTGGCGATGCAGTGATGGCGACTTGCGAAGCCACAACAGCAATAGACAATGGTCTTGAAGGCCGTATCCCTTGCTCCTTAGCAACTTCTGCGATGACGGGCAGTGTTGAGAACGCAGTATGTCCGGTGCCTGCCATCAGGGTCATCAAGTAGGTGACCAGTGGTGCGTAGAAGGTAATGTGTTTAGGGTTTTTTCGCAGAAAGTGCTCGGCTTTGTCGACCAGCCAATCAAGTCCTCCAGCGACCTGCAGTGCAGCGATGGCGGTGATCACAGAGATGATGATCAGTATAACATCAATCGGGATCAGAGCCTGACTCACTGGCACTCCCATGACCAGAGAAAGAAAAATAACGCCCGCGCCGCCAGCAAGACCAATGCCGATCCCCCCCATTCTTGCGCCTAGCAGGATGAAGCTCAGGACAGCAAGTAGCTCCAAAGCAACCATGATGATCTCCTGTGATGTTGATCAAAGAAAAATGGCCGACACTTTGCGACTTTTTGGGCGGGAAGGCAACTCACTCAGCAATGAAAAGCATCCAGTCTGAACACTGACCCGCGTGTTTGATTTCAATACATAAAATTATGAACAATGTACAATAATTGATTGACATGATAACTTGCGGCCAGTGAAATAACGTTTTTGACAGATCATAGGATGAAAAAAATGCGTAAGCTCTTATGGCTAATGGTCTTTTTATCAGGGTGTAGCATGACACCTAAAAAGCCCGAAATTATTGATCCGGGTACGGTGGCGTTGACAGTGACGAAATCGATGGATGGTACTGGATATTCTGTTAAGCCAGTTTTCACTGAGGGCAGTAAAGAGGCATTTCAGGAAGTGGCTTTTCCGACTGTTATCGTTCTCCCCGGGCAAGGTGTCAGTACTTTTACTGGTGAAGGCGAGAGCGTTAACAATATCACTTTGGTGGTCAATGGTGTGCACAGCCGACAATCTGTTCAAAACGGGATCACCCAAGGTGTGCGAGTGGACAAAATTAAGGGAACAAATAAGGTGTTAGTGTCCGGTGTGTTCATTATGAGCCAGTATGGGGCGCCTCTGCGTGCAACTGCCTTCAGCCTCCAGACAACGATTAATCAACAGGTTAAGATGCCTCTGCCTATATCAAATCAACTCAGGCTGAGTGACGAGCAGTTTTTTATCTTGTCCACATTCCTCAAGCATTAGTGTCTTTCAGAACCATCGAATAAAAAGGAGACCTATCGGTCTCCTTTTTTAGTCTTTAGCCTTTAGGCTTTTAGCCCATAGTCTATGCCGTGCTTACTGGGAGAAGCTCAGTTAAATCGTTTGGCTTTGTACTGAGGCTTCATCAAGTTGTCGATAGAGAAGATCTCATCAAGCTGATCAGCGGTGAGCAGGCCTCGCTCAATCACCACCTCTCTGACACTTCTGCCAGTTTCAGCGCAGATCTTACCAACAATATCGCCTTCGTGATGACCGATGAAAGGATTGAGATAAGTAACAATGCCGATGGAATTGAAGACGTAGTCTTCGCATGCCGATTTGTTTACTGTGATACCACTAATACATTTTTCAGCGAGGTTTATAGAGGCGTTGGAAAGAATATCGATAGACTCGAACAGCGCCTGACCAATCACGGGCTCCATGACGTTGAGCTGGAGTTGTCCGGCCTCGGCTGCAAAAGTAATGGTGGTGTCATTGCCTATTACCTTAAAGCACACCTGATTGACAACCTCAGGTATCACCGGGTTTACCTTGGCGGGCATGATGGAAGATCCGGCTTGCATCTCTGGTAGGTTAATTTCGTTAAGGCCAGCCCGTGGACCTGAAGAGAGTATGCGCAGATCGTTACAAATCTTGGACAGTTTAACAGCAAGTCGTTTGAGGGCACTGTGAACCATAACATAAGCACCACAGTCTGATGTGGCCTCAATCAGATCTTCTGCAGGTTTGCAGTCAAGTCCAGTGACTTCAGCGAGACGTTGAACAGCCAGATGTTGGTAGCCCTCAACGGCATTGAGACCCGTACCGATGGCGGTAGCACCCAGATTGATTTCAAGCAGTAATTCCGACGTGTATTTCAGGTTCTTTATTTCTTCTTTCAGCAGGGTGCCAAATGCCTGAAACTCTTGACCAACCGTCATAGGCACAGCGTCTTGCAACTGCGTTCGACCCATCTTCAACACATCACTGAAAGATTGCCCTTTTTCTTCGAAGGCATTCTGAAGATGAGCAATTGATTCAACCAATGTCAGCATACTGTTATACACCGCGATCCGAAATCCGGTTGGATAAGCACAGTTGGTAGATTGACTCTTATTTACATGATCGTTTGGATTGATCACGTCATAGTCGCCTTTATTTCTCCCCATCAGCTCAAGAGCAAGGTTCGCGATCACCTCGTTTGTATTCATGTTCACTGAGGTGCCTGCGCCACCTTGAAAGACATCGGACGGGAACTGATCCATACATTTCCCTGTATCCAAGATCAAATCGCAGGCTTTAACGATATAAGTGCCGATCTCTTCAGGAATTGCGCCCAGCTCTTTGTTCGCCATTGCTGCCGCTTTTTTAGTGAAAACCATGCCGCGCACGAACTCAGGCACATCAGAAATAGTGGTATTTGAGATGCGGAAATTCTCAATGGCACGCAGTGTGTGGATTCCATAATAAGCATCAGCCGGCACCTGACGCTGTCCTAGCAGATCTTCCTCGGTACGTGTCAGCGGCAAGGAGTGAGAAGCGGTATTTAAAGGAGAATGTAACTGGCTCATGCAGTGCCTTCTTTATCAATGTATTAGAAGATTTTTGTGTCGTATTTATAGTTTTATTAGCATTGAATTACCTGTTTTTATCTTTTTTGGTAATTCTTTATTTTGCGAATTGTACAATTAAGCAGAGCGAAAAAAAGCTCGCGGATCACTTTTCTCAAACATTCTTTATGCGCTCAGTTTTACCGATTCGGGGCGATAACAAACCCCATCTTGGTATTGAATTTCTGATGATTTGCCCCAATATAACCAAGCATGCGCGCAACTTTCGTCATCTTCGGAAGAGGGTAACTGAGAGCAAACAGATGAAATATGCTGTATCTCAGGGAATTGCCTGCTAACGTGTTAGCATACTAAAAAGCACACAAAGATAAGGATGAACGTGTTTCCGGTTATATTATTTTTATTTATCGTGGTTCCTATCGTAGAGATTGCTCTGTTTATTCAGGTTGGCGGATTTCTGGGATTGTGGACAACGATAGCATTGGTGCTGATCACTGCCGTTCTGGGTGCGTCACTAGTGCGTAGTCAGGGATTACAGACACTTATGTCTGCGCAGTCTCGCATGCAGCATGGCGAACTCCCGGCACAGGAGATCATGGAAGGTGTTTTGCTTGCTGTTGCAGGTGTTCTCTTATTGACCCCGGGTTTTATGACCGATGCGATGGGAATGACGGTACTTCTACCTGGCCCTCGTTCTCTCATTGCCAAGTATTGCCTGACAAAATTCAAAGTCGGTGCAAGTTCAGCGAGTTTCCACGGATTTAGCCAGCAAGGGGGAAATCATCAGGGACCGTTTGATCGGTCTTCACGAACGGGTGGTGATACCTTTGAAGGAGAATACGAGCGCAAAGATGATGACAAAGATAAAGATCGTCTAGAGTAGCGTGCTCGCTTAGCTAATCTATTAAGCGTAATTAAACATCAGCCCGGCAAAGCCGGGCTGATTGGTTTTTGCTTGAGCCTAAAAGATGTTAGTCATCAAGCTCTGGGCGGCTTTTATATTGGTTCAATGACTCTGGATTATCGAGCGCACTGAGCTGCGCAACTTCCCGACCATGCACAACATCGCGAACAGCCAGTTCAGCGAGCTTGCCAGAACGGGTTCGCGGAATATCGGTGATGCCAACAATCTTGGCGGGCACATGCCGTGGCGTACAGTGAGTACGGATTGTTTTGCGGATCATATTTTCCAGTTGATCATCGAGATCGACACCGGGCAATATTTTCACAAACAGTACGACCCTGACATCATTCTGCCATTCCTGACCAATCACCACAGAGTCGATGATCTCTTCAAGCTGATTGACATGGCGATAGATCTCAGCGGTACCAATACGAACGCCACCCGGGTTAAGGATGGCATCAGAACGTCCAAAGAAAGCCATACCGTTTTGTGGTGTTAGCTCAACATAGTCGCCATGGAACCAGACATCATGGATTTTATCCCAGTATGCTTTGTGGTATCGCGCGCCATCATGGTCATGCCAGAAACCAACGGGCTGATTGGGGAAGGAGTTACAGCATACCAGCTCACCTTTTTCAGCGACGACCGGATCGCCCTGATTATTGAATACCTGAACATCCATTCCCAATGCACGGACCTGAGCCTGCCCTTTGTAAACAGGGCTGATTGGGCTGCCCAGTACAAAGCAACCACAAATGTCAGTGCCGCCCGCGATAGAGCTGAGCTGAATATCCTCTTTTACATCACGATAGACATAATCAAACTGTTCTGGTGCCAGAACGGAGCCCGTTGAGCACAAGGTTCTGAGTGTGGAGAGGGCGTGTTGTTCGCGAGGGAAATAACTTTGCTTCTCTAACGCTTCCAGATACTTCGCCGAGGTGCCAAACAGCGTCACCTTTTGTGATTCCGCCAATCGCCACAAAACACCTGCATCAGGATAAAATGGGCTTCCGTCGAATAATACCAGTGTTGCACCGCTTGCCAATGCGGTCGCCATCCAGTTCCACATCATCCAGCCACAAGTGGTGAAGTAAAACAGGCGATCTCTGACTTTCACATCCGAATGTAACTGATGTTCTTTCAGGTGATTGAGCAGAGTTCCACCCACACTGTGGATAATACATTTGGGTTTGCCTGTGGTGCCTGAAGAATAGAGTACGTAGAGAGGTGCGTTGAAGCCTGTCCGGGTATAGGTTAACTCGGGTGCATCTCCAGACAGTGCGTCACTCCAATCGCGCTCGCCTGAGTGTAAGGTATGTTGCACGCCTTCACGTTGAGAAAATGGAATAACAATAAGCTGCGCGATGCTGTCTACTCTACTGGCAATGTCTCTGGCCTTGCTCAGGCAGTCGTGAGTCTTGCCATTGTAATGGTAACAGTCAGTGGTAAATAGAGCTTTCGGTTGCGTTTGGCCAAATCTGTCCAGCACACTTTCAACACCAAAATCTGGCGATGTCGATGTCCATATTGCCCCCAGTGAGGCTGTTGCCAACATAGCAACTACAGCCTCAGTGACGTTGGGCAAATAACCTGCAACAACATCACCCTCAGCGATCCCTTGCTCTTTCAGCAAGTGAGCAATGTGCGCCACTTGATCACGCAGTGCAGACCAGCTTAATGACCTTGGCGTCTCTGTTTCACCACTGAAAACAATGGCGTCATGATCGCCCATTTCATCTGCCCACTGCAGCAGATTCTCAGCAAAGTTAATTTCCGCATCCGGAAACCAGCGACTCTTTTTGGCCGGGCTCATGGCATGGGTAAAGCGAACGGTCTCTCCACGCTTGCCGATCACCCCGGCAAAATCCCATAACGTCGTCCAGAATGCCTCACTCTCATTCACTGACCACTTATACAGGGACGCGTAGTCTTTCAGTTTGACATCATTTTGCTGATTAACGGCCTGAATAAACTCTGTAATGTTTGCATCTGCGACACGTTTTGCGCTCGGACGCCACAGGGGTTGCTGCTCCATATTTGCTCCTAAACGTTAGCGGGGTGCGCATTTTTAAACGCGGGTAGCGACTGACATTCCTTGTCAATGGCGACCAGTGTTGGGTAAGGACTCATATCCAGCTCAAAGCGGCGGGCATTGAACAATTGTGGTACCAGACAAAGATCAGCAAGTGTTGGTGTGTCACCACAGCAAAAACGGTGTCCACTTCCAGCCAGTTTGGCTTCCAGTGCGTCTAAACCTTGTTTTAACCAATGAACATACCAGTCCAGTTTTTCCTGTTCACTATGGCCCAGATGCCCGGTCAGATACTTCAGAACTCTAAGATTGTTCAAAGGGTGGACATCACAGGCAATGTCGTACGCCAGTGATCTGCAGTTTGCACGAGCCAGCGGATCTTCCGGCAGGAGTGCCGGGGTAGGATACGTCTCCTCAAGGTATTCCAGAATAGCCAGTGACTGAGTGATCGCCTGCTCGCCCTCTTTCAGGGTTGGCACCAGCCCAGCCGGATTCATCGCCAGATACGTATCACTGCGCTGGGCATTCTCCAACAAAGGGACAGAAATGGCCTGATAGTCCAGGCCTTTGAGATTCAGCGCAATCCTCACACGGTATGAGGCCGAAGACTTGCTGTAGTCGTAGAGGGTTCTTTCCATGAGCTCTGCTTCCTAAGCCTTATTTCCTGAGTATGGCACCACTGTCTGAGAGATCTTCCCAAAAATAGAGTGACCATCGGCGTCATGCATTTCAATATCGACCTGATCGCCATGTTTCATGAATGGTGTTTTTGCTTCTCCGTGCTCAATGATTTCCAGCATTCGACGTTCAGCAAGACAACATGAACCCTTACTGCGATCAACATTGGACACTGTACCTGAACCGACAATAGTACCTGCGCTGACGTGACGGCTTTTTGCTACATGTGCGACAAGCTGAGAAAAATCAAAGGTCATATCAACCCCAGCGTTCGGCGCGCCAAACTGCGTGTGATTGAGGTGAACCTCAAGAGGCAGATGTACCTTGTTATCTTCCCATGCGTCTCCCAGCTCGTCAGGCGTGACCGCAACAGGAGAAAATGCAGAAGCAGGTTTTGACTGGAAGAAACCAAAGCCTTTTGCCAACTCACCCGGGATAAGGTTACGCAGCGATACGTCATTAACCAACATCAACAGTTTGATATGGTCTGCGCTATCTGCGGCTGTTGAAGCCATTGGAACGTCATCAGTGATCACTGCGATTTCAGCTTCAAAGTCACATCCCCAGGCTTCATCGCAAAGCGGAATATCTTCCTGTGGACCAAGAAAGCCGTCGGACATCCCTTGATACATCAAAGGGTCAGTCCAAAAGGTTGCCGGTACTTCGGCACCACGTGCTTTACGAACCAGCTCGACGTGGTTTACATAAGCGCTGCCGTCTGCCCACTGATAGGCGCGTGGCAGAGGAGATGCGCACGCGCTAGGGTCAAATGCAAAGCTGCCTTCGCATTGATTATCGTTCAGTGACAGATAACGCTTTTCAAGCACGGGAGAAAGTGATGACCAGTTATCCAGTGCTGCCTGCAGGGTAGGGGCAATATCAGTTGCATCGACCGCTCTAGTGAGGTCTCTTGAAACAACTATCAGTTTACCGTCTCTTTGATGTTTTAATGATGCCAGTTTCATTGCTCGTTCCTTCCATGTTCTCGCAGATTAGGCGGTCGGCGGTGTTTGCCAGGATTTCACATAATCTTTATCTTCGGTCGCTACAGCAGCGTCACCCAGATCCAGCGGCATACGGGTATCTATCATCACCGCCACTTCATCTGTTTCTCCTTTTGCCCTTTTTGCCCCGGCAGCAAACGCTTTAGGGTGAGGGCCGTGCGGGAAACCACATGGGTGATGGGTAACCATACCCGGATGGATATTATCGCGACTGAAGAACTCACCACGGTGATAAAAGATAACTTCATCATAGTCATCGTTATTGTGGTAGAACGGAACCTTAATTGCGCCGGGATCGCTTTCTATTGGACGGGGAACAAAAGTACAAATGACAAAGCCGTTGGCCACAAACGTAGTATGGGCGGATGGCGGCAGGTGATAGCGATGACTCATCAGTGGGCGGATGTCACGCCAGTTAAGCTTAAATACTGTGAGATTGCCTTTCCAGCCCTTCGCATCCAATGGGTTGAACGGATAAGTAATGCAGTTCATTTCATCACGTGATTTAAGAAGGACCTGCCATTGCTCATTGCTGCTTTGTTGGGCCTTGAACGTATCGTTGATTGAGGCGTGTTCGAGAATGGCTGGGTCATAGACCGCATGGTCGCCAACGATACCTTTGTCTGAACCCATGTATGAGCCGTGCGTTGCCTCAATCATCAGCAGGGTGACTGGCTCTTTTGGCACAATACGCCAGTTTGTCGAACGTGGGATAATCAGATAGTCGCCATCACGGAAAGACAGATGGCCATAATCGCAATACAGGTCACCGCTACCTTGGTGGACAAAGAGGCAATCGTCGCCGTCGCCGTTACGAACTAAATAGTCCATTTTGTCATTGCAATGCCAAATACGCACTTTCACATTCGGGTTGCTAAGCAAGAGTGGTGCGGTCATGGGATTGCCATCAGCATTCTCTACTTTGTTGGTATCGAACGCATGGGGCCTGAGTGAGCCTTCCCAATGGCTCCAGCCAGTAGGAGCATGTTGGTGGTACATGTGTGTGGCTGGACCAAAGAATCCCTCTTTGCCACACTCTCTTTCATATGTCCCTTCTGGCAAATCACAATGTGCCTGACGCGAGGTTTCACCCTCTTTTATTGGAAATGAAAACCACTTGCGCATACTCGTCTCCCTGTTAGGCCTTGGCGGCCTGTCAATTTGGTTTCATTTGTAACTATATGGTTATCATAGCCCCATTGTGGTTAATTTGGCAATAAACGGGATGGATGAAAATGGGGTGGTTCTGTGACAAATACTGTAAAAATAAGATATAAAAAAAAGATTCGGGTGGCAGGTTTCCGCTGGTGGAGTGACAATAGAATATGTAATGATTTCTTAAGAAACTATTTGTCACCTGAGAGTCCGAGATAGCCACGATGCTGCTTTCGGCATAGAAAAGGGAGTAATAACGCCTATGTCGGTACCTGTCGATTTTTCCCTGGACGACTTTTTACCATATAAACTTGTACGGACTGCGGAGCACGTGTCCGATGGGCTTGCCCGCCTTTATCAGGAAGAGTTCGGTATTACCCGTCCAGAATGGCGGGTCCTTGCTACCTTGGGTAACCGTGATGGCGTGAAAGCAAAAGAGCTATCGGCTGAAACTAGCCTTGATAAAGTCCGGGTCTCCCGAACGCTGACCAGTCTCGAATCTAAAGGCTATGTTTGTCGGGTCAAGGACCAGAATGATCATCGAGCGGCATACCTTCACCTGACGACGAAGGGGCGTGAGCTGTATCAAAGGATCGTTCCAAGGGCACTTGAGTGGGAAAATGACATTCTGGCGGGGATGAGTGCATCCCAGTATCGTGATCTGTTTAAGGCTCTGGATTTATTGCTTGCAAGGGCTGACAAGATGTCGTTATCAGCCCGTGAAGAGGTCATGACTGATCAGTAACGGTTTTCACAAATCAACCGCCGTCTAAAATGGACGGCGGTCAGGTAGGCAACAACACCTGAAACCACATTCGCCGTAGCGATACCGATGAAGAGTCCTTCAGTTTGTCCCAGAAAGCCACCCAACCAAGCCAGCGGCAGGATGAGAATAAAAAGCCTCGCCAAATTAAAAGAGAATGAAACCAAGGGACGTTTCATCGCATTCAGCGCACTGACCAGCATCATCAGGGTTCCCTGAAGCCCATAGCTCAATGGTACAACCAACAAGTAATGCCATAACTTTTCTTGTACCGCATTTTCCTGACTGAACATCATGGCTATCGGGTGACTGAGCGGCACCATAGCGACAAAAACAATAAACTGAAAAACGAGCGAGAAGCGAATAGCCCGGAACAGAGCTTCAAATGCGCGCTTCGGGTTATCCGCACCGAAGTTTTGTGCCATTAATGGTGTGAGGGTCGATGTCAGAGCCATCATCACGATAAGCATCAATGATTCAACACGCTGCGCTGCGCCGTATGCGGCAACACTGGCTGTGCCTTGAGAAGCCAAAAGCCACATCAGTGCAGCGCCGGAAATTGGATTAAGTACATTAGACATTGCAGCGGGTGTGCCGACTGACAATATAGTGCGCCAGTCTTCCACAACTGTGGCTAACGACGGTAACGCCAGCAGTTTTTCCCTCACTATTAGCATATAAAGTGAACCAGCCAGAGCCCCAGCCCAACTGATGGCACTAGCAATTGCAGCACCTTTAATGCCGAGCTCTGGAAAGGGGCCATAGCCAAAGATGAGCAGAGGGTCGAGCACGCCGTTTATGGCACCGGCCAGGATCATTATCTTTGCTGGCGTCCTGGTGTCGCCGCATGCTCTGAGTGCAGAATTCCCCGCCATTGGTATTACCAGCAGAGGAATGGTGAGATACCAGATCGACATGTATTCATCGATCAGGGGGATCAGGTCTTCTCCGGCACCGAGAAAGCTAAATAGCGGTGTGATTGTCAATGAGCCCAGCGTTGCCGCCCCCGTCACTAACAAAACCGCGAGTATCAGACCATGCGCCGTCATAGTGGCAGCACCCTGATGGCGTTTCTGCCCCAGCAGCCTTGCTATTGAAGTAGATAAACCTACTCCAATGCCCATGGTGATGCAGTTGACGGCGAAGGTAATGGGAAAGGTGAAACTTATCGCAGCGAGCGCATGAGTACCTAATAGAGAGATGAAAAACGTATCGATCAGGTTAAACATCAGTATCGCGATAAGTCCAAATACCATGGGGATGGTCATTTTAGTCAACGTCTGATCGATTGGGCCTGTCAGCAAACCATGCTTGTCGTTCATAACACTCTCTGTCGGGAATATTGCGGGGCTACCCTAATCGATAGAATGTGATGGAGCAAAAGGTATTGTGAAAAAAATAAAAAAAATTGTTCTTGCTACTTGTTATTGAAATGAAACATCCCCACATCCGCTTTAACTTATGAGTGATGCAAATTGCTACCCTCATTTTCATTAGATGGAATAACACAAATATTCAGGAGACGACCGATGAACATTCGTCCACTTCATGATCGAGTAATCGTTGAACGCGAGGAAGCAGAGTCAAAATCTGCTGGTGGTATCGTACTGACTGGTTCTGCGGCTGAGAAATCTACCCGTGGTGTGATTCTGGCAGTGGGTAAAGGACGTATTCTCGAGAATGGTAATGTACAACCTCTCGATGTAAAAGTTGGGGATACCGTCATTTTCTCTGAAGGCTATGGCACGAAGAGCGAGAAAATTGATGGCAAGGAAGTCCTGATTCTGTCTGAAAACGACATCATGGCTATCGTTGAGTAATTCATTTCACCTCTAAAAAAGAATTCAGAAAGGAAATAAAAAATGGCAGCTAAAGAAGTTAAATTTGGCAACGATGCTCGAGTAAAAATGCTTGAAGGCGTGAACGTACTTGCCGATGCAGTGAAAGTGACTCTTGGTCCTAAAGGCCGTAACGTGGTTCTGGACAAATCTTTCGGTGCGCCAACCATCACTAAAGATGGCGTTTCAGTTGCTCGTGAAATTGAACTGGAAGACAAATTCCAGAACATGGGCGCTCAAATGGTAAAAGAAGTGGCTTCACAGGCTAACGATGCGGCTGGTGACGGTACAACGACTGCGACTGTACTGGCGCAATCAATTGTCAACGAAGGCCTGAAAGCGGTAGCGGCTGGCATGAATCCAATGGACCTCAAGCGTGGTATCGATAAAGCCGTAGCTGCAGCTGTCGAAGAATTAAAAGCACTTTCTGTTCCGTGTGCAGACAACAAAGCTATCGCTCAGGTGGGTACAATCTCTGCAAACTCTGACGAGACCGTAGGTAACATTATCGCAGAAGCAATGGAGCGAGTTGGTCGTGACGGTGTTATCACAGTTGAAGAAGGTCAGTCTCTGCAAGATGAGCTGGATGTAGTAGAAGGTATGCAGTTTGACCGCGGTTATCTGTCTCCGTACTTCATCAACAACCAAGAATCAGGTTCTGTTGAACTGGAAAACCCATTCATCCTGCTGGTTGACAAAAAAGTATCAAACATCCGCGAACTGCTGCCTACTCTGGAAGCAGTAGCAAAATCCTCTCGTCCACTGCTGATCATCGCAGAAGACGTTGAAGGTGAAGCACTGGCAACACTGGTTGTTAACAACATGCGTGGCATCGTAAAAGTAGCTGCAGTTAAAGCACCTGGTTTCGGTGACCGTCGTAAAGCTATGCTTCAGGACATCGCGACTCTGACTGCTGGTACTGTTATTTCTGAGGAAATCGGTCTGGAGCTTGAAAAAGTGACTCTGGAAGATCTCGGTCAGGCCAAACGCATTAGCATCACCAAAGAAAATACCACCATCATTGACGGTAACGGTGAAGAAGCAGCAATCGAAGGTCGTGTGACTCAGATTCGTCAGCAAATTGAAGAAGCAACGTCAGACTACGACAAAGAGAAGCTTCAAGAGCGAGTTGCAAAACTGGCTGGCGGTGTGGCAGTAATCAAAGTCGGTGCCGCAACCGAAGTTGAGATGAAAGAGAAGAAAGACCGCGTTGAAGATGCCCTGCACGCAACCCGCGCAGCGGTAGAAGAAGGCGTTGTTGCTGGTGGTGGTGTTGCACTTATCCGTGCGGCTCACAAAGTAGAAAACCTGGAAGGCTCAAACGAAGACCAGAATGTTGGTATTCGCGTTGCACTGCGTTCAATGGAAGCGCCTATCCGTCAAATCGCACTGAATGCTGGCGATGAAGACTCTGTTGTAGCTAACCAAGTTAAGCAAGGTGATGCTAACTACGGTTACAATGCTGCAACGGGTGAGTACGGCGACATGATCGACATGGGTATCCTGGATCCAACAAAAGTTACCCGCTCTGCACTTCAATTTGCTGCTTCTGTTGCAGGTCTGATGATCACAACTGAAGCTATGGTAAGTGAACTGCCAAAACAAGATGCACCTGCAATGCCTGATATGGGCGGCATGGGTGGTATGGGCGGCATGATGTAATTCATCTGCTAACCGTAAAATGTAAAAGCCCCGCATCTGCGGGCTTTTCTTTTTTTGCGGATTAGATATTTCATCTTTTGCCATTATGTTTATCTGAGATCCTCAGGATCAACCAAGAATCAGGGCAATAAATAATCAAAAACGCGGTTTTTGTGCGTATTTTGAGCGAACAGGTTCTTTGATATAACTTTTTTCGAAAA
>NZ_LYBM01000046.1 GCF_001707825.1 Veronia pacifica | reverse complement strand
GCGCCAGTCCGGCTCAGAACTCGTGAATTTCGAGGATACAACTCACGTGCATCACGGTGCCAAGGCCGGGGAAATCGAACCGAGAATCAGTCAGCTTGCAGAATGGATTAATCTGCCTCATGACGATATCGACGCAGGTAGTTACCTTCATCCTTTGATTAAATCAATCGCCCTTCATTTCTGTATTGGTTTTATCAGGCCACTAGGAAGCAAAAATGGCTGTCTGGCCAGAGCCTTGTTTTACTGGTGTATGTATCGTCACGGCTATGATGCATTTCGCTATATTTCCTTATCTGAAATGCTGTTGAAAAATAAGTCACAGTATTGGAGAAGCTTTATCAGCACCGAAGATGATCACTTGGATCTCACCTATTTCGCTGAACATCAGTGCGAAATTTTGGTTCAGGCCATTGCTGACTTTGTCGGTTTCAGAGTTGAGCTGGAGAAATTTTCACCACTTAACAGTGAATTGCCGTTTGATATTCCGAAGACATCGCAAGGGCGTTCATCTTCTGATAATGACAACACAAAGGCAGAAAGCGAGGTTGGCCTTGACGTAGAAGTGGCAGAACAAGCAAAAGAAACCGTGCCCGCTGATGTAGATTTGAGTACCCTCAGCGATCAGGCTTTGAGTGTTATCGAATTGGCAAAATCCCGAGAAGACAGTGACCTCACAGCAAAACTGGTTGCCGAACAATGCTCAGTGACCGAGGCGGTGGCCCGTGCAATATTGAATGAGCTCACTGATAAATCACTTTTTTCTCGGGAGCGGGTTAAGCGTCAATACGTTTACTCGCTTTTAGACAACTAAGAACCGCGAACCTTCTTGTCGTCAACACATTGAAAAGCCGCTACTTTTTACTCACTGTCGGATAATCCAGTTCCTGCCACTTTTTGAAACCACCAGCCAATGAATACACCTCTTTAAAGCCCATCCCCTGCAGTGCATCAGCTGAGAGCGCAGAACGTGCACCTGTTCGGCAATACAACATAATCGGTTGATGTTCGATATTTGTTACCTTTAACGTGTCACTGAGGAGCTTGAGAATGTTCATTTCCAACGTGCCTCTCGGAATATGCACAGAGCCGTCAATGTATCCATCATCAAGCTCATTTTTTTCTCTTACATCAATCACCACATACTTATCCATATTAAGCAGAAAATCTTGTGCATCGACTTCCTTTATCCTTACTTTTGCTTTCTCGACGATCTCATTGCTTGTCAGTAACATATTATCCTCCAACTTGCTCTATCACGGTAAAAAAAGACAAACCGAGTAAAAAGACTGCAAATATTTTCTTTATGTGCTTTTGCGGTAACCGACGCCCTAACACATTCCCAATAAGGCTTCCCAAAACACCTATTGCGGCGACAGCGACAAGCGTCTTCCAGGCCAGCTCAATACCCTGCTGAGAAAAGACATGTAAATATTGATAAAAACCGACTGAAGCATTAAGAGTGATCACAGCGAGGCTGGTCGCTATTGCTGATGTCATTGAAATACCTGCCAGCAGTGTCAATGCAGGCACAATCAAAAACCCCCCGCCAACCCCGACAAATCCAGTCATCAGCCCGGTCAACATACCGACAAAAAATAACGTTCCTGCAGCGATTGACGTTTTCTCATTCGGGGCTGACTGTGCTGACTCCCACAACATCCTAGTGGCAGCGACGGCCATCAAAAGTGCAAATACCGTCATCTGTACTGACGTTGACACCATATTCCCGGCTACCGCGCCAAGGTATGCACCGACAATGCCCGGTAAACCAAACCATCCGATAAGTTGCCAGTTGATCGCTTTATTTAGCAGGTTTCTGATGCTCAGTGTGGCGCTAATCGTTGCAACGATAAACAATGCACTGGCAATCGCCTGTCTCTCCTCCATGCCCGCGGCATACATCATCACAGGTACCGTTAAAATGGCTCCCCCTGCCCCCATCAGACCGAGCGTAAAGCCAATGAGTATTCCCGAAATCAGTACCAGCATATCCATCCTTGCGTTTTGCTCGACGGCAAGCTTACTCACCCTCTTTTATGCAAACAGTGTGCAGTTTTGGCGGTCAAGCCAACAACGCAGGTTTTCTTGTTAACGGATAAACATTTCCTATCGGTATGGATGATGAGAGAAGTTGTATGCTTCTCTTTAGACTGTAAAGGTAAAATAGCGGTCACGGATTCGGGGGATAATAGAACGGAAAAAATCTAAAACTCATTCTGCATGAAAGGCGACCCACAACAGGCCAGCAAAGGATCCTGAGCAGGACAGTCACAAATCCAGCGTCTGTTTTACCTAAAGATAACAGTCTGATTGTCAGCAATCTGAAACTGTCTGAAAAGTCTCACAAACGGGTCTTGTGCAGAGGGCAAGTGTACGAGTATGTTCGGACACTGCGCAAAGAATGCGTATTGGTATTGAAAAGTGAATGGATCACACGAGGGGCTCCCCCTTCATACTATTTGGATAAGCAGAATTCTAATCATGAAAAAAATCATCTTAGCAGTAGCATTTCAACTCATCGCTTTTTACTCGTCGGCTACCATGGCTGCGTCATACTCGATTAAAGACCTGTACAGCAGCGGAAAATATTACGCAGGCGCGAATTACATAAACTCTGATTACGATATCAGGGACAGTGACCAGAAAAGTCGCGGGATTGACGGTGGCACTGAACGTGTAGGAGCAGGTTTCACTGCTCATGCAGGCTTTGAAACCCTGGTAATGAAAAATTGGATGGTCGGTATCGAAGTAGAATTCACCAAATATGAAGGAAAGAGGCTGACCAGCAAATCGATCAATGAGCCCTCTAAAACGGCAAAAGCTCATGGTGTCGGCGCAAACATCAAAGCAGACTATTACTTAAATGACGAATTTTTTATCGGGCCGCAGGTTGGGATTCAACATGTTACGTTGAACACGGATGTCTCCGCGCCAAATGGTTCTACCAATACTTTCAAGAGTTCCGACACTATGCTTACATATGGTGTCCAAGCAGGCTATCACATCCGATCTGATCTGACCGCCAATGTAGAGTTTCGACGTGGAAAGTTTTCTGACCGCAAAAGTGGATTGGAAACGGACATTGAGAGCGTGATGATTGGCTTTGAATTCAAAATTTAACGACATGTCACTTTAATTGTCTCACGGAGTAGGTTCGGTTTGTTTTCGTGAGTCTAATAACGCTGTTATCATCATTTCCACTCGAAAAATAACGGCGCTATTACATGACAACAGTCACAGCTACACATGTTACCTTTACTGTCCCGGAATGGCAGAGTTCGGGCACGGTTCAGTTTTCGTCAAAAACAGCACAAGGCGTTATTCTGGTCACTCATATGACGCCGTTCCATCCGGTATCACATATATGGCCAGATCACCCTGCCGACAGGGGCGTGGTTGTTCACAACAATCAACACTTTGCTGTGATTGACTGCCTGACAGGCGCTTATCAGCTTGAGTCAGGACATCTTTACATCGGTAGGGATATTCCGGTTAAACGCCATGAGGCTGGGTGGCTTTTCGTCGTTGTTCACATTGTTGACGCTCCTTCCGCATTCACTGTTGGCGAAACAGTGGAACTTGCCGTTGATGAAACGTATCAGCATGCACTGAGTCGCGGTCACAGCGGCGCGCATTTCGCTGCATTGGCGCTAAACAAAGTCTTACATCATGCGTACTGGCGGAAGCAGCCGTCGCGTCTTGATGCACTTGGACATTACGATTTTCACGCATTTGCTGAACAAAGTAGCTTTGTCGGGGAAGACAGTTGCAAGGACACCTATCGACTTGGTAAAACGCTGCGAAAGCGTGGGTTGAACAGCGCAGACTTGCTGAATGATCTATCTGCAGTCGAGGACAAAGTTAACCATCAATTATCAGAGTGGCGAGACAGCGGTCAGACAATAACCATGCATAGGCATGGCCCTTTATTGACAGACTCCCGCTATTGGCAATGCACAATCGATAATAAACGGGTCGAAATACCTTGTGGTGGAACCCATATCCTTGCATTATCGGGCCTGAGCAAGCTGGCAGTGACGCTTCATTCCCCGTCGGAACAAGAGGTGATTATGACCACCCACACTGCGCCAAGTTAGTCCCGTCGCTTCGATAACAAGGTATCAACAGTTGCTATGATCACGGATGCCTCGACATTACCGAAGAGCCGATAACGATCATTATCTAACATCCACGTCGGGCTGCCGGGCACTTTATCGTTTTCTGCCTGTCGAAATTCGGCGACGGTAGCACCAAGCGCGTAACCGTTCGTTATACAGCTCAGCAAAGACTTACTGCTCAGCTGATATTCAGTCAGTAAATCCGTCAACACGTTGAAATCGCCAATATTGCGGCCATCGCGAAAAAAGGCCTCCCTCACTCGGTCAGCGAAATGATTGGCGGTCTGCTGGCCATACTCTAACTCGACCGCCTTAATGACCTGATGTGGCAGCAGTGAGCTTCCGGGCCTGACTTTACGCCAGACATCGGGGTGAAAATCCAATCCGTCGAATCCACTTACGAATTTCTCAGAGCGTTCTGCGTATCGAAAATATGCTTGATCTCCTGTTCCCTGAGAACGGATTCGCGCTGCAACATCACCATACAACTCTAGATGGCGATAATGCCATCTCACTTCGCCCTCTTGCCAGCGACCTGCTAACTTATGATTGATGTGATATCCAACCCAGCCCCAGATACAGAGAATATCTGAATAAAAGTCGATCCTAACTGACATATTTCCTCCATTACAGCCAATGCATGGCTGTAAACACTTAATATTATCTGTGTCAGCGTCTGCATTTAGGGCTAAACGACTCGACACGAATTACGGCAACAAGGTCACTGGCAAAAAACGCCAACAATCCCCAATTCACATGATCACCAACATATAGAAATTAACGCTTGGGTCACATCATCTCGCTTTGCAGCAACAAAAGTGTCGTGCCGAAAGTGTGACTATGTATACATTATTATTGGGTAAATAACGGAATAAATGTTCTGATTTTACATTTATACCCTCACTGAATCAGACCATTTCTCAATGCTAAAGCAGTTGGTTACAAAGTTATTATCTGCAACTAAACACACTATAGCGTCACGATGGGGGCTGTTACCCGGCAGATTAATCTTTCATGATATACATAATATTCGAATGATAAATCATGTTAGATATCGTTGAACTTAAGGATAGAGATCATGAAAAAGCCGCTGGACCTTATCGTCTTTGGTGCAACCAGTTTTGTTGGGCAGATATTATGCCGCTATCTGTCAGACACATTTAACGGCAAAGGTCAGGAGGCGCTTGTCTGGGCCATCGCAGGTCGTTCTCGCCCCAAACTGGAGAAAGTAAAAGATGAAACCGGTATCAAGGATCTCAGGATACTGATCGCCGATTCAGACGATAAGGATAGCCTAGACGCATTGTGCGCAGAGGCTAGAGTTATTGCCTCAACAGTCGGGCCTTACGCTTTTTATGGCGAAAATCTGGTGAGAGCTTGTTGCGAATCCGGCACGGATTATTGCGATTTGACTGGCGAGTCACTGTGGATTCATCCGATGCTAAAGCGTTACGAATCAATGGCAAAAAAGACAGGCGCGAGAATTGTTCATGCCTGTGGGTTTGATTCGGTTCCTTCAGACATAGGGGTATATTTTACCCAGCAACTGGCGAAGAAAAAATTTGGTAATTACTGTAATCAAATCAAAATGCGAGTAAAAGCGATTCGGGGAGGTGCATCGGGCGGTACCGTCGCCAGTGTTATCAACCACGCAGAAGAAGTGGTAAAAAGCCCTTCCCTACTCAAAAATTTGGCTAACCCGTATCTGATTTGTCCCGAGCAAGACTGTGCAAACGCCAGACAATCGACCAATAACCTTCCAGCACAGGATCCGGATTTTAATCGTTGGACAGCGCCTTTCATCATGGCTGCCATTAACACACAAATTGTATTTCGCTCCCATGCCTTATCCGGCCATCCCTACGGTCGTGACTTTACCTACGATGAGGCAATGCTGACAGGAAAAGGTGCTAAGGGGATGTTGAAATCGGGCGCTATTGTTGGTGGTCTCAGTACCTTCTTGAGCCTTGTTGCCCTGCCACCGAGTCGTTGGTTATTGAAAAAAACCATATTGCCAAACCCGGGTCAAGGCCCCTCACCAGAGGCTCAGCAAAATGGTTTTTATGATATCCGTTTTGCAGGTAAAACCCCGGAGGGACAAACCATTCGTACGCACTTCATTGGGCGTGGCGATCCGGGTTACTGCTCGACAAGTAAAATATTGGGTCAAAGTGCCGCCTGTCTGGCTCTCGATATGCATGAGAATGGATTGAAGATTGAAGGCGAAGGAGGGTTTTGGACAACGGCCACCTTGCTGGGTGACCATTTGGTCAGCAGACTTCAGACGTTTGCCTGCATTGAAATCGACGAAGACAGTATCGACTAATTTCCTTTTCTTATCTGATCGACCCGCGATTGCGCATTGCTGACGCGGGCCGCTTCGGCGACTTCCTTATCAACAATGGTCTTCCCAATCGGGAACAGAGAAATCAGTGCGAGCTTTAAGTGCTGAATCGCAAATGGAATACCAATAATGGTAACAAAACAGGCTACTGCTGACGCGATATGACCCATAGCCAGCCATATACCCGCCAGTAACAACCAAATCACATTCCCTACTGTCCCCAGTGCTCCCGTGCCTATATCTTCTTGCTGGGTCAGTTCATCCCGGCTTATCGCTTCCTTTCCGAATGGAAAGAAAGAGAACGTACCTATAACAAAACACGCCCTGCCCCATGGAATACCGATGATACTGATAAAGGCCAACAAGCCGAAAATATACCATGCCAATCCCATGACAATTCCACCGAGCAAAAACCAGATTATATTTCCGATTAGCCTAAACATCCTTGAACCCCAGTCTGTTGGGCAACCCTGAATACAGAGTTAGCCAGATAGATTTTTCTTATTTAAAAACGAATCGCAATCTGAAATCGCAAGCTACATATTCGTTTTAAACGTCCCTTAGAACAACCGGAATGATAATCGTAAATATCACTCACTGTAATGTTCGTGTATTTTGACGGTGATAATACGCAAATATCCGGCGTTTTAATGTCCTACAAATGTGACCATAACTCAAAGAGAAGTTTCATATACCGACGCTTTTCGTTTGAAGTCATTTTAAAAAATTAGATTTAGCACTGCCCTCAGGATCGAAGCGAGAAAAGCTATCTAAAGCTGATCGCTGATTCAATACAGCTGAACGGGGCACATCCTGAAAAGCAAGCAAACACAATGTAAGCTCATTGAATAATTCAGGACGGCAACAGGCTGGCCACACCTCATATCGTAAGGTCTGGATATCAGATATGTAGCAATGAGAGTTCACAAAGGATAGCCGGATTTCCGTAAGTGATAACTTCGAACCAAAGCACATTTCTATTCCACTATCAGCAGAAATCATTCTCAACGTACTGGATACTGTTAGACTGCTGTATTTTTGAATAAAGAAGAAAACGCAATGGTCTCTCGGCTTTCTCTCCTACTATTTTTCACAGCCATATTCATTTCACTGCCAGTAATGTCAGGGAATGATACCAGCCCGAAAGGTGCCGTTTGTTTAGTCGCTGACAGTAACGGACGGGTACTCATGGCGAAAGATTACCTTACCGGGCGCTTTGCAATGCCTGGCGGTGGGATTGATGACAACGAAACGCCTGAACAAGCCGCACTGAGAGAACTTTATGAAGAAACAGGCCTGAAAGGGCGAATCATCAACCGCCTTGATGCCGATGGGGAAGCAGCCATTTTCAATTGCCAGACGCTCTCCCCCATACCGACTTACGAGATGGATGGTAAAGGTTATGTTGCCTCATGGTTTAGCCCTCATTTTGGCAGAGAGATCAAAGCTGTCTATCTCTTGCCAACACACTATTATCCACCGTCAGATTTTCGTTTTCCTAAGCAAGTCGATGCTTTTCCAATCTGGCTTCAAGACTCAAAGCCGAGTCAACTGAACGTAACTCAACACTTTAGTGAGCTAGCCACGCCCTTTCTTGCTGAACATGCCCAGCTCAACAGATATGTGCAAGAATCTGTCAATAGTCTCCCCGAGACAATCGCCTCTGTCACTGACACATTCATTCGCTGGGCATCAGGCTTTGGCAGTACTTATCTTTATGTGTTGCTTGTTCCTTTCGCTCTGCTGACAGGTGGAGCAAAGAGACTGGTATCCACTGCGTTAATGGCAGTGATCACCATATTAAGTGTTTATGGTTTGAAGTTGTTCTTTGGTGTACCACGCCCCTTATACTTATTTCCGGACTTAGGCCTCTCAGCAGCTAATGGTTTTTCATTCCCAAGTGGACACACCACCAATGCCTTCGCAATCTGGCTGACTGTTTCAAGCTGGTTCAGTACCACTAGGTCATATCGTTGGATTCTTCTGCTCGCACTTTCCGCTGCTGCCCTGACAGCACTCAGTCGAGTTTATCTTGGTGTTCACTATGTGATGGATATTATTGCAGGCGCTGGATTGGGAACTCTCATATTCCTAAGTTGCCAAAAAATGGCCAATTTATCGGTTTTGAAATGGGGCTCTATCTTTAATCCCATCACTTGGATCACGCTGCTAGCAATAATCCTACCTATCGCCATCATGCAGCCACAGCCAATGTTCGCTCTTGCCTCTACTATTTGTGTTGCTATGGCTGTTTCTTTGCTCTTAGCTAGAAAGTTAGTAACATCAGCAACGCTAAATAGCCCTCCAACTCTTTCGGCATCTTTATTCAGCTTGCTGACCTCAGCAGCTCTGGCTGCCAGTGCCATGTGGTTTACTTTGCACAACAGCAGTAGCGTTGAAAATCTGATGGTACTGGTATTGACCACCTTTGTCGGTGGTCTGGTAATGGTGTACCCGACGATTCGTTTTACCAGATAATCTTTACAGGCCAGCTCGATCAAAGAATTCTGTCATTGGGTAATGGAAATGAACTGTATATTGGGGCAAAGATACGTTGCCCCTGACTGACAAACATGCATACCACTCGGAACTGACGCAATCAGCATGCTACCTCTTCGGTTAAACTGTCAGTGCTATTTACTGAACACCAGTTACTTTGTCCGCTAATTATGCTTAATAAAACCCCGTTGGCACCGAGTAATGTCCTTCAGTACTATCGACCGCAGGAATACAAATGCAGCTTCCGTTTCATAAGAGCTCCCTTCAAATAATTAAGTAAGAAATACAGCGTGCCGTTAAATAATCGTGTGATCACGCGGGTTTTACGAATAACTCTCATTTCGGAGGGAAATACGGTGTGACAGAAAGCTCAAAAAAGATGAAATACAATAACAAGGGTGTGTCGGGTTGTTAAGAAAATCAGCCACGATCTAATTAATATTATTATTTTTTAGCTCAGGAAAAATGAGCGATTTATGCGGCAGACATCAATGATGTTATTTGAAACAAGTCCCAACTTTGTGACGAATTTATTTTTTGCTTGTTCTACCCGACAAGAATTAAAAGTCGTTAAATACAGTTTTAAAACACTATTTGAGCCCAAACTTACTGGATTAAGAAAAACATTGACGCAATATATCATTATTTTAAACGCATAAAAAAACAAATTAAAAGAATTTAAATTCAAACAGCCTTCCAGAATCAGTAATGTTAGCTTTATTTTTTAAATATTCATTCTTTTTTAATAGATTGAGTGAAGCAGCCCTATCTGAGACCTAGAATAGTATTTACTAAGAACGTGATCTAAAACGAAATAAAACTATGGAACCCTAAACCACAATCCCTATACTCATAAATGTTAAAAATAAGAAACATATAAATTAAGCTATATTTCAAAGTTAAAACATACACACAACACGCGTGCCTATTTACACGGTTTAAACATGAATGTTTTATCCCGGGTGCAACCTATGTGCACAAGGAAATACAGGAAGGAAACTCTGATGGCAAATAAAATGAAAGTCTTAGTGGCAGCCATTGCAGCGACTACCGCCATGATGTCTACACAAGTTATGGCGGCTGAAGATACGCTTAGCAAAGTTAAGAAGCAGGGTTACATTAGCTGTGGTGTAAGTACAGGTCTTCCGGGTTTTTCAAACCCAAATGCAAAGGGAGAATGGGAAGGTCTTGATGTAGAGTTTTGCCGCGCAGTTGCAGCAGCGGCATTAGGAGACAAATCAAAAGTTAAGTTTGTACCTCTGACACCGAAAGAGCGTTTCACCGCATTGCAGTCAGGCGAGATTGATGTGCTTTCTCGCAATACAACGTGGACGCTTCAACGTGACGGTACACTGGGCCTCAATTTTGCTGGTGTTAACTACTATGACGGCCAAGGCTTCATGGTCAGTAAGAAGCTGGGTGTAACCAGTGCGCTTGAACTTGATGGAGCTGCAGTATGCGTGCAGTCAGGTACAACCACTGAGCTTAACCTTGCCGACTACTTCAAAGCCAATGGCATGAAGTTTACTCCCGTTGTTTATGATACTTATGATGCATCGGTCAAAGGTTTTGAGGCAGGGCGTTGTGATACGTTGACCACTGACCAATCAGGTCTCTACGCTTCACGCGTTAAGTTATCTAACCCAAACATGGCAATCGTCTTGCCAGAAGTGATCTCTAAAGAACCACTCGGTCCCGTTGTTCGTCAGGGTGATGACAACTGGTTCAATATCGCCAAGTGGACATTAAACACAATGATCAACGCTGAAGAATTCGGTATCACTTCAGATAATGTTGATTCTATGAAGGGTTCGAAAGATCCAAATATCAAGCGTATTCTTGGTGTTGATGGACCCAAAGGTAAAGGTCTTGGCTTGAGTGATGACTGGGGCTACCAAGTCATTAAGCAAGTTGGTAACTATGGCGAGAGCTTTGAGCGAACTGTTGGTAAAGATTCGCCATTACAAATCTCCCGTGGTCTGAATGCTTTGTGGAATGACGGCGGTATCCTGTACGCGCCACCTATCCGCTAATCAGCCTCATACACCTTTACGAAACTGGGCATGGAGACGTGCCCAGTTTCGCTCAAAATGCATAGAGGTTGCAGTTCTATGACAGCACATCATACAAGTAATTCGGCAAACAAGCCGGAACAGGGAAAAAATCAAAACCTTCTCTACAATCCCACGTTTCGCTCCATCCTCTTTCAGGTACTTGCAGTTCTTGCTCTGGTCTTCTTTTTTTACACCATAGTGAACAACGCACTCACCAATTTAGAATCACGAGGTATCGCAACGGGATTTGGTTTCCTAACTGAAACAGCGGGCTTTGGTATTGGTCAGAGTTTGATTGAGTATGACTCTACTCATTCATACGGACGAACATTCTTTGTTGGTCTTTTAAATACGGCACTGGTATCCGTACTTGGTATCGCATTCGCGACGATTCTTGGCTTCCTGATGGGCGTCGCCAGATTGTCGAAAAACTGGTTACTTAGTCGTTTTGCCGCCGTTTACATTGAGACATTTCGAAATATCCCCCTTCTTCTTCAAATTTTCTTTTGGTACTTTGCCGTTCTGCAGACTCTACCCTCTCCCAGACAAAGCATTAGCGTGGGTGAATGGTTGTTCCTGAATGTCAGAGGACTTTACATGGCAAGTCCTGTCTTTGAGCAAGGTTCAATGTGGATAGGCATCGCACTCCTTGTTGCGATTATTTTCTGTCTCGGATTTGCTAAGTGGGCACGCAACAAACAAGACCTGACGGGTCAGCAAACACCCGTATTCACCATTTCACTGGCGGTGATCATCGGATTACCTTTCCTTGCATATTTGGCAAGCGGAATGCCAGTATCCATAGACTATCCTGAGTTGAAAGGTTTCAATTTTAGGGGCGGTGTTACCATCATTCCTGAACTGGCCGCACTGACTCTTGCCTTGTCCATTTATACTGCGTCATTTATCGCTGAAATCGTTCGCTCCGGTATTAATGCAGTCAGTCATGGACAAACTGAGGCGTCGATGGCGCTTGGCTTGAGCAGGGGCAGGACGTTAAGTCTTGTGGTTATCCCTCAGGCACTGAGGGTAATTATTCCCCCTTTGACTAGTCAGTACCTGAATCTCACCAAGAACTCCTCATTGGCAATGGCTATTGGGTATCCTGATCTTGTGTCTGTATTTGCGGGAACCACGCTGAACCAGACGGGACAGGCTATAGAGATAATCGCTATGACCATGGCTGTTTATCTGACACTGAGCCTGCTGACGTCGATGTTGATGAATATCTACAACGCAAAAGTTGCATTGGTTGAGAGGTAATTATGACCAATAAACATGAATTTCAGCCAGACCTACCGCCTCCTGCAAACACTATTGGTGTGATAGGCTGGTTCAGACAAAACCTATTCTCAACACCGTCAAACACTATCATCTCTCTGGTCTTGATTTACTTGGCCTTTGAGGGAATTTACGCCTTAGCTGAATGGGCATTTCTCAATGCTGACTGGGTAGGTTCAACTCGCGCAGACTGCTCCCGTGAAGGTGCCTGCTGGGTGTTCATTAATGTACGCTTTAATCAGTTTATGTTTGGTTTCTATCCAGAATCTGAATTATGGCGACCACAACTGTTTTACGCCATGCTCGCTATGTTTGTTGGCTTGCTGGCATATGAGAAAACACCATATCGCACGCTTATCTGGCTCGTATTTATCATCCCTTTCCCCGTCTTCGCGACTTACCTCCTTTATGGCGGCATATGGGGGCTTGAGGTTGTTCAAACTCATCTGTGGGGCGGACTATTAATTACGCTGGTCATTGCAATAGTCGGTATTGTTGTTTCATTGCCTATCGGTATTGTACTCGCCCTCGGTCGACGCTCAGATATGCCGGTCATTCGCAGTTTATGTACCGTCTACATCGAGATTTGGCGAGGAGTTCCCCTCATAACAGTGTTGTTTATGGCATCGGTAATGTTGCCGTTGTTTATGTCAGGGGAAGCGGAAACCGACAAGCTGTTCAGAGCATTGATCGGTGTTGTGCTTTTCTCCGCAGCATACATGGCAGAAGTTGTTCGTGGTGGCCTGCAAGCCATACCCAAGGGACAATATGAGGCAGCTGATGCACTCGGCCTAAGCTACTGGAAGAAAACGGGCCTGATTATCTTGCCCCAAGCGCTAAAAATCACCATACCGTCGATTGTGAACACCTTTATTGGGCTGTTTAAAGATACCAGCTTGGTATTGATCATTGGTATGTTTGATGTTTTGGGTATTGGTCAGTCAGCCAATACAGATCCTAAATGGCTTGGATTTGAAACCGAAAGTTATGTCTTTGTTGGCGTCGTATTCTGGGTGTTCTGTTTCGGGATGTCCCGTTACAGCATTTATCTTGAGAATAAGCTCCACACCGGACATAAACGATAAAATAGGTTCAAGGAAGAAATTATGACGCAGTCTCCGAATGCTCCTGTTATTGAGCTGAATGACGTAAACAAGTGGTACGGGCAATTTCATGTACTGAAGAACATCAATCTGTCTGTAGCGAAAGGCGAAAAAATTGTCATATGTGGCCCGTCAGGGTCTGGTAAGTCAACCATGATTCGCTGTATCAACCGGTTGGAAGAGCATCAGCAAGGTCAGATCGTTGTGTCTGGCACTGAGTTAACTGATGATCTGAAAAATATCGAGCAAGTCAGAAAAGAAGTCGGTATGTGTTTCCAGCACTTTAACCTTTTTCCACATCTGACTGTGTTGGAAAACTGCACACTTGCGCCAATCTGGGTAAAGAAAATGCCTAAAGATGAGGCTGAACAGGTTGCAATGAAGTATCTCGAACGCGTAAAAATTCCGGAACAGGCCAGTAAATACCCTGGACAACTTTCAGGTGGTCAACAGCAACGCGTCGCTATTGCGCGCTCACTGTGTATGAATCCTAATGTCATGCTGTTCGATGAGCCAACATCAGCCCTCGATCCTGAAATGGTAAGAGAAGTACTCGATGTCATGGTTGAGCTGGCTAATGAAGGAATGACCATGTTGTGCGTGACACATGAAATGGGCTTCGCCAAAGAGGTTGCTGACCGGGTTATTTTTATGGATGCAGGTGAAATTATCGAAGAAAACGTCCCTGAGGAGTTCTTCAACAATCCGCAATCTGACCGGACTCAACTCTTTTTAAGTCAAATACTCCATCATTAACAGCAAAAGTAGCGGTCAATCATGGCCGCTTTTTTATTTGAAAGGCCTAATATTGTAACAAAGTCTGTCATATCAGCGCGTTAAATTACTTTGGAGACAGGAAAATGGTATTTTGCGACCCGAACACTTGAAAAGGTGAGCGTTTGCACCCATAACTGTCGTATTATAAGACATTACTATTTTGGCAAGGAAACCATTCTCGGAGAATACTATGAATGATCGTATAGTCACCCGAAATCAGACACAAGAGAGTGTACTGGCGACCAACAAAGTTCTGCGTAACACTTACGCGCTACTGTCCATGACATTGCTATGGTCAGCTGTCGTTGCAGGCGTAGCGATGGCCTTTAATCTTCCTCATCCCGGTCTCATCATTACTTTGGTTGGCTTCTACGGCCTGCTGTTTTTGACCGAGAAAAACCGCGATAACGCGATGGGCTTGGTGTTTACCTTCCTGCTGACAGGCTTTATGGGTTATACGCTTGGTCCGATACTAAACATGTACATCGGTGCTGGAATGGGTTGGGCGATCACCCCAGCGTTAGGTGGTACAGCCATTACTTTCCTTGCATGTTCATTCTATGCACTGACTACAAAGAGAGATCTGTCGTTCCTTGGCGGTATGCTGATGGCAGGCTTTGTTGTTCTGCTGGTCGGAATGGTTGCAAATATCTTCCTACAGCTCCCAATGCTGTCACTGGCAATTAGTGGTCTGTTTGTCCTGTTCTCTACAGGTGTAATTCTGCTTACAACGCAGTCTATCGTTCGCGGTGGTGAAACCAACTATATCTCTGCAACGGTTGCTCTGTATGTGTCAATCTACAACCTGTTCCTCAGTCTGCTTCAGATTCTGGGTGTGATGGGTGGTGACGACTAATATAGTCCTCGCACTTAGCTTTAAAAAAGCACCTTCGGGTGCTTTTTTATTTCTCTTCCCTAGCTAACTATCCTTTATTCATTACTCTACTGTTGAGTGAGAGCAGCAAAATTCTTGTCCGACCAACAAAATAGGCTCGTCCGTTTAGGTTAAAACGGTGAAAATTTTCATTTCTCATTCTTATTTTTAAACAAGAGGACGTCTCTCAATAGAGATAGTTTTCATGTTGTACAAAGTAAAAATATCTTTTCATCATAATAATGCCTCCCCTATCTCGACCTGCTCATATTCCATCACAAGAGTAATTTACTTTTGAATAATAATCATTATCATTAACTACTGATGAAGTTAGGGATGGAGGAGCTTATGACATTCACTGTCAGTTCTTGGCTCGATCAGGGTATTGATGAATACAAAGAGCAGCTACGAGAAGTCACTCTGGATTTTTTTAATGCGGAGAACAACCTGAATCGGTCTGGCGCAAAAGTTCACCTCCTTATGGAATACTTTGATTGCTGTATGAGAATGGCAGATTTATCAAGAGAAAACGGTGACGATACCCGCTACTTACAAGGGCTGCGCAAGATATATTGTCGAATGATGTCTGAACTGAACAATAAAGACAACTCTCTTTCATGCCGTATGCTGAGCAGAAAATTTGCGAGAGAAACACTCACGAGGACCTGTGAGTTATACAAAGAGTATGATATCACCGAGAAAGCAAAAATCCTCTGCACTGATTTCGTACAAAGGTCATCATTACAATAGTATATGTATCGCAGGCCCTCTCGAACGAAGGCAAGTTTAGGACAGCGCTTGAACCTGACTGTAAATCGTTCTGATCATTGATTCGAGCCCCTGATTACGGGCAGGTGTAAGCTGTAAGGCAAGCCCCATATCAGCGAAAATCTTTTTTATGTCGGTCTCAAGTAATTGGTCTGGTGTCTTCCCGCTGAGCACAATAATCACCATAGCAACCAGACCTTTCACCAGCGCTGCATCACTGTTCCCAGCCAGTTCGATCTTACCATCTACCACGTTTACCGTGATCCAAACTTTACTTTGGCACCCTGAAATAGCGTTCCCTGGTACCTGCTCTTCTGGGGGAAGACATGCGAATTTCTCCCCCAAAGAAATGATGTAAAGGTATTTGTCTTCCCAATCAATACAACGGCTAAAGTTCTTAATTAACCTGTCACTATTCAAGAATTACTCCTTGCTCATTCATCAAATCAACTCACGACATCAGTAAAGCGCGAATTCGCTCAAGACCTTCGCATAAGGCTTTGATATCTTCCTTATTGTTATATATCGCTATAGACGCGCGACACATAGCAGGCACCTGGTAACGATGCATCAAGGGCATTGCACAATGGTGACCAGTGCGAATTGCAACGCCATATCGATCAAGAAAACTACCAACGTCAAATGGATGTAAATCGCCAAGATTAAATGCTATCACACCAGATTTGTGAGTGGGTCCGTAAATAGTGATATCTGGTATTTCCGACAACCTCTGCATCGCAGCACTCATCAGGGCCGATTCATGTTGTTGAATCAGCTCAAAACCAATCTCTTCAACAAAACTGATCGCTTCGCCAAGACCAATAATACCTGCCACATTCGGCGAGCCAGCTTCAAAACGCCACGGTGACTCATTAAATGTCGTTTCGCCATCAAGACGAACCTCATCAATCATTGCGCCACCACCCTCCCAAGGGGGCATTTGGTCTAGTAGGTGTTTACGTCCATAAAGCACACCTATTCCTGTAGGACCATAAAGCTTGTGACCTGAAAAGACATAAAAATCACAATCCAGCGACTGCACATCTATAGATTGATGCATGACCGACTGAGCGCCATCAATCAGTACTTTGGTACCATTTTGCTTGGCAATGCTGATGATATCGTTAACAGGGTTCACCGTACCCAGAACATTTGAGACATGGGTTAATGCAAGTAACTGTGTTCGCTGGTTAAGCAGGTCTTTCAATGTATTTAGATTAAGCGTACCGTCTGGTTCTATTTTCCAGACCACCACTTTAATACCCATAGATTTGGCGAGTAACTGCCACGGTACTATGTTCGCGTGATGTTCCATCTCGGTGATGATAACTTCATCACCTTCCTTCATCGCCAAACGACCATACGAATTTGCAACCAAATTGATAGCGTGTGTGGTGCCGTGAACAAATACTATTTCTTCGCGCTCAGCAGCATTGAGGAACCGTTTAACCTGATCCCTGACCTGCTCCATCATATCCGTTGCATTAGCACTGAGATGATGCACACCTCTGTGAACCGCAGCATTTTGCATCCGATAGTAACTGTCCGTTCGTTCAATTACCCGGTTTGGCTTTTGCGACGTTGCCGCACTGTCGAGGTAAACCAGTTTTCTGTGATTAAATTCTTGATCAAGCGTGGGAAATTGGCTGCGGATATGCCCTATCTCTGGACTCATCATAATGGCTCCTTAGCAAGCTTTTCGAGCACTAACCTGAATACGTATTCCTGAATATCAGGAATCTCAATGGCTTCCGTTACTTCGCCTGCAAATGCCTGGGTAATTAAACGCTCTGCTTCTACTTTTTCAATACCACGGGTGCGCAGATAAAAAAGTTGCTCTGAACTCAGTGAACCTGTCGTTGTGCCATGGCTGCACTTTACGTCATCGGCATATATTTCGAGTTGTGGCTTGGTATTCACCTCAGCGTCATCACTGAGTAACAAATTATGGTTGTCCATCTGACCATCGGTTTTCAGTGCATTCGGAGCAACCTTGATCATGCCGTTGAACACTGCTTTGGCTGTGTCTTGGGCGATAATTTTGTGTAGCTGATGACTATTACAATGGCTTTTGTTGTGTTCCAGATACGAACGGGTATCGTAGGTTTGTCCATCACAAGGTAAACTCAGGCTGTTGATCATCAACTCAGAGTTTTCACCATCCAACACAGCACTGGTGTGATGTCTTATCATCTTTCCAGATAACAAAAATGTCTGGCTTTGAACTCGAGTATCACGACCCGCGCGAATATCATTGTGTCCGAAATGAAAGTGTCTGTCCGCACCCTGAATGAGCTTGTAATGGTCAAGTTTCGCATTATCGCCAACATTCATCGTCAGTCGAGAGCTGGTAAAGTGACCATTTCCATCAACCCGTTTGTCACAGAACGGTTCTGTGAGTGAGACAAGGTGTTCGATCACGCAGGCTTCACCGCCAGATGCAATACTAAGATGATTGCGAATATGGCTCATTCCTTGCTGACACTGCGACACCATATTTAGAACATAAATAGGTTTCTCTGCACTGCCAGATACATGAATACTGACGCCGGATTGATTTAATGCCTCAGTCACATGAAGGAAAAATTCCGGCAACACAGGCTCAGGTAATTGCTGTTTTGTACTGTCACTCAGCGGGACGACCTGAATATCATCTTGATCAAAATCGCTCAATGCCGGGCGGAATTCACCATCAACGAAGGTCAACAGGTATGAATCAAAATCCAACCTATGTTGGTCTACACCCGCTTTGGTCAGAGCTGCGTAGCGATTGCCGGTAAAATCAAGCTCGCTGAACGCGTCTAAAGACGTATATTTCCAATCTTCGTCTTTCTTACCCGGTAAACCAAGATCAATCGCATTTAACCAATGTGCATTGGCATAATCATCAAAATCATCTTCCCTACCAGACTTAAGGCGTTTCAATACTAACTCGGGATTATTATTCACCGGTGAGCCAGCCATAGCCCTTCTCCTCCAGTTCCGCTACCATCGAAAAATCACCAGATTTTATGATTTTTCCTTCGTAGAGAACGTGGACAAAATCTGGCTTAATGTAATTGAGTATCCTCTGATAATGGGTAACGATAATAAAAGAGCGCTTGCCATCCCTCAGGCTGTTGACGCCATTTGACACCTCTTTCAATGCATCAATGTCCAAGCCGGAATCGGTCTCGTCCAAAATGCACAGTGTCGGGTCAAGAACCGCCATCTGCAAGATGTCATTCCGCTTCTTTTCACCGCCTGAAAAGCCAACATTCACCGACCGAGAAAGTAAATCTTCCGGCATATTTAGCAGCTCAATTTTGTCGTCAATCAAGTCCGCCAGCTCGAAGCGTTCAAGTTCGGGTAGGTCGCGATATTTTCTTACAGCATTTACCGCTGCCTGTAGAAATACATGGTTACTGACACCGGGAATTTCAACCGGGTATTGAAACGCAAGGAACACGCCCTCCCCAGCTCTCTCATCCGGGTCGAGATCAAGTAGGTCCTTTCCATTAAATGTGACGCTTCCACCGGTCACTTCAAAGTCATCTCGACCCGCAAGCGTTGAGGCGAGCGTACTTTTGCCTGAACCATTTGGCCCCATGATTGCGTGCACCTCTCCAGGATTAACCGAAAGATTAATACCTTTAAGGATCTGCTTATCGTCTATCTGCGCTGCTAAATCACTAATTGTTAACATCTATCTTATTATCCCACACTGTTTTCCAGACTGATCGCCAGAAGCTTTTGCGCTTCAACTGCGAATTCAAGCGGCAGTTCGGAGAACACGTCTTTACAAAAGCCGTTCACAATCATTGAGATAGCATCTTCTTCAGAAATACCCCGTTGTGAACAGTAAAAAAGTTGATCTTCACCAATTTTTGTCGTGGTTGCTTCATGCTCAACCTGAGAGGAACTATTGCGAACCTCAACATAGGGGAAAGTATGCGCACCGCAATCAGGGCCGATTAACATCGAGTCGCATTGGGTGAAGTTCCTTGCATTCTTCGCTGAAGGAAGAATTTTGACCAAACCACGGTAGCTGTTCTCGCTTTTGTCTGCGGATACACCCTTAGAAATGATCGTGGATTTGGTATTTTTACCGATATGGATCATCTTGGTGCCCGTATCAGCTAATTGCTTACCTGCGGTTAAAGCAATGGAATAAAATTCACCGATAGAATTATCACCTTGCAGGATAACACTGGGATACTTCCACGTTATTGCTGAACCTGTTTCCGACTGTGTCCACGACATTTTCGACCCCTGACCTTTGCAAAGGGCACGTTTGGTCACGAAATTTAAAATACCGCCTTCAGTGTCCTTTCCTGAAAACCAGTTTTGTACCGTGGAGTATTTTACATGGGCATCTTTGAGCAGCACCACTTCAACGACGGCGGCGTGGAGCTGATAACTGTTGTGAGCTGGTGCTGAGCAGCCTTCAATATAGCTGACATAACTGCCTTCATCCGCCACCAAAATCGTGCGCTCAAACTGGCCGGTTTTAAACGCATTAATACGGAAATACGTTGATAGCTCCATAGGACAGGTAACACCTTTGGGGATATAGACAAAGGTACCATCAGAGGCAACGGCGGCATTCAGAGCGGCAAAAAAGTTATCTTTCGGCGGTACAACGGACCCAAGGTAAGTCCTGACCAAATCAGGATGATTTTTTATTGCTTCACTAAAAGAGCAAAAAATGATGCCAAGTTTGGCCAGTTCTTCACTGTAGGTCGTTTTCACTGACACTGAATCGAAAATTGCATCGACGGCAATGTTACTCTGCTCATCGACGGGAACACCGAGTTGTTCAAACGCTTTGGCGACTTCCTCAGTAAGGAACTCTTCGTCGGCAACGTTCTCACCATTGTCACCGTCACAACTGCCACAGCTTGGTGCGGAGTAATAGCTGTACTCCTGATAATTGAGCGGGTCGTAATGGGCTTTTAACCAATGCGGTTCTGGCATACTTTTCCAGATGCGAAAGGCTTCCAAGCGGAATTCTAACATCCACTCTGGCTCGTCACGCTTTGCAGATATCGCCCTCACGACATCTTCATTAATACCTTTATCCAGACGGTCGCTTTGTATGTCGCTATAAAAACCTTCTTTATAGCTATCGTTATCAACCCAGGCCTGAACGTCTTCCTGAATCTCTACATTGCTCTGTGTCATTGTCTCTACCAAAATCAAAAGCCAGTTAAAGCAAACCGAAAAACACCAGAATGTTCACGCGTCACTCATCGTGGACATTAAAGCTCTCACCGCAACCACAGGCATTCTCAACATTGGGGTTATCGTATTTGAACATCTGATTGAGGCCTTCCGATATGAAGTCGACCTCCGTTCCGTCGAGATATGGCATTGCTTTTTCCGGGACAAATAGATGTGCACCCTGATGGGTGAAAATCAACTCATCACTTTCCGCTTCGCCTTTGGCAAAAGAAAGTGCGTAAGCGAAACCTGCGCAACCTGATGGTTTTACATCAAGACGCAGTCCGGTTACCTCGCTGTTTCCCGCCATCAAATTTTTTATCTGACCTGCCGCTTTATCAGTTAATGTTAGGCCTCGCCAATTTGCAGCTTTGGGGTCAAAGCTCTCAAGCTCAGATTGATTTGCCATGATCTTCTCTTCAATTCTCCACCCGTTACGAGAATGATATTTATTATCATTTCATCCTTCAACCATAAGTATAATGGGGAGATTGCCAAAACGAGCAATGTGGCCCAATGTAGTAGGCATACGGCTGGGTTTTTACAGGTAACGTGTTTAAAAAAATACGTATCATCTGCGACGTTAGATCGACAGCAAGCCCCTAATAATGATTATCTTTCAGTAAATTATTGAAATCATCTCGACTGAATACATTGCAACAGTTCGTTTCACGGGCCAGCTCGTATCTATTTTATTCGGCAAAGGTGCCACATCACTCGATACATCTTTGGTTTTTCCAGTTGCACGATCGATTGATCAAAAATTCATTCAATCTCACAATAGCGAACATAATTGACCATCAAGACTCCTCTAAAACAGCGTAAAACTCTCACACCAATATACGCAAAATGGTCACCATGGCTTGACTCTGAGGTGAGATTTCAAGGTTTCCTTGTTGGCAAACAAATACCGACACTTCCACCAGCGAAATGTGAAGATCCTTTACTGATAAAAATCGTTTATTTTGATACTTTTTTGGCGTTTTCATACCTTGGGTGGGATGTGATGTTAAGCATATTTCATAGCTTCAGACAGGAAGCAATGAAGATGCGAACTCAGAGTGATCATGTGATCACCTCGTACTCGTTAGTAAAAAGGACAAGCCTTGATGGATAGGCCACAAAGCCTTATCCTTTCGCCTTCTGTAGTAAGAGGTAAAACATGCTGGAATTCGACGGTAAGCGCATTGAAACAGATGCTCAGGGCTATCTGAAAATTTTTCTGATTGGCACAAGTCCTTGGTACCTATGTTAGCCGAACAGGAGAGTATCGAACTCACCGATGCTCACTGGGAAGTCATTTTATTCGTGCAGGATTTCTACAGAGAATTCAACACGTCTCCTGCAGTGCGCCTGCTGGTAAAATCGATGGAAAAAAAATACGGTCCAGAGAAAGGGAACAGCCGATATTTGTACAAATTGTTTCCAAAAGGGCCAGCCAAACAAGCCACCAAGCTCGCAGGCCTTCCCAAGCCAGTTAAGTGTATCTAGAAGACTCAAGGTGTTAAAAGAGAGAGTTGCCCGTTTCATTCCAATAGCAACAATACGATTGCGAAATAGCATCACTCTCTGACTCTTCGATAAAAGGTGCCTGCGTGGCACCTTCACTTTTTGTCAAAGCGTATAAGTGCATGTCTGCACATCACACAAACTAGCGAATAGAAAACCCTTCAACAGATCGCCACGCTGTTTTTTCACTGGCCACACCGGACACGGTGGCAGTAGACGGTCCCGTTTCAAGCCATTTTAGCAATGCATTGATATTTTCCTCATCACCACATGCAAGCACCTCGACCGTACCGTCTGCACAATTTTTAGCATACCCAGTCAAGGAGAGACGTAACCCTTCATGAGCGGTATGAAATCTAAACCCAACACCTTGTACCCGTCCAGAAATAGAAGCGACAACACAAATTTGGGACATTTATCACCTTCAATTGTTCAGTGAATGAAACAGTGTAGTAAGATTCTCGACCGTTCATGCACCATGTGCGGTTTAACAAAGGAAACAGATAAAAATGAAAGCTATTCCTTTCCGATGGATTGACAAGTATCTCATCCACCTTAGCATGAAGATGAAAATTCATCTTATCCTCTTTTCTTCCCTTCTATCACTGTTACTCGTGCTCACTTTTGCCAGCAGTAACCATTCACAAAGCGTCGCTGATTTACAAAACGGCTATAACCAGTCGATCGCGAATATTCTGGCAGAATATAACGTGAGTCAGTCGGATGCCTCTGTTCTTCTGTCCAACTCTCCCAGTGCAATAAGCCAGAGTGGCGGAGAATTTGTTTCCGGGCAGAATTACCGAATTTCTTCACGGGCAGACACAAGTGGTTTGTTTTTATCGCTCACCGCTCTGCAATGGCTTGCCCTTGTTGCTGCAGTCATCGTTACCTTTGTTATCACCTACTACGTGAGCTCCTTTATCACGGGTGCCATGTATTCAATGAATCACTCGCTGCAACGCATGCTAAATGGTGACCTGACCAGCCGAATGAATTTTATGCCGGTCAAAGATGAATTCAGTATCATTGCCGGAACAGTCGATGAGGTCGCAAACCGTAAACATGCATTGGTCAAAGCGATTCAAGAGTCATCAAAGTTGATGACAGCGCTGGCGAACTACCTAAGTGAACAAAGCCGGGAGAGTAAGGGGTTAAGCGAAGCTCAGTGCACACACCTTGACTCTCTTGCCTGCACCACCGAAGAAATGGTGCTGTCAATTCGAGATGTCGCTACTCATGCTCAAAGTGCTTCTGAAGAGATTGTATGTGCCAATGAAGCATCCGAGAAAAGCACACATCAGGTTGGCGAAACTCTGGACACAATTCAATCGTTAAAAACCGAAATTGATCAGGCCTCCAATGCGGTACAAAGCCTCGAGGGCAATACCGCAGAGATAGGCAACATTGTCTCTACCATCAGCGCAATTTCAGAGCAGACTAACCTTTTGGCACTTAACGCCGCGATAGAAGCCGCGAGAGCTGGTGAGCAAGGTCGAGGGTTTGCCGTGGTTGCGGATGAGGTTCGTAGCCTTGCTGCCAGAGCACAGGAGGCAACTGTTGAAATCCAATCCATGATTGAATCGCTTCAGGTCAACACCAGCCAACTGAAACTGGTTATGGAAGCCACAGTGACTAACGCGGAATCAAGCGAGAACCTGATGCAAAGGATGGAAAAAGACATCAGGATGATCACGGAGCGAAATAACAGCATAACAACCCGAAGCTCTGAAATCGCCCGGGCCGCCAGTGCTCAGGATGATGTGGCCCTGTCCATCTCTGGTGATGTGGCCCAAATCCGTCAGCAGGCGTCTGATGTCAGTGAGATCATCAGACTTACCTCTGTTGAGGTCACCAACCTCCAGCAACAATCAGACAAACTTTCTCAACTGGTTGATGGCTTACAGACCTGATTAATCGGAGATCTTTCTCGTTTATCGGCTGCGCAAGGCAGCCGATTGCATTCATGCGCCACATCCCCGACAATACCCCACCATTTTTCCGTCGGATTGCTACTTAAGCCCCGACATAGGTTCAACATTGTAGGAAAAAAATATGCACCCATCTGTTTATCTGGTTAAAGGCCGGGATAAATCGGTACGTCGTCGCCACCCTTGGATTTTCTCTCGCGGAATTCAACGCATTGAAGGCAAGCCGACATTAGGCGAAACCGTCAATGTATACGACCATCAGGGACAATGGCTGGCACGAGGTGCATTCTCTCCTAACTCACAAATTCGTGTGAGAGTCTGGACGTTTGATGACGAGCCAATTGATGTCTCTTTTTTCCAGAAACGCCTTCAGCAAGCACAGCTACTCAGAAACGTTTTAGCTGCCCGTGATGGATTGACAGGATACCGATTAATCGCGGCAGAATCTGATGGACTGCCGGGCGTAACGATTGATCGTTATGGCGACTTTCTTGTCTGCCAGATACTCAGCGCAGGTGCAGAAGCTCAAAAAGATGCACTTGTGGAAGCACTGAAATCGACATACCCAGAATGCAGCATCTACGAGCGTTCCGATGTTTCGGTACGTAAAAAGGAAGGCCTCAAGCAACGCACTGGCGTTTTGTATGGTGAAGAACCACCAAAATCGCTGACGATTGAGGAGAATGGCGTCAAAATCAATGTCGATATCACTGGTGGCCATAAGACAGGTTTCTATCTTGACCAACGAGATAGCCGCGAAGCCGCAGTGAAATATGTTAATGGCAAGCGAGTGCTAAATTGCTTCTGTTATACAGGGGGTTTTGGGCTTTACGCGTTGAAGGGTAATGCATCAGAAGTAATAAACGTTGATGTCTCTCAACCCGCACTGGATATTGCCCGTCAAAATGCTGAGCAAAATGGATTTGATCTTGAACGTGCGCAATTCATAAACGCTGATGTTTTTAAGCTGTTGCGTGAGTATCGGGATAAAGGCGAGACCTTTGATGTAGTCATCATGGACCCGCCAAAATTTGCTGAGTCAAAATCACAGTTGACGGGCGCATGCAGGGGATACAAAGACATTAACATGCTGGCCATGCAAATTCTTAAACCGGGTGGCACCCTGTTGTCGTACTCTTGCTCTGGCCTGATGGACAACAATCTATTCCAGAAAATCATTGCGGATGCTGCGTTGGATGCCGAGCGTTCTGTTCAGTTCATTGAGCGTTTCGAACAAGCAGCTGATCATCCGATCGATTCTGCTTATCCAGAAGGTTTTTACCTCAAAGGCTTTGCCTGCCACGTTGCGTGAACACAAAAAAGCACTGTGCCAGGCACAGTGCTTTTTCACCGCCCGTTAATTGATGGTCATCATATCCATGAACTCATTGACTGGCAGGGCTTCCAGCGTTGCCTGGTCAAGGCAGCATTGATAAATCTTCTCTGATTGCTGTGGTGGGAAGCGAGTAAGAAGATTATTCTTGAACTTGCGCTCAAGAATCGGTATCCCCTCAACCCTGCGGCGACGGTGTCCAATTGGATATTCGACCTCGACCTTATCTGTCGACGTGCCGTCATTGAAAAATATCTGAATTGCATTGGCTATTGAGCGTTTGTCCTGATCGAGATATTCCTCACTGTAGCGTTTGTCCTCTACTATCTCCATCTTGTCCCGCAGTTGATCAATACGGCCATCATTAGCGTGAAAATCATCTTCATAATGCTCTGCGACTAAATCTCCGTAAATCAGGGGAACCGCGATCATGTATTGCAGGCAGTGATCTCGGTCGGCAGGGTTAGCGAGGTCGCCCACTTTGGAGATGATCCGAATGGCTGACTCATGGGTCGTCACAACAATTTTTTCGATCTGATCCAGACGTTCAAAGACTTCAGGATGTAACGTCACAGCACATTCTACCGCCGTCTGTGCATGGAACTCTGCCGGAAAAGAAATCTTAAACAAGACATTTTCCATGACATAAGCACTAAAGGGTTGAGCAAGGTCGAAAACATTACCATCGAACAATACGTCATAAAAACCCCATTTTGGTGCCGTCAGCACTGATGGCAATCCCATTTCCCCTTTCATGGTGATCATTGCCAACCGAACAGCCCTTGCGGTTGCATCGCCTGCTGCCCATGATTTTCTTGACCCAGCATTAGGGGCATGACGATAGGTTCGCAATGAGCAACCATCAACCCATGCCTGTGACAAAGCATCAATGACCTGATCACGATCACCACCAAGCATTTTGGTAACCACGGCTACAGAAGCCACTCTCACCAGCAAAACATGGTCAAGTCCGACACGGTTATAACTATTTTGTAATGCCAGCACTCCCTGAATCTCATGTGCTTTAATCATTGCAGTGAGCACATCGCGCATAGTCAGCGGTGCTCTTCCCTCGGCAACCGCCACCCTGCTCAGATAATCTGCTGTTGCCAATATGCCACCAAGATTATCTGATGGATGCCCCCACTCTGCTGCCAGCCAGGTATCATTGAAATCAAGCCAGCGAATAATACATCCAATGTTAAATGCTGCCATTACCGGATCAAGCTCATGGGATGTGCCGGGCACTCTTGCGCCATGACGAACCACGGTTCCGGGAACGACAGGGCCGAGGTGTTTGGTGCATTCAGGAAAGCGAAGTGCAAGCAAACCACATCCGAGAGTATCCATCAGACAGTTTCTCGCTGTATTGTATGCCTCTTGCGAGTTGATACCGTCGTTTACGACATAATCTGCTATCGTCTGAAGTAACTCATCAGGCTCGGGCCGTTGATTGATATCTACGTTGTTTGACATAGTAAATCTCCCAAAAATTAATTCCTTGTTGTCTGTGTTTTAGATTCCGACTAATGGATAAAGCCCTTAGCAAACTGTCTAATTCAATCCGTATTGTTATTATTTTCGTTGCTCAATCGGTACCCAGTCCTGATGTTCAGGGCCGATATAGTCAGCACTTGGTCTGATTATTCTGTTGTTTTCACGCTGCTCAAATACGTGCGCAGCCCACCCGGTAAGGCGACTCATCACGAAGATAGGTGTGAACAATTTGGTCGGTATTCCCATGAAGTGATAGGCCGATGCATGATAGAAATCTGCATTCGGGAATAGCTTTTTCTCCCGCCACATGACCTCATCAACACGCTCTGATACCTCGTAAAGCCATGGATCATCAGCATCTTCAGCCAGCTTCTCTGACCATGCCTTTATCAAGGTATTTCTTGGATCAGATTCACGATAGATAGCATGGCCGAAACCCATAATTTTTTCTTTGGTCTCAAGCATTTTCAGGATAGCCTGCTCTGCTTCCTCTGCTGTTTTCCAGTTAGCAAGCATATCCATGGCAGCCTCGTTAGCTCCCCCATGGAGTGGACCGCGTAATGATCCAATGGCCGCCGTAATGCAGGAATGCAAATCAGAGAGTGTTGACGCACACACACGAGCAGTAAAGGTAGATGCGTTAAATTCGTGTTCTGCGTACAGCACAAGAGAACACTGCATTACTTCAACATGGAGGTCAGATGGCTGCCGCCCAGTGAGCATCTCGAGGAAGTGACCACCGATTGACGTCTGCTGACAGTTGTCTGAGTCAATGCGAACGCCATCATGACTAAATCGATACCAATAACAGATGATGGCCGGAAACAGTGCTAGCAGTCTGTCTGTTTTGTCGGCTTGCTGTTCAAAACCGAGCTCTGTTTCTAGGTTTCCGAGTACTGAGCACCCTGTTCGCATCACATCCATAGGGTGAGCATCTGCTGGTATGTTTTCAAGTACGGTCTTCAGGGCCGCAGGTAACTCCCGCATAGTTAACAGACGCTGCTGGTAGTCATCTAATTCTTGCTGTGTCGGTAATTTTCCTCGCAGCAAAAGGTACGCTACCTCCTCAAAAGTTGCATGGGTAGCAAGATCAGAAATGTCAAAACCGCGATAGGTCAGCCCGGTTCCTGTTTTGCCCACCGTGCACAAAGCCGTTACCCCTGCACTCTGACCTCTCAATCCCTGTGGCTGCGGTACCTTATTAGTATTATCGGTATTTTTTTCAGTCATTTTCCCTCCTCATCCTTGAATCAATTTTTCAGCGATAAACTGCAAACGCCTGCTGCAAGATCCATGTGATTCTGTTGACCACTTTTATGGGTACGATCTTGTTCTGGACGTCGCTAATCTGTATCACCTCGAAATAGTGCATCAAGTCGCTGCTCAAAATCGTGATAACCTAAAAATTGATATAACTCCTCTCGGGTCTGCATTGTGTCGACCACATTTTTTTGATGACCATCCCCCAGAATATGTTGGTAGACATTAAGCGCCGCCTTATTCATGGCCCGAAAAGCCGATAACGGGTATAGAACAATTTCAACGCCAACAGACGCCAGTTCTTCGGCGGAGTAAAGTGGTGTCTGGCCAAACTCGGTAATATTAGCCAGCACGGGAACATCCAATGCGTCACATATCGTCTGGTATTCTTCCAATGATCTGACCGCTTCGGGAAAAATCATATCAGCACCGGCATCAATGCAAGCCTGCGACCTTTCAATAGCGGACGACATACCTTCGACAGCCAGAGCATCCGTTCTGGCCATAATGACAAAGTTCTGATCGCTTCTGGCATCCACCGCTGCTTTAATCCTATCGACCATTTCCTGTTGACTGACGATGGCTTTATTTGGCCGATGTCCACAACGCTTCTGACCGACTTGATCTTCCATATGCACTGCGGCCACACCTGCTTTTTCCATCTCTTTAATTGTACGAGCAATATTAAATGCACCACCAAATCCCGTATCAATGTCCACCATAAGGGGAAGCTCTGTGGCTGAAGTGATTCGGCGCGCATCTTCAACAACATCGTTGAGTCCCGTCATGCCAAGATCAGGCAAACCATGAGAGGCATTTGCCACTCCTGCACCAGATAGGTAAATCGCTTTATGCCCTACTTGCTCTGCCATCATGGCGCAGTAAGCATTGACCGCACCGACGAGACTCAATGGAGACCCTGCTTCAACAGCCTCACGAAAGCGCTTTCCTGCACTCATTTATTTTCCCCTTGATTAATCAAAAATTCCTGAGCCAAATGCTGACTGCGGCGTATGTGTCGTCGCATCAGCATCTCTGACAAATCCTCATCGCGCTCACAAAGCGCATCAAATATCTGAAAGTGTTCTTTCAGCGCAGACTTCGGCGCTGAACGAAGGCGAGAAAACTGGATCCTGTACATGCGAACCAGATGGTAAAGTTCATCACAAAGAAGCGAGATGAGCTTTTGATTGCGGCTGGCCTTGATAACACGGTAGTGGAAGTCGAAATCCCCCGACTGGAGAAAATAAGAAGCACCTTTTACATCTTTTATGTATTGCTGATGGCTGGTCAGCAGTTGTTTAAGAGAGTGCAGCTCTTCACTGGTAATATGCTGACATGCCTGACGAACAGCCATACCCTCCAAGGCTTCACGTACTGAGTAGATCTCTTTGAGTTGAACTTCACTGAGGGTGATCACACGGGCTCCGACATGAGGGATCCGCTCAATTAAGCCAAGCGTCTCGATACGCATGATAGCTTCGCGCAATGGCCCACGGCTCACTTCGTAGCGTCTGGACAATTCTGGTTCAGAAATTTTGCTGCCTGACGGAAACTCTCCGGAAATGATTGCCTCAATAAGTCGCTCGGTTAGATTGTCGGACTTAGTCGGTTCCCTTATCGCAGAATCGTCTACATCACCCGATATTTTGCCACTCATGTCATCCCCACCTGCCAATTGTTGACAGTTTTAATGATAGTCCATGTCCTCATACGGTATATTTGCCATATTTTTGCGTGATTGTAGACAATTTTATCATTTACCGATTTATACGAGTTAAAGCTCAAAAAAATCTTATCGGCACGGTGAGAACCAAGAATAAATGTGAGTATAAACAGTAGTTTCTATACGTTTTCAGCGGGTTTTACGTACGACATCTAACTACCCAAAAATCTATCAAGCCATTAACAAATTTCTTCATTACTTTATTAGCGGCGCAACAAAAGTTTTACATCTGAAACAGGATTGACCACTTACGCCTTTATTAACAAGGGGAAAAAAATGGAAAACAGATTAGGTGGGAAGGGACGCACCAAACCCTTTGCTTTTTCTGCAATCGCTATTGCCTGTGCACTGAGCTTTCAAGCTCAGGCAGCAGAAGACTGTAGCAATGTTGAAGAATGGAATGCCCAAAAGATTTATAACAAGGGAGATCAGGCCCAGCAGAGTGATGTTCTGTTCGAAGCCCGATGGTGGACGCAAGGAAATAGTCCGGCGGAAAACTCAGGTGGCTGGAAAGTATGGGACATTATCGGTGACTGCGACACTGATGGCTCAGAGAATCAAGTTCCTACCGTATCTATTAGCAGTCCTGTTTCAGGCGCAACATTCAAGACGGGTGACAATGTGTCTATCGTCGCAATGGCGGAAGATGTGGACGGTAATGTTGCAAACGTCGAATTCTACATTGATGGCCAGTCTGTCAGCGTTGACAGTGACGCCAACGATGGCTTCTCAGCAGACTGGATAGCTGTAGAAGGAAGTCATGTTATAAAAGTTGTCGCGACAGACGACGAAGGCGCAACATCTGAAGCGTCGGTATCAGTCTCTGTTGAGGGTGACGTTGTTATTCCAAACGATCCGCCAGCGGTTTCTCTCTCTCTTTCTGCCACTTCTGTTAATCAAGGCGACGTCGTTACCCTTACCGCAGAAGCGACCGACTCAGACGGTACTGTCGACAAAGTTGACTTCTTTGTCGCTGGTCGCCTGGTAGGCACTTCTGCAACCGCTCCTTACTCGCTGGATTGGACATCTGTCGGTTCAGGACAAGTGTCTGTCTATGCGAAAGCAACTGACAACGATGGCGATACCACCGATTCGACCACTGTCAGCCTTGAGGTGATCGGCACACCGACGACATCAAGCTGTCGTCCAGAAGGACTCTATAAGACAGAAGGTGTAGACGTCCCATACTGTACAATTTACGACGAGGACGGTCGTGAAAAAATGGGGGCTGACCATCCACGTCGTATCATTGGTTACTTCACCAGCTGGCGTGCTGGCGATGATGACCAAGCAGCCTACCTCGTTAAAGATATCCCATGGGAACAGCTTACTCACATTAACTATGCCTTCGTCAGCATCGGTATTGACGGCAAAGTAAACATAGGTGACGTAAATGACCCAGATAACGCTGCAGTCGGTAAAACCTGGCCCGGTGTTGATATTGATCCTGCTCTCGGCTTCAAGGGACACCTTGGCGCTCTGGCAACTTACAAGAAACGTCATGATGTCAAAACACTGATTTCGATTGGTGGCTGGGCAGAAACTGGCGGCCACTTTGGTGCCGACGGTAAACGTATCAACGATGGTGGCTTCTACACCATGACGACCAATTCCGATGGCAGCATCAATCATGCAGGCATTGAGAAGTTCGCTACCTCAGCGGTTGAATTTATCCGTCAGTACCAGTTCGATGGTGTCGATATAGATTACGAATACCCAACCAGCATGGCTGGCGCAGGTAACCCTATGGATAAGGAGTTCGCTGAATCTCGTCGTCCATACCTGATGCGTTCGTACAACGAGCTGATGCGTGTTCTTCGTGAGAAACTCGATGCAGCAAGTGCTGCCGACGGCACACATTACATGCTGACAATCGCTGCACCTTCGTCAGGCTACCTGCTGCGCGGCATGGAAACCATGGACGTGAACAAGTATCTTGATTACGTCAATATCATGTCTTACGACCTGCACGGTGCGTGGAATGATCATGTTGGTCACAACGCTGCTCTGTTCGATACCGGAAAAGACTCCGAACTTGCCGCATGGAACGTTTACGATACCGCAGCCTATGGCGGTCTTGGCTACCTAAACACTGACTGGGCTTACCATTACTTCCGCGGCTCAATGCCTGCAGGTCGAATCAACATTGGTGTACCTTATTACACCCGTGGCTGGCAAAGCGTGTCTGGTGGTGAAAATGGTCTCTGGGGAAGCGCAGCACTTCCTGACCAATCATCTTGTCCAGATGGTACAGGTGAAGGTGAGAAGAATAACTGCGGATACGGTGCTATCGGTATCGATAACATGTGGCACGATGATGATGAGCAAGGCAACGAAATGGGTGCTGGCTCAAACCCAATGTGGCACGCCAAGAACCTCGAAAATGGTATTTACGGTACCTATGCAAGCGCATACGACCTCGATCCGGTTAACAATCCAGACCACAAGCTTGTTGGTAAGTACGAGCGTCACTATGACAGCGTAGCGGTAGCACCGTGGCTGTGGAACGCAGAGAAGAGCGTCTTCATTTCAACAGAAGATAAAGCCTCCATTAATCTGAAATCTGACTACGTTGTAGACCAGGGTATCGGCGGTATTATGTTCTGGGAACTGGCAGGTGACTATAACTGCTATCTGTTCGACAGTAACGGCGTCCGTACCAATCAGGTTGATGAAACAGAAGCAGCCTGTAAGAGCGGTAATGGTGAATATCACATGGGTAACACCATGACCAAGGCAATGTATGACAAATTTGCGTCTGCTGCGCCTTATGGTAGTACCCTCGCGGATATTCCAATGCCAAGCTCGGCTGTAGATATCTCTGTGAGCATCAGCGGGTTCAAAGTCGGTGATCAGAACTACCCTATCAACCCGACGCTGACCTTTACTAACAACACAGGCGTTGATATTCCGGGTGGAACTGAGTTCCAGTTTGATATCCCGACATCTTCTCCAGATAACGCGAAAGATCAGTCAGGTGGCGGCCTTAAAGTTATTGCTTCGGCTCACTCGAAGAAGAATAACGTAGGCGGTCTTGATGGTAGTCTTCACCGGGTATCTTTCTCACTGCCAGGGTGGAAATCACTGCCAGCTGGGGAGAGCTATGAGCTGGATATGGTTTACTACTTACCAATCTCAGGCCCGGCAAATTACACAGTCACGGTAAATGGTACGGACTATGCGTTTGCATCCGAGTATCCAGAGCTTCCTCTTGGCGACCTGAGCGGCGGTAATGATGACGATGATAATGATGACAAGTGCGATACGACAGGTATCAATGTCTACCCTAACTGGCCTCAGACTGACTGGCAGGGTAACCCGACCCACGCCGGAGCAGGGGACAAAATGGTTCATGAAGGCATGATTTTCCAAGCCAACTGGTGGACCAGCTCTGTACCGGGCAGCGATGCCAGCTGGAGTAAAGTCTGCGGTTAACGGCTGTTTAAAAACCCAAAAAACAAAACCGGCAACACTGGCCGGTTTTTTTATATCTGAGCATAAGATCACGGCCGGATTTTATTTTTGCCTTTGTTGTACAACCCGGTGTGCCAAATCATCAACTTGCAACGTAAACTACAAAATGGTTTAAGCTGAGGGTGCAGCTTGATATCTTCGCACCCAGTGTTATGGATAAAATATGCTTTATAAGTTATTCGAGCGATTCACTCTCGCCTTCCCATCTGAGACCCCCGAACAGCCCCCGAACGGGCTCCTGGCTTTTTGTCGCCACTACACGAGAGGATTCGAAATTCCTTTACTCGCGATGTCTGTGCTTACCGCATTGATCGCCATTGTCGAGGTTTCACTATTTGGTTTCATGGGACAACTCGTTGACTGGCTGGTCAGCCATGATCCAGAGACTTTTTTGCAAGAAGAGGGGTGGACACTGGTCGGTATCAGCCTGTTGATACTCATCGTCATGCCAGTGTTAATTGCTGTTCACTCACTGATCCTCCATCAGACGTTACTGGGTAACTACCCAATGTCCATACGTTGGCTGGCGCACAGATACCTTTTGCGTCAGAGCGTCAGTTTTTATCAGAACGACTTTGCAGGCAGGATTGCCACTAAAGTGATGCAAACGTCGTTGTCTGTCCGTGAGACGGTGATGAAATTGTTAGATGTAGCAGTGTACATCTCGGTCTACTTTCTTTCGATGTTGGTGATCATCGGTCAATCAGACTGGCGACTGATGCTACCTATGTTAATTTGGCTACTTACTTACATCGCCATTCAAATTTACTTTGTCCCAAAACTAAAGTCAGTATCCAGTGAGCAGGCCGAAGCACGCTCAATGATGACTGGGCGAATTGTCGACAGCTACACCAATATCGCGACGGTAAAGCTCTTCTCTCATACCGACAGAGAAACCGCCTATGCCGAAGAAGGTATGACATCATTTTTAGATACCGTCCACCGCCAGATGCGCTTAGCAACAGGCTTTAATCTGGGCGTTGATACAATCAACTACCTCTTGGTGTTCGCTATTGGTGCCGTTTCAATCTGGTTATGGCTTGGCAGTGCCATCAGTATTGGTGCCATCGCAATTGCAGTCAGCTTGGCACTTCGAATTAATGGTATGTCTAAGTGGATCATGTGGGAAATAGGCGGTTTGTTTGAAAATCTCGGCACGGTTGTTGACGGGATGAATACACTGTCTAAGCCAGTTGATATAGAGGACAAAAAAGGTGCTCAACCGATCAACGTTGATAACGGTGGTATTCAGTTCAACGACGTTTGCTTTCACTATGGTGAAGAAAAAGGAGTGATCGAGAAACTCAATCTACATATTAAACCGGGTGAAAAAGTGGGATTAGTTGGCCGCTCCGGTGCAGGCAAGTCGACGTTGGTGAATTTGCTTATGCGTTTTCATGACGTTGAAAACGGCGAGATCCGGATTGATGGTCAGAACGTCTCTGAAGTCACGCAAGATTCGCTACGAGCCAATATTGGTATGGTGACTCAGGACACATCGTTACTGCACCGCTCAATCCGTGACAATATCCTTTACGGCAACCCGGATGCCTCTGAACAGGAAATGATTGAAGCCAGCCAGAAAGCCCATGCCAATGAGTTTATCGATACCCTTTCCGACCCTTACGGTAACAGCGGTTACGATGCCATGGTGGGTGAAAGAGGCGTCAAACTGTCTGGTGGGCAGCGCCAAAGAGTGGCTATTGCCCGGGTACTGCTGAAAGACGCACCCATTCTAATACTGGATGAAGCCACATCAGCACTGGACTCAGAAGTTGAGGCAGCCATACAGGAAAGTCTTTACGAACTGATGGAAGGAAAAACTGTTATCGCGATTGCACACCGCCTGTCAACGATTGCGGCTATGGACCGACTTATCGTTCTCGATAAAGGAGAGATCGCCGAGCAGGGCTCACATCAGGAACTCATTGCAAAAGATGGTATCTATGCGCAACTTTGGCGGCGTCAGACCAGTGGATTCATCGGTGAGGACTAGTAGCAAATGATGACTCAGACGCTCAGTACTGACCCTATGTAGAAACAGAAAAGCCGACCTTTTGGTCGGCTTTTTGCCTATCATGCGCCAGTGTTTATCTATACTTATCAACGCTCTTTGACGTAGGGTTTTCCTATCGACTTTGGAGCGACAGCCTTTCCAATAAAACCAGCCAAGAGCACCACAGTCAATACATAAGGCAAGGCTGAGAACACTTGGGTTGGCAAAACACCTACCAAAGGTATCTCTACCCCCTGCATTCTTGTTTCCAGCGCCGAGAGAAAACCAAATAGCAAACATGCCAACAACGCATTTCTCGGCTGCCATTTACCAAATATCACCGCAGCGAGAGCAATGTAACCCTGCCCTGCAGTCATCTCTTTACCGAACGCTGCATTCTGAGCGGTCGATAGATACGCACCGGCAATACCACAAAGTAGACCTGCCATCAGTACCGCACGATAACGCAACCAAACCACAGAAATTCCGGCAGTATCAATAGCGCCCGGCTCTTCACCAACAGCACGGAGGCGGAGCCCAAAACGGGTGCGGAATAGCAGCCACCAAGTGAAAACAACAGCAAAGACTGACAGGTAAACCAGAATATTATGGCCTGAGATAAGGTCACGGTAGACTGGACCGAGTAATGGAACAGATTCACCTATGGCCTCGGCACCGGGTAGTTCGATCGGTAAAAATCTTTGATCATTATACAGCGTAGGTGTTTGACCACCTTGCTTAAACCATGCGTGACCTAAAGTAACCGTCATACCAGAAGCAAAGAAATTTACCGCCAGCCCTGAAATGATTTGGTCGCCTTTTTGCGTGATTGACGCATAACCATGAATCAATGCCAACAGCATGCTGCTACAAATCGCGGCAATCAGTCCCAGCCACGGATTGCCCGTTACGTAAGACACCGCGGCAGCGGTAAACGCAGCCATTAACATCTTGCCTTCAAGACCGATATCCACCACGCCAGAGCGCTCCGAAAAAATACCGGCCATTGCAGCAAATATTAATGGAACCGCCAGGCGTATAGTTGAATCAGCTGTCGAGAGAATCCAGTTAAGCAGTTCCATTGCTTACCTCCTGCCCTGCCTCATTCTTCTTGATAAACCACTTCTCAACGGGATCCCGGATAAGTTTATCCATAGATCCTGTAAAGAAGATCACCAGTCCTTGGATCACCATGATCAATTCTGGATTGAGGCTTGGCATTTCAAATTGTAACTCAGTACCACCTTGGTAAAGCGCACCAAAAAGTAGTGCCGCAACGATGATACCAACGGGATGATTTCGCCCCATCAGCGCAACGGCTATACCGATAAAACCAAACCCGCCAGTGAAGTTAAGGATCAGTCGATTCTGAGCACCAAACACTTCATTTACCGCCATCAGCCCCGCGAGCGCGCCTGATATTGTCATTGCAATAATGGTAATTTTCTGTGCATCAATTCCGGCATAACGGGCTGCGCTGGCATTTTGACCCACTACCCGAATGGCATAACCCAATCGGGTGCGAAACAACATCACCCAAACCAGTCCAGCAACAGCCAACGCAAGCAACACCGAGGGATTCAGCAGTGAGAACGGTAATTCCCAGCCCCATTGTACTGCCAGCTCGTAGAATTTAGGGAACACAGCTTCAGGGTTGAAATAGCGAGAATCTGTAGAATTACCGCCGTACTTGGCGATATGCTCCACCAGCGCGTAGCCCATGACAGAAAAGGCAATAAAGTTGAACATGATAGTGGTAACAACAATGTGGGAGCCTCGTCTCGCCTGCAGGTAGCCCGGGATCGCACCCCAAATAGCACCGAACAATGCAGCAGTAATAATTGCCAGTGGTGCCATCAGCCAGACGGACAACACATCATCCAACAACAACATCAAAATACCAATGCCCAAACCAGCAATGTAGGCCTGCCCCTCACCACCGATGTTGAATAGCCCAGCATGAAAGGCGACTGCTACAGCCAGACCTGTAAAAATAAAATTAGTGGCGTAATATAGCGTGTTGTGCAAACCACCGTATTCAAGGTTTAATGCCCCGTTAATCATGACACCAAATGCATCTATCGGGCTTTCACCGACAAGCAGAACAACAAAGCTCGATATTACGAGTGCCAGCAAAAGCTGTAACAATGGTACCAACAGCACCCTGACCCAACCCGGAACGTTCTCTTTTGTCTGACTCATACGCTACCTCCCTGCGCGAGAACGTCACTTGATGTACCCTCAGCTGAACGCTCATCAGCCGCATTCGCCATCAAAATACCCAACTGCCGCTCATCTGCTTCACTGGCAATAACTTCTCCTGTTATTGCTCCGTCTACCATTACAATAATGCGATCTGAGAGCGACATGATTTCATCCAGCTCTGTGGAGACCAATAGCACAGCCGCTCCTTTATCGCGCGCAGCGACCAGATTACTGTGAATAAATTCTATTGCGCCGATATCAACGCCACGGGTGGGCTGCCCTACCAATAAAAGCTCAGGCTGTCGCAACATTTCACGTGCCACAATTAACTTTTGCTGGTTACCGCCCGAAAAGTTGGCTGATTTTAATGAAGGATCCCGTGGCCTGACATCATAATGCTCCATCATGTCTTGTGTCGCTTTGTCGATAGCGGTTAAGTCAAATAGCTTTTCGCCGTAAATCTCGTCATGATGAAAACCAAGAATGGCGCTCTCTGAAGCCGGCATTGTCTTCACCAGCCCCTGTTTCAGCCTGTCCTCAGGAATGTGACCGATACTGAGTTTTCGCATCACAGCAGCATCGCGATCTCTGTCTGCCGAAAAGACTTCTTGGTTACTTTTACTGACAACAGTAAAGCTCCCTTTCTGGGGGAGAATAACACCGGACAGCACCTCGAGAAGCTCAGACTGCCCATTGCCGGATACACCTGCCACACCGAGGATCTCACCAGCGCGGAGTTCAAAATTTAGATCTTTCAGACGACGGACACCTCGCTCATCGATCCAGCTCACATCATTGACTCTGAGCCTGACACCTTCCGGTTTGGCTTGTTGCTTTTCGACACGAAGCAATACTTTTCTGCCGACCATCAGTTCTGCCAAATCATTGACTGTTGTATCTGACGTGGTCCGCTCAGCGACCATTTCCCCCTGACGCATAACCGATACGGTGTCAGTCACTGAGATAATTTCACGCAATTTATGGGTGATTAAAATGATGGTTACGCCTTGCTCTTTCAGAGTGCGTAAGATATCGAAAAGTTGGTCAGTCTCCTGAGGTGTGAGGACGCCGGTTGGTTCATCAAGGATTAAGATTCTTGCCCCGCGATAAAGGGCTTTTAAGATCTCAACTCGCTGTTGCACACCGACTGGCAGCTCACCGACAACAGCGTCCGGATCAACCTGTAAACCATATTTATCCTCGATCTCTTTCAGAGCCTTACGGGCAGTTCGGTTTGCAGAGCCCAGTAAGCTATGCCCCTCGGCCCCCAACATGACATTCTCAAGCACGGTAAAGGTTTCAACCAGCATAAAGTGCTGATGTACCATACCTATACCCGCCGCAATAGCATCCTGTGAGTTACCAATATGTAATGTCTCACCATCTATTGAGATGGTGCCTGAATCGGCTTGATAGAAGCCATAGAGAATTGACATTAAAGTGGATTTACCGGCACCGTTTTCTCCAACGATGCCGTGAATGGTTCCCGGCATCACCGAGAAATTGATATCTTTATTTGCATGTACGGCACCAAAGCTCTTGTTGATGCCTCGCAATTCAATAGCGGGATATGACATACCGACTCCCTGTCGTTTACTCATCCACGTACTGCGATCCCGTGTACCGAAACACAGATTGTTCAGGCCAAAAAAAACCAGCCTGAAAGGTAT
>NZ_LYBM01000045.1 GCF_001707825.1 Veronia pacifica | reverse complement strand
TACAGGGTCGTGGGCTGGAAGGCCAGTCCCATCGCATCCCTCTTCACCGACCACATTTAGAGAAGCCCGCTCATTCGTGCGGGCTTTTTCGTATCTGCAGCATTGAAGTTAGCCAAAAAGCACCATGCCGTTTGCTACAAGATCGTTGGCCGTCAGTCCGATCTGATTCTCTTCATTGACTTCATTTATCCCTACCGAGAAAAGATGAGCCCCCAGCTTTGCGGGAATCAATATACGTCGACTTAAATTGGGCTACCTTCCGGGGTTGGTGGATATATCAAAAATGAGAAAATTTATCTCTCAATGTTTATATCGAGAGAAGCCCGCTATTGGGAACGGGCTTATGGCACGATGTTAACGCTATTTTTTACGGACAGACTGCGAAAAGACACATCTCAGACCAAAGGCAGTGCGGTAGTGTATTTGAGCGGCTCCATAGCGAACGTTGAAGTGACATTTGTCAGACCATCAATGCTATTAACCAGTTTTTTATAAAATAGGTCGAACGCTGGCATATCTGCTACCTGAACCTTCATCATGTAATCGTACTCTCCGGCCATACGATAACACTCCATTACCTCATCAAAAGGGGTTACCGCGTCAACAAAGCGTTGATACCAATCTTCAGAATGATCGGACGTTTTGATATGGACGAAGGCGGTAAACGACAGACCAAGAATCGCCGGATCAAGCAAGGCAACCCGCTTTCTTAGCACTCCGCTCTCTTCTAAACGCTTGAGACGTTTCCAGCAGGGGGTTGTGGTCAAGTTGACAGATTCTGCAAGGTCAGCGAGAGAGAGGCTGGCATCTTCCTGCAGCCTTGCCAGCAGAGCCTTGTCTACTTTGTCTAAATGTATTTTCTCCAAAATAGTTCCAAACTAGAAATTTATGTCACGTTAAGTCGGCGCAGATTGCTAGGCAAGAAATTTATCCCATGGTATTGACCAGTCCGACGTAAATTTCCTCTTTTTGATTGAGACTTGCATATTTTTACGCAGTCTACGACGCTGCACTCGATAAGTTTGGGAGCCCGCTTTCCCTGTTATGTGTCTCAACTATCTATTTTGATTATCTCTCCGCGAAAAAACAGTAAGGTATTTGACTCACCTGTTACTCCAATGTTCACTGCGGTAAACCGGATGGTGATAGCCAACTTCTGTAAGCTGAACACGCCTTACGTAGTTGCTGCTACTTTTTAAAAAAGTGGAAATTTGCGCAAAAGCTCACGCTTTTGTTGTCTGCTCGCTATTGATAGCTGATTTTTTACATTTTTTCTCAAAAAAAATAACTTTATCAAATAGTGGTGAACTTATGCTTTTACGATAAAAGTCTTGCTAATAGTGTTTTTATTAGTGCTTTCTACCATAAGACGATCTGACATCGGTCTAAAAAGCCCGAATAAGATCATTATTCAAGAAGTGATTAATTTTTCTTTTTTAATTGTTTTTTTATTATGTAAAAGTACTGATAAATAAGACTTAATAGTATTGCCTGGCTCTGTGTTTAAGCAATTTTTGTCAAAAAACATGAATAGATTTTCTGAGCTTTTTGTACTTTTTTCGCGGCAGAGTCCAGAATGTTGATCTTTTGTTAATTGTTTGACAGATTAGCCATCCGCTCTCAAGTAATCGTCTGGGCTGTAATAGCTAAACAATGGATGTTGACTTAACTAATTAAGTCAAAAGGGAAATTCTTAAGGAAGACAGAGGTATCACGAATGGCTTTGCTGGAAGTAAAAAATCTGAGAATCGAATATCCCTCGAGGCATGGCGTTCATGCAGCCGTCAAATCTCTGTCTTTTTCAATTTCGCGAGGCGAAATTGTAGGCGTGGTTGGGGAGTCTGGTGCGGGTAAATCGACAGTAGGTAATGGTGTCATTGATTTGCTCAGTCCCCCGGGAAGAATCGCGAGCGGTGACGTTTATCTCGATGGCGAAAGAATTTCTGATCTCAGTCGCGAAGAGATGCGCCGAGTCCGAGGGTCAAAAATAGGCTTTATCTTCCAAGATCCTATGACTTCGTTGAATCCACTGTTCACGGTTGAGCAGCAACTGGTTGAAACCATCCAAATCAATTTGAATCTCAATGACAGTGATGCCAAAGCTCGCGCATTGCAGTTAATGGAACAGGTCGGCATACCACAGCCCGAAAATCGTCTTAAGCAGTATCCTCACCAGTTTTCAGGAGGCATGCGGCAACGGGTGGTTATTGCTATCGCACTGGCTGGTGAGCCTGATCTTATTATCGCCGATGAGCCCACAACAGCACTGGATGTCTCCATTCAGGATCAAATCCTAACGCTAATCCGCGACTTATGTGTGAAGAAAAATGTGGGTTGTATGCTGGTTACCCACGACATGGGTGTCGTATCGAACGTTACGGATAAAGTTGCGGTCATGTACAGGGGCGATCTTGTCGAGTTTGGCCCAACAGCCAAAGTACTCGGGCAGCCCGAGCACCCGTATACACAAAGCCTTATTTCTGCTGTACCGCGTTCTGACGTCAAACTCGATAGGTTCCCTTTGGTTAGTTATATCGAAGAAGCCAAAGAAATGAAGCCTCTTGATGTAAAAAACCACTGGCTTGGCCAGAGTGAAGACCAACGCGTATATACCGGACCGCTGCTCAAGGTTGAAAACGTCAATCTGCGTTTTGTCACCCGTGATTCTTTTTTTGAAAGCCGCCGTGAGTACGTGCAAGCCAACGAAGACGTCAGCTTCGAGATTCATGAGGGAGAAACTTTCGGTCTTGTCGGCGAATCCGGGTCGGGCAAGTCAACGATTGCACGGGTGATCACTGGGCTTTATCCACCAAACTCCGGCAAGGTGACGTTTGAAGGTATTGACCTCACATCACTAAAAAATGAGGCGGAACGGCGTCCTCTTCGACGACAGATGCAAATGGTTTTCCAGAACCCCTATTCGTCGATGAACCCCAGAATGAAAGTCAAAGATATCATTGCCGAACCTATCCGTTTTCATCAACTGGCAGATAACGAGCGCCAGATTTCTTCAATCGTTGATGACCTGCTTGACCATGTTGGCTTGGGTCGAGCTTGCGGCGTGAAATATCCTCATGAATTTTCTGGTGGCCAGAGGCAGCGTATTTCTATTGCCAGGGCGCTTGCAACAAGGCCTCGTCTGTTGATTTGTGATGAGCCAACGTCAGCATTGGATGTGTCGGTACAAGCCCAGATCCTCAACTTATTAAAAGATCTGCAACAGGAGTTGAACCTGACCATGCTGTTTATCAGCCACGACCTGCCCGTTATTCGTCAGATGTGTGATCGTATCGGCGTGATGCAGAAAGGCAAATTGCTGGAGGTCGCACCTACTGAGGAGTTATTTGTATCAGCGAGTCATGAATACAGTCGTCAGTTGATATCACTGATGCCTGAGTTTAAAGGTATGAATATCAATTCAGAAACAATGAGTTACTAACTATACCGTCCGGAGGAAGGTTGTGCCGGGTGGCGTTTATGCCAAAACACAACACAGTCGGGAGTTTCTCCCTGCATAAGGAGTAATGCAAATGAAGACCGTAAAAACGAAATTGGCTCTGGCATTAATGGCTGCCGGCCTTAGCTTTTCTGCTGCCGCTGCTAATATCACCGTTGCTTATGATGCAGACCCAGTCTCACTTGATCCACAAGAGCAACTTTCAGGGGGTACTCTCCAGCTCTCTCATATGGTGTTTGATCCACTGATTCGCTTCAATCAAAACATGGAGTTTGAGCCCCGTCTTGCTGAAAGATGGGAAAGATTGAACGACACAACTGTGCGTTTCTACCTTCGCAAGGGCGTGAAGTTCCACTCTGGAAATGATTTTTCGGCAGATGATGTAGTCTGGACATTCAACCGAATCAAGTCTTCTTCTGATTTCAAAGGAATATTCACACCGCTTACTGCTCTGAATAAAGTTGACGCTTACACCGTTGATATCGTGACCGATGGCTTATATCCACTGGTAGAAAACGTTGCTACTTATATCTTTGCCATGGATAGCAAGTATTACTCTGGCACGACATCAGACGGTAAAGACAAATCTGAGATCAAAAAGAACGGTTCAACATTCGCATCGGCCAATTTGTCTGGTACAGGTGCATTTAAAATTGCCGACCGTGAACAAGGTGTCAAAGTTGAGTTTGAACGTTTCGATGGCTATTGGGACAAAGCGTCTAAAGGTAACGTCGATAAGCTGACTCTGGTTCCTATCAAAGAAGATGCAACGCGTGTTGCTGCCTTGTTGTCTGGCGACGTCGATATGATTGCGCCAGTCTCTCCAAATGACTACAAGCGCATTGATAGCAACAATAAGCTCGACCTGTTTACCATGCCAGGTACGCGCATTATTACTTTCCAGCTCAACCAAAAGGTATCTGAGCCGCTCAGAAATGTAAAAGTTCGACAGGCGATTGTTCATGCAGTGAACAACGAAGGTATTGCCAAGAAAATCATGAAAGGCTCGGGGACTGCTGCTGGCCAGCAGAGTCCTGTTGGCTATGCAGGGTATAACGCTGACTTGACGCCTCGTTATGACCTCAAAAAAGCCAAGGCCCTGATGAAAGAGGCGGGTTATGAGAATGGCTTCAGCCTGACAATGATCGCACCCAACAACCGTTATGTGAATGACGAGAAGATCGCGCAAGCTGTGGCGGCAATGTTGGCGAAGATTCAAATCAAAGTTGACCTTCAAACCATGCCAAAAGCGCAGTACTGGCCTGAATTTGATAAGTGTGAAGCGGGTATGCAGATGATTGGCTGGCACCCAGATACTGAGGATTCTGCCAACTTTACTGAGTTTTTGACCATGACGCGTAATGCCGAAACAGGAAAAGGCCAGTATAACTGTGGACATTACTCAAACGCTGAGGTGGATAAGCTGGTTGCCGCGACAAACGGTGAGACTGACCTGAAAAAGCGTAACAAGATGCTCCGCGATGTTGAAGAAATGCTCTACAACGATGCAGCATTTGTTCCTCTTCACTGGCAGGACCCATCCTGGGCAGCCAAGAAAAATGTTGATATTAAACCGATTATCAATGGTATGAATTTCCCTTACTTTGGCGATCTTGTCGTGAAGTAAGAGGTTTAGAGCAGACACCCTTATCAGGGTGTCTGCCTGTTTTAGCCGTAGGGATTTTGTGAGGTAAACATGTTTACATTTTTAGGGAAACGAGTCTATCAGGCACTGATCGTCATGTTTGTAATCAGTCTGGTTGCGTTTTCCATTCAGGATAATCTGGGTGATCCACTGAGAGAGTTGGTTGGTCAATCAGTATCCGAGGCAGAGCGGGACGTGCTGAGGGAGGAAATGGGACTCAATGATCCATTCCTTGTTAAATACAGTCGATTTGTTAGTAACGCACTGCAAGGTGATCTAGGCACCTCCTATTTCTATAAGCGCCCTGTGGTTGATGTTATTTTCGATAAGCTTTTTGCGACGTTGGAACTTGTTGTTGCAGCATCGCTTATCATTGTTGTGGTATCTATTCCGCTCGGGGTGTATTCCGCTATTCACCCTAATAGTGCGTTAACGAAAGCCATTATGGGTTTTAGTATTGTTGGGATATCTATTCCGGTCTTCCTGACCGCGATCATGTTGATGTATGTCTTCTCTATAGAATTAAACTGGCTACCATCCTACGGCAGAGGCGAAACTGCCAATGTGCTTGGCTGGGAGTCTGGCTTTTTCACATTAGATGGCCTTGCACACCTTATCTTACCCAGTATTGCTCTTTCCTCCATTATGCTCCCGCTCTTTATTCGTCTAGTCCGCTCTGAGATGCTGGAGGCTCTGAGCACAGAATATGTAAAATTCGCTCGCGCAAAAGGCCTCCCTGACAAGCAGGTTTATTACCAGCATGCACTGAAAAATACGATGTTGCCTGTGGTTACTGTTGGGGGTGTCCAAATCGGTACTATGGTGGCGTATACCATCCTGACTGAGACTGTTTTCCAATGGCCGGGGATGGGCTTTATTTTTCTTGAGGCGATTAATCGTGTGGATACGCCATTGATCACTGCCTACGTCATTTTTGTCGGACTGATTTTTGTCGTGACGAATACTCTGGTCGATTTACTGTACGGATTTATCAATCCTACGGTAAACCTGACAGGCAAGGGAGCTTAGTATGACTAATATAACTTCGACAACTCCTTCGCGCTGGCAGCGTTTTCTGGAATCTGATTTTTTCTACTTTTTTAAGCGCGATAAAGTAGCAATCGGCAGCTTTATCGTGTTTGCTCTGTTTGTTCTGACTGCAGTGTTTGCGCCCATCCTGTCCCCGGCTAACCCTTATGATCTGGCGACAATTGATATCATGGACTCAGAGCTACCACCTGCATGGCTTGAGGAGGGTGAAACACGCTTCTTACTAGGCACTGATAATCAGGGCCGAGATATTCTCTCAACGATGATGTATGGTCTGAGGATATCGCTGATCATCGGTTTAGGTGCGGTGGCACTTCAACTTGCGATTGGAATTGTGGTTGGTCTGACGGCTGGTTACTTTGGCGGCCGAATCGATAGCTTTCTGATGCGGGTTGCTGATGTTCAGTTGTCGTTCTCTACTATGATGGTCGCGATCATTATATCGGCGATTTTCAAAGCCAGTTTTGGCAGTGAATTTTACAGTCAGTACGCGATTCTGATGCTGGTGGTTATCATCGGTGTTGCGGAGTGGCCGCAGTATGCACGAACTATTCGCGCTTCTGTGTTGGCAGAGAAAAAGAAAGAATATGTTGAGGCGGCTCAGGTCATGGGGTTCCGTTCTCTGAGGATCATGTTCAGACATATTTTGCCAAATTGTCTCTCACCGATACTCGTGATCTCAACGGTTCAGGTGGCAAATGCCATTATGTCGGAAGCGGCGCTGTCGTTCCTCGGGCTTGGGATGCCAGCTGACACACCTTCTCTCGGATCACTGATCAGTATTGGTTTCACCTATATTTTCTCGGGATCATGGTGGATAACGGCTTTCCCTGGGATATTACTCGTTCTTCTGGTGTTGGTGATTAACCTTCTCGGCGACTGGCTGCGCGATGTCTTTAATCCTAAAATCTACAAGGGTTAATATTTGAGTGAAAACAATGAAAAACAAAAAGCAGCTTCGGCTGCTTTTTGTTTTTCTGGCGACCATTAATAGGCATTTTTCACTTTCAAGACCATGTTCAGCACTCAGATCACTAATTTTTGAACTTTCTTTAGCATCTGAGACAGCCTCTGGGTTGTTAGTATTGCTCTTTTCGTCATAAGCTTACTGAGATAAGTGGACTCAGAGGTGAGTGTGTTGTTTCGGGTAATCTTTTTAGCAATAACTATGCTGGCGCTTTTACCAACAGCCAATGCCGCAACATCCTGTCAAGCAAGCGAAGGTGAGGCGGGTTGGTTGATGTTATCCACGGAGTGTGACGTGGGCGAAGGGCTTTGGGGTAGAAATCCTGCAGATGATGCTCAGCAGTTCTGGGTTCAATGCAGCATGACAGATAGAGTTCCTCCCCCTTGGTTCGCTCAGCTACTGCGTATTTCACTTGATAATGCACCCTTGTTCCTTCGCAAGGAATCGGAGCTCTACCGCTGTCTTGTGGGGCCATACAACGATTTCCGTATGGCGATCCACTCCCGGGACAGGCTTAGAGAGCTACACCCGTGGTCAGAGACGTCTTTTATTCGACAGCTAAGAGTCGAGACTGAAGAGCAGACTGCGCCAGAGCAGTTGTCTCAACCGGCTTTACCGTTGCTCAGCCGGACCAGATAAATTAACTCAATGCCAGCCGTTGTTCCCAAACGGCTGGTTTCTCAATTACCCCTCAAATTTTATCCGCATACCGACTAAAACCCAGTCACATGAAAAATGAAGCGCGTTGCTCGTGAGGTGGGTTTTGTCAAAAAAGTGTAAATAATCAGCAATTAAACCATCACGTTTTCATCATAGTCTTGCCGCGAATTTTATTTCAATCGTGTTTAAGGATTAAACGATGAAAAAGACGCTGATGGCCATTACCGTTTCTGCGGTGGCAATGGGAAGTCTCTCGGCAAATGTTGCTGTGGCATCTGAAAGTGTTCAATCCCATAAGTATGAAGTCAGAAATGTCATTCTTATGATTGGTGATGGTATGGGCCCACAACAGGTCGGCCTGCTTGAAGAATATGTCCGCCGTGCGCCGGGCTCTGAGCTGGAGAGACAAACAGCACTGTCCAAGCTTGCCAATAAGGGGCGTCTGGGACTCTCACTGAATGCGCCACACGGAAAACACGGTAAGCTGGTGGTTGATTCTGCCTGCTCGGCCACCCAGTTGGCGACGGGGGTAGCTGCAGGCTCAGAGATGATTGGCCTTGATTATCAGGGAAACGTTGTAGAAACCATCCTTGAGAAAGCGAAAAAGGCTGGAAAGGCGACAGGTCTTGTGTCCGACACTCGCATTACTCACGCGACACCAGCGGCTTTTGCTTCTCACCAGCCACACCGCTCTTTCGAGTCTCAAATTGCAGTTGAGCTGATAGAAAGCGGTAACGTTGATGTCATGCTTTCCGGTGGTGCAAGAGTATTCATGCCATCAGACATTAAAAAGGATGTCGCCGATCAAGAAGTAATGGCAGCACTGGGCGCGCCAAAATCCGTCTACAAAAAATCAAAGCGTAAAGATGATCGTAATCTAGTGGTTGAAGCCAAAGAAAAGCATGGTTACGAGTTAGCATTTGATAGAAAACAACTTGAAAGCGCGGCGACAGATAAGCTTCTTGGTTTATTCGCTAACTCTGGCATGAACGACGGCATTGCATATTCTACCTGTAAAAAGAATAACTCCTGCACTCAGCCATCATTGCGTGATATGACGATTAAAGCACTGGATGTGCTATCACGTGATGAAGATGGCTTCTTCCTGATGGTTGAGGGCGGGCAGATTGACTGGGCAGGGCACGCCAACGATGCTGGCTGGATGCTGCATGAGCTGTTGAAGTTTGATGAAGCAGTCAATGCCGTTTATGAGTGGGTAGAAAACCGCAACGACACGCTGGTGGTTGTTACTGCAGACCATGAGACAGGCAGCTTTGGTTTCAGTTACTCGCGCAAAGAAACACCAAAGGCGGAAACTCTGCCGGGTGCTGGTATGAAAGGTCATGATTACAAACCTAACTTTAACTTTGGTGACTTGGCCCATCTCGACCGACTCTATAATCAGAGTGGCACATTTTTCGATATGCTGGATGCAGCGAGCCCTGACTGGAATTTTGATGAGGCGTCTGCAAAAGACTGGCAGGCTGCAATCAATAAATACAGCGACTACAAGGTCACCATAGATCAGGCGGCAGCTGTCGGCGAGCGTGAGAAAAATAGCTATTATCAGACTGGCCACAAGTATCAAAGTGCGAAAGTAGTCCCTCAGTTTGATGACTTTAAAGAGTTCTATGTTTATGCCGATGATGACCATACAGCAAAGATTGGTCGCGTGCTGGCAGCAGATCAGAATGTGGTTTGGGGAACAGGGACACACACAGCGGCACCCGTCCCAGTTTACGCTTTCGGTCCAACCAGCGTAACCGAGCAGTTTTCAACGATGCAGCATCATGTTGAGGTCGGCCAGAAAATGATTAAGGCACTGGGCCTGAAGTAATCAGCGGCTAACGACGCATGAAAAAAGCTGCCTAATGGCAGCCCATAATAAAGACAGATGATAAAAGCGCTAAGTTAACTCAGCGCTTTTTTATCATCTCATGGTAACGAATTCCTCAGACCCGGTAGGGTGAATCGCAACCACGCTATCAAAGTCTTCTTTGGTTGCACCCATCTTCATGGCAACACCAAAGCCTTGGATCATTTCATCAACGCCATAGCCGATACCATGCAGACCCACGACTTTTTCGTCAGGCCCTGCGCAAACCAGCTTCATTTTACATGGCTGGCGGTGCTCGGTGACGGCGGTATACATTGCTGTAAAACCAGACGTATAAACTTTTACCTGATCCTCACCATATTTTTCGATGGCTTCAGGCTCAGTCAGTCCGATCGTACCAATGGCTGGGTGGCTGAATACCACAGTAGGCACAAGGTCGTAGTCCATTTTGGCTTCAGGCTTGTTGTTGAACAGGCGTTCAGACAGCAAGCGGCCAGCTTTAACGGCAACAGGTGTCAGCTCTATGCCGCCCTTAATAATGTCACCTACGCTGTAAATGTTGGCGGTGCTGGTGGTCTGGTATTCATCCACAATGATGTAGCCGCGATCATCTGTCTTGACACCAGCGGCCTCAAGATTCAGGTTACCTGTCGCTGGCTTACGTCCAACAGCCCAGATCAGGACATCAGTGTTGTGTGAGTGGCCATTTTCGAAGTGAATGGTCAGGCTACCATCCTGCTCTTTTACTACTTCTTTCGGAATACACTCATTACGCAGAGTGGGACCTTCATTGTTCATGACGTCAACCAAGGTCTCGACAATCGTAGGATCAAAACTGCGAAGCGGTTTGCCTTTGCGAACAAAAAGGTGCGTGTCAGTACCTAGCGCATTCAGAACGCCGGCAATTTCAACGGCTATATAGCCCGCGCCAATAACCGCTGCGCGCTTTGGCTGCTCAGGGAGGTCGAAGAAACCGTCTGAATCAATACCATACTCTGCTCCCGGCAAGCTTGGGATCATCGGGCTGCCGCCCACTGCGATTGTAATATGGTCAGCGGTATACTGCTCACCCATTACCTCGACAGTATTAGCGTCAACAAAGGTCGCGTAGCCGTTGATCACTTCAACCTGATTTTTGCCCAGCACGTTATCGTATGATTTATGGATCCGTCCGATATACGCAGAACGGTTCTCAATCAGTTTGCTCCAGTCAAAATGGTTAACCGTGGTATCAAACCCGTATGATGGCCCATATTGCTTGATGGCTTCGGCAACCTGAGCGCCGTACCACATTACTTTTTTAGGCACACAACCTACGTTTACGCAGGTACCGCCCATGTGTTTTGCTTCTATCAGTGCCACTTTGGCACCGTGCATGGCTGCTCTGTTAGCAGAAGCGATACCGCCACTGCCGCCACCAATACAGATATAATCGAAATGCTTGGCCATTTTGTTCTCCATCTTAACGGGCCGCCTGATTGACTAAGATACAGTAAACATTACGTCATTTTTTTCTGGTGTAAAACGCTAATTGTACGACAAGCCATCACCAATTATGTGCTCAGTGGCTAAGGCTTTTACTGTGTATTGACGCTTAAACCATGTAATGCATCGACTATTTGATCTATCTCGTCAGTGTCAGGCAAAGATTTGTTTCACTTTATGTATATGGGGGGATAAGTGAAGACCACAAGGGTTATTCTGGCACAACCCATTTAACAAAATGGTGGCCTGTCTCAGGTGCAATCACTTGCTGCAACCATGGCAGGAGTTCACTCATCTGTTTTTCGAGTTTCCACGGAGGATTAATGACTATCATGCCCGACGCAGTCATCCCTCTTTCCTGTGAATCTTCAGCTACCCCGAGCTCAATTTGTAGGATCTTTCTGATGCCCAGTTTCTCAAGCCCTTCGGTGATCAGGTCTATGTTCTGACGATAAACAACCGGATACCAGATGGCATAGGTGCCTGTTGCCCAGCGCTTTACACTCTGACCAATAGCATTTACCACATCCTGATATTCATGCTTGAGTTCGTACGGCGGGTCGATTAGCACCATACCGCGACGCTCTTTTGGCGGGAGGCTCGCCTTGAGTCTTGCGAAGCCATCTTCCTTGAACATTTTTACCTGTCTGTCGCCACGAAACTCTTGCAGCAACAGTGGAAAGTCGCTGGGGTGAAGCTCAGTCATTGTTACTCTGTCCTGCTCCCGCAGCAGGGCACGCCCAACTTTTGGTGAGCCGGGATAAAACCGCAGCTCGTTACCAGAGTTAAGGCCCTTGATGACATCTAGGTAGGGTTTTATCAGAACCGGGACATCATCCCGCTGCCACAGCTGAGCAATGCCTTCCTTATACTCGCCCGTTTTTTCTGACCATTCATCGCGCAAGTCGTACCGCCCGGCGCCACTGTGAGTATCATGGTAAACAAATGGCTTTTCTTTTTCTTTCAATGCTTCGATGATAAGAGACTGAACGATGTGTTTGACGACATCGGCATGGTTGCCGGCATGGAAGCTGTGGCGGTAACTGAGCATCTTGGAGGTCCACTGGATAAAATAAGTTATATGGCTCGCATTATCGCTGATTGTAGCGATGGATGCAGCCTAAAAGCCCGCGAGCCAGATTGAAAAGGGCGAGAGGTGACTCCATAAAAATGAATAGCATTAATGAGAAAGGAACAGGCTAATGGCTAATCCACTACTGACGTTTACCGATTTACCGCCGTTTTCGCAAATTAAACCTGAGCATGTACAACCTGCGGTTGAGCAGGCACTGGCTGACTGTCGCAAGGCGGTTGAAGCGGTGCTGGCTACAAATGCTGCGCCGAGCTGGGAAACTATTGTTGCGCCGTTGGCAGAAACAGATGACCGCTTGAGCAGAATCTGGTCGCCTGTGGGCCACATGAATTCAGTGGTAAACAGTCAGGAACTTCGTGACGCCTATGAGGCCTGTTTGCCGCTGTTGTCAGAATATTCAACCTGGGTCGGTCAACACAAGCCGCTTTACGACGCGTACAAAGCAATCAAAGAGAGTAGTGAATTCGCGACCCTTACCCAAGCGCAACAGAAAACCGTTACCGATGCGCTGCGTGACTTCGAGTTATCTGGCATCGCGCTCAACGCAAAAGACCAGCACCGCTTCGGTGAGATCAGCAAGCGTTTGTCAGAGCTATCATCCAAGTTCTCGAATAATGTGCTGGATGCCACCATGGGGTGGAGCAAACTGGTAAAAGATGAGGCCGAGCTGTCAGGCCTGCCTGAATCTGCCTTGGCAGGTGCCAAAGCGGCGGCAGAAGCCAAAGAGGAAGAGGGTTACCTGCTCACGCTTGAAATGCCCTCATATTTACCTGTGATGACCTACTGTGATAACCGAGAGCTGCGTGCTGAACTTTACGAGGCGTTCTCGACCCGTGCATCGGATCGCGGTCCGTCTGCGGGTAAGTGGGATAATACTGATCTGATTCATGAAACTCTACAACTGAAGCATGAGATTTCGCGACTTCTCGGATTTAACAGCTATAGTGAGCGTTCACTAGCTACCAAGATGGCAGAGAGCACAGAACAGGTGATGGGCTTTCTGAACGAGCTGGCTGAAAAAGCCCACCCTCAGGGTCAGAAAGAGTTTCAAAATCTGGAAGCATTCGCTAAAGACACCTACGGCGTTGAAAAACTTGAGCCTTGGGATGTCGGTTACTACGGTGAAAAACTCAAGCAACACCAATACAGTATTTCCGATGAGGAACTGCGACCTTATTTCCCTGAAAGCAAGGCCGTGTCTGGCCTGTTTGAAGTACTGAACCGTGTGTTTGGTATGACAGTGAAGCCGCGTGAAGGTGTCGATGTTTGGCATGAGTCCGTGTCTTTCTACGATATTTTCGATGCCAAAGGTGACCTCCGTGGTAGCTTCTATCTCGATCTGTATGCCCGTGAAAATAAGCGAGGCGGAGCGTGGATGGATGAGTGTCGTGTACGTCGTGTAACTGATAATGGTGAGTTACAAACGCCTGTCGCTTACCTGACCTGTAATTTTAACAAGCCTGTAGGTGATAAACCTGCGCTGTTTACCCATAACGAAGTGGTTACGCTGTTCCATGAGTTTGGTCATGGTATCCACCACATGCTGACACAGGTTGAAGCTCCGGCTGTATCCGGTATTAACGGCGTGCCGTGGGATGCGGTCGAGCTGCCAAGTCAGTTCCTGGAAAACTGGTGCTGGCAGGAAGAGGCACTGGCGTTTATTTCCGGTCACTTTGAGACGGGCGAGCCATTGCCAAAAGCCATGTTAGACAAGATGCTTGCCGCGAAGAACTTCCAGTCGGCGATGTTTATTCTGCGTCAGTTGGAATTCGGACTGTTCGACTTCACGCTGTTCACCCGCTTTGACCCTGAAGAAGGACCAAAAGTATTGGAGACCCTGGCTGAAGTGAAAAGTCGTGTTTCTGTTGTACCATCGCCTGAATGGAACCGCTTCCCACACGCCTTCAGCCATATCTTTGCTGGTGGCTACAGTGCTGGCTATTACAGTTACCTGTGGGCAGAGGTACTATCCTCTGATGCCTTTGGCCGTTTTGAAGAAGAGGGAATCTTCAACACAGATACAGGCGCGTCGTTCCTTGAGAACATTCTCGAGCGTGGCGGCAGTGAAGAGCCTATGGAGCTGTTCAAACGCTTCCGTGGCCGCGAGCCATCGCCGGATGCATTGTTGCGTCACAGTGGTATTGCTGGCTGATTTTTCAGAAATCGCGAGGATAAAAAAACGCACCGAGAGGTGCGTTTTTTAATTAACTCATCTTTTCTCTTCATTAGTTTAAAGAGAGGCGAGTCCATGTTGAATTGTGGCGGCCGTCCTTGAAGCGCTGAATGATATTCGGCGTTTCCGGATTCCAGCGCCATTTTACGTCGTGCATTTGGCCTTCATCGTCAAAATCATACATGTCATTCAGCTCTTCATAGCGACACGTATGGCCTTCAGCCTTTAAGCACGGCAAATCTTCAGGAAAGTCTTCCCATCTACTAAACAAGCTATCGTTCCTGTAAGCGCCGTCAGCCTTGAATGTGAATTGGCCTGATTCGTCTTTATGGTCAGGGAAATTTATAAACCAGGTTGTATTCAGGAATGAAACGTCTTGGCCACTAAGTTCCTTGAGTTTATCGAGAGCACTTGGCTCATCATAGGTGAAGGGCAATTCTAGCTCGAGTATTTTGTCATTAGCACTCTGAATAAAGATGTTCTTACCATCGTTACTCCAGAATGAAAATGACTCATGTTCACACCTGTCATATGAATCACATGTAGATCCATAAACCTGATATGCAGCTTTACCACTGGCTGTTTGATATCGCAGGAATGTAGAGCTTTCCTCTTTTTTCTCACCAAAGGTCAACGTCTTTGATTCTGGGTCAAATGTACCCTCGCGTCCCCAGAATTGACCGTCTTCCTGAGAAATGTAAAGGACATTGAAACCATGAATAAAGTAAAGGCCAGAACTATCAACGTTTAAGTCGTGGCCAGCCTGAATTGCCATGTGGCGGTCGACGAATGTATTGATGATAAACTCTTCATTATTAGCAGAATCTTTAGCCGTGAAACGAATTGTTAGGGGTGCACCAGGATTCACGTCTAACCTGTTTTCAACATAAGGGAAGAGCTTTACTGCACAACCCTGTTCCTCAGTGTCAGTGATATAGGTTTCTGCGATATCGCTGGAGTGTACGTAATTTCCATTGTTGCTAAAGATGATGAATTCGGGGCTACTCTCTGAGAATATGTAACTATTACCCTTATCCGTTTCCTCGCTCACCTCTTCGAAACCAAGCGAAGAGCAACTTTGACCGCCAATGTTAACGCTGACGTTAAGAATGGCAGGCCTACCCTCATTCGAGTATAAATCGATCTTAGACTCAGAAAATACCTTGGCCGCTTCACCGTTTATCCAAAGTGTTGCGTTATTGAAGTTCCAGTAACTATTGGCTGATTTAATACCCTTATAATATGTTGAGACATAATGTGTCGTGTCGGTCTCAACGGACAAGCTGCCACTTGAAGCTCGTGTCACGGCTGATGCCGTTTCTTCTTCGGCGACAACGATATGTGGTGTGTTGGTTTCATCTGATAGGTCTTTATTCAACAAGCCAGAAAGGGTACTCGAGCCCATCTCAGTACTTAGACGAATACTGCCATTTTGTGTGTTAACTGACCATGTCCCAAAAGGATTGACAACATCTGACTCTTTTGCACATGTTTGACCTTCCTTGAAAAAGACGTTACCGCTATTGCTGTTGTCGCCCGGAACAAATTTAAAGGCGACGCAAGTGGCAGTGAGTGTGTTGTCCTGTTGATTGCCGTAAGAAGTCCACCGATACCAAACTTTATTCGCGCCAACCAGCGTATCTCGGAGTGTAGTGTCAAAATCAAGAACTTTTACATCGGGCAGCGAAAAGACGGATTCAGCCCTCAGCTGCTGGCTATCTGTGGCTGTAATGGTGAGCTTTATGTCTGTTGCTGGTGTGCTCGGCGTGCCTGAAAGCGTTAGCTGATTGCCATTGATCTCTGCGTTGACACCTTGCAGGCTCAAACTGACTTGAAGCGTTAACGTATCGCCATCTTTGTCGCTAAACAAATCATTGAGGTCAAGGGTTGTGGTTTGAAGTTGTTCGCCTTTAACCAGTTCTAAACCATCTAATTGTTGTTGAATTTCTGCCTGTTTGCTAGCAACAACGTCTGGGGTGTGATTGTAGCTTTTGACGGTTAATGACAGGGTTTTCAATGCACGTATTGTTAACGGACGATCTTCCGCATCGGCGACTGGGTTGCCTTCTGCGTCAATATCATCGCTTATAAGCTGAATCTGGTAATTCTGTGGGCTTACCGCTTTGGTATTGTCATTGCGTGAAATGTTTAGAACGTTGTCTGAGATCTCAACGATTAAGTTTGCTGTTTTTAGCTCGTCAATATTGGCAATGCTAACGGTGTTTTTGTGTCCGTTTTCTTCTGCGTCTTGGTCGCTAACCAGAGGTAGGAACTCAGAAATATCGAGTGCTTTGTCTTGCCAATACTCCTTGTCGCCATAGAGGTCATTAACTGAAGCAACCTTGTATGCCAAACCGTCGAGGTGCTCTGGATTGAACGTGGCAACCCGATTCTCAACGATATCGTCGGTCTTTTCATCAGTAACAGGAACAAAAGGCTTGTTGGTTTCGTCCTCAAGCTCCTCGTCCGTCATACCTTTAGTGTGCTCTACTGTTTTCTCGACAATATCATCAATGTGTTTATCGAAAGCATCCTCGGAGCTGGCATTAGCTTTGGTTTCAGTCAGGATCTGTGCTGTCTTGTGAAGTTTTTTGGCAACGTCAGCCTGCGCAGTGTCACCTTTTTCCTTGGCTTTAATGTAGTCACTGTAAAGCGTCTCTTTACTTAGCTCAGAATTTGAAAGTCCGGAGAGTGACTCGATGACAACCTTCTCTGCCTCTTTTTGTGTCAGACCTGTTTCCATTTGGGCTGATACCAAATCGGTGATAGGACTAATAATTTCTGCCCCGGATGGCGCTCGTAGGGTCACGGCTTTCATTGCCTGACCGGGAAGGTCCATATCTTCTGTGAAGACATCAGTATCGTCATAAACCGATTGAAAGGTGGTTACCAAGCGAGGATGGGTGGCGAGACGGTTTTCATCTTCCAAAGAAACTTCCGCGTCAATTCTACCTGCTTTATCCGTCAGCAGTAGTTCACCATTTCGGTCTTTGATAACCTCATTTTCGGTACACTTACCGTCATCATTGTCATCGGCGCATAAAAGGGCGTTATATAAATAGCCATCGAGAGCGGTGATAATGGCACCGCCTACTTGGACTTTATCTTTATCCGTCGTTCCGATGCTCTCTGATGAACTGTCACCACCACATGCGGTCAAGGTGAGTGCAGAAGAAATTGCAACAGCAAGAGCTGCGCGTTTGGCTAAAACCATCTGTATGTTTTCCAAGCAAAGTTTATATAAAAAGAGGTGTTGATTATCATCATGGGTAAATTTAATAAAAGGAAAAATGGTCAATAAACAATAAAAACCAGACTAAATCCTCATATTATTTTATTACCACTTGATTAAATTAATTATCTTTTATTTTTATTTATAATCAAATGTAAAGTTATGATTGATTATTTTTTGAGCGGGCGCTTGATTGAAATTTATACTTATAATTTTTTTAAGTTTTTATTTTATATTGCAAGTGATAAACACCAATTAGTTGTTAGTTTTATGTTGTAAGTTTGTTTTTTTGCGAGGTGGTTTTATTTTCATAATATCAAGGCTGATTCTTAAACGTTTGTTGATAGTAGAATAAATAAAATTAAAATATAAAAATCTATTTCAGTGGATACGTTTAATAAAAATTAAACGTACATCGCTTTTTTAGATTAATAAAAATAAATATTTATAAATTATTCATCATAAACATGTATTTAGGAATTAAAATGAAAAAACAGCAGTTGGCTGTGGCACTCTCTCTCGCTTTTGCTTCAGCACCAAGTATTGCTTTAGATGGCTCCGATGCACGGTCTATCGCTATGGGGGGAACAGGTGTTGCCTCCGCAAATCATTTAACGGCTGCATTTTATAACCCGGCTCAAATGACCAAGTTTGACCAATCGGATGACTTTGGCCTTCTTTTACCTGCTTTAAACGTGTCTTTGCATGGAACAAAAGATATTTACACGGATGTCGAGCATTTCATCGATGCAGACAAGCAGCTTGGAAAAGATTTCACAACAGGCTTTGATGCGACAGAAGCGCAGAGGGAAAACTGGATCGACGCACTAAAAAAACTGGATGATGCGGCTGTAGAAGCAAATCTGGGTTTGGGCTTCGCGATTACTGTTCCAAATAACACTTTATCAGTAAATCTTTTCAGTAAAACAGCGACAGCAACCAAACTGAGTCTCCACATCGATGAGAGCGATCTTGATATCACTAACAAACGAGATGGCGATACTATGGCGTCGACGGCTAACCTTCGTGCGGGCATGGTGACAGAGGTAGGGCTGGCGATGGCGCGTAATGTCACGTTGCCTTATTTGGATGAAAAAATATCGCTCGGCATCTCACCTAAGATTCAGAAAGTTGTCTCTTACAATCTTTATGACCGAATTGTAGAGCTTGGTAGCGACGAATTTAAGCTCCCTTCTGATTACAACGAGACGACAGTGTTTAACACAGACATTGGCGTCAGTTATCGCCCTTACGAGTCACTGACAGTTGGCTTATCAGGCGTTAACTTGATCAGTCAACAGGTTGCCTCACCAAACATAAACGGCCATGTCTCGACATTTATGGTTGAGCCTGAATTCACCGTTGCAGCAGCATATGACAATGGTTGGTTCATGGCTGCTCTTGATGTAGATCTCAATGAATCCAAACAGTTCGATAATACGCAAGGAACGCAATACGCACGTCTTGGCATGGAGCTGGATGCGTTCAACTGGGCACAGCTACGTGTCGGTTACAGCGCCGGAATGACTGAGAAATCTACAAATCAGGTTACTGCTGGCTTTGGTTTGTCTCCATTTGGTAGCCTTGCACTGGATTTGGCTGCGAAATATGGCTCAGAAACAGATATGGGTGTTGCGCTTGAGTTCAGCCTGAATATCTAAACCACAGGCTATAGATCTAAAAAATAGCAGGAGGTAACGTTTGTTATCTCCTGCTTAAAGTATAAAAAACACACTGTCAGAGGCATGACCAATGTCAGTTGTGAAATAACACGTTTGGTAATCCATTTTGTATAAAAATAAAGCAATTCTCTCCCTCCTCTTATTACTATCATTTAACCCTGCACACGCAGAAGAAGACAGTAACAATGGCGGTTACTCTTATTTCCGCTTTGGCTTTGAAGACGTCACTTATAAAGAAAACACTCGAGAGGTTAAATCAAGCGCAAGAGCGTTAAGCCCGGTACTTAACTCTGGTGGCTTAAATGTTATCAACGACTCTTTTGATTTTTCTATAGACTCATTAGCGACTTTTTCACCGGGTAAGACTGATGAAACCTGGTATTGGAATGGCAGTAAACTTCGAGAAAATAAATATCAGTACGTCCGGGCTGCTACGAATATTTTGTTACATTATAAAATGACACCAGAATGGCGACTGGCCATTGGTCCTTCTTTTAGTTACCAAACTTATAAACGCTTTGGCCAAGAAAGAAATGATGCGAAGAATGAAGATTATCACGACTTCTATCAGGGAACATTTGAAGAGACGTCGACCGATATCTTTATCGATGCTGGGTTTATTTATGATACGGGCAGCCTGAATAACGAGAGTCCATGGCAATACCAATTCCGGGCTCTAGTCGGTGCGCCTATTTGGAGTTACACAACAAATACTGCCGAGCATCTGGGGGATCTTAAATTTGATGAGTCCGGTTATCGTGCGAACCTGGAAACGGGTATAGCTTACCGGGTACTCAAAGGGGTAAGCCTTGGTGTGTTTGCTTCAGCAGGTTACGAAAAGCGCCTCAGCAGCAATGCCGAAATCATCAAGGTTGATGGAAAACGATACAGAGCAGTCATACCAGAGGCTGATACACTCAGTTACTCAGCAGGTTTGCAGTTGCTTTGGAAACTTTGACATTTAACTTACTGTAATAAAGTGAAAAAACGCACTTAAAAAGTGCGTTTTTTGTTGGTTGTTTTTTATTCGTTGAGTTGGATCGCACTTAATTTAAATCGACATATTTTTGTTTTCAGGAATGGCGACAATTAACAAGAACTTTACTTTTGCGGATAAACATAATGAAAAAAACACATATAGCTTTAGCGGTATCGCTGGGGATTTTTTCCTTGCCTTCCTCAGCATTGGTAGGGGGTGATGCCCGCTCAGCAGGTATGGGGGGAACTGGTGTTGCTTCTGCCAATTACTTGACTGCACCTTTCTACAATCCAGCACTGATGGCTCAGTCAAACGACAGTAATGATTTTGGTTTGTTGTTGCCTTCGGTATCTGCGGGTGTAAAAGGTACAGAAAACCTTCAAGATAAAATCGATGACTTTCAGGGTGCCAATAAGGCGCTTGAAAACCTGAATCTCAATAACCCTGATCCAGAAGTCACAAAACGCGTTGTTGAAAATTGGAAAACGTCTCTGAAGGCACTGGATAATAGCGGTTTGGATGCTGGTGTGGGTGTTGGATTTGCTGTTGCTGTTCCAAATAGTCTGATTGCAGTGAATGTTTTCAGTAAAACAGACGTGGATTCAATGCTACGCCTCAACATTGATGGGAAACAACTTGACCAACCTCTGCCCGATGCGGACAAAGATGAGTCAAGGGCTGTCGTAGCGGCGATGATGGTGACGGATGTGGGTGTTAGCCTTGCGAGGAATATCGACGTCCCTTATATCAACCAGACCATTTCTTTTGGTTTTTCGCCAAAAATTCAAAAAATCAGCGCTTACCAACTCAATGAAAGACTGGCCTCATTCGACAATGGCAATTTTGAGTTGCCAACTCAGACCACTGATACGACGGCATTCAACCTTGACCTTGGGGTTAGCTATCAGCCAGTGCCAGAAGTTACCGCCGCTTTTTCTGCCACCAATCTGATTGCGCAGGAGCTGGAATCTCCAAAGAGTAACGGTCAGACGACGGTCGTACAGATCGAACCGCGTTTAGCCGCAGGCGTTGCTTATGATAACGGCTGGTTTCTTGGCGCTGTTGACGTTGACTTGACCGAGCAGAATTCTTTTAAAACCGAAGCTGATGGCAAGCAATATGCGCGTCTGGGTGCAGAGTTAAACGCTTGGGGCTGGGCGCAAGTCCGCGCTGGATATGCGATCAGCATGACAGATGGATATGAAGATCTGGCCAGTATTGGCCTCGGCTTTTCTCCCTTTGGCACGCTTGGTTTCGACTTGGCAGCACAGGTTGCTGACCAGAATGAAATTGGTGTAGCCGCTGAATTCTCTCTGACGTTCTGATCCCAATAAACGCCAAACAGCGAACTTTTCCACCTATCACGTTGTTTGGCTTTTTTGCCCTCTTATACATTGAAGTCGATACAACATTGCTCAAATCTACCAACGCTGATAGATGAAAAGTGATATTGAATCAGACTATTTGTCCCAAAAATGATAAATCGAGACCTTTAGCCACAGTTAGAAAGAGTGACGATGATTAATTTTTGTACCTGACTGAGAATAGCAGCACGTTAAGTCTCAGGATAAAGTCATATGTACAAAAAAAGAATCACTTCTGCCGTAATGCTCATGACGTTATCGTCGTCTGCGGCTGCGTTATCAGGCACTGATGCCCGCTCCATTGCGATGGGAGGAACAGGTGTCGCTTCATCATCGTATTTGACTGCTCCGTTTTATAACCCGGCTCAGCTGACCAAATTTTACCAGTCAGATAATTTTGGTGCTCTCCTACCGTCAGTGTCTATTGGCATCAGTGATAAGGATGACCTCTACGGCAGGATCTCTGATTTTCAGGATGCGGACAGTGCAAGTCGTGCCGATCCGCTGAACATTAACAAGGGTCTTGCAAGAATCTCAGCGCTTGAAAATATCGGAACCCGCGACGTTAATGTTGATGCCGAGTTAGGTTTTGCTGTCACATTCCCCAATCAGTTTCTGTCCTTAAATCTTTTCTCACATACACAAGCCGTCTCCCGCGTTGAAGCGTCTGTATCAGCGCAGGACCTCAATCCAGTCAATATTGGTCAGCCAATGACATCTTATGTTCATGGTGCCTCAGCGGCGACGTTTGAGATAGGACTGGCAATGGCAAAGGCTTTTTCTTTGCCTTATCGCGGGAATGTTCTGTCCCTTGGCATTTCGCCAAAAGTGCAGAAGCTGGCGGTTCACAATGTCAAAGAAACGGTGGACAGTTTTGATAATGACAAATACCGCGTGCCGGGAAATTACGTTACGGCCTCCGTGTTCAACGCGGACGTGGGGATGAGCTATAAGCCCTCGCAGGAAGTGACCGTCGGACTCTCAGCACGTAACGTCATCGCTCAAGAGCTGAAAAGTGAAGTATCCAGTGGCTCGCAGATCACCTATCTCATCGAGCCTTCATACACCCTTGGTGTGGCGTATGATAATCGTTGGTTGTTGCTGGCAGCTGATTTAGAACTGAATGAAACTCGCCACTTTGAGGAGTTTGCGGCAAATAATCGCTATCTCAAGCTGGGCGCAGAAATCGATGCGTGGAATTGGGCGCAGTTTCGGGTCGGATATAGTGTCAGTACCAAAGAAAAAGAGCCAAATCTGGCGTCAGCAGGAATTGGTTTTACTCCCTTTGGTAAGATGGGTGTTGATATCGGCGTGCAATATCGGGGAGAGAGAGATCTTGCCGCTTCAGCGCAGTTTGTGATGACCTTCTAACAGATAACGACGGAATAAAAAAACGCGGCTGATATGCCGCGTTTTAGCCTTATCACACCTTTTACAGTGCTCAATAACTAACAGTTAGACGACCTTGGTCGGCCAGCCTAAGTCTGATTGCCGCTGTGCTTCCAGCATCAGCTCCGCTGCCATGAGTGGGTTATCGGTTAGCCATTTGGCACCCACTGAGAGCGTCAGGCTTTCTCCTTCGGCATTGAGGGAAAAGGTAGGCACAGCCCCTTTTTCCCTGCGGTGACAGAGAATAACGGCCAACCTGAGTAAGCGAAGCAGATGATTCGCACTGCTGGCTGACACAGCATTTTGGCTTCCCACTGGCGACAACGTATCTCGATATCGCTTGACCAACTCACAGACCAACTGCTTCTGGGCGTTAGTGAAGCCTGGCAGGTCTATGTTACCCAGCAAGTATGCGGCATGCTCGCCGTCTCGCTTAAAGCTGAGCACCAGACCCATTTCGTGGACCAGTGCAGCACTTCTCAATAATTCCGTACCGACAGGTTCACTGACCAGCGCACCGGAAGCCTTTAATAGACTCTGTGCCACTTCGGCGACTGACTCTGCGTGAGCGTTATCAAGAGAAAAACGGGTATGGATGCTGCTGATAGTCCGGCTACGAATATCCTGCTGACGCATGGAATCCATCATGTCGTACACCATACCTTCACGAAGCGCGCCACCCGCCAGCGTCATGGCAGAAATCTCTAGTGCTTCAAAGATAGCAATCAGAATCGACAGACCGCTCGGAAATACCAGTGCCCGTTCCAGTGTCAGTCCCTCGATATCAAGCTCTTCTAGCTGGCCGCAACCGATCGCCTGTTTACGAAGGCGGTGCAGTTTCTCGAGGGTGATCACTTCATCCATCCCCTGTGCAACCATGATCTCCTGAAGAGCCTGAACCGTGCCACTGGCACCGACGCAGACTTCCCAACCCAGTGCTTTGTACTTTGGAAGGATAGGGGCGAGTACTGATTTGGCACCCGAAATCGCCTGCTCAAAGCTGTTTTTGCTCAGGGCTCGATCTTTAAAGTGGTTTTCAAGCCAGGTGACACAGCCCATATGTAAGCTGGTCAGTGCTGCGGCATCGAAGCCCTCTCCAATAATCAGCTCGGTGCTGGCTCCGCCGATATCGACAACAAGGCGCTTACCGGAACCGCCAGAGGTATGCGCTACGCCCTGATAAATCGTGCGTGCTTCCTCTTCACCACTTATCACCTCAATGTCATGTCCGAGAATACCATTCGCCTGATCGATAAAAACGCGGGCATTCTTCGCACTGCGCAAGGCTGCGGTGGCGACAATGCGAATTCTAGCGGGATCAATGTCTTGCAAGCGTTCAGCAAACAGTGACAGACAATCCCAGCCACGCTGCATGGCTTCGTCGCTAAGGTTTAATTGACTGTCCAGCCCAGCAGCTAAACGCACTTTTCGTTTTATTTTGGCCAGTATTTGTACACTGCCAGCGACCTCACACACGATCAGCATGTGAAAGCTGTTCGAACCGAGATCAATGGCGGCGTACAGGGGCGACCGCGAGTTTTCCATGTGCTGTGTTACCCCTGTGAGCGTCAAGCTTTGTTGGCAGGTGCGCGACGGCGACCACGGCCACGCGACTGACCAGACTGGCGATTTGATGAGCCGGTATTACGACGACTGTTCATCTGTCTTGGCTTTTGCAGCTTAACAGGTGGCGGTAGGTCACTCAGCAGTGCTGTTGAGTCGTAATCTGAGACCGGAATAGCGTGGTCAATGTATGTCTCAATTGAAGGAAGATTGATGGCATATTCTTCACAAGCAAAGCTGATGGAGTGTCCGCTTGCACCAGCACGGCCAGTCCGGCCAATACGGTGAACATAATCTTCTGAGTCGTCAGGGAGATCATAGTTGAAGACGTGCGTAACCTGAGGAATGTGCAGACCACGGGCAGCAACATCCGTCGCAACCAGAATATCGACGTTACCCTTGGTAAATTCTTCTAAGATCTTAACCCGCTTTTTCTGCGGTACATCACCGGTTAGCAGGCCAACTCGGTGTCCGTCTGCAGCCAGATGGCCCCAGATATCCTCACAGCGGTATTTAGTGTTAGCGAAAATGATTGCCCGTTCAGGCCAGTCTTCTTCAATCAGTGTCTGCAATAGACGCATTTTTTCGCTGTTCGACGGATAGAAGAGCTCTTCCTGAATTCGGTGACCTGTTTTTTGCTCCGGTTCAACCACAACATGCTCGGGGTTCGTCATGTGCTCAAAAGCAAGTTCTTGTACCCGATAAGAAAGTGTTGCGGAAAACAACATGTTAAGACGTTCAGCGGGTGCTGGCATCCGTCGGAACAGGAAACGAATGTCTTTAATGAAACCTAGGTCAAACATTCGGTCGGCTTCATCAAGCACAACAACCTGAATAGACTTGAAGTCGATTACACGTTGTTTGTAGAAATCAATAATGCGGCCAGTCGTACCAATCAAGATATCGACGCCATCTTCGAGGGTTTTTTGTTGTTTCTCGTACCCCTCGCCGCCATACGCAAGACCGGCTTTTATCGATGTGCTTGCCAAAAGGGGCGCAGCATCGTTGTAAATCTGTATTGCCAGTTCACGGGTCGGTGCCATGATAATTGCACGCGGATGATTCTTGCGTCGCTCTGCTGGCGCCTCAGTCGTCAGTAAGTGATTGAAGGTTGCAGTCAGGAATGCCAGCGTCTTTCCCGTGCCAGTCTGTGCCTGTCCTGCAATGTCTCGGCCGGTGAGCAGGACCGGCAATGCCTGGGCTTGGATAGGGGTACAATGATAGAACCCTTTTTGCTCCAATCCCGTCAAAACATCGGTATGAATACCGAGTTCGGCAAATTTCTGCTCTGTGATATGAGTCATTTTCATTTACATAGAATATCAGCTTAGACTTGCAATACGATAGTGAATCCATTCAAATAGTGCGATGATTTGCTGGTTGGTTATTAACCAGCAACAAAAATTATCATTGGAGTTGAAGATGAGCGACAAGATTTTGCAGCTGAGCGATGACAGTTTTGATGCGGATGTGATCAAAGCTGCTGGCCCTGTACTGGTAGATTTTTGGGCGGAATGGTGTGGCCCTTGTAAAATGATTGCACCGATTCTGGACGAAATCGCCGACGAGTACGAAGGCAAAGTGACCATCGGTAAGCTGAACATCGACCAGAATGCAGGAACGCCGCCGAAATATGGTATCCGTGGCATTCCAACGCTGCTGCTGTTCAAGGACGGTGCTGTAGCGGCGACAAAGGTTGGTGCCTTGTCAAAAACTCAGCTGAAAGAATTCCTGGACGCAAACCTGTAAATGTGATGATGAGCCGTGTACATCAAAGTATGCGGCTTAATTTTTCTCCGTTTCCTAGACAGTCAGAGAATCTGGTGCTAATTTATTGCACGTAGATTGTTCATATATCCACTTCTGACCAGCTCACTGGCTTCTATCAACTAACCCAGACCTCAACTTTGACAAACAAGAATCTCACCACTATGAATCTTACCGAACTGAAGAATCAGGCAGTTTCTACCCTGGTTGCCCTAGGCGAAAGTATGGGCCTCGAAAACCTGGCCCGCCTGAGAAAACAAGATATTATTTTCGCTATCCTTAAACAGCACGCAAAAGGTGGCGAAGATATATTCGGCAACGGTGTCCTTGAAATTCTTCAGGATGGTTTTGGTTTCCTGCGTAGTGCAGACAGCTCATACCTGGCAGGCCCTGATGATATTTACGTTTCACCAAGCCAAATAAGACGTTTTAACCTACGCACCGGTGATACGATTTCAGGAAAAATTCGTCCGCCGAAAGACGGTGAACGTTATTTCGCCCTGCTGAAAGTCAACGAAGTCAATCACGACAAGCCTGACAACGCCCGCAACAAGATCCTGTTTGAAAACCTTACTCCCCTACATGCCAATGAGCGCATGGTGATGGAGCGTGGTAACGGTTCTACTGAAGATATTACTGCGCGTGTGCTTGATTTGGCGTCGCCAATTGGTAAAGGTCAGCGCGGCCTTATCGTTGCACCGCCAAAAGCGGGTAAAACCATGCTGCTGCAGAACATTGCACAGAGCATTGCTCATAATCACCCTGAGTGTGAGCTGATGGTACTGCTGATTGATGAGCGTCCGGAAGAAGTGACCGAGATGCAGCGTTTGGTCAAAGGTGAGGTAGTTGCCTCTACGTTTGACGAGCCAGCAAGCCGTCACGTTCAGGTTGCTGAGATGGTGATTGAAAAAGCCAAGCGTCTGGTTGAACACAAAAAAGATGTGGTGATTTTGCTCGACTCCATTACCCGTCTGGCGCGTGCATACAACACAGTCGTACCAAGCTCAGGTAAGGTACTAACGGGTGGTGTTGATGCCAATGCTCTTCACCGTCCTAAGCGATTCTTTGGTGCTGCGCGTAATGTTGAAGAGGGCGGTAGCCTGACCATTATCGCGACCGCGCTGGTAGATACTGGTTCTAAAATGGACGAAGTCATTTACGAAGAATTCAAAGGTACAGGTAATATGGAACTGCACCTGTCTCGTAAGATTGCAGAGAAGCGCGTCTTCCCAGCTATCGACTTTATCCGCTCTGGTACGCGTCGTGAAGAGCTGCTCACTAAGGGTGAAGAGCTTCAGAGAATGTGGATCCTGCGTAAAATCGTTCATCCAATGGGTGAGATTGAAGGTATGGAATTCCTCATCGACAAACTGGCGATGTCCAAGACCAATGATGACTTCTTTGAAGCAATGCGTCGCCAGAAGTCGTGAGTTGATGTCAGATCTGCGGATTTGATTCAAGTCTGAAAAGGTTACAAAAAGCACTGCTATCGGCGGTGCTTTTTCATGTTCGGAGCGATAACTTATCCGGGCTTAAAGGAAATAAATATCAGGATGAAACGTGTTATCACCCTTCTTTTGTGTTTGATTTGCCTGCTATGTAAACCGTTGCATGCAAATACGCTCAGTATTGATGATGTGCGGGTTGAGCTTGCCAGCGATCGCTATCTTTATGCCGTAGAAGAAGCTGTTTTTCTTTTTGATGATAACCAGTTTAACAAGTTGGATGCGCTTTTATCCGGCTTACCATTACTTCCCCGCGAGGCTGTCTACGATGTTCTTTGTCGACGTGCCGCTGATTTGTCTTCGATGAGTCCTGATAGAGAAGTGTTTCTGGTCAAGCTCAGCCACCTGCAGCCCATTTATCTGGTGAAAGAACACGTTGAAGATTATTGGGTGACCAAACCCGCCTTCAATTATGCCGGCAATGCTCGATGGGTGCTGAATCGCTGGAAAATAAAGCGACTCTCAAGTGAAGCATCCACACTACTTGATTACGACAAATTGGTCTTGTCAGAGTGGCTCAAATTCAGTGATCGAGACTACATTCTGCGTCGTGGAGCGGTAAAGGAGCTGATTGCTGACGCAGACGCTGACACCTTGTCTGCCATAAAAGCGGTATACCTTGCCGATGAGGGCATGAAATGGTCGCCAGACAATGCCGTTCTGGCTGCGCTGGCTGCCAAGCTCGATGATGAAAAGCTGTATCGCGAGCTGTGGAGTCGAAAATCAGATAACTATAGTCTCGATGCATTAGAAAAACTCGATAGACAGCCAGCCTCGTCCCTGGACGCAAGCTCTTTGATCGCCGCTACGGATAATCCCTTGTTAAAAAGGCCGGCTCAACGCATTCTGGCGGGTTTAAATCCAATGCCTGAAAATGCGCGTAAATATTTCGTCCATCAATTAAAGAGACGTTGGAAAGGCGAAGATATCGCCAAATTGATTGCAGAAGAGGGCAATCGGTCATTACTGAAGGAAATGATGGCTGACGGTAACCGTGTCCTACAGGAAAATGTGAGCCGCGCCCTGAAATTTTCACGGTAAGCTGTGATTTAGGTCTACTGCCAGTCACAGGAGAACACTGCCATTCATGTTTGTTGCCGCTATAATCGGCACATCTTGGGAAACCAGAACAGCTTATGAAATTTTCCGATTTACGCGATTTTATCGCCCATCTTGAGTCCATTGGTGAGCTCAAGCGCATTACTCATCCGGTTGATCCTGATCAGGAAATGACAGAGATTTGCGACCGTGTTTTACGAGCTGGCGGCCCGGCACTGCTTTTTGAGAATCCAGTGGGCTACGACACGCCCGTTCTTGCCAATCTGTTCGGTACCCCGAGACGGGTAGCTATCGGAATGGGACGTAAAGAAGTGATTGAACTTCGCGAAGTGGGTGAATTGATGGCTTATCTCAAAGAGCCAGAGCCCCCACAAGGTTTTCGCGATGCACTGGATAAATTACCCGTGTTCAAACAGGTGCTCAATATGCCAGTCAAGCGGCTGCGCAAGGCAGCTTGTCAGGATATTGTGTGGAAAGGCGATGACGTTGACCTTGATAAAATTCCGGTCATGAGCTGTTGGCCGGGCGACGTCGCACCCTTGTTGACCTGGGGACTGACGATCACTAAAGGCCCATCGAAAAAGCGCCAGAATATCGGTATCTACCGACAGCAGAAAATTGGCAAAAACAAAGTGATCATGCGCTGGCTTGCCCATCGTGGCGGCGCGCTTGATTTACGTGACTGGATGGAAACCCATCCCGGAGAGCCTTTCCCGTTAACTGTCGCTTACGGTGCTGATCCGGCAACGATACTCGGTGCCGTCACGCCAGTACCAGATACCCTGTCCGAATATGCATTTGCTGGCCTGCTGCGTGGCAGCAAGACGGAAGTGGTCAAAAGTCTTAGCAATGGCCTCGATGTTCCCGCCAGTGCCGAGATAGTGATGGAAGGCTACATCGATCCCAACGAATATGCTGATGAAGGCCCCTATGGTGACCATACTGGTTACTACAACGAGGTTGAAAAACACCACGTCTTTACCGTAACCCATATCAGTATGCGCAAACAGCCGATTTATCACAGCACGTACACGGGCCGTCCACCGGATGAGCCTGCAGTGTTGGGGGTGGCATTGAATGAGGTCTTTGTGCCTATTCTCAGAAAGCAGTTTCCTGAGATTGTTGATTTCTACCTGCCGCCAGAGGGCTGCTCATACCGCATGGCCGTGGTGACAATCAAAAAACAATATCCGGGCCATTCAAAACGGATCATGATGGGGGTGTGGTCTTTCCTTCGCCAGTTCATGTATACCAAATATGTGGTTATCTGTGATGACGACGTGAATGCGCGTGACTGGAACAGTGTCGTGCAGGCGATGACCTCCCAGATGGATCCGGTACGCGACACCCTGATGATTGAGCACACACCGATAGACTCCCTCGACTTTGCGTCACCGGTGGTGGGGCTTGGCTCCAAAATGGGGCTCGATGCTACGAAGAAATGGGATGCTGAGCTCGTCGGATACGGTGCAGATAGCGCCCGCACTGCCGCAGAAGATGAGGTTGAGCAGCGTATTGAAGCACTGAAGTCTGCACATCCTGAGTTGCAGGACATTTACCTACCAGACGCCCATGCACACGGTATGGTAATGGCATCAATCAATAAACAGGCGGCGGGCGATGGCCCTCGTATCATCAATGCAATCCTTGCAACACTCGGCGAGATTATCGATGTGAAGTTTGTGATGGTGTTTGATAACGATGACGTTAACATTCGTGACTGGAACGACGTGATATGGGCGATCACGACCAGAATGGATCCAGCCCGGGATACCATGATGATACCTGCCTCCGTGGCGGCCTCAGCAGACTCTGACTCCACAGCGGGCAGAGCCGGGTCTAAAATGGGGTTAGATGCCACGAACAAATGGCAAGGTGAGGTAGAACGCGAATGGGGTTCGCCGATTACGAAAGATACAGAAATTGTCTCCCGTGTTGATGCAATGTGGGATGCTTTAGGGATTTAATTATGTTTTCGGTACATCTGGTTTCTCGTGATGAGCACTTTTATATGTCTGACGATCAGACTATTTTGAGTGCGGCGCTGGAGGCTGGTGTCCGTTTTCCTAACCGCTGTCAGATTGGCGCGTGCGCGACGTGTCTGTGTCAGTTGATTGAGGGGCAGGTACATTACCGACTCGATCCGGTTATGACCACAGAAGAGAAAGCGCAAGGCTGGGTGTTTGCCTGTCAGGCATACCCAAGTTCTGATCTTGTGCTGCAGTTAGATTAGAGGAAAAGAATGCCAATCCATTGTGAAGTGATGTCAGTGACTGCACTGACCACCAATACATACCGTATTTTGTTGAAGCCTGAACAGGCGGTGACATACAAAGCAGGTCAATATCTACTTGCCGTTATGGGTGAGAAAGATAAACGCCCATTTTCTATCGCCAGCAGCCCATGTCGTCAGAATGGCCATGAGCTGGAGTTACACATAGGTGCCGCGGAAGAAAACCCGTATGCGCTTGAAGTTGTTAATGCGGCCAAAGAAGCCCTGGAGAAAGGGGATGCTTCCTTTGTTATTGAAGGGCCAGAGGGCGATGCGTGGTTACGTGAAGATCGCCAGCGTCCGCTGTTGTTGATTGCCGGGGGAACCGGTTTCTCATACGTCCGCAGCATGCTGGATCACTGCCTGAGCCAGAAAATCAACGTCCCTATCTTCCTATACTGGGGTGGGCGTGGTCAGGAACAGCTTTATGCAAATGAAGAGCTTGAAGCACTGGCACTGAAACACAGCAATGTGACGTACGTACCCGTCGTACAAGATAACAATGACAGCTGGCAAGGACGTACAGGCACTGTTCTTGATGCCGTGATGGCAGATTTTGTTTCACTGTCGACGTACGATATTTATATTGCCGGTCGTTTTGAAATGGCGGGTGCTGCCCGTGAGATGTTCACCAGTGAGCGCGGAGCATCCCGCACCAGCATGTTTGCTGATGCCTACGCGTTCCTGTAAGTAACTGCTTGATAAGTACAGTGAGCATTGCCCTTTACAGGGCGATGCTTTTTTATGCCTAAAAACTTGGGTGCTGACTGATTTCTATGGATTTTTAGCTTCGCTTTCAAGGCTTTATTTAATCGCGGTCACATGTCTGTAAAATAGTTTTTTATTCTTAATTTAGGTTAAATATTGAATTTAGTGTCTTTTTGTTTTTTATCAAAAAAAACAGTCTTGTTCGTTTTTTGACCTTAAATTGTCTTGTTTGATGGCGTAATTACGTCAATGTTATGCCAAACCACTCTCAATATCTTATTTTGCAAAACGAGTAATGTTTTGAATATGCCACTGGTAGCCAAAAGGCATGCTAGTGACAGGCGCTAGGGCCAATTCGTACCGACCATCCCTTCTTGCTTTCAGTGAGCACTAGTCTTAATTATCCAAAGGCACCAGTAACATATCGACTGGCGTGTTGTTGATCAGGTGATTGACTGAGGACAGCAGCGTGCTCCAGAAATCCTGATGATGACCAAAAATTACAAGATCTATCTCGCAATCAGTGATCGTATCAATAATTTCTTTTGCCATATCTCCACCGCCAACAAGACTGTGAGTGATGGTGACGCCCTCCCTCTGGGCCAGCTGAACAAGCTGGTGGCGTGCTTCTTCCATAATTCGATGATGGGCTTCAGCCACACTGATATCGCTGAGTCCAGAATAGAGTCCAACATAACTGGCATCGATATGAATGAGAGAAATTTTTGCATTGAGAGCATGGGCGAGAGCGGCACCCTTTGAAAGGAGGAGTGCACTGTCTTCAGATAGGTCAACGGCTACTAAAATATGTGAATAGGGCATAGCAGACTCCAAAAGTGTCTCAGTATTAGGCTAGCACCGTCTCGATGACAAGAATACAACGTGGATCGTATCACTTAGCCATCGTAATTCATGAGTGATTCGTAGTAAAAGTTGAAAAGTGGAGGCAGGCCGGAGAAAATATCTCGACTTACTTAAAACGAGGAATATTTGAATGCTTGCCGAAACCATGATTGCTCAGCTCAATGAGCAGATTAACTTGGAGTTTTTCTCATCAAATCTATACTTACAGATGAGTGCTTGGTGTGAAGACAAAGGTTTCGAGGGCGCAGCGGCATTCTTACGCACTCACGCGCAGGAAGAAATGGAGCACATGCAAAAGCTGTTCACTTATGTCAGCGAAACGGGTGCTCTGCCGATTCTGGGTTCCATCGATGCCCCTCAACACGAGTTTGAATCTCTGGGTGAAGTGTTCCGCGAAACGTATAAGCACGAGCAGCTAATCACTTCAAAAATCAACGAACTAGCGCATGTTGCGTTCACTACGCAGGATTACTCGACGTTCAACTTCCTGCAATGGTACGTCGCTGAACAACATGAAGAAGAAAAATTGTTTAAAGGTGTTCTTGATAAAATTGAACTTGTAGGGGAAGACGGTAAAGCACTGTTCTTTATCGATAAAGATTTGGCGGAAATGGCCAAGCAAGCATCTACCTCTGTGATGGATACGCCAGTCGCGTAACGACACAACTGCATTCTGCGTCTTCGCGATGGCTCCTGAGGTAACCGGGAGGAGAAACTATGAGCGGAGACGCAATTATAATAGCTATTTTTAGTGTTTTGTTAGTGAACATCATTCGTTATGTCAGCTCACTTCGAGTGCTTTTAACAATGATGCGTGAAGCAAATCCCTTGCTGTATCAGCAAGTGGCCAGGGGCAGTAACTTTTTCTCGCCTCAGGGTGATATAAGCAGGCAAAAACGCCTCTATCACTACATACGGAGCCAAGAATATCTCCACCACCATGATGGGGCATTTATTGCCAAGTGTAATAAAGTCCGCCATCTTTTTGTTCTCATGCTTTGCTTAAGCGTCGCTCTTGTTGTTACCCTCTTTTTTGTCGCATTCTCGGGCTTGTGAATCTTCTTTCATCGTAAGAAAACACTGACCATCGTCGGTGTTTTTTTTGTTACCCTGCAAAATTAGTAATTGCCGATTTTATGGATAGAGGATTGTTATGGAGCAGTTTCTTGCCCGTTTGCATGGTTTGATGGTGGAGTACAATCTGGTTTGGCTGGAGACTTGCATTTACTTACTGCTTTTCTCGTCACTGGCCTGGCTGATTTGGCGGGTTGTACTGGGAAGGCTCACAGCAATTGCAGAAAAAACCCGTACCCAGTGGGACGACATTCTGGTCTACGCGATAAGTAGCCCGGTCAGTGTCGTCATTTGGTTGTGGCCCGCGACCTATGCAGTGGCCGATGTGGTTGCAGCAATGACAGAACAGGATGTCAGCTGGATGGCACAGGTGCGGGAATTTGCCGCTCTCGCGGTTTTTGTCTGGTTTACCCTTCGCTTGATCGGACGGGGTGAAGAGGAGCTGCTTACTTCAGACAAGCGTGATAAAACCACAGTAGCAGCCATTGCCAACCTGATCCGCATGGTGATCATGGTCTTCGCCGTTCTGTCTGTGCTGCAGGAGCTTGGTGTCAGTCTCACGGGACTGCTAACTTTCGGTGGTGTGGGTGGTTTGATTGTTGGTCTGGCAGCAAAAGACCTTCTGTCGAACTTCTTTGGCGGCATGATGATTTACTTTGACCGCCCATTTAAGGTGGGAGACTGGATACGTTCACCGGACAGAAACATCGAAGGCACGGTAGAAAAAATTGGCTTAAGAGTGACAGTGATCAGAACCTTCGACAAGCGTCCACTGTACGTCCCTAATTCTGTCTTCAGTAATATCGTGGTAGAAAATCCATCCAGAATGTCTAACCGTCGTATAAAGGAAACCATCTGCCTTCGGTATCAGGATTCAGCCAAGATCAATCAAATCATTATTGATGTTCGTGCCATGCTCTGCACGCATCCTGAAATTGACACTCGCCAGACCCTGATTGTGAACGTAGACCATTTCGGTGACTCCTCCATCAACTTCTTCATTTATACCTTTACCAAAACGGTAAACTGGATTCATTTTCATGATGTTAAGCAGGATATCATGCTCAAGATTGTCAATATCGTTCATGGCCATGATGCTGATTTTGCCTTTCCGACCCGCTCGTTATTGGTCGAGCATGCTGGTCTCAATGCCGTAGCTGATTCAGCAAATGCCGCCCCATCCAACCCTTCTATGCCATGATTAACACTGGCTCATTCAGCCAAGGGCGGCTACAATGCCGCCCGTTTTGTAGTCAAGGGTATACAGAGAAATGAAGCAAGTTGACGTTGTCGTCATTGGTGCAGGTGCTGCAGGTTTAATGTGTGCTGCGCAGGCCGGGAAGCGGGGTCGTTCGGTTCTGGTTGTCGATCACGGTAAAAAGCCGGGTCGAAAAATCCTGATCTCCGGGGGTGGCCGCTGCAACTTCACCAACTATGATGTTACCGCTGCTAACTTTGTCTGCCAGAACCCTCATTTCGCTAAATCCGCACTGGCCCAATATACCCATTGGGACTTCATATCGCTGGTGGCTGAACACGGTATCGATTTCGAAGAGCGGGATCATGGCCAGCTATTTTGCCTGGATTCAGCAAAAGACATTGTGAGCCTGCTGCTAAAAGAATGCGACCAGCCAACGATTGAGCAACGCTATCGCTGCGACGTTCATGATATAGAGAAAACTGAAACGGGTTTTGTTCTGACGCTGGATACCGAGACAGTGAGCTGCCAGTCGCTTGTTGTGGCTACAGGTGGCCTGTCTATGCCCAAGCTTGGTGCGACGCCGTTTGGCTACCAGATTGCCGAGCAGTTTGGTTTGAAACGTGTTCCTACCAGAGCCGGTCTGGTGCCTTTTACGCTGCACAACAATGATAAAGAAGCCTTTGCGGACTTGTCCGGTATTGCTGTGCCTGTGACCATAGAGTCAGAAGATGGTACCCGCTTTAAAGAAAACTTGTTGTTCACCCACCGAGGTCTGTCTGGCCCTGTTGTGTTACAAATCAGCTCATACTGGACGCCGGGACAAAGAGTCACCGTCGATTTACTGCCAGATAACCCCCTTTTTGACACGCTGGCTGCGATGGCAGATAAACATCCGGGACAGAGCCTAAAAAACAGCCTGAGCCGTTTGTTACCCAAGCGCTTTATCGAAGCACTGATTGAGCGTGGTGATATTACAGACAAGCCGCTGAAGCAGTTCAACCAAAAAGAGCTGCAAGCATTGTCAGACTACTTCCACAACTGGACGATTGCCCCCAATGGCACAGAGGGTTACCGCACTGCAGAGGTAACTTTGGGTGGCGTCGATACCGACGAGCTGTCATCCAAAACAATGGAAACCAAATCCGTCCCCGGTCTCTATTTCGTAGGTGAAGTGATGGATGTATCCGGTTGGCTGGGAGGCTACAACTTCCAGTGGGCATGGAGCTCAGGTTGGGTGGCTGGACAGAACGTCTAGGTGTGTAGCGACAATAAAGTTTGCCCGTAAGCAATAAAGTTTGCCCGTAAGAACATATTCAGACAATAAAGTTTGCCCTTAGTGACTCAATGTTACTACGCTAAACCTAGGTATACTTAAATGGACTAAGCATGGGGCGCGGGCGAAAACTAGAATGCGATAGAGATTTTGAGCGAGCTTTAAAGAATAAATATGGCGTGGGTCAAGGTTCAGAATACAAGCCTTGGCTTAGGATCCAAGATGTAAAGTCAAAAGGTAAGCGCTCACTAATTTTTGGTCGAAAAGTTCATAGAGAGCATCACATGATGTCTTCTATTGAGAGTGAACATTTCAATCTTGCAGAGTTCTCAAATAGTGTCGTTGACATTAGAGAGCAATTCCCGCTTTTCCCCCTAAATCTTACGCAAAAAATTGCCAAAATCATTGGTGTAGAACACCCAAAGCATATCAAAACAAAAGAACCAATCATCATGACAACAGACCAGTTGCTCACGATACAATCCCCCCAAGGCATTTCATACCATGCAGTATCTGTTAAGCCAGAAGACGATTCTGATGTAATACGAACATTGGAAAAACAAGATATAGAGCGTGTGTATTGGGAGCTACAAGGAGTGAAATTTCACTTTTTTACTGGAAATGAATTAACGAAAGTCCAGAGCAACAATCTTGATTGGGCTACCTCTCCGTTTCGAAAAAACTCTATTGGTTTTTTAAGCGAGCAGACCGATTTAGCTCTATCCACGATAGATACTGGGCAATGTCTCGTTGAGAATATCTGCAATAGACTGATTTCCCTTAATGCGGCATCTCATGATGAAGCGTTATTGTTAGTCCGCTTTCTGATAACCAATAGACTTATTGAAGTAGATCTATCGACGAACATCCCCGAATCAGGACTAATAAGGGTTAAATCTGTCGCTGAGAGAACTGGGGGAGCCATTTATGGAGTTTCCTAGGAATAGTGTCTGGGATATCAAAGGCGCAGATACGATTGGAGATGGGCAATATCGTCTTTTGGAAATCATGCAAGAAGTGGAATCCTTAGTGTTGTGCTCACTATCAAGTGCCTCCACAACAGTAAGGCCAATCGCTATATCCATAGAAACCTTTGCTTTATTGGCTTCAAGCAAAAAAGCTACACGAGCAATTTATCAGTTGCCAGCTCATTTATTGGTTGATGAAGAGCTTATCCCTGAAGAACATATTAAGCGTCGAGATAAAAACTTCTCATTGATTAAGGACATCGTGTCAGATCGACGGTTTGTTTTTGAATACTCCACTATGAAGCGTTCGCCGCTGTTGGCGGAATATGCAAGACAGATTGGTGTAGATCGAAAGTCATTGGCTCGACTACTCACCCAATTTTGGCTGAACGGTCAAGATAGGATGGCTTTGTTGCCTGCATTTCCGAATAGCGGTGCTTCAGGGAAGACTAGAACACCAGGGAGCAAACCTCTTGGTGCTCCAAAACAACCGAGAACAATCGCCTTTGAGAGAGCGAAGAAATATATCGTTAAGGATCAAGATAAGAAATACTTCAAGGCTGCTCTAAACAAGTACCACTTGAAAGAAGGGGGGCACACGTTATCAAAAACTTACGAATATCTTCTTAAGGATAGTTACGCGAAAGAGTGCAAAATGGCTGATGCATGTGGGCGGCCTCCTCACGTTCCATCGTTAAAGCAGTTTAGCTATTGGCGAACAAAACTATTTAGTTCAGAACAAATAATCAAAGGGCGAACTTCAGAGAACGATTATCTGAGAAACAAAAGGTCCGTACTGGGGTGTGTAACTGATCATACCCACCTACCTGGCGCCCATTTTGAAATTGATGCAACAGTTGCCGACGTACATATTGTTTCTGAGCTTAGTGCTCAGTATGTGTTGGGTCGACCAACGATTTATATCGTTGTCGATAGAGCAAGTAGAATGATTGTGGGCATGCATGTCTCGCTGTACCACGCGTCTTGGCGTTCAGCCAGGCAGGCTCTGACAAACTGTTTCTTGGCTAAGTCTGCATATTGTGCGGACTTTGGTATTCAAATTGATGACTCAGAGTGGCCCTGTGTGCACATACCTCGGGAGCTAGTCTGTGACAATGGTGAAATGATAGGCGCCCAGTCTCAAAAAGTTTTGACACCTATGACGAAACTATCTTTTACACCGCCATATCGGCCGGATTGCAAAGGTGTTGTAGAGAAGCGATTTGATATTCTGAATGATGAAGTCATTCATGAATTGCTTGGTTCAACGAGGGGGAGGCAGGTAATTCGGGGTAGCCGAGATCCGAGACAAGACTCGATTTACACACTCAAAGAGGTGACGGCAGAAATCATAAATGCAGTGCTGGAGCACAATCGTTCAATTTTTGACGACCTGGCTTTTGCAAGCCCTCTGCTCGTTGAGCATGATTTATCACCGACCCCAATTAACTATTGGAAAGTACACCTCTTAAAGCACAGGCATGAGCTTCAATCAGCGAACCGCGATGAAGTTATTGCTCGCTTATTACCCTCTGCAGAAGTCAGCATGACAAGAAGTGGGATCTACTTTAATGGCATGTATTACACATGTTCTGATTTAGAAGAACTAAATTTGGCATCTGTTGCAAGATCCTTAGGTCGGTGGCGACTAGAGGCGCGTATTGACGAAAATACAACCAATTACATCTATGTTCGGTTGGAGAAAAATAGGGGATTTATTCGATGTGATTTATTACCTCGAAGTAGGATGCTAGGCGATAAATCGATGTTTGAGTCAGACTTCCTTCAGGATTGGCTCGACACCAAGAAAGAGCTGAACCCAATATCTTCTGCGTCTATCGATAATCACAAAAATAGACAGGAAATAACTCGTCAAGCCAAACGAAGAAGTAAGAATGCTGAAAAAACCTCGTTGAAGGATAAAACAAGTAATGTTCGGCAGCGCCGCAAAGAAGAGCTAGCGGCAACCACAAATATGCTTGAATCAAACATTGACTCACCTTCTATTCCAGAAATCACGTCCGCCAATACAGATGACAAAGTTATCCCTCTGCCAAGAGGGAGAAAGAGAAGAAAAGGAAAAGGTGAGTCATGAGAGTCGAAAATGCGGTTTACCATGATGCTATTTTACCAGAGCACAAGGGAAACCCTCTGATCGAGGCTCTACCTCCAAAATTACCATGGCATGAAGTCATGCAGGAGTTTTGTAATTATCCCGATTATTCGGAGGAGATAGCTGCACATCCCGACCCATTATTTCGTGACGAATATCTTAATCGTATTGATGAGCTTCGCCAGCCTCTTACCGACTATGAGAGGTGCTTCAGAGCTGTCGAGAGAGCAATAAAAAAAGGGTATTCAGCAAAAAACCCTTTTAGCCCAACGACAGCTCAATTCTTACATTACCCGGTTGATGAAAGGCCCGACATAGAGCCAAGAACAGGATTTTTCCAACCTAGGGGAGATGGTCTAACGCTTGTTGGTGATAGTGGTGTCGGAAAAACGTCGATGATTGAGCAGGTCATGGGTTATTTCCCAAGCCTCATTCAACATAGTGTTTATCGGGGAAAAAGATTAGACCTGAGAAAACAGGTTGTATGGATAAAAGTAGATTGCCCCAGTAATTCAAGCGTTAGAGACTTGTGTGAGGAGATACTCTCAACACTGGACATAACTCTGGGTGAGGACAAAACTAAACCAGCAGGGACAATTGGAGCACTAATCCGTCAATTAGAGCAATGTATGAAGTCTAGTTTCCTCGGAATGCTTGTGATTGATGAAATGCAGAACCTTAAATTTAAGCGCACTGGCGGCGAAAATAATTTACTGAAATTTTTACACCGTTTAGTCAATAAGCTGGGTGTTCCAGTTTTTTTTATCGCAAATCCTCCATTTGACCAATCTCTGATTAAAGAACTAAAAGCAGCTCGAAGAGCTGAGAGTGGTTATCACTATACGATGTCTATATTGGTTAGGGAGAGCGTCTCTTGGAATGCGTTTATTGAGCAGTTATGGAACTATCAATGGACAAATGTTTATACAGAGCTCACTGAAGAACTTAATGATACTCTTCACATGCTTTCCGTCGGGAACATTGATATGGCTAGCCGCACATATCGAGAAGCCCAGCGACTACTAATTGGCTCTCATGACGAGCGCATTACTTCTTCGGCACTACAGGCTGGATATGAGAGTGCGTGTGGTCTTTCCAGACAAACAGAAGAAATAAAAGAGCTCAAGGTTGCTTCGATAACTTTACCTCAAGGTAAGAAAAGAAACACTCCAAAGAACAATGCTACCCTGACC
>NZ_LYBM01000044.1 GCF_001707825.1 Veronia pacifica | reverse complement strand
CCCCTTTCTGGTTAGCCAAACTCAATTACTCTATGGTTATAAATTTGGATTTTATGTTTCCTTCAAAAATCCCCTCCAAAACCCCTCAAAAACTTTCCCTACAAAACGAGAGTGGAACTAGGATTGTGTCAACTTACTGAGTACCCCAATCCCCGAACTATTCAAAATGAAGACGCTCCTCGTCGACACCCAACAGCTTCTGTTCATTTTTGGTCTGCCATGGCTCCTTTTTTTCGTCGTTAACTGAGAAAATGATGATATTAATTACTTTAACCCGCTGTTTATATTCCAGTTATTTATGCTTGATGAATTCACCAAACGGCAATAGGTCAATATGCCGTTTCTGAGCGGGGCAAAGATATAGTTAACCCGTCAGGTACGGTCGAGATGATGAAAAGGATAGAGGTTTGGGTTCAGGTAACTTTGATCAATTTAATGAACAGATAATATTGATAAGAAAATTGAATAATTTTTCATATATTTATAGTCAATTTTTATGACTTGTTTCATTGGTGATATCTTAAATTTCATTTCATTTATTTCTTCTCTCTACATACCTTTCTGTCTCTGTTGAACTATTTGTTGCCTTGGTTTTTTCCTATTCTTTATGCATAAAAATAGTCAGTCAGTGGGGTGGGAATATGTCTAATCGAGATCCGGTTATCCAACCAGCTTATAGCACTACACCTGTTAACCATATCTCTGAACATAGCAATGAAGATGCGACGCCATTGGGTAAAAATCAAGGTCAACCTAATGCTGTTCGTGACGCTTGTCCTATATATGGTCCGCACCAATCTCGTATGAGCAACAGAGAGGTACATCACAGACACAGTACCTCGGATGGCTCTCATGATACAGATGGAAGCAATCATGGGTGTATGCCCCCTGAAAGGAGAGATTCTCAGCCAGGAGCAGCGGTTCCGAGTGGATCCGGGCAGGATGGAGCTATACCAGCGGTAGCCGCAGTTTCAGGCAAACCGACGGAGAGCGGTGTTAAAGCCCCGGAGCCCGCAGTGCCGGGCAGACCTGAAGAAAAAATGAAAATGGGTTCTCTTAACAACCCCTACGAATTTGGTAAGGGGGTACTCGCAGGGAGCCACGCGCCTTTAGTATCCGACGACAATCCGTATGTTTTTGCTAAGGATAGAGAAAATAATATATATATGCTGCATATAAAAAACAGAAAGGGAGATGAAAAAAGTTGGACGAATCCTTGGGTGAAAGTTCCTGAGTCAGCACTGCAACCCAGCGCGGGATCAATTGCGCCTCCCACCATACCGAACCCACCTGCTACGGGGAATCAGCCTGCAACTCCCACCGCACCGGGCTCATTTGCTACGAGGAGTCAGCCGGCAACTCCCACCGCACCGGACTCACCTGCCGCGGTGAACAGACAGCAGGAGCAAGAAATCAATAAAATAAGACAGATTTACGATCAAGGTGGGTTTGGGCTTGATGCTGATAAGCGGAAACAGCTTTCAACAGCAGCATTAATTGGAGCATGGGTACAATATAAACAAGAAGCAATGGCATCTAATACGTTGAATAACGTTGAAGGTAAGGAAATACTGCAACGTGTGCAGACTATCGAGGATGAACATGCGAAGGCAAAAGAAGAAGGTGACGACTCTAAAATAGAGGCTCTTGATAGAGAATTTCTTCAGCTTATTGAAGAAACTGCTGGCGACTTACCACCGCGGGTAGAGCAACTGAATGAGATTTTCCTAAATCAAATACTATTTAGTTTTTGGAACCAATCCCAGTCTTCGAACGCCTCGCCACAACAAAACCCAGAAAGTTAAGATGAAATGATTGAGGAGAGCTTATACGGTGCCAGGTCAATATATCAATCGCTAATGAACAGGGCTTCCTACGAGCCACTGTCATACATTGTGACATTTTCACTGCTTAAAAAGTCGATGCAATCACTGTCCAGAGGGCTGATGAATCGAACCAGATACCGTCTTCATTCTTCAAGCTGGTCTACAACACCAAAGGCGAGAGGTTGGCGTTCATCATGAAGCAGTGCAGTGGGCAGGGTAATGACTACTGTGCGAAGCAGACAACGATGAGTATCAAACAACTCTAGACATTAAAGAGAGCAATGGCGGTTAGAAGTGATGGTACCCAATAGCACCACTCACATGACGACTCTCGAAAGGTCGCCAGGTTATCGAGAGCGATCGAAAATTGCCGACCCTGTCGGAATGTATAAAGGTGTAAATGATGCTGGAAAAAAGGGTTTACCATGCATACAAGTCTGAAAAGGGAGCGTTCATATATTCTTAGCGGGAGTACTTTTCGATACCTTTGGATAGACAACACTGAAATGCTCCAACACTAACGGCATATTCTCCGTCGGCTTGATCCCCAGTTCTTCACATTCCCGGCTGAAAAATCGCCAATGCGCCCTCTGCCACCAAGCGAGAGTCTTGTCTCCTTCGCCCTCTTTGGCAGCGAACTCTGCTGTTACTTTGTTAAATGGACAGGTACTGACCGAGGTGATCTCTATAATACAAACAGGTTGTCCTTCCCAGTTTGTTACGACCTGAAGGTGTCCTGCTGTTGGCATTAGCTCGCCCATATTGCGGTACCAATATTCCAAACTACAGGATGCTCGTTTTTCCCCCTTTAGAATGAGTTCTGCACAGAGGTTGGCATTGTGTTCATCAGCACAAAAATAGTCTGCGCTGAACGAGGTATATTGTTCTGCAATATCATGGGGTAATGAACGTAAGTATTCATTTAAGTAAGATTGACTTCTTTCTTCCATTATTCTGACTGCTTAAAAATCTCATGAATAAACAATGTAGAAATGCGGAGATAATGCAAATGCATTCCGAAATTGTTGGGTTATTTATGCCTGATGAAATGGGAGCATTGCGCTATCAATGCTCCTATGTGCGTCGTGAGTAGGGTGTTTGTTTACGTTTTATCTTCGTGTGGACTAAAACCCTGTCGCTAATCCCTCTTTACGATGGTCAGAGCCAGCCACATAGCCGTCCGGTGTTTTTAAAATCAGCTGTGCGCCACCATAGAGTGCAATCTGATCATCAAAAACAACCTTATGACCTTTCTGTTCCAGCTCGTGGGCAACCTGCTCAGAAAAACCGGGCTCCAGCCTGACAGTAAAGTCTTCATCGAGATACCATCTTGGCGCATCACTCGCCGCTTGTGGATTTTGACCATGGTCGAAGATTCGCTGAACCATCTGCACATGTCCTTGTGCCTGCATTGGGCCACCCATCACACCGAAACTGAGTGCAGGCTGTCCCTTGTGGGTCACGAATCCCGGAATAATGGTATGAAAAGGACGCTTGCCCGGCCCAACGCAGTTTGGATGTGCCGGGTCAGTTGAGAAGCCAAAACCACGGTTTTGCATCGTAATACCCGTTCCGGGGATCACAATGCCCGACCCAAAGCCGAGGTAATTAGACTGAATAAATGACACCATCATCCCATCTTTATCCGCAACACTCAGATAGACAGTATCTTTACTGACAGGCAGTGAGACGGGCGGAAGAGGGGAGGCGGTATGCGTTATGTTTGATGCCGCATTTGCCAGTAATTCAGCATTGAGCAGATCCTCTGGGGCAACGCGCATGGCGTCAATATCTGTGAGATGTTCGTAAACAGTAGTGAGCCCGGTCTTCATCGCTTCTATCTGCTGATGGACGCTCTCAGTGCTATCGACATCAGCCTTGGGAAATTGTTCGAGAATACCGAGTGTAATTTGCGCCGCAAGGCCTTGTCCGTTGGGCGGGATCTCGTGGATCACCACATCGCGATAGGACTGTTCAACAAGCTCGACCCACTCCGATTGGTGGGCGGCTAAATCGCTGGCGCGAAGAGAACCGCCGCCAGAGATAGATGCCTGTTCAATTTTTTTAGCGAGCTCCCCACGGTAAAATGATTCACCTCGGGTAGCGGCGATATCTTTCAGTGTTTTTGCCGCATCAGGGCGAAAGAAACGTGTACCTGTCTTGGGGACGGGGAGGAAATGTTCGACAAAATCAGGGAAGTCTTTAAAGGTTTCTGCTGAGCGCCGCCAGTGTTCTGAGGTAACAGGGCCGACCTGAAAACCGTTTTCTGCATAATGAATTGCGGCTTCAAATAAGGTTTCAAACGGCATGCTGCCATAACGCTCAGACATGGCCACCCATGAGCTGACCGAACCCGGTACCGTGACGCTGTCCCACCCATGGAGCGGCATCTCGTTTTGCCCTGCAAACTTTTCCGGTGTCCAGGCCTGAGGTGAGCGACCTGACCCATTAAGCCCGGTCAGCGATTCTCCGTCCCAAATGATAGCGAACGAGTCACTTCCAATACCGTTACTGCATGGTTCAACAATGGTCAGAGTGATGGCCGCTGCCAGTGCTGCGTCTACTGCATTGCCTCCCCGACGCAGCATATCCATGCCAGCTTGCGCCGCCAGCGGCTGCGAAGTGGCGAGCACATTATCAGCGCAGACAGGAGCGCGCTGTGAGGGATAAGGTTGTGACGGGTTAATCATAATCAAACATCCTTGTCGTTGTTGTCATCCCATGGCCAAACATGCAATAGGCCACGTTGTGCAGCGTTAAGTCACAGCGCATCAGGTCTGGCAATCGTCTTTATTCTCCGGTCTGGAGAGGAGGGGTTACGGTGTAATGACGAGAAGCATTTGCCGTTATCTTACCCCAGTGCGATGCTTTGACTCGTCGTTGGTGAGCCTCAAAAGCAGACTGGCCACAGAATACTTCATAAACATCAAATCTATGTGGATCATTATTGCACTGTGTGACCTCAAACTTTAGACATCCGCTTTCCTGACGTGTTAACAGCTTATGGTTGATCAGCTCCTCTGTGACTGCCTCTAGGTCTGCGTCAGGGATCTGAATAAACCCAGTCAGCGTGACTGTTTTCACTGAGTGTCTCCTCGGGTCAGTCATTATTGTGTAAGGCGGTGTTGAGGCCACCCCAGACCTTTGAGTCAGTTGGCAATACCTCTACCTGACCAGACTGGCTGTTTCGGCGGAATAACAGATTTGGTCTACCCGATAACTGACGCGCTGAGACGATTTCACCGTCTGGCGTTTTAACCTTGGTACCCGCAGTGACATAGAGCCCTGCCTCTACAATAGAGTCGTCTCCCAGTGAAATACCAATTCCTGCGTTTGCTCCCAATAGGGCACGTTCGCCAATAGTATTAATTTGTTTTCCGCCGCCAGACAGTGTCCCCATGATTGAAGAGCCAGCACCGATATCTGAATTATTTCCGACAACCACCCCTGGAGTGACTCGCCCTTCCACCATAGAATGGCCCAAGGTACCGGCGTTAAAGTTGACAAACCCTTCATGCATGACCGTTGTGCCATCTGCCAGATGCGCTCCGAGACGAACTCGGTCAGCGTCGCCGATGCGAACACTTGCCTGGACGACGTAATCGGTCATTCGGGGAAATTTATCAATCGATGTGACCTGCAGGTGAACGTATTCATCAGCCAGCAGGCCTCTGAGTGTGGCTACATTTTCTGGAAGGCAGGGGCCAGCGTTGGTCCATGCAATATTGGGAAGAAGTCCAAAGATATTTTCTAAGTTGATTTCGTTTGGCTTTACGCTTCTCTCAGACAGCAAGTGTAACCTAAGGTAAGCATCCTCGGTTGACTGCGGTGCTTGAGCGGGATCAATGGTGATGTCATATGCCTCGCCCTTAATCATGCCTACTTTCTCTGCCAGACATCCGCGCTTTATGTCTTCTTGTCCAACGGGGAACCAAGTGTCCAGTGTTTTACCTGATGCAACATCTATGTATCTGTGTCCCTTTCTTACTATCACGCTTGTCTCCTTTTGCGTTTTCTGAGCTTCTGTCAAAGGCCGATGTTTTCATATTTTTTGCAGTAAATTGAGTCTTGATACTATCAAGATGCGTGAGGATGACACGCGGCAAAGTTGAAGAGTCACTCTCAAAATGACGGTTTAGTGGAGGGGGGATCTCGTTGCTTCTCGCAGTAAGCTGCACAATGGCCAGTAAGAAATAAACGTTAGAGGAGACAATCGGTGTGAAAGTCCCAGAAAACTATATCGTAAACACCCAGCGTTGCCGCTTGCGCATTGTATCTTTGGCAGATACACCCCACATACTTTCAGCCAGCCGTTATGAGGGATTTAATGATGGCATGCAGTGGGAGCCACCGGAGACAGAGAGAGAACTTGAAGCACCTTTTTATAGCAATATTGAGAGGTGGAAACTTGGGACGTCTTACTCCTTCACGATCGAGAATAAACCGGAAGGAAGGTTTGTTGGTCGTATTGCGATCAGACAAACTGAAAAAACGGACATATGGGACATTGGTTACTGGACGCACCCAGAAAAACAGGGCTACGGCTATATGAAAGAAGCCATTTCAGGTGTTCTGACATTTGGATTTACAGTATTAAAAGCTGTACGGATAGAGGCTGGCTATGCAAGGTGGAATACTGCCAGTGAGCGGGTTCTTATCAAAAACGGTTTTACCTTTGTTCAGCATTTCCCCGAGGGATTCAAAAAACGTGGTGTTTGGGTGCCAGTGAACCAGATGGCGATAAACGACAGCACCTGGCGTAAAGCGGCCTCACATAACAACGACATGGAGATCAGTCGGTAATGATCATAGGTATTAATCACGTACAGGTGACTATTCCCAAAGGCGCAGAAGTTCAGGCGCGACAATTCTATGGTGTAATACTTGGACTTACCGAGTTGGAAAAACCAGAATCGCTGAAGAAAAATGGCGGTTTGTGGTTCGCGCTCGGTAACTTGCAGGTTCATCTAGGATGTGAGGACAATGCACACCGTCAACAGTCAAAGGCTCATATCGCTTATCAGGTATCAGATATTCAATGGTGGCGCAGCAGGTTTGCTCAATATGGTGTGCCAGTGAAAGAAAACATACCTGTACCGGGATTTGACCGATTTGATATTCGGGACCCATTTGGAAACCGACTTGAATTTATGCAGGCGGTTCAGTGAGCCTTTGAGCGAGGCTTGAGTAGATTTTTTTGGTAGGAGCATAATGTGTCTGAACACGTTGCAAAAATAGAGTGGCACAGAGGGTGAGTGACGATTTTTCTAATAATACATTCAGTCGTGCTCATCGCTGGCACTTTGATGGCGGAACGATTATTGATGCATCTCCCTCTCCTTATATCGTTCCTCTCCCTTTATCCGTTGAGGCGTTTGTCGATCCAGAAGAAGCGTTTATTGCATCGTTATCCAGTTGCCATATGTTGACCTTCTTGACCATTGCTGCCAAGCGAAAGTATACCGTGGATAGTTATATTGATAATGCGGTTGGTTTACTTGATAGCAAAGAAATGGGTAAAAAATGGGTATCCCGGGTGACACTGTATCCTGAAGTAACGTTTTCTGGTTCTCATCAGCCATCTTTTGAGCAGAATAAAAAACTGCACCAACTCGCCCATCAACATTGTTTTATCGCTAATTCAGTTTTGACTGACATTGTCATAAAGCCAGTTTTTTAGCCTGAGACCCTAATTTTCTCTACTCGAAATCATATTTATCTTTCGGAATGTCAAATATTAGAGTAATTAGCAAAAAAATATTTGCTAGCTTTGTTCTGTAGTGACGAATTTTGTCGCAAAGACGATTAGTTACCGTACTTTTCCAGCTGACAGGGATTTGTCAGATGCTGTTTGCTGTCAGACAAAAGCGATACTCGCTTTGCTGATAGTAGTCTTTAAAAATAGAACAAGGGAATGTCATGATTGATAGAATCAATGTATTAATTACTCTGCCGCGCACAATAATCGTATACTGGGCTGGTTTTTGGCTATTGAATGGTCTGGATAAGTTTTTAAACAGAACTCAAATAGGTGTGTTCACCTGGCATGGTAAAGACAGAAAGGAACAATTTGGCAATTACTTTGCGAATTGTAATTTTCCAGAGCATTGGATCACCCCCTTGTTACATGGTATTGGTATATGGGAGATTTTTATCTCAATACCACTGTGGTTAGCAGCTTGGTTTCATAACAAAAATGAATTTACGTTCACTAAATGGTACAGCTTCGGGATGACTATGGGCGCTATCACGTTTGTACTGTTCTCCATGGGCGATGTCATTCTTGGCGATCGTGCCGAGTTACTCGAGCATGGCACTTATCTCATTCTCGTTTGCGTTTCGTATCAATATTTAAAAGTGAAAGACTGGGCGTAATAAACGATAAACCTGACCTCATTAACTGCGCCTATTGTTTTAATATGTATTTTATAGGTGTTAACAGAGAATGAGGTCAGCAAATTTTATTATTTTTCACAGCGCTCACCCGATAATATATAAAAAATCACTTTATTAGTTATACCTCAATGTTTAAGTATGGCTGTTATTATTAATTCACCCACACGACCACTCCTTTGATTTGTTTTTTTTACACCTTATGTGTTAAAGCGGAAATCATTATACGACTCACCCTCGAAATATAATAAATAAGTACTAACTCAAGAAACTTACATTTATTCGCTATTTATAGATATTGTTCGCATTCTGTTTCTACTAGTCTTCCCATAACTAAGTAACTAAAATAGTCTTATTTTTCCGTGCTTTACGTTGATTAGCCTTATCAATCGTAATGTATGAAAAATTGACTCATACTTTTTAGGCATGGGTAAGGTATTTCACATGTATTTTTATCCGGGAGTTAACCTTTGCAGGATTTATCTGAATTTTTTTGTGGTGATGATTACGACTGTGAATACTCACATCTCTACGAGGCAGATATCGCTTTAATTCAACGTTATATCGATAAAAGCGGTGCCAAGCGCTTACTCGATCTTTGCTGTGGTACAGGTATTGTGACTGTGCCTTTGGCAGAAAAACTTACGTTTACCACTGGCGTAGATATTCAGCCGCAGATGCTGGCAACAGCTATCAGAAAGGCTCGCCATCTTGATAATATCGAGTTTATTGAAGCGGATGCGACGCGTTTTGTTGCCGATGAACCTTATGATATTGCGGTAATGACTGGAAATGCGTTTCAGACCTTTCTTGATGATCCGTTGCTTGAATCTGTTTTGAGTAACCTTTCACGGCAACTGGTATCTGGTGCATATTTTATTTTTGATACCCGTTTACCGATTGGAAGTAATCTGACTCTGGATGCGGATTGGGGAGAAACAGGCAGCTATACCGATCCTCAAGGCCGCCATGTCAGACGCTTTTACAAACGTGTCCGATATGATGAACAGCGCAATATCATTTATTTCGAAAAGAAACGTGAATACCCGGACGGTAGTCAGTTTTTCTCCAGTATAGACCTCAAGTACCGCCCGCTTGAGACTATAATCGCTATGCTGGACGAGGCTGGTTTTGATGTCGAAGCGCGTTTTAGCAACTGGGAGGCAGATCCTCTGCAGCCAGACTCAAAAGGTATGGTTTGCGTCGCACGGAAGCGCTGAATCGGTTGCTTTCAGCTCACTGTATTTCCTGATCCACTGATTCCTAATCAGTAAAACAACGGCAGGCTGTCTGCCGTTTTCTCATTTATCTTTCGTTTTTTTAAAGTGATGCAATAGGTCATTACTTTTTGTACTGCTGACACCAATGCTCGGCAGCCTCTCCCATGGTGAGGCCTTGTGATTGTTTCATCCATGCCATAAACGCTCGGTTAAACCGGAAGCTCTCTCCGCATACTGAAATGAAATAACGCCTAACATTCTGGGTATTGCGATAATGGCTCGTGATGATCGTCTGCGCGTTTATGTCGTCTTTGTGCCAATCAAATTTCATTATTCCGCCTCTTGGTCTGAATACTGTCGTTGGTCGCCCTACTTAGCCTGGTTAGCAAACAGTTCGCTGATGAGTACTCCATTAATTTTCAGGCCGGAAATGTCAGCATTAGTGATCTCTACATTTGCCAGACTGACATTGTGGAATTTGGCATTGGACAAACGGATGTTGTTAAAGTGGCTCGCATGCAGGTTCACATTGCTGAATGCAGCCTCAGCAAGATTGACATTACTGAAGGTAAAGTTTGATAAGTCTTGATCGTCAAACTCCCTTTTTTTGGCTGATGCCGGAGGTATGTGAGCGTTGTCAGTCAGCTCGGAAAGAGGATTCTCTAATACGGCAGCCAGAGCTTGTTGTGATTCGAGCGAACAACTACCGTCTGTTTCTATTCGCTGTATGGTTCTCAGACCAAGTCCTGATACTGATGCCAGTTGCTCTTGTGACCAACCCCGCCCTAATCTTTTTTCTCTGATGGTGCGACCGTTTAACATTATTCATCCTCCTCTACCCAGACACGCTAAAGATGCAGGACTCTGGTTGTCTGGGTGTACGCATTAGTTTTCTCACATATTCAGCGAGTGTAAGGTATTTATATGCTGTGAAAAACGCCGTTTTCCCGCCGCGACCCGCCAATTATCCGCCACTGATTGATGATAATCGATAGATATTTTGCTGCGTAATCTTTTTAAACTGTTGAATAGATGAAAACTGAAACTGGCAGACCCCGTCTAAGATGTGATCAATCAACGGGAGCGATTAGCTCAATTTTCCTCAGCCGCTGATTCATTTTCTTTCATCTAACCACGATATGTTTTTGGTAAACGAGAAAAAAGTGAAAGTAAGTTACAGAAATGTTTTTATTGTGACAATAAATATTGCATTTAGTGATGATTATTGGAATTAATGAAAATAACGATAATGTGAATTACATAATATTTTTGATTCTTATCGTGATAAATGAATATGTAAATACTCATTAAGAACCCGAGCTGATCTTTTAATTGATAAGAATCACGATTAGATGCAAAAATAATCATATTGATTAGTAGTAATATTACATAATTATGATAAAAAAAAGATCTCTACGTCATCATTTATAGATTTTAATATCTTGATTAAACAATAATTCCAAGGAAATTAAATGTTAACCTTATCAATAGTAATATTTATATTATTTATAATATTTCAGACAATTTATGTTTCAATGGCTATTTTTTCAAATAAAATAAGAAAAAAGCCGTGTCGCCTTTCTGAAGAAAAAGGTATGTCCATTCTTGTCCCTGCTTATAATGAAGAGTTAGTTCTTAAAAATTGTATTGTAGCGATTGATTCTCTCGAATATAAAAATCGTGAAACTATTATAATTAATGATGGATCAACCGATTCAACAATGGAGCTATTGACCGAATATCTTGATTTAGAGCTTTCACAACTTAATATTAGAAATAAGCTTAAATATAAGGCGATAAAAGCTGTTTACCGCTCTAAAACACATAAAAATATTTATGTTATTGATAAATACAATGGCGGAAAGGCTGATGCATTGAATGCCGGTATTGATAATGCAAATCATGAGTTAATAGTGACTATTGATGCAGACAGTATGCTAGACAAGTCCTCTCTGAGCTTTATTAACGAGTCATTTATAGACGATAGTGTTATTGCTGCAGGGGGTACTGTTCATATTGCACAGGGCATGAGAAAAGAAAATGAAGTATTGAGACCTACCTTCTCTATCAAAGGAATCATTCGGTATCAGGTCCTTCAGTACTTATATGGTTTTTTCGTACAAAAATCGGCCCAGTCAAAAATGGGCTCCATGCTTGTCATTGCCGGTGCATTCGGAGTATTTAAACGTGACATTCTTTTTTCTATTGATGGTTATCGAAGTACCGTTGGAGAGGATATGGATATCACTCTGAAGGCCCAGCGTTACATCAAGCAACAGAAATCTGAAGGTAAGCAAGCACATATGGTATATATTCCAGAAGCATGCTGCTATACCGAATGCCCAGAAGATTTTAAAAACTTGCTCACTCAGCGATTGCGCTGGCAAAAGGCATTTATTGACTGTGCTCTGGTATATTGGGATGGATTTTTGAATGTATTCAGTAAACGTGTTGCGGCATATTTTCTTCTTGATTCATTACTACTCGGTACCCTCGTCGCTTTTACCAACCTTTTTGTATTTTTATCACTTATTTTTACCGAGCAGTCCTTTGCATATACGCTCGCTGCTATTATGTTAGGAACATCATTATTCTTTTCATCCTTACAAAATATTATTGCTTTGGTAAAGAGTAGAGAAACAGGATTCCGATACTCTCGGTTGGATTACCTTCGAATTATTGCATTTTTTCCCGTAGATCTACTTTTCTTTCGCTTAATAAGTAGCTTGTTTGTTATAGGCGGAACTATTTCTTACTTCTTTGGAAAAAGTAAATGGGGTAAACCACAACGCAAAGGCGAAATATCGATAGTATAGAGGTATGAAAGTGAATAATACGACATATATTAATCGGGTATTCTTTTTAGATTTACTCCGCACCATCGCAATACTTGGTGTCATTGCTATTCATATAACAGGTTACTTTGTCACTAATTATCAAACATATGAGGGAGTAACATGGTGGTTTGCTAATGTCCTTAACTCAACATCAAGATTTGCGATTCCAATCTTCTTGATGCTTAGCGGAGCACTGCTATTGAATGGAAAGTTAGATGAAGATCCGTTGACGGTTGCAAAGCGACGAATAATAAAGCTTGGTATCCCCTTTATCATTTGGTCAATTATTTACACGCTCTATAAATATCTGATGTTTGAGACTCAGTCCTTGTCTGTAATAGATCTTGCTAAGAAGGCTATAGTCGAGTTTGCTTCTAACGATGTTTATAGTCATTTGTGGTTTATGTACGTCATCACTGCGATATACCTCGTTTCTCCCTTTATACATCGCGCAGTGTACGGGGCTCAGGAGATGGAAATTCGTTATTTGCTGATATTGTGGTTTGTCGTGACCGTATGTCTTTTTACTATTCAGCAGGTTTATGCACACTTCAATAATGGCTTTCGCTATCCATTGGTGAATATTGATATCCCCATTGCGGCCGAGCATACCGGTTACTTTATTCTGGGGTACTACCTCTATCGCTTTGATATGCCATCTCAATGGCGAAACGTATTTTATTGGATGGGAGGTTTAAGCCTTTTAGTAACCCCGCTGGCGACATTTTTGATGACTGTAGATGCTGGCCAGCTGGTCGAGAGTTTCTACCATCCTTTCGCAATTACAAACTTGTTCACTTCAACGGCTCTATTTTTGGTTTGTAAGCATCGTTCGTGGGAGGGACTGCCAGATAAACTTCGCGTATTGATTGTTTCCATCAGTGCAGCCACATTTGGTATCTATTTTATTCATATGATTGTGCAGGATTTGGTCATGCGCCACATGGATTTCGGGCAGAGTATTACCTTGGTCAGTCGAATAGTGGTCGATTCGCTACTCGTGCTGGTGGTGAGTTTTGTCATCATAAAACTCTTTAATCTTCATCAAAGAGTTGCGCGATATCTTGGGGCATAAAATGACAAGAGTATATTTAATTATATTAATACTGAGCTTTATCCCTTTTAGTCACGCCAAGGAAAAAAAGATCATCAGCGCCTATCTCCCTCTTTGGAAAGTCTGGGCTGCTGATGATGTTCCAGGGCATTTAGTGACACATATCAAACTGGCCTTTGCCCGTATTTCAGACAAGGGTGAAGCAGAAATCGATGATAATGAGCGATATCAGACACAAATGCTTCAGGCTCTCCGTCTGAAGCAACTTTACCCGCATATTAAGCTGATCCTGTCAGTGGGTGGGGGAGAAGCTGATGGATTTTCCGATATGGGACTGACAACGGAAAGCCGTCAACAGTTTATTGAAAGCCTGACCACAATGATTGGTACATATCAACTCGATGGAATAGACATTGATTGGGAGTATCCGGGTCATAACGGCTGGGGGAAAAAAGTGGCCCGCAGTGAGGACAAGAAAAATTTTACCGCGTTGATGGCTGATATTAGGTTAGCGTTCGATGAGCTGGAAAAGACGACGGGTAAATATTATCAACTATCCTATGCCGCCGGCACACAAATATGGTCTTATCAGCATACCGAGGTGGATAAGATCAGTCAGTATGTCGATCATATAAATATCATGGGATATGATTTCTTTGGCCCCTGGGGGCAGATTGGTGCCCATCACGCTAACCTTTTCGCCAACCGCGATAATCCAATTAATCCGGCGATCAGTGTTGATCAGGCTGTCTCAGCATATCTTGCAATGGGAGTGCCCTCCGATAAGTTGGTATTGGGTATTCCTTTTTATGGTTACAGTTGGACGGACAGCCAAAAAAAGCAGCGGGGTCTTTTTCAGCCATTTGAAAACCCAATCCCAGAAGCGATTGAATACAAAGATCTCGTTCGGCGTTATAGCCAGAAAAAAGGCTTCTCGCTTCGCTGGGATGATGATGCCAAGGCAGATTATCTTTTTGATGGTAAAACATTTATCACATTTGATGGAGCGAGAGCAGTAACGGAAAAAGGACGATATGTTAAACGACGAAATCTTGCCGGTGCCATGGTCTGGGAGTTAACTCAGGATCACGGTCAAGACTTGCTATCCGCGCTCCACTCTGCACTCACCCCTGAGTTTACCAGATAAGATCGCAAGCATTTGGCAGCACTAAAAATCATCATGAGAGCCTTCAATCCAGCTCAACAGTTGTTTGGCAGCTTTCGACAGTACTTGATTTTGCCTGAGGATGTAGCCAAATTCAGTCGATGGAAAGTCTGGTAAAGGGGTCACTGTTTGCTGCAGCATTCGGTTGGGTCGTAAAGTAAATGTGGGCAGAATAGCAGTGCCAAACCCTGCTTCTGCCCAATCTATCTGTGCATCGACACTACCGACTTCCATCACTCTATAATCTTTTAGCCCGAGTTTGGGCAGCGCCTGATCCATCAGTCGTCTGGTACGTGTATCGTCACCCAGAAGAATTAATGTCAGCCCTTTTTCTGTCTTCTTTTCAAATGGGTTTTCGCCTAACGCACACCACTTGATGTCTGCTAACTGCGAGTAATGGAGTGAAGGTAGGGGCTTGTGATCGATAACAAAGCCAATATCTGCCTGCGCGCTTTTCACTCTCTCGGCGGCCTGATCCGATGTGGTGTTGTACAGGAATAAATCGATACCCGGAAAACGGTCTTTGAACCGTTGGCAGGGTGTGATCAGAAATGCGCGTGAAACAATATCACTGGCGGCAATAGAGACAGTGCCAAGTTCCAGATCGTTTATGGCATTAAGATCCGACTGGCAAACTTGAAGTTCGTTAAGTATCGAGGTGGCGGTTTGTAAAAGACGCAAACCTGCTTGTGTCAGCTGGAAGGGATTTCGTTCTATCAGGCGCGATCGTGTTGCGGTTTCAAGTTGTTTGATGTGCAGACTCACATTGGGCTGGGTCATATGAAGTGCGTCGGCGGTTTTGCCAAAATGTCTGACTTCCGCCAGGGTGACAAAGGTTTTTAGCCAGTTTGAATCAAGCATAAAAGCCATTTCCCATATGAAATAATTATCAAACCAATTAAAACAATTAATTTCTATTATGTTAAGCCCCGGCTTACTCTTTGTGGGTCACTTTTTAACGTCGGGAAAAAATCATGTCATCAATCGTTGTGGTAGGCGCGAACTGGGGAGACGAGGGTAAAGGTCGTCTCGTTGATTATCTGGCAGAATCTGCCTCAGCAAGTATCCGTTTTCAGGGCGGTAACAACGCCGGGCATACGGTAGTAAATCAACACGGCACGTTTAAGCTCCACCAGTTACCCAGCGGCATATTTAATCCTGACTGTCTTGCTGTGCTTGGTCCGGGAATGGTGATCAGCCCACAGGCACTGAGTGAAGAGCTGGCTGAAGTTAATGCTGCAGGTGTCACAGTTAATCTGTGTATTTCCGACCGAGCCACACTGTGCCTACCTCTGCATGCTGTTGAAGATATCTCAGAAGAGCAGCGTTTGGGTGATTTTGCCTATGGCTCAACCCGTCAGGGGATTGCGCCAGCCTACGGTGACAGAGTCATGAAAAAGGGGATTCTGGTTGGCTGGCTGAAACAGCCTGAGGTGCTGCGCGAGCGCCTTCAATTCTGGTTAGATTGGAAACTGCCCCAGCTAAAAGGACTTTACCCTGATATCAAGATGGACCAAACAGCAGATCAACTGGCGGACTGGTTGTTAACCATTTCTGCACCGTGGCGTGACGCAATTTGCGACGTCACTCAACCTCTGAATCATATCCAGAAAAACGGTCAGACGCTGCTATTTGAAGCACAGTTGGGTGCCGGGAGAGATGTTACTTATGGAGAATATCCATGGACCACCTCTTCTCATGTGGTATCTGCCTATGCGGGCATTGGCAGTGGTTTACCTGCGCTAAGTCCCGAGCGCGTTATCGCTGTCGCCAAAGCGTTCAGTTCATCAGTAGGCAAGGGAACACTGGTCACCGCAATGGAAGAGCAAGATGCATTCCGCGAGGCTTCTAATGAGTATGGCGCGGTAACGGGCAGGCCAAGAGACATGGGATACTTTGATGTCGTCGCCACCCGAAATGGTGTCTCACTGCAAGCAGCGACAGAAATTGCCCTGACAAAACTTGATTGCCTCTCAGGGCTTAGCGGTCTGAAGATCTGTGTCGAATATCAAGGTGAACACAGCGATAATCCAATCTGGCCACAAACTGAAAGTCTCCAACCTGTCTATGAGGAAATGGATGGTTGGGATGAGGATATAACGGGTTGTCGATGCTTTGAGGATCTGCCACAAGCCGCTCAGCAGTATGTGATAAGAATTGAGAATTTGCTTGGTGTCCCTGTCACCATGGTATCCGTTGGTCCTGAGCGTGAACAAATGATCATCCGCGAATTTCCTGATTTCATCTTCCTCCTCGCGTTGGAACGAAATCTACTCCTTGTGATGGCAGCCTGCTCTGCCATCAATGTTGTATCAGCACGACCTCCCACCTGTCTCCTTGGGAGGTCGTGATGTCCGTCGAGAAGACGTGACCATGGCTTGAAGTGCTTCACATCCGGCAGGATTTCCTTTTGTTCGCCTAATCGTTTTCAAATTAACATCACCTCACCAATCAATAGATGTGTAGACAGTAGTGATCATGAACCAGCCTCTGAATGAGACCCAATTTATGCTTCGCGCATTAGCCGTCTCAAAAAATGCGCTTCCGGCGTGCAGGCCAAATCCTCCGGTAGGCTGTGTGTTGGTGAGGGACGGCAGTATTGTCTCTGCAGGGCATACTCAAAAGATTGGTGGAAATCATGCTGAGGTGGAGGCGCTTAACGGTTTTGAGGGAGACAAAACTGAGGTGACAGCGTATGTGACGTTGGAGCCTTGCTCATTTGTTGGCAGAACGCCTGCCTGTGCGCGGACTTTAGTAGAGTCAGGCATTAAACGGGTCGTAGTTGCGATGCTGGATCCTGATCCAAGAAACAGTGGCAGAGGGATCGCCATTTTGCGCGATGCAGGTGTCCGTGTTGATGTCGGTCTTTGCCAACATCAAGTCAGCGAGTTTCTCCTCCCTTATCTGGGCCAGTCATAACGCTTGCTTTGCCTCTTATCTCGACAAGGACGTTACCATGAGTACATTTCATCAAGAGTGGTATTCACATTACTTTTCTTCTGTCCCAATCATCGAATCTGCTGAACTTAGCGTTTTTCCATCGGATAACGATAAGCTGGCGGTGTTGTCATTGTCACATGGCAGAACACTGGCGTGTTTGCCGAAAGAGCAGCTTCAGAAGATAGATGTACATGGTCACAGTAACCTGACTGTCGCGGCTTTCAGAGAAAAACTCAACAAAGCAGAGATATTTTTATACAAGCCAGACTACGTTTATAAAGCTGCTGACTCACTCAAGACAGTGGGTATTCAGGACAACATGTCTTGTCGCGCTTTGACAGAAGACGACGAAGCATTGTTCAGCAGATTTTGCTCAGAGATCAGTGAAGATGACTTGGATAACGCTTGGGTGGAGTTAGATCACTGGGCAGTTTACGGACTGTTTTTGGACGATGAGTTAGCGGTCGCGAGCAGTCTCTATCCGTTTCGTGATTCGAAACTGGCGGACCTTGATATAGTGACGACGCCGATCCAGCGCAGGAAAGGTTTAGCAAAAATTCTGGTGAGCTATGCCAATCAGCAAATGCGGGAAAAAGGCTACCTTCTGCAATATCGTTCGCAGATAGACAATATGGAATCTATTGCTCTGGCTGAATCTTTAGGTCTGGAGCTGGTGGGACAGTATGAGGGCCAAAAAGTAGTTGATTAACCAGAGATTGATGAAAAAGATGTGATCAAGAGAAGGAATAAAGCTTGGTAAAAAAAGAAAAGGTGACCATTCGACCAGCTCACACTTCAGAGGCAAGGGCAGTTTACGACCTATTGACCACAGACGAGAAATGGACTGAATTTAACGGCCCGTATCTCGGCTATGAACGGCCGGAGTTTGATCCGTGGCGAAATGACTGGTTCAAAAGTATGTGCGAAGGAAGACGAGTGAGGGCTATCGATTTTCAAGGGCGTATTGTTGGGGCGGTAAGCTGGTATTGGGAGTGTGAAGAGACCCGCTGGCTTGAAGCAGGCATTGTGATTTACGATAGTGGTCTTTGGAGTAAAGGTATCGGCCGACAGGCACTTGTAGACTGGGTGAGCCACATTTTTGATGGTGAAGAAGTGGCAAGGGTGGGGCTTACTACATGGTCTGGTAATCCACGTATGATAAAAAGCGCCCAAGCCATAGGTTTTACCATTGAGGGAGTGATCCGAAAAGTTCGCTACTACCGGGGAGAATATTATGACTCGGTTAAGTTAGGCGTATTAAAAGAAGAGTGGCAATCTTTGTGTCAAAATCAGTGATATTCCCAAGTGTTATGCTGTCAGCATTACAATGACAATAGAACTGAGTCTACTAAACCAATGCAGCACGTAAGTCAGCTTAGTCATTCACTGATGTAAAGATGACTACTTTTTAGTGGTCATTTTTTTAAATTAAAAGTTAGAATATTTTCAATATAATAACGCCATCATTTAATTTCCAACCCTTATCAATAATCATTTTTATTTTTTAATAACTGATTCCTGCATCTTTTGGATATCCATTTCAAAAATTGGATAGCACAATTAAACCGCCAAAGTACATTTATATATCTAGGTGCAGAGTAGTTTGACGATGTAAAAATATATTTCTCTAGACGTATTACCGAAATATTTATTTCAACTGCACCTTTCAAATGGCCTGCTCGATATCAACAACAGCCGAGTGGCTTGATAATAGATGGAAAGCAATTATGTCCAGAAGGAGAACGTCATGACGCAAACAGCGATGTCAGCATTTGCAGCTACACTCAAGAGCGGCGGCATAAAAGTTGTTGATTTAACTCAAACTTTGAATGAAGAATTTCCCTCGCTACAACTACCCGAAGAATTTGGTCAGGTTTGGGCATTTAAAAGAGAGAAGATCTCTCAATATGATGAGAACGGCCCCGGCTGGTATTGGAACAACTTTAGCTGTGGTGAGCATACAGGTACCCATTTTGATGCGCCTGCACACTGGATAAGCGGCAAAGACCATCCTAACAACACCGTTGACTGTATTCCCGTTGAAAATTTTGTTGCACCTGCGGTTGTCGTTGACGCCAGTAGTGAGGTGGCAGAGGATTCGGACTGGATACTCACCATTGATTTTCTGCAATCATGGGAGAGCGAACACGGCATGATTCCAGAGGGAGCTTGGGTGCTCTTCCGGACCGACTGGTCCAAACGTATTTCAGATCCGGCAGCATTTGTGAACATGAAAGAAGATGGCACTCATACTCCGGGGCCCAATCAGGAGGCTGTCGAGTGGATGATTAAAGAGAGGAATGTGTTGGGATTTGGCGTCGAGACTATTAATACGGATGCTGGTCAATCGTTTGGCTGGTCCATGCCTTTGCCTTGCCATACTTTGATGCACGGTGCCAATAAATACGGCTTACAGTGCCTTAAAAACTTAGATTTGTTACCACCGACAGGCGCAACAATTATCGCAGCCCCACTTAAAATTGAAGGTGGATCTGGCAGCCCGTTACGTGTGTTGGCATTGGTTGAATAGTCATTTTTTTGCTTTTTTAAAATATTAACCATTTTATTTTTCCACACTACCAATATCGATTGTTTGGTAGTGTTTTTTTTGATTATAAAAAAATATTAAAAATTCATTTTTATATGTTATAAATATTTATATTTATTTTTATCTGATGAGTTACATCCCTCAATTATATCTTATCCACTCTCTGCATCCTTTATCCATTATTAGCATCTAATAGATTTTAGCACTCTTATTTCCATTGAAGATTAAACACTATTTATTTGTAATAGATATTAATCGGTCAATAGGGAAGTCGAGGAAGAATATGGCAGAACGTTCTTTTGTCAATGAAATGGGTAAACTCCGTTTAGGAAAAGGAGACACCTTTAACGGTGAAGGAATTCTTGCGGTCACAAAAGCATTACTCGAATCTGGCGTCAATTATGTGGGCGGATATCAAGGCTCACCTATCTCACATTTATTAGACGTGTTGGCCGATGCACAGGAAATTCTCGCCGAATACGGTGTGCGTTTCGAAAACAGCGCCAGTGAAGCAACGGCGGCGGCCACATTGTCTGCGTCAGTGAACTACCCCTTGAGAGGAGCAATCACGTTTAAATCCACCGTTGGCACCAATGTTGCGAGTGACGCACTGGCTAATTTGGCCTCAGGCGGTGTTACCGGCGGTGCAATGATCATCGTTGGTGAGGACTATGGCGAGGGTTCATCGATTATGCAGGAGCGAAGCCATGCATTTGCAATGAAATCTCAAATTTGGTTGCTGGATCCACGACCCAATCTTCCGTGTATTGTCGATGCCGTCAAAAAGGGTTTCGAGCTATCTGAAGCCAGCAATACACCCGTTATGCTGCAAATCGGTATCCGTTCTTGCCATCTCCACGGCCAGTTTGAAACCTCTGACAATGTCAGGGCTGCATTCACTACCAAAGACGCCATTGATAACCCTTACCGTGATGTGGACAGAATTGTCTTGCCGCCGGCCAGTTTCCTTCATGAAAAAGAAAAGATTGCCAAGCGTTGGCCAGCTGCGGTTGATTTCATCAAAGAAAACAAAATGAACGAGTTTTTCTCTGCCGATAAGAAAAACGTGGGTCTAATCCTACAAGGCGGGTGCTATAACAATGTGGTCAGAGCGCTGGAAAAATTAGGCGTCAGCGACATTTTCGGTCAGTCAGATATCCCGCTTTACGTTCTCAATGTCACTTATCCGCTTATTGACGATGAGCTGGAGCAATTCTGTCAGGACAAAAATGCTGTGCTGGTTATAGAGCAGGGACAGCCCAATTTTATCGAACAGAACATTGCCAGCATTTTTAATCACCAGAAGATCACCACAAAACTCCACGGCAAGAACCATCTCCCACTGGCTGGGGAATATGATGCGAGAACGCTGGTAAAAGGAATCTCTTCTTTCCTCAAGCAATATGACATTGAACATGACTGTGCCGAATCACCCGCCTCACAGGCTATACCCGTTCTTGAACTCCGCTCGACAGAAGAGAAAAGCGAGGATAGCAAAGCGGATGTAGCAGAGGGTGTACAAATAGCAGAAGTCGAAGAAATAGAAGAACTGGCACCGCTCAACACGCTGGTTAATCCACGTCCACCGGGATTTTGTACCGGATGCCCTGAAAGACCTATCTTTACCGCGCTGAAGTTGTTGGAAAAAGAGACGGGCGAACAGCACCACGTCAGTGCCGACATTGGTTGTCACCTGTTTTCGATACTCCCACCCTTCAATATCGGTAACACCACCATGGGGTATGGACTGGGTGGGGCGGGGGTATCTGCGTTCCATACTGAGTCCTCCAAACGGGCTATCGCTATCATGGGAGATGGCGGCTTCTGGCATAACGGCCTCACCAGCGGTATTGCAAATGCCGTGTTTAACAAAAGCGATCACGTCACTGTGGTGATTGATAACCGCTATACTGCTGCGACTGGCGGTCAGGACATCCTTTCATCAACAGCACTAAACGACACCCGAAGCACCGGCCACGACATTGAAAATGCGGCCAAAGGGGTCGGAGTCAAATGGGTTAAAACCGTCGACCATACCTACGACTTAAAGAGAATGGTCAGTACCTTACGCGAGGCGCTGACTACCCAAGAAACGGGCCCTAAGGTTGTTGTTGCGCAGAGCGAATGCATGCTCAACAAGCAACGCCGAATCAAGCGTAACGTCAGAAAAGCCTTGAAAAATGGGCAACGTAATGTCAGAGAGCGTTTCGGCATCGATCATGACACCTGTACTGGCGACCATTCATGTATTCGTTTGTCGGGTTGCCCGTCGTTAAGTATCAAACCGAATCCGGACCCCCTGCGACAAGATCCCGTAGCCAGCGTGCTTAACAGCTGCGTGGGATGTGGCTTGTGCGGCGAGGTTTCACACGCAGCGGTACTTTGCCCTTCTTTTTACAAAGCCAGAATTGTTACTCACCCCACCCGTTTTGAGCGGTTTGTTCATCGCCTGCAGACCAAAGTTATCAGTTGGCTGCAAGACATCTATCACCGCAAGACACAACAGCAAATGGCGTGAGGACAGGTCATGAATCCGAAAAAACCAATCAAAATAGCAATTTTAGCGATGGGAGGCGAGGGCGGTGGCGTGTTGGCTGACTGGATCGTTCACCTTGCAGAGGCGAACGACTATATCGCTCAGACAACCTCTGTACCGGGAGTTGCTCAGCGAACCGGTGCAACTATTTACTACGTTGAGATGTTTTCCAAGCAGGTTGCCAAGGAACATAACGGCGCTCCCGTGCTGGCTTTGATGCCGATTCCTGAAGATGTCGACATTGTGTTGACTTCTGAGCTGATGGAGGCGGGACGTGCAATTCAACGTGGCCTGGTCACATCAGAACAGACACTGCTAATTACCTCAACTCACCGGGTGTACTCCTATCAGGAGCGAGCATCAATGGGCGATGGCCGTGTGGATACCGCTTCACTGATTGCCCATGCCAAGAAGTCCTCCAAGCGTCTTATCCATTTTGACATGGCACAGGTTGCCGCTCAAAACAAGAGCGTGATCAGCTCAGCCTTATTTGGTGCCCTCAGCGAGTCGGGCGTACTTCCGTTCTCAAGGGAGCAATTTGAGCAAACTATTGTTCGCGGTGGGATCGGTGTAAAAGAAAGTTTGGCGGCCTTTGATGCTGCCTGTGTCAAAGTCACCCAAGCGTCCGAACCGGATGACATGGCCTCAGACGCCTCAGACGCCTCAGACGTATCCACGATCCATAGGTTGGCGACCGAGTTTCCTGACCCGTGCCAAATCACCATTTCTCACGGTATTCGCCGCCTGATGGATTATCAGGACAGTCGCTACGCTGAGCAGTATGTCGAGATGCTTAAAGACATCGACCTCAATGATCACCCGCAACTGCTTGACACCGTCGCCCGTCACCTTGCGCTGTGGCTTAGCTTTGAGGATGTAATGCGCGTTGCTGATCTAAAAGTCAGATCGTCCCGGTTTCAGCGTGTGCAGGAGGAGGTCGGTGTAGGAAACAGTCAGTTACTGCATATCGAGGAGTTTCTGCATCCCGGTGTCGATGAGATCTGTGATTCTCTTCCTGCTGGCCTTGGCCGTTGGATCAAAGGCTCGGCCTCATTATCCCGGTTTATCAGCAGACGAACGCAGGACGGGAAAAAAGTCCGTACCAGTTCTCTGTCCGGCTTCTTACTCATGTACCTGCTGGCAAGCTGGCGCACCTATCGCCGAGTCACGCTGAGGTACAAAAATGAACACCGCGAAATCGCCAGTTGGCTGGCACGGATCAAGCAGTCAGCCAGCACCAACCCCGCCATATCAAGAGAAATTGCTCTTTGTCAGCGTCTCGTCAAAGGCTATGGCGAAACCCATAAACGAGGGATGCGTAACTTTACCCAGTTGATGTCTATTGCAGACCGTCATGCTGCGGTGATCACGCCAAGCATTTTAAAAGAATTCCGTGAGGCAGCTTTAGCGGATGAGCACGGCAACAGCTTCCGTGAGTTGCAGGAACATTATTCACTGAATGCATAGGGACCATTATGACTAACATATTTTCAATACCTTACAGGATACGCTTCTCCGACTGCGACCCGGCAGGCATTGTTTTTTATCCCCAATATTTTGTCATGTTCAATGACTTATTAGAGGCATGGGTCGATGCCATCCTTGACGGTGGTTTTGCGGGTTATATAGGCAAATCACGGTTTGGTATGCCCATCGTGAGGCTGGAGGCCGATTTTGTGTCAGTCAGCGAGATGGGAGATGACGTTGATCTTGAACTGGAAGTGCAACGCCTTGGCTCCAAATCGATCTCCCTTGAGTATCGATGCGTCGGCAAAGATGAAGACCTGAGGATGAGTGTTCAACAGACCTTGGTGACCACTTCTCTCGATAATCATAAATCCATCGAAATACCGCCGGCGTTGCGGTCAGCCATAGAACATTTCTTAGCCCCGACCTCAGGGGAACATTCAGGCTATCAGGGGAGTAGAGCATGAATATTGTATGCATAGGAGGCGGTCCTGCGGGGCTATATTTCGGTTTGTTAATGAAGCTGGAAAACCCAGATAACCGAATTGTTATCGTCGAACGTAACCGACCTTATGACACCTTCGGCTGGGGTGTGGTTTTTTCGGATGCGACAAGAGAAAACCTTCAGAAGGCAGATCCTGTTTCTGCTGCTGTCATTGAATCTGAATTCAGCAAATGGGATGACATTGACGTTCATTTCAAAGGCAAATCTGTTCGCAGTACTGGTCATGGTTTCATTGGCATTGGTCGTAAGAGATTACTTAATATTCTTCAGGCGCGTTGTGAGGAACTTGGCGTTGAATTGGTGTTTGAAACCAATGTGGATAATGAGCTTGACCTCGCCAAAGAGTATGACGCTGATTTGATCATCGCCTCTGATGGCATCAACAGCGCAATCAGAACCAAATACCAGACTGTATTTAAACCAGATATTGATGTTAGAAAATGTCGTTTTGTCTGGCTCGGTACCGACAAAATCTTTGACGCATTTACTTTTCTGTTTGTGCCGACAGAACATGGCTGGTTTCAGGTTCATGCCTATCAGTTCGAGGAGGGGCGTTCCACCTTCATTGTCGAAACGACCGACGAAACATGGCAAAAGTCTGGTATAGACAAAATGAGCCAGGAAGAGGGTATTGCATATTGTGAGCAGTTATTCGCCCCATGGCTTGATGGCAACAAGCTAATTTCGAATGCTACCCACCTTCGTGGCAGCGCTATCTGGATTCAGTTCCCACGGGTTATATGCGGCAACTGGGTACATTGGGTTCAACCCGATCAGGATAATGGAAAACACGTCCCGTTGGTGTTGATGGGTGATGCTGCACATACGGCACATTTCTCCATAGGCTCGGGCACCAAACTCGCACTGGAAGACGCTATAGAGCTGGTACAGTGCCTGCGAACCGCTGACTCTGACCTGAAGTCAGGCCTAGAGTATTACAAGAAAGTGCGCAGTGTTGAGGTGCTCAAGATCCAGAATGCAGCGCGGAACTCCACTGAATGGTTCGAAAACATCAGCCGATACGCCGATTTTTCACCTGAGCAATTTACATACTCATTGCTGACCCGCTCACAACGCATCTCTCATGAAAACCTGAGACTGAGAGATGCAGGTTGGATTGAGCAGTATGAGCAATGGTTTAACCAGCGAATGGAAGGCGTAAAGCGTCAGACAATCCCCCTGTTCAACCCGTTTACTGTTCGTAACGTGCAGTTAGCAAACCGTGTCGTTGTATCACCTACTTTGTTGTATTGCGCAGAAGACGGATTGCCCGGCGGAATGCATATGACCCATTTAGGTTCCAGAGCCATGGGCGGAGCCGGTTTGGTCATGACTGAAATGGTCGCCGTATCTAAAAATTCAAGGGTCACCCCTGGCTGTGCGGGTCTTTGGAATAATGAGCAACAGAAGGCGTGGAAAGAGATTGTTGATTTTGTTCACCAACAGTCAGATGCCTGTATTGGTGTTCAGCTTGGTCACGCCGGGCGTCGTGGTTCAACCCAGCTTGGCTGGGAAAAATATGACTATCCGCTCGAAGAAGGTAACTGGATGACACTGTCTGCATCGGCTATTCCCTATCGAGCAGATGTCAGCCCCGTACCGAGGGCGATGTCTCCTGAAGATATGGTCATCGTTGTTCAAGACTTCGTTGATGCTGCGAAGCGAGCAGCCGATGCCGGCTTTGACTGGCTGGAACTTCAGGCCGGGCACGGTTATCTGTTATCAAGTTTTATCTCTCCACTGACAAATACCCGCACAGATGAGTATGGCGGTTCACTTGAGAACCGTCTGCGCTTCCCCCTTGCGGTCTTCAATGCTGTCCGCAATATCTGGCCCGAAGGTAAGCCCATGTCTGTCAGAATTTCAGCCACCGATTGGTTGGAAGGCGGCACCACAGTGGATGATGCTGTCGAGATATCCCGTCATTTCAAACAGGCGGGGGCAGACATGATCGTCGTGTCCACCGGAGAAGTCTCGCCGGATCAAAAACCAGTGTATGGAAGAATGTACCAGACGCCAATGTCTGACCGGATTCGCAACGAGGCGGGTATCGCCACCATGGCGGTTGGCAATATCACTGAGGCTGACCAAGTTAATGGCATTATTGCCTCGGGCCGAGCTGATCTGTGTGCGTTGGCCCGCCCCTTCATGCTCAACCCCAATTGGTTAGTCGAAGAATGTAAACGCATGAACTGGCCGCTTCCCCTTGCTGCGCCCTATTTCGCAGCACTTCCCAAAGGCAGTTCATTAATTCACGACACAGCTCAGCCTTCCCACAAGGAGAACCATGATGTCTGATGAAAACTTCGATGCTTATGCCGAGGACGTAATTGGCCGTGCAAACGTGACCGATACGCCCGAGTTGGTTTCTTACTATAAAGAGCTTAAGTCTCTTGATACTGGTGCACTTTGGACTGTCGCCAACAAGATTGAACCGTGGCAACCCAAATCTGAGTCTGTTCCTGTGCTTTGGCGCTACAAGGATCTACGCAGCAAGGTGCTTGAATCCGTAGAGCTTGTCACACCTGAACAAGCTGGCAGACGCGTCGTTTATCTCAGTAATCCCGGCCGTCAGGATGTAGCTGCTGCAGTGGGCTGGCTGTATTCTGGGTTGCAGGTTATGTTTCCGGGTGAAGCTGCTAGTGCACATGCGCATTCTTCTTCTGCACTGCGATTCATCATGGAGGGCAGGGGCGCATACACCATAGTTGACGGGCAAAAAATGCCTCTCGGTGCCAATGATTTTGTCCTCACTCCCAATGGCACTTGGCATGAACACGGCATTGAAGAGTCGGGCACGCCATGCATCTGGCAGGATGGTCTTGATATCCCACTGGTGAATGCTTTTGAGGCGGGATTCTATGAGGTGCATCCTGATTTAAATCAGGCGATCACTCAGCCAATTGATTCCTCAATCGGTCTTTGGGCCGGACAGGCGCTGCGCCGCAAAATCTCACTTGGAAAAAACCCTATTCTCCGCTGTTTAAATATCAATGGGAGCCGACCTACGAAGCCCTGTTGAAAATGGCAGCAGTGTCTGACGGAAATCCCTTCGACGACATTCTAATGCACTACACCAACCCGGTAACAGGTGGCCATGTCATGAAGACCATGGGCGCAAGTATGCAGTTACTTCGCCCTGGTTTCAGAGGCAAGGCCCACCGACATACAGGGAGCTACATCTATCACGTAGCCAAAGGAGCAGGCTACTCAATAGTCAATGGCAAGCGCCTCGACTGGCAGAAAAACGACATTTTCTGTGTTCCGTCCTGGGCGTTTCACGAACATGTCAACGGATCATCGACCGATGATGCCTGCCTGTTTTGTTTCAGTGATTTGCCAACAATTGAAGCACTCGGACTTTATCGCGAAGAGGCGCTGGCTGAAAACGATGGTCACCAGCCGTCGTAATCAAATCAATAATAAGGAGAACTTTATGAGACTCGTAACCTTCAGACCAACTGTAGATTCGGAATCTCGACTGGGAGCAATTGTCGACGGAAGCGTGATTGATCTCGCGCGGCTCGGTGAAAAGGACAACACAGAGTTGCCAAGATGTATGCTGGCGTTTATCGACCTTGGTCCGGATGCTGTGCGAGTTGCTACTGAACTACTGGAAAAATATCACCAGAAATGGCCCTCCGGTACTTGCCTGCCGCTTGAAAATGTAAAGTTGCTTGCGCCTATTCCACGTCCGAGAAAAAACATTTTTGGGATTGGCCTCAACTATGTCGAACATGTAGAAGAATCCAGCCGCTCATTGGATACAGACAAAGAACTGCCGAAACAACCTGTGATTTTTTCCAAACCGCCGACCACGGTTATCGGTCCGGGTGATGCGATAGAGCATAACGCCGAGATCACTCAGCAATTGGACTGGGAAGTCGAGCTGGCGGTGATCATGGGGACCAGAGCCAAAAATGTATCTAAAGAAACAGCTCTGAATTACGTGTTTGGCTATAGCCTGATGATTGATATGAGTGCCCGCGATTGCCGCAGAGCGGGGCAGTGGATCTACTCAAAAGGTCAGGACACTTTTGCTCCTTTTGGCCCCTGTATTGTTACCGCCGATGAGCTGACTGATCCGCAGAATCTCGATATCAGTTTACGGGTGAATAAGGTGACCAAACAAAGCTCTAATACCCGTCACATGCTGTTTAAGGTCGACACACTTATCAACGACATCAGTAAAGGGATTACTCTCGAACCCGGAGACATTATTGCCACCGGCACGCCAGAAGGCGTCGGTGCAGGTCGTGTGCCTCAGGAGTGGTTGTGGCCCGGCGATATCGTCGAGGCAGAGTTGGAGCAAATTGGTGCTATCCGACATCCCGTTATTTCTGTCACTTAGTAGGGAGGAGACATGCCTGCACTGAAGTTAAACACTTTTAAGGCAGCAGCGGTTCAGGCCGCTCCTGTTTTCCTCAATACTGATGCAACCGTTGATAAAGCCTGCGCTCTGATAGAGGAAGCGGCGTCTGAGGGGGCTGAACTCATTGCCTTTCCTGAGGTTTTCATTCCGGGTTATCCCTACTGGAACTGGATAATGACTCCGCCACAGGGAAGCCCTTGGTTCGAAGAACTGTGCAAGAGTGCCATTGAGATACCGGGCCCAGAAATCGACAAAATAGCCAAAACTGCAGCACGACACAGAGTGAATGTCGTTATCGGTGCCAATGAGCGCAGCCCGACAGGGATAGGCACGCTCTACAACACTATGGTCATCATTAATGACAGTGGCGAGATAATCGGTAAACACAGGAAGTTAGTGCCTACTTGGGCAGAAAAACTGACCTGGGCACCCGGAGATGGCTCCCAGATCAAGGTACATGAAACCTCTGTCGGGCCTCTCGGCGCACTGGCATGCGGCGAAAATACCAACACGCTGGCAAGATTTGCCCTGTTGGCACAGGGTGAGCTGATCCACGTCGCTAATTATATTTCCCTGCCTGTTGCACCCGCCGATTACAACATGGCAGAAGCTATTCAGTTGCGTTCTGCGGCGCACTCTTTCGAAGGTAAGGTGTTTACTGCGGTCTCCTGTTCAACGATTTCACAGGACATCATTGATGCTTTTAAAGAGAGCCATCCGGAATCAGAAGCTTTGCTATCACGCAAAAGCAGTGCCTTCAGCGGATTTATTGGCCCAGACGGGCGAGTGATTGGTAAGCCGCTGATTGACGTGGAAGGTATCGTCTATGCCGATATTGACCTCAACAAGTGTATTCAGCCCAGACAGATGCATGATATCACCGGGCATTACAATCGATTCGATGTTTTCCAGTTGCAGCTCAATCAACGTGCTATTCAGCCACTGAATATTCAACATGCCGGAGAGTCGGACAGCAGCCAACCCGACAGTGAGTCGACCATTTTTTCTTTGGCACAGCAGGAGGCTAACCAATGACGTCAGCACAACATTTTCGTATTGGGCAGATTGTCCCGTCTTCTAATATCACGATGGAAACCGAGGTTCCCGCTATTTTTCGTGCCAGAGAACAGGTGCTACCTGAGCGGTTCACTTTTCACTCATCGCGTATGCGAATGAAAAAAGTGACCAAAGAAGAGCTGGAAAAAATGGATGATGACAGCCTGAGATGTGCCTTAGAACTGTCGGACGCAAAGGTCGATGTCATGGGATATGCCTGCCTGGTTGCCATTATGAGTATGGGGCTTGGCTATCACCGGGAATCAGAATCCCGCCTTGGCAATGTGTCAGCGGATAATGACGCCGTATGTCCAATTGTTACCAGTGCAGGCGCGCTGGTGGATGGTCTGAAAATCCTGAGAGCGAAACGGATAGCGCTTCTTGCGCCTTACATGAAACCTTTGACCAGTCTGGTCGTGCAATACATTGAAAACGAAGGCATCGAAGTGGTTGATAGTATCTCGCTGGAAATTGCAGATAATTTGGAGGTGGGCTCGCAAGACCCATTTGCACCTGTTGAGATCACTAAGCAGCTCAAAACAGACAACGTTGACGTAGTGGTTGCCTCTGCCTGTGTACAAATGCCATCCCTTCCTTCTATTCAACCCATTGAAGACAGACTGGGAATCCCTGTTATCTCATCGTCTGTGGCAACGGCGTATAAGATGATGAAGGCGTTAAATATCAAGGCTGAAGTGCCTGGTTACGGCAGTTTGCTCTCAGGCAAATATTAGTAGTCAAAAAGTGTAGTTCAATATAAATCTGTTGTATATCAATATTTTCTATCTAATAGATAACTCAGCCTTACTGATAAACAACACATTCAATATACCATCCTGTCTGCCTGCTGAGAGCAGGCGTCATTTTTGTGGTGATACGACAGGATGGTTATTTTGATTTCTCCACATCATTTCATTTGTCACCAGATAAATCATCACAGCCATTCTTATATGCAAGAATCGGATAGAATTTGCAGGATATGGATCATCATTCACATTGTTTACCGCTAGAATGTTAATGGCATGTGAAAAATTAGCATGTTCGCAATAATGTTGTACAAGGAAGCCTGTCTAGCTGAATGGTAAGAGTGTGCACTCAGAGCCATTTTTGTCGCCATATAAACCACAGAAAAATAAAGGTTCTTTACGATTTTGGCCGGTTAGACGGGGATAACACTGGAGAGCAAAGATGATGTATTCTACTGAGTCCTCGCGTTTCAACGTTCAGACTCTTCGGCAACAACTTGACGATTCTGGCCACCTGTTATTCAGTTCCAGTAACCCTGCAGAAACAAAATCGAATGTAGAGAGAGTCATGACTACCCACGAGCTGAATGTTATCAGCAACTCCGGCCGTCTCGATGCCAGCATGCATTATATGCCTCTCGGTGATATCTCTCTTTACAGGCTGAAATATGGCTCAAGTGTTGAAATACACATACCGACTATTGAGGATTATTATTGCATTCAGATTCCTCTTCATGGTCGTGCCTGTGTAGCCAGTGGTTCTGAACAGATAGAATCCAACGAGAGAACAGCATCGGTACTGAACCCCGATATGCAGACCAACATGGTCTGGGATTATGATAATGATCAGTTCATGGTTCGTATTTCCCGCTCCTTGATAGAGCGAACCGCAATGGGGATTCTTGGACATGATATTGATAAGCCCGTTACCTTCGATATCGGTTTTAACTGGCAGGACTGTCCTGCATGGTCTTGTTTAATCAACTATTTACTCGATTTTTATACGACATCTGATCCCTCTCTGCGTGATAACAACTTATTGACCAGCCAGCTCAACCAGCTCACTGCCACCACACTGCTGCTAAATCATCGACACTCTCATAGTGACAGTACCGGTAAGCAGAGAGTTTCAGTCAGGCCGAGGCATATCAAACGCGCACAGGAATACATGGAGTCTCATGCGCACGAGCCGATTTCTGTCGAGCTTCTGGCACAGATTTGCGGTATCAGCATTCGCAGTCTTTACAACGGCTTTAAAGATTTTGTGGGTGCGACGCCAATGCAGTATCTCCGTAACCTCAGACTGGAGCATGTGCATAGAGACCTGCTGACCAGCGAATCGGGCAGTGTTACATCCATTGCCATGCAATGGGGATTCTCTCACATGGGAAGATTCAGTGCGGAGTACAAAACCAAGTTTGGTGAGAGTCCAAATCAGACGTTACGAAAATCATAGCGAAACATTCAATACCTATATTCACCTCTTTTTTACCTGTGACTCACCAGCGTATTCTGGTGGGTTGACGGTTACCTATTGATAAAATTGAAATCTACAGTCATACGAGCACTTGTTGGATAACACCCACCCTAACTGGATAGATGGTCATCCTCTCCTTGATTAACTTGAGGGTAGGCGCTCGGCGCATTACCCAAATAATCAGGGAGAAAATGATGGATGGATTAAATGGAAAAGTTGCTATTGTCACCGGTGGCGTGACAAAAATAGGTCAATCGGTCGTTGATGTGCTGTCTGGTCACGGCGTCAAAGTTGTCGTATTCGATATTGTGGCTTGTCCCGCTGAAGAGGCGGAACCAGACGTCGATTACATTCAACTGGACATTACGGATGATGCCGCGCTCAGTCAGGCAATAAAAAGTGTTAAAAGCGCGAATGGACAGATTGATTTTCTGGTTAATTTAGCAGCAACTTACCTTGACGAAGGCATGGCGTCGTCGAGAAAAGATTGGCTCGATGCACTAAATGTTAATCTTGTCAGTGCAGTCATGGCATCTAATTTGGTTCGCCCTCATCTTATTGAATCGGGAGGCGGTGCCATTGTTAATTTTACCAGTATCTCTTCATCGGTTGCGCAGACAGGCCGATGGCTTTATCCCACCTCAAAAGCTGCACTTCTGCAGGTGACTCGCAGTATGGCAATGGATTTTGCCGGAGACAATATACGTGTTAACTCCGTCTCTCCCGGATGGACATGGTCAAGGATCATGGACGAATTGACGGATGGCAATCGGCAGAAAACAGACAAGGTCGCGGCAGATTTTCATTTACTGAAACGGGTGGCTAACCCAGAAGAAGTTGCACAAGTGGTGGCTTTCTTGTTGTCTGATCTCTCCAGCTTTGTCACTGGTTCAGATTACGCTGTCGACGGTGGTTATTCCGCTATGGGGCCAGAGCGGGCTGCACCCGCTATTCCTCTTTTGATGGATTAAACAAAGCCACGGCTGGTGGAGCCTGAAGGAGGAACCATGGAAAATTATGAACTTGAGACGGATAGCATCGTTGTTGGCAGTGGTATCAACTCGCTCGTTTGTGCCGCTATGCTGGCGGTGAAGGGCAAGTCTGTATTGGTGCTTGAGCGAAACTCAGTGTTTGGTGGCTGTATACGCACTGAGGAGCTATTTCCGGGTTACCATCACGATATTATGTCGAGCTGGTATCCGTTATTTGTCGGTAGCCCTGGTTACGCGGCATTAAAAACTGAGCTGGATAAAGCCGGGCTGACGTTTGAACAAAATGACTATTCAACGGGTATAGTGTTTCCTGATGGCAGTGGGCTGGCGGTAAAAAACGATATCGAGGATACGGTTGCAAGGTTGGAAGCCATTTGTCCGGGAGATGGCAAAGCCTTTGGGCAGATGGCCGGAAAAATGTTTGGAGAGGATGCAGTACTGACCTTTGGCCTGCTGGGCAACGACCCGTATAGCTGGTCATTGATCAAGCTGTTGTACAAAGAATGGCGGGTAAGGGGCATGCCGGGTTTGATGTCATTCGCCGCGGATTCTCTGGAGTCATGCCGAAAATGGGCAAACAGAACGCTGAGTGATGACATGAACAGAGCCCTCATTGCACCATGGGTTCTCCATACGGGTCTCGGTCCAGATGAGGCCATTTCCGCGCTTATTGGTAAGCTTACTTTTGCTGCTGTCGTAGCGGGCGGCATGCCGGTAGTCAAAGGAGGAAGTGCCCACATTGTTGATGCGCTACTCAAAGTGATCACTGATCATGGAGGAAGAGCTATCTGTGATACCGAGGTCACCGGGATTATCACCAATAACAACACATCAAAGCTGCGAGCGTTGGGGGTGAGAACTGAGAAAGCCAGCTATCGTGCGAGAGAAAATGTTATCTGCAATGTCACGCCAGATAAGCTATACCAATCATTACTCACGCCAGCGCACAGCGTGCCTGTGGAGTTGGCAACAAAGGCGGGAAGTTATCAATTTGGCCGGGGGGGAATGCAGATACACTTTGCTCTTTCTGCGCCGCCACCCTGGAAAACGCCCGAGCTGGTCAACGTTCCTCTCGTGCATTTGACGGAAAGCATGGAGCAGGTTTGTCTATCAGTTACCGAAGCCAATAATGGCCTGATACCGAGCTGTCCTACTTTAGGTATTGGACAGCCGACAGCGGTGGACCCCAGTCGCGCACCCGATGGTAGCTGGATCCTCTGGATACAAATGCAGGAGCTTCCCTCATATATCAAAGGCGATGCGCTCGGTGAAATTCCTGCGCCTGAAGACGGCAAATGGAATGAAGACATCAGAGAGATGGTTGCTGATCGGGTTCAGGCAAGGTTGGAGTGCGTCATGCCCGGTCTGTCTGAGATCATCGTTGGCCGAAAAGCCTATTGTCCGGCAGATTTAGAGCATCTCAATTGTAATTTGGTTGGGGGTGACCCTTACTCCGGTGTTTGTAGTCCAGATCAGTTTTTCTGGCTGCGACCTTTCTCGCCCAGCAGCAAAGCCCGGGCACACAATACGCATATTCCAAATGTGTATCACATCGGCGCAAGTACACATCCCGGACCGGGGCTCGGGGCGACATCTGGCTATCTGGTTGCTAAGAAGCTGACAAATTGACTTACCACACCAGCCTCACATCAGTTTGAGTGGTAATGTTGAGAGCCACTCAAACATCCTGCATAGCAAACGCCCCCTCTTTCTTTAAGACTGTTCTGCTATGTGACAGGCCGGCTATGGTAGAAAGGCAAAACAGAAAAAAAACTGCAGTAGAAGAAGCAGAATCATTAAAAAAAGCCTGAATCGTCTGGTTTATAGGGAAAACAGACAAATCAGGCAAATTGACATTTGGATTCTCACTTCTGGCTGTAATAAGTGATCTCTGCCTTCACAAACTGCGCAGTGTTTCCCGTGGTGTTTCGTTGAAACGCTTTTTGTACTCGCAGCTAAAGCGGCCCATATGCGTGAATCCCCACTTCATTGCAACGCCAGTGACACTCTGAGCCTGACCACTGAGTATGTCATTACGCACTTTGTCCATTCGAATATCACGTAGATATTGCATAGGGCTGACCCCAAGAAAATCTTTAAACCCTGAATACAGGCTCCGTAAACTGACGCCAGCGATATTTGCAAGGTATTCAGGTGTCAGGCTTTCATTGATGTGAGCCTCAATATACTCCTGAACATAGCGAACATGTCGGGGCCTGACATTTGTTGTCTTCAGATCAGAGCTTAGAGACGTATAGTTGTGGTGATGGGCGCTGAGTAGGCATGTGGTTATCAACTGATCAAGCTGAGCGGCAATGAGTTTGTTGTGGTTATCTGTTGATGAAAGATTAGATGCAAAGTCAATGATGCTGGGTAACAGGCTCCTCCACTGACGGCTATTTTGCCAATGAAAACCCAGATCAAATCGGAGGGGTTGCTCTATTTGATAACCTAAGATGCCAGTGATTGTTCGCTCAATCAGAGGTTTAGGTATCTTTACCAAAAACTGATCTGTGCCTGATTGCCAGTTCATGACTATCTTTGAATAGGGACTCAGTACAGATGCCAACTGCGGCCCTGAATGTATTTTTTCATAGCAGTCATCAACTTCTGCCAGCCCATTTAATGGCATTTGCACCAGATAAAAATCACCCAGACAGTCGGGCTCGATTGCGACACTCGCACCGTACTGCAGCCGACTGAAAGAGATATCACCGATGCGGAGGTGGTACATATTTGCATTGAGCGGCAGTTTATTGTCTGTTACAACCAGTGAATGTGGTTTCATCATCCTACCGACAGCTTCCTGAACGTCGTCTTTGACTTTGGATGCAAATACAAGTCGATTGGAGTGACTGATTCCACTTTTTATCTGCTGGCAAAATACATCGTCAGTATTTGAGTTATACATAGCTTCCATCCTCAAGATACTTAAGCATCCCTATCTATTATTTATTCACTATAATGCATAACATTTTTATTTCTGTTGCAAATTTAACATTACATTAACATTGATTTCTCTCTATCCATTTCCTGTGTCCATTATCCGATAGGTGTAGAAAACGATTTTATCGTGCGTTTTCTGTTAGTTTTCTATAACTAAAATTAATATGCATAAATAAGCATATTATTTAGGATATCTTAAATGTGAAGTCAGAAAATCGATACGGTGTGTTTGCTTTTGGAGATATAGAAGTACATGAGTATTAAGGTAAGGCTTATCAGGACGATAAGCGCCTCAAATCAGGTAGTTGCTGATACTATGTGTAATCGGTGCAGGGGCGGGTGACAACCAAGCTGAGACTGAACAAACCTCCTTTCTGTCCCAGCATATTAGGTTCTCTGCTTTTAATCGTTTATTGCTGGTTCTGATACTTTTTTTGTAATCGGGGTAATATCTTCGAATACACTTCCGGATTGAGTGCTCCCAGCCACTGTTTAAAGCGTGTAAAGCGACCGATGTTCATTTTCATATCGCCCAACAGTTCGTCAATATGATGTATCGAGAAGGGGATGATGTTAGTGCCTTTTGAGTGTTTTCCATCAGTGCGTTGTTCCATCCAGGCCAGCCGTTCGTCGACAATTTTGTTCTGCTCTAATTCTGATGGTAATGAGAAACCGCCATTTATATAGTCAGCAAGCCACAAAGCACCAATTTCGCAATTCAACTGGCTGAAAAATGAAGAGTTATAGCCATTGAATGCCAGCCGTTCTACGCCGACAGGAAGCATGGAGCGGTAGAGCCTGAAGTTTCCTTCCTCATCGGTAACTTTGGCCAGGGTTTCTTCGTCGAGAAAAGGACATACCTGCTTCCAGCCAGTTCCGCAGACAATCAGATCTACAGGCACGACATCACCATTAGAGAGGGTTGCCTGACGACCACTAAGCTCTTTGATGACAGTATTTTTCTTTATGCCAATATTTCCTTCTTCTATGTTCTGGTAGAAGTTGTCACTGACCAGACTCACTGTGCTTCTTGCAATGCTCTCCAGTGGTTTATTCGGGTGTAAGCCAAGACGACTGAGACCGAGTTGCCGTTCAACAATGAATTCAACGGAGCTGAGCATAGATTTTCGAATTGGGTTGCCGACGGTATGAAAAAACTTATCAACACCGCGAAGATGTATGTACCGAAAAAGTGCTTCGCTCATTCGAGAGAGAAAGAGATGTTTGTAGTTAAGCTTATTTGCAATGAGCTTAGGGATTTTCCAGATAAGGTTTCGGGCAACCACATGCGTACTTCCAGTGATGTCATAAATGGCATTGGCGACATCGCAAGAAGACTTACCATAACCAATAACGAGCACATTTTTCCCTCTGGCTTTCTCTTTATCAGTAAATTCGCTGGTGTGGCATATCATGCCTCCTGCTTCAGTAAAGCTATCAATCCCTTTATACGTTGGCACTGAAGGTACTGAGAAAATTCCGTTACCTATGATGAGGTAATCAAATTCATTGGTGAGCTCTTCAATCGTGCCGTCATCATTTTTTTGAGCAACAGTGACCGCCCACTTTTGAACACCTTTTTTGTATTTGGTGCTGACGACTTTCGTATTTAAATGAATATTGTCATTGAGGTTAAAATGATCGACGTATGATTGCATGTAGTGTTGAACTTGCTCGCCGCTCGGCCACTCCGGGTAATTAGATGGCATAGGAAAGTCAGACAGCTCGTAGGTTTTTCGGGTATTTTGTGTGGTCAACCCGGGATAACGTCTTGAAGCAGACCAGACGCCTCCAACATCTGCCTCTTTTTCATACAGTGTAATGTTATAGTTGAGTGCACTAAAAACTCTTGCGGAAGTCAAGCCCGCAAAACCTGCTCCAATAATACATACGTCCTTAATCATGAGTACACCTAAATAAGTTGTGAAGACAATGCTTGTGATTTTGCTTTAACTGTTTCTTGAGTCATTTGATCTGTGTTTATATAGATAATTTATATTCTGATTTTAATTTTTAAAAACAGTTTATTTGTAAGTTTTTATTGTGTGGCACTATTTGTATAGTACTTTCACTATTTGTATAAAGTAATTTTAAAATCAAATTATTTATAATAAAAAAAATTACTATAATAATTTTTTTATATATTTCTCTCATCAATATAATGAAAAAAACCCTCGTTAAAGGGCAAATATTTCCCATTAATCGCAATATTTCACATTGAGTTTTAAAGGTACGTTAAAAATAGGTAACGGCGTTTATCAATGCAATGAACTGTTGATCAGACTTTCCGCCAGCAAAGAGTCCTGCACCATCACCTTCATATTTGTCATAACGTATTTCTGGTCTTATTCTAAGGTGCGGATTCAGGCTCCAATCGAGATTAGCTGTTAATGAATACACACTGCCTCCCGTCGCACCCGTTGAACGCCAGAGAATGTTTGCTGCTTTTTCATCGTTAAACCACTCAGCGCGAACACCTGTATGCAGTTCTTCGCTAACTTTGAATCTTGTTGCGAGATTTGCGCCATACCATTTGCTGTCCTCAACAATAAACACAGGTGCTGGGGCGATATCTCCACCTTTCTGAGAGCCATAGGTCAGTTCTGCGGATATTTGCGTGTCCGGGTTGACGTTGTGAGTCAAGGTCGCTGACGAATGCAATCGTTGGCGTTTTTCACCGTTTGTGCTGGCAACTAAATAGGGAGAGCCACCTTTAGCCGGACCAAAAGCATCACCCTCGCCATCGCCATAGATGAGCTCGATATCTAACCATGTTGCCATATCATTACTTCGCCACCGCGTCGCACCAATAACCGTTGGTCTTCTCTCATCCCAGTTATTCCATCCGCCAACCAAGCCCAGATCAACACTCAAAAGACCGAATGCGTCTGAGGTGGGAATTTTTATACCAGTGAGGACGCCAACGTGTTTTGATGGAGCGTGCTGCATTGCATAAGTGTGTGTAGCAAACCAGTTAGGTGGTGTGAATGGTAAGCCAATCTCATTGCCTGTAGAGGTAAAGAAACTACCCGCTATCACTGTCATACCACCAAACACGGGGAGATAGGCATCAATATAGAACTGAGGGATGGCGAGTTTGTTATCTTTGTCATCATCAAATGTATAGTCGTCAATACCTGCCGTTCGGAGGAATTGTGAATCTTCGCCGTATACCGCTGTAACGTTAAAGCCTATTTCCAGCTCACCGACCGGGCCGGGCAAAGGACCGATCCTACTCAGTAAGTTTTGGGAGGGAGGAAAGGTGGCGGTTGGTAAACACCCTACGCCTCTGCATAGCATAAGACCCGCCTGATTGAGACGAATACCGTCTTTTTGGTTGAAAAAGGCTCCATTACTCAGTTCTCCATCCAAGGTATCTGATGCGTTAAGTGCGGTAGCTTCAATCCAGCCATTAACCGATATTTTTGAATATTCAAAACTGCTATCAGTCATTGTTTTAAATAGCGAACCGCTACCTGAACCAGTTGCGAGCACCGTGGATGAATAGATGCTTAATGAGTAATAAAATAGAAATCTCAGAGCTTTTACTAGTAACATAATGTTCCCTTTCTCATAATGCTACCGAGCGTACCGGAGACAACATTTCTGATATTAATTTACTAAGTTGATGAGAAATATTGTTAAGCACTGCACGTCGATAATTAATTCCACTTTCAAATATTAATTTATTGATACTGAAAAACTCTGCTATCCAGTAATCAGGGTCGACTATCCACACAGTGCAAATGGTTATAAAAAAGAGAGTTCGTTTATTAGAGACAATTTATCCGTTACTATATCAGTAAGTTCTGTTTTTATATGATTTTTATGTTTCACAGAAGGGTTAGGTGATAATAATTTATTTAATACTAATAGCGACTAACATTTTTACTATGAGTGTTAGGTTTTATCTTTTTTCATGATAGCTACTTTACGATAGCTACTTTACAAAAATTAGATCGACTAAATACCAGATACTAAAATATAGTGATGGGAAATATTTATTAAGTGATAGAGGATGTATGACTTAATGTTATTTATTTTATTGAATATCAGGATGATTTCCTTAAGCATGGGTACTTTTATAACGTTTATTAATAAACTTTTATCATATAGATAGATAATTGGTGTGAAGTGATTTATGGCAAAAAAAATTGATATAAGTGTTTATAATAATAGAGATTTTCTAGTATGACAGTTACATAGGCGCTACGTGGTTAAAATTATATTTTCATATAATGGATACCTGTAACCATCCATGTTTTTACAGTCTTATTTCGGTTATGACGTAAAGACACCTTTCTATCGTTTTTAAATATACTGCCAATAACGCTCTGTTTATTTTTAGTGCGTAAAGGCTGTTTAGCATAGAGTAGTCATTGTGATATGGGAAAGTGAATGTCAGTAGTCAGAAGGAGCACACTTTGGGTGTGCTCCTTTTCAACTTAATGAAGATATTTTGGGGTAATGCCGTAATTCTTGTAGAACATTTCATATTGAACATAGGCGATGTAGGCTTGGTAACTGATGTGTCCGCCATAACTGCCATAACTGCCGTAGCCGCCATAACTGCCGTAGCCGCCATAACTGCCGTAGCCGCCATAACTGCCGTAGGCCGCCATA
>NZ_LYBM01000043.1 GCF_001707825.1 Veronia pacifica | reverse complement strand
TTGGACTAGTTTTTGGGGAGCAGGTCAAGAGAGACTTTATCGAGTCAGTACGATAACGGGTTAACAGTAAAATTTAGTATCGATAAGTTTAGGGCATATGCTGAGAGCCAAGCATTTGGTTAATCGTTCACTGTTATTGTGTAAGCGAATTTATATCAGCAGAAACAGATAGTTAGATGGTGTGCATAATCAAAACCCACCAACGTAACTACGCTGGTGGGTGTTGTCAGAATTGACTGACTAAGATGAGAGTAGCCATTCCCCTAAGCCCGATGTTGCTTAACTGTACTTTATAAATGTTAATGTACATTATTAAGCAACGAATCTCATCATCGTTCTCGTTGTTAGTGGTTATTTCTACCTTCTTTTCAGCATTGCATGATGCTTACATTGTTTGAGTGTATTTAAGTGAGCATTTGTTCCCTAATTAAATCAATAAAAAATAAATAATCAGTAATGAAAATTAAATAGTCTTGTTTATATTTATCATTAATATTTTAAATATAAGCGGATGCTGCCCATACCTAATAATAAAATTTTGTTTGATTATTTTATTGTTTTTTATTAAACATTGTTTGAATTTGTCTCTATTTATCTTTTAATTCAGTATTTTGTTTTTTTATGTTTTTTTAATTTTTACCGATGTCTATCAAGTTGTGCGTTTGATACTTTGTTTCCAGTCTCACCAATACGCCGTAGATATGACAATCCACCTAGCTGATGTATTTTTTAGTAACGTACTTTACGGCTATATTTTCTTTTCCCTACCAGTCAATAATAACGAAAAAGATCAACGTGTTATTAGCTTTTCTTTTACCATCGATGTAACGGTATTTTGTTAACATTCCATTTTATGCCATGGCGTAGATCGCGGGGTGTAGATCGTAGGTAATACTTAGTATATCCAGATAGATAAGTGGCGGTATGTCTGGCTTAATGATTGACATAGAGAGGCACTCAGATGAAGAAGATTTGTTATGCTGTCACATTGCTCAGTTTTTGTTTGTATTCTTTAATGGCTGTCGCCAAGGGAGAAAAAGTGTTTGATTTTACGGAATCCTCAGAGGCTTCGAAGTGGATGGTGGTTAACGATGGCGTTATGGGTGGGATATCACGCTCTCGTATGATTATCGATGACGGCGTAGCTCATTTCCTTGGCTATTTGTCGCTTGAAAACAATGGTGGTTTTGCATCGGTAAGACGCCTAATACCAGATATGTCTGATAGCCGGTCGGATACGGTTACGCTGAGAGTGAAAGGTGATGGTCGACCTTATCAATTAAGAATTCGCACTGATCGAGCCTGGGATGGTGTCAGTTATCGTGCACTTTTTGATACCAACGACGGAGAGTGGCTGGATATTACCCTGAAAGCGAGCGACTTCTCTCCGGTATTTCGGGGCAGGCCAGTGAGAAATGTTCCTGAATTAAGGTTTCAGGATACAAAACAGTTAGGTTTCCTATTAGCGGATAAAAGAACAGGTGAGTTTCATTTAGAGGTATCGCAGTTATCGTTTCGTTAGCAAGTCCGCAAAAAAGGAGTGATATTTGTGTGTTAGCTGACACGCAGCCATAGCGTAAAAATTAACATATATATCAAATAGATGATACATTCTGTTGTACTTGGATTAATAACCTTTCAATGCCACTGACACAACAGGAGGTATCATGCGGATCATATCGTTAGATGTTCTTAGAGGGATAGCTGTTCTTGGTATTCTTTTTATGAACATATACCACCACGGCGACTTATTGAGTGGATATGTACAGTTTCCAGTAGTACCTCTCAGCGATACAGTCATAGAAACATTTAATACTCTTTTTGTTGATGGCCGCTTTAGAACGCTTTTCTGTTTGTTGTTTGGTGCTGGTTTGGCAATTCAATACCAAAGCAGTGTGAGTAGGGGGTTTACCCCTAATATTTGGATACGAAAAAGACTTAACTGGCTATTGTTTTTTGGCTTTCTGCATGCGGTGTTCATTTTTGGTGGTGATGTTCTGATGATGTACGCAGTGTCAGCCATAATGATTTACAAAAAGCTGTCGAACAATAATCCTAGAGCTTTATTAAATAACGCTATTGGTTGCATCGTTATTGGTATGTTGCTGACGATAGCGTTGACCTACACAATCGAAATATATACAGATTCAGAGCCATTACGTAACTCAACGGATCACATCGCACATTACGAGCAATGGTTTGGGCATTATGGTAATCAGGTTCTTTATCAGGGGGGCTTTGCTCTCATCTTCATCCTGTTGTCTCCGTTCTTTTTGTTCTGGCAAGTAGCTGGACTCATGTTTCTGGGGGCATATCTATATCGAATCGGTTTTTTCCAGCAGGGCTTGTCGCGTCGTCAATTTATTACGATTTTGGCTGTTGGTGTCACTACGACCATTTTTACTGTCTTGGCTCGCCGTTCAGGTTTGCTAACGACAGGTAGTTCCCTTAACCTAACGTCCTCAGTCTCTGCTGTATTTATCGCGCTTATCTATGCAGATTTGGTCGTAAAGGCACTTAAAAAAAACAGTAGGTTTTTAACGCTATTTGCGTCACCAGGTAAAATTGCCTTTACGTTGTATATTTCGCAGTCAATTATTATGGCAGTGCTGCTGCGCTGGGTGTTCCCCGAATTTCATCTCACTGCCAGCAGGTTGGACTATGTCTCCATAGCTGCGAGTTTTACCGTCGTTCAGGTTCTTTTTGCTCACATATATCTGCAATATTTTAACCAAGGTCCACTTGAGGCGCTGTGGCGGAAAGCATATCTCAACAGTGTTATGAAAAAACAACAGGCTGACGAAGCAAAGCTGGCCGACAACTCCGGCTAGCCATTGACCCATTTCTGGGCCGTATAGCCGAAACATAAAGGTGACACTTTGTTTCGGCTATCGGGTAATAGTAAAAAATTATTAGACATCTAATTTCATATTTTCCGCTCTGATATTTTATACTTAATCTCCTTCAGTACTAAATTTATGGACCTTAGCTGCTCCAACCTTACTAACTCCAATCATCTATCTTATGTAAATAAAATCATTAATATGAAAATATAATTACATCTATATATAGAATACCTCATGCCAATTTGTCTATTTTTGTGTACTAAAATGTCTCAAGGACAATTGCAAACATTGGACAAACAGAATATCTATTTCTAGTAACATTTATGTTTAGTTCAAATGAACGATAAAGCCACCGAATATGGCACTGTAATTCAACATCCCCAAAATATTCCATGGAGGGAATATGCAAAGGTTTTTACCCATATTGACTGTGGTTGTTTGCACCGTAATTGGAATGTTGGGATGTTGCCGGGATGATTCATTGTCAAAGAGCGCTCAGTTGAATACGTTGTTTAGTGGTGACTTTGACGCAGAGTCCTTTTATGTTTTTGCCTATTTGTCAGACCGAGGAGATAACCAGATTGATGTCAGCGTAAATATATCGGTGCAACAGGATGGGAAAGCCAATTTAGCTAATGTCGCATTGAGTGACTTTGACAAACTACTCGTCGTTTTTGATGGGTTAGAGGAACAGCTAAATGAGAGGCATGCGCAGTCATATTTTTCTTATACTGGCCGGGTCAGTGCTGGCGCAAATGAGTACAAGGTTGCCCTGATTCGTAATAATGTTGAAATTGCATCCGATATCGTTAATTTATTTCCCTTACCTTTCACTCCTACAGTGACTTATGCTGGTGATGTGCTTGATATTGAGTGGGGCGTTCAGGCAGAAAATCAATATGAGTATCAGGATAAGACGCTACGCTGTGAAAACCACCTCGAAAACCGGATATTTGTGAAATCGCCGGATATTATAAAAAACGAGCATTTGGTCAACTCTGGGCGCCTTAGAGTTAACATAAGCGAGCTTATCGACACACATAAATTGGGGTCGTTGGACAGGCTCAGAGATGTGTACAGAAAATGTATATTCACTACCCATATCATTGCTACTGTTCCCGAGGTGCAGTTTTCAAACTCAAGGCTAAACGTTAGTGTTAATCAAACCCGTATAGTGAATGTCGCACTCTGGTAATACCCACATTTTGAATAGATTCCATGCTGTACATACAAACCATACCTCAGTTTAAAAGTGTCATTTTGAAAGCGTATTGAAATTATCTTGAGATAGCTCAATAGCCAAACATGTCGATGGGGTAAGCGGAATTGTTTAATCCACTCAAACGCTTACAAGGTCCGCGAGGTAGACGGCTATAACGGCTGATTCGTGTGAATGGACTGAAGTACTTCAGACGTTGATGATTTGGCGGGCGCGACAAAAGACTTTCTAAGCATCTACTATTTGAAACTCGAGTAATGAGCGCTATTTAAATAGAACCGGCATTGTCGAAATTCTCTCTTTATTAGCCATCAACGTTGAGTACTTTACTTCTTTTGTTTCTTCGACAGCGTTCTGAGCAGTACACAATCTGCTCCCACTGTGATGCCCACTTCTTTCTCCAGTTAAACGAAAATCCACATACTGGGCAGACCTTATGTGGAAGCTGTGATTTTTTCACTGATGATTATCCTTATAACGATATGCTGCGCTGAGCTGTGCTGAGGAGTAGTAAGGTGTCGAATGTAATAACGATAGTCTGCTGCTGTAGGATCAATGCATAAGCTAAATACTGAAAATATAGTGGGATAAGAGTGAACGTTCGGCTCTGCAACTTTTTTATGAGTGCAACTGTATTGTGAGAGTAAAGTGAATCACACTTGAGATAAATGAATGGTAATGCCTTAAACCTCATTATATTCAGCTAAGCTCACATGGTCTGGCGACTAAGGAGCACTGTGATTATTTCCTGTATCATTTTTAGTTGTTATTCATATTGTTGTAAACACAATTGGAAGTGTTATCACCATGATGGCATTGTTTTATAACAAAGTAAGCCATCGTTACAAAGGTAAAAAAACAAATAGATACTTGAGTAAAGGCGAGCCTCTCCTTTATGGCTCGCTGTCAGATTTTTTTGGGAATTATCGATATGGAATTTGAGGCTATCAGCAAAAAATTTCCTGCAGGTTGGAATTTAATTCTGGTTGACCTGTTCCTATTGTTGAATAGATAAGGGGAGTTTGTGATGAAAAAGTTTGGGGTGTTACTTGTGGGCGCTATGTCTATGGCGTCAGTGCCTTCATATGCCTTCTTCGAAAAGCCGGAAGACGGTAAGTTTTACGATTATGGCTTTATTGGCGTTAGCGCGGTTGCCGATAAATCAGTATATTCTGCCGATAACAAAGCAAAGTTTCGTTTATCACCAAGTACTTTTTATAATGGTGAATTTGGTTTTGTAGAGGGAACATTATTCAATGTTTCTGTTTTACCTTATGTTGGGTTATCGGGTAACTGGCGATTCGCCGAGGTATCTGAAGACGTAACAACGTTACCGAAAGGGATAAAAGAGCGAGATGCCAGCGGAGAATTGGGTGTCACTTTTGGAACTGTTGGTGCCCGTATCACGTTACTTCATGATGTTACTAGTCAGCATGATGGGTATGAGCTTCAGCTTTACTTAGCAAGAGCGTTTGAATTACCTATTGATGGCTTATCTATTTCCCCTTTTGTCGGTGCAGATTTTAGAGATAAAAAGCTGTCAAACCACCTCTATGGCATTTCTGCCGCAGAAGCAGCGGCTTCAGGTTTAAAAGCTTTCACCGAATCAAACACACGTTCATTCAAAACAGGCATCACCGGCTTGTACGAGGTTTTTCCAAATTGGAACATCCTGGGTAAAGTGAAGCTCAATTATCATGATACAGAGAGCCCGCTTGTCCGCCAACGCTTTGGCATAGCAACCAGTCTTGGTGTTGTCTACAGCTTTGGCGACTAACACTAGAAATATATCTATTTTTAGCTAACCCCAGTGATTATTTTCACATATCATTGGGGTTATTTTCATATAACTTTCCTTAGTGAATTCCATTGTAAAGCATATATATTCAATATGTTAGTGATTAATGATGTGCGGTTAATTTTCGTATAGCTTATTGAGTATTATTTTCGTGACACGACTTACTCATTTCAGGTGCTAACTTTTTCATAGACAAAGGAATGAATGCTTTTCATTCTGATTTTTAATATTGGTTTTAGACTTTCTCTTGTGTTTTTTTTATTTTTTTGTTTTAAACGATTTAAATAATAAAGATAGCAGTGTTGATTTTTATTTAGTGGATTCTGTATTTAAGGATGGATTTTATGTTTTGCTTTTTGATTACCCTTCGAAGCCCGCCCGTTTTAAACTACTTCACAGTTAGTCAGAAAATATAATCTCATTACTCGATAGCATGTATTAATATTTCATCCACGTAATAGGTGGAATAAAGATATTAAAATCAGAGTTTTATTTATGTGGGTTAAAATATGTCTACCAGACATTTTCGATATCTTCTTCCATTCGTGGTGTTTCTCGCAAGCTGCGTGGGTTACGTCGCGATTGCTGAAAATGCGCCGAACAAAGTACAAAAAGATAAAAAAGAAGAGACGCTATCTGTCACCGCTGCACCACTTTTACCAATACGTTACCAAGTTGATTTGACCAGTTATGGCGAAGTTAAATCTTTTGAAACCACACAGCTATCTTCTCAAGTGTCAGGAACAGTGACCAGCCGAAATAAAAAGTTTTCTGTCGGGGGTATCATCAAGCGTGGTGAAGTGTTGTTCTCTCTGGATAAGGGTAATTATCTTGCTGCACTTTCAGAAGCAGAAGCGGGGCTGGTGTCTGCGGAGGCTGCACTAATAAAAGAGAGAGCCTTGGCTAGAGTGGCGGCAAGACAGGCCAGAAGAATGAACAAAAATAAAGTCACAGACTTGTTCCTTCGTAAACCGCAACTGCTAACCGCAGAAGCTAAAGTGAAGTCGGCACTCTCCTTACTTAATCGTGCAAAAAGAGATTTGACGCACTGTAATGTTGTTGCCCCTTTTGATGCTTTGGTTGTCGCTAAGCACATAGGGGTAGGGCAATATGTGGTTGCTGGTACACCCCTTGCCATTCTTGACAACATTGAGCGAGCAGAAATCCATATCCCCATTGCTGGCTTTGATGCCCCATTTTTGCCATCTAATGTGGCTGGTCTTCTTGCATCCGTGACACTGAGAGATATTGCCCGAGATGTAAAAAGAACAGGTCAGATTATCAGAGATTTAGGCACGATTGATTCAGAGACTCGAATGACAAGTCTGGTGGTTCGTCTTGATGATCCCTATGGGCTTAAAACGAATAAACCAGTTGTTAAATTTGGTTCGTTTGTAAAAGTTGATTTTAAGGGGACTACGCTTGATCAGGTATACAAGCTGAGGCAAGACTTGGTCAAAAATGACAATATCTGGGTAGTGAATAAAGAGCATAAGCTGGCTACAAGGATGACGAAAATCATAAGACAGAGAGGGCAATATGTTTTTGTGAAAGGGGAGTTTGAGCATCAGGATCAGATTGTTTTATCCGTCCCTGACTACCCTGAAAATGGAACTCCCGTCGACATCAAGACGAAAATAACGTTCTAGAAATGTTGTGGACGACATGATTAATCTTGAGGGGTAGGAAAGTGAATAAAAGTGCTCCCCAACGTCGCGGCATTATATATTATTTTGCTAACAACTCAGTAGCATCAAACCTAATGGCGATATTTCTTGTCGTGATTGGCGCGTTGTGTTTCATCGACATCCAGAGGCAGATTTACCCCAACAAAAAAGACGAATTCGTCAACATTTACGCCACCTTCCCCGGAGCGTCTCCTGAAGAATTAGAGAGCTTGGTACTCGAAAAAATAGAAAACACGCTGATTGATTTGCCGGGTATTACAGACTCTCTTACTACCGCTAAGCGGGGTTTAGGTCATATTTCACTCAAGATAGACAGTAAGACCCCGCCTGAAGATATGGTTTATCGTATTAAAGAAAGAGTCGATGCGATTACAGGCTTTCCTGAGGGTCTCGAATCAACAGTTGTCTCTCAAGGCAAGATCGATCATCTGGTGATGGAATTGGTGGTAACGGGTGACGTTCCTTTGCCAGAGCTTGTCCCCATTGCAACGAATGTAGGCAATGAATTGAGGCAATTGACAATGGTGTCTGATGTTGTGGTGAGAACCCCTGAATTTGAAATTGCTTTTGAAATTGATCCTACCGTGCTCAGGCAATACAACTTGACTCTTTCATCGATCAGCGAAGCAATTAAGAGATTCTCTGCCAATCTATCGGCCGGGCATATTGTTACAGCGAGTGGCGATTTATCGGTTCGGATTGAAAACCAGTATTACGAAGGGAAAGATTTTGGTGACATACCCGTGAAGCTTGGTGCAAATGGTGGTGAGCTTCTCCTTCAGGATATTGCAGTAATTAAAGATGGATTCACCGAGAGAGAGAGGCACTTTAAGTTCTCTGGTGCGAACGCGATAAATATTACGGTAAATGCTACTGATAATGAAAACATGGTGAAAGTTGCCAATGCCGTTCGGCAATTCATCGAACAAAAGAACCCTGATTTACCGCCGGGAATAGAGATAAAGGCTGTGCTCGATATGACCTATTATCTCAACGAGCGATTGGAAATGATGTTAAACAACCTACTTGAGGGAGCACTGTTAGTTGGATTAATGCTGGCAATTTTTTTGAATGTCAGATTAGCAGTATGGGCAATGCTTGGGTTACCAGTCAGTTTTTTTGGTGCTGTCATACTCATGTACTTCGTGGGTATCAGTCTGAATGTGATCAGTTTGTTTGCGTTTATTATGGTGCTGGGCATTGTTGTCGACAACGCAATCATTATTAGTGAAAGCGTGAGTAACGAGCAAGAGCATAGCCCGGGTAAACACGGAACAGACATTGTTATTCGGGGTGTTGAGCGAGTTGCAACGCCGGCCATATTTGGTGTGTTGACCACAGTCGCTATGTTTGTTCCTTTTTTATTCGCGTCAGGTTCAGGTCAACTTTATTTTTTTGAAATTGCTGCAGTATCAATTTTTTGTTTACTTTTTAGCTTATTGCAATCGAAACTTATTTTACCATCAAACCTTGCACAGACCTCAGTCACTGTTAATAAACCTAATAAGTATCGACAGCAGTTTAACAGCGCTTTCCAACGCTTGGTCAACGGGCCATATCGTCGCTTCATATTATGCTGTGTCAATTTCCGGTGGACAATTGTCTCTGCATTCTTGTGTGCGATGTGTCTGACATGGGCCATGTTCAACTATGGATATGTCAGGTCAGCGCTTATTCCAAAAGTACCTCAAGACTTTCCCTCTATTCATATTCATATGAATAAAAATACCTCTGGTGAGCAAATGGTGGAGGTACTCAAAGACATTGAAACCCGAATAAAGCAGATCGATCATGGCATCGAGAGTGAGTACGGGCAGAAAATGATCAGTGAGATCTTGTCAATGAATTTAAATAGAAACACGGGAGTCATGATCATTAAATTGGTTGACGATAAAAAAAGGCCAGTATCAACTTTTGATTTATCCCGGAGATGGCGAGAGGAATTACCAATATACCCCGGTGTAAGGTCGTTATTTATCGTTGATAGTTTTGCTGGAGAGGACAACCTACATGACATCGGCATTTCTCTGACTGGTCAAGATGTCAGCCAACTTAACCAGGCGGCTTCTGCCGTTATGGCCTTGCTGAGACCGCAAACAGGTGTATTTGATGTGTCATCCACACTTGACTTAGGTAGCCAGGAATTACGCCTGACACTTTTGCCGATAGCCTATAAATTAGGGTTAGATTTATCGACAATTGCTTCTCAAGTGGGGCATGGCTTTTATGGAGGAATCGCACAGAGGATTTCGAGATATGGTGAAGACGTCAGGGTAGTTGTCCGATATCCCAAGCATACCCGTGAAGCTGTTTCATCACTGGCGTATACGGTGATCAAAACGCCTCAAGGGAAACAGGTAATGCTTGGTGATATAGCCAAGATAGAGTTAAAACCTGGCCTCAGTGAGATCAGGAGAGAGAAGGGCGAAAGAAGCGTTTATATATTTGGCTCTCTGGATGAGGAGCTGATAACAGCAGATGACTTTTTCAATACTCTCAAAGAAGGGGTTATTCCAAGCGTTAAAAATGCTTTTCCTGATGTTAACGTGACCCTTAACGGAGAGGTCAATAAAGAAGCCGATGCGCAGAAAGAGCAGGCGATATTTTTTGTGGTTGGTATGATGGCCGTCTATATCCTGCTCGCGGTGCCACTTCGGAGCTATGCCCAGCCCATCATCATTATGCTTGTTATTCCCTTTAGTTTTATTCTGCCTATCTGGGTCCATATTGTTCTAGATATGGATATCAATATGATGTCAACGTTTGGACTTGTTGCGGCCGCGGGTGTCGTGATCAACGACTCTCTCGTGATAATGGACTTTATTAATCGATACATTAAAAAAGGACATAGCTTAGAAAGTGCGGTGGTGGAAGCTGGTTGTAAGCGGTTCAGGGCTATTACACTGACGTCAATAACAACATTCGTTGGTTTGCTCCCGATTATGTTTGAGAGCAGTTTGCAGGCGCAATTTGTTATACCTATGGCTGTGTCGCTGGCGTTTGCGGTGTTATTTGCAACTTTGGTCAGTTTGATTCTGGTGCCCTGTTCATTTTTGATTTGGCAAGATGTTCGGATGATGCCGACGGTTGGCAGTGACCAGAAGAGCAACGCGTGAACGCCGTATGCCAGATTTTAAAATCAGAGCTAACACGGCGCACTAAAAAGTTTGCTTACTGCTAATTTGGTCACGACGTTTTGGCTTTTGTTGTCGTGCGTTTTGTTCGTCTTCTAGGTGCTGGTTTCGTTTCGGCAAGATGCTTGGCAACTTCCTCTTCAAGGATCGTATCAGGATCGACCACTTTCTCTGTTTTAAAGGGTTCCAGCTGAATAAACTCAGTGTCCTCGACCGCAAACTCTAAGTAAAAGTTGTGGCACTCTTCGGTGATGAAGCTCACTCGCCGTGATGCTGGTTTATCGACATGCCCATCGATAGTCACGCTGATCTTCTTGTTAAACGTCATCATTTTTGGCTGGTTCTGAGTGATGCTGGTATGAAGGGAGCGTTGCACTTTGCCAGAAAAGTCGCCTAGCATTTGATTCATTAGTTCACCCAATACATCGCCAACTTCATCTGCAGTATGAATGGTTGTCAGTTCCTCTTTTGGGATTCCCATTGTCAGCATATATTTTTGATAGATTTCCAGCGCCGCTTTAGCATCAAAATTGATCACCACAAGACCGGAGAAACCACCTTCAAACAGGACGAAACAACCAATGTCTGGTTTCAAACTTGTTTTGTCTATTTTTTGAACAAATGCCGAGTGGGTAACACTCGAGTTTGTTCCTTTTGTCAGTACATCAGTAACGGACTGACAGAGTTTGAGCAATATATCATCTGAGGTCAAAATCGTTTTTTTTGTCATGGTCGCATCCGCAAGTCAGTAAGCAACACTAGCTAGTTTGGCACTAAAAAATAGAATGTGCTTAATAACAAGATTATTTTTTATGCAAGAATTTAACGGAATGACATTCCAAAAAAGTCTTTTGCATCAAACACAAGGTCAAAAATCAGTCTTGGCTACCTACGGACTTTTCGAGGTTTAAACGCCGATCTTCAATAATCCTCAGACAGGTTGGCAAATCCCTTTTAAGTTCACTCAGTAATGCCAGCGTATCGGGCGACTCCTCTCGGCATGCAATCTCTATTTTCTGGCATAGTTGTGATAGGTGGTCAGCCCCCACACTGCTGGTAGACGTTTTTAGCTTATGCGCAGCTTGTTTGATTTCTTCAAAATTAAATGGCGGGTCGGATTCGGATAAACCTGACAACTCTGGTACACAATGTTTATTAAATTCATTCAGAACGGCGAGATATGTCGCTTCATCACCCCAGAATAGTTTTTCAAGTACATTGGCTCTGAGCCGAAACTTTTCCATGTCCTTATCTGACAAACCGGGTTTTAATAGGGATGAGGGAACATCCGTATCTATGGGGTTTGGTGTGTCGTCGGCGGACGCTCCCTCATTTTGTAGCCACTTGTCAAGTACACCTTCTATATCGCCCATCTCAACAGGTTTACTAATAAAGTCATCCATTCCAGCTTCGAAGCACTTATCCGCCTCACCGACTAAAACGTTTGCAGTTAAAGCAATGACAGGGACTCGTATACCATCTCCTTTTTGTATCTCGCGGAGTCGACGGGTCAGCTCATAGCCGTCCATTTCGGGCATATGGCAGTCAGTCAGCACAATGTCGAATTCATCTTTACGGTAAGCTTGTTCTGCTTCAACGCCGTTTTCTGTCATGGTCACTTTGTAGCCAAGATAATTTAACTGCTTTTCAATAACGACCTGATTAGTCAGATTATCTTCTGCTACCAAGATATGCCCTTTATTAATGAGCGCTGGTTGTTTGAGGGATTCTTTTTGTTGTCTGTGAAATACCGGAAAGTCTGGAGATTTAATCCCAGCACAAATAAGCAGACCGTTTATCAGTAATGTCAGCTTTAGAGGAGAGGCATGAATAGAAAAAACATCGGTTGCGCCGTACTTATGGACGGGGAGGCGCGTATCCATTTCTAGATACCGAAGATCGGTATTTTTTGCATATTCAAGCTGGTTTTTAGTGAATAGATAGTCATCACAAACAATAATGTATTTTTTGTCATTATCAAATGAATGCGGATCTCTTGCTAACTGATGAATTGGGATTGTTCTGGGCTCGAGGCCGATATGATTAAGGTACTTGTTAACCATGGTGTGCAGAGGACCGGAGTTAAGCGTATCGATAATCACAAAACCCTCAAGGCCATTCACTTGTTCCTTGTACGATGCAACATAGTCAGCAGGTGCAGTTTCTTGCGACCTCTCCAAGGCGAAATTTACCGTGAAGCTGGTTCCGAATCCCTCTTCACTGGAAACAGAGATATCGCCGTTTAGCATATTGATGATATTTCTTGATATCGCCAGCCCTAAGCCTGAACCGCCATAGCGACGAGTGGTAGAAAACTCAGCCTGAGTAAAAGGTTGGAATATTGCTGCCAATTTTTCTTTGCTGATGCCAATACCATTGTCTCTCACCTCAATTTTAATGTCTGCGTGTGAGTCATTCTCGTCCGAATTTTCAAGGAATATCCATACCTGCACCATGCCGCTTTGTTCTTTACGGCTAGAGAACTTTATTCCATTACCTATGAGGTTAAATAGTATCTGCTTAATTCTGATTGGGTCGCCAAGGAGGTTATCTGGAATATTGGTATCAACATAAAGTGCTAGCTTGACGTTTTTGCTCATCGCTTCAGCGGCAAAGTTGTCCATCACTTGTTCAGCAATACTTCGTATGTAAAAAGGGACTTTATCGAGACTCATCTTGCCCGCCTCAATGCGGGAAAAATCAAGAATGTCATTAATAATACCAAGCAAGGTCAGTGCGGATTCCCGGACAGTATTAGCAAGCCCGAGTTGGGTTGCATCAAGATTTGAACGCCTGAGGATATCAATCATCCCAATGACACCATTCATTGGAGTGCGGATTTCATGACTCATAGCAGCAAGAAACTGTGCCTTGGCGATAGAAGCTGATTCAGCTCTTTCTTTCTGATAAACAAGTTGCTCGCGAGCTTGGTTCCGGGAAATGATATGGTCACGGAACAAACTAAGGGCAAAAGAGATTTGTCCGACTTCATCACGACGATCCCGAAACATAATAGGTATCTCAGTGTTACCCTGAGAAAGTTGGAACATGGTGTCTGCCAGCTTTGCGATAGGTCTGGTGACATTGCGATATACAGATAACGTAATGACAACACTGGCAAATGCGATAATTCCAAAGAGTGCAAGAAAGGATGTCTGATTGGTTTTTAGTATTTTCTGCTGATCACTCAGGGTATCCACAGCGATGGTACTATTGTCTTCGGACAGCGAAGTGAGGCTTTCTATCAATTCGCCATAAGCGTTTTTGGTTAGCGCATTAGACGCTGCAATAACTTTCGACTTCCCACTGGGGTCGTAGGCATCGAAGATTTGGTTAGCGTTTTTATTCAGTTGCTCATAAAGTTTCACAATCGCCTCTAAATCAGGGGTGCTGCCGAATGCCCCCTGATAAAGGCCGAGATAATGATAAAAATCGGCGTTGGTTTGCGCGGCATTCCGTTTACTGGTCGGGCTGCCATTAATATGTGAGCCTATGATGTTAAAGATGCCTTCAGACTGCATTAACAACTCATCAAGGTAGAGTTTCTGTCGAACTTGATCTTTATTGGCTACGTCCAACGGCGCAGCTATTTCTCTTATGTGAAACCGAATTTTTTCGACAATATTAGATTTTATTAAATTCTGTTGTTCGTTTACCCATTGCTCAGATTTTGGGTTGAACAGTTTTATAACCGTTTCCTCTGCCTCTTTCACGTAGGTATTAAACACTTTCTCAATGTGTTGCAGAGGAACAGCCTCATTAGCATATTCCGCTTTTAAGTCTTGCAACGCCAATTCGAAACTCTTTTTACGCGCTCTAAATACATCAGCACTCTCGGCGTCACCGATGGAATATCTGACCAGCGCCGTATTCATTTCTGCAGAGAACCTGACCAATGAGGAAGACATGAGAGAGAGAAAAATAACTCTGCGACTGGCGTCATGGGTGTCTTGGCTGGCATCTTTCAACATGACATAACTTGAGGCGGATATCACGGTGACCAAAATAGTCATAATGGCCATTGCCATCCCAACTTTTGCAACAATGCCTTTAAGATAGGGCTTTCCTGTGTATCGCTGAAAACGTTTAACGCTCATTCCTTTCCTTTAAAAACGCAGTTAATCCCGTCAAATCAAGCAGTATCCGCTCGTTTCTTTATGAGCCGGATTCAACAACCTACCCAAAATGGCAGGATGTTTCTCTTTTCAATTTCAGCGACTAACATTTATGAGTAATATTTTTTTGAATCTTTAGGCAAGACTGTCACAGGTTAGTGGTACGTTGTCTACACTGGTTATTCTTAACCAACAGCGGCTTACAGATAATGTAGCGGCTGAGAAAACGGTCTCATTGACTGTATGCGAAAAAAGTGAACTGACTCCCTGAAATTCAGTGATTCTTTTGACAATGAGACATTATTTTTGATTTGCGGCTTTGCCGGGGGCGAAAACATGGTTGTTGACACAGATGGCTACAATGCACTCGTGGACTTCTTTATGGAAAACATGGATAAGTTTGAAGTTGCGGGAGAACCGGATGGCGAAATCACCGTTGATGAATTTGTTCATGACCTGCTAGTGGAACAATTAATGGCCATTTGTGACCAGAACAAATCTATGAAATCTGAGATTCGGTTTATGGTGATGCGAGAGGCAGACATCATCATTGCAGACCTTGAGCAAGCACTGTGCGAGGTTTGGCAGAAAGTACCGTCTAAAGCTCAGAAGGATTTTTTGTCCGAATTTATCGGACTCATCAAAAACATGTTTGATGCTTCGGTTTCAGAGTTTAGTGTGTCATCCTGAACACACTCAGACAGAAACTCCCTAGAGCAATATATTTAATTCATAAAGGTATAAACTTGAAGTGTTGAGAGTTTACTGATGGACCAAGAACTCGTCTCTACGCCCGTATTTTCATTGAATTTTTAACGCTATATTTTTGGTCACCTCTACTTTCTTTACCTACATGTAGCAGACAAAACTACCACTAAAAGATAACGACGCAATAGGGCAGTGATACATCCATAAGACCAGTATCGGTAGTAGCAGAAGAGCACTTTTACTGTATATTTGCTTTTGACAGTATTGACTCGAAGTTTACATTTACACTTTTGTGTTTTGAAACGAAGGATTTAGTTGAAGCCCACTTAAGAAGAAATTCCTTATTGAAATATTGGATATGCAGTTTTAACTATTCTAGACACTTTACCTGCACGAACCGATTTTCACATGAGATGTAATGGGCTTACAAAATGGTACAGAAAAGCCTGCTATTGGGTATGAATGAAAGGATAAAACCAATCAGTTAGGGAAATAAACATGCTCCAAATTCATCCTCAGGCGCGTGTCGATATACATTTTTAAAGTTCTTATCGAGGTTGTCTGACATAGCCTATCGGCCTAGAATGCGTTTAAAAATTTCTCTGGCGCAGCTACAAAGATGCAGATACACGCAATTCATAAACTCTATCAATATCGACTATCCAAAGCGACCAAACCGTTTCGAGCTCGGGGTGCCAACGTAGATCGCTGTAAATTTTGCTTGATCGCAAGGCACCTCTGCATTTGTGATGAAAAAGTCACCCTCGACACCAATGCGGCATTTATGCTGGTGATGTATGATGATGAGGTATTAAAACCGAGTAATACAGGTAGGTTGATTGCCGATACGGTTAAGGATACCTCAGGTTTTATTTGGTCACGCACCGAGCCAGATCCAAAAATGCTTGAAATCTTAAATCACCCTGACTGGCAACCTTATGTGGTGTTTCCTTCGCAATATGCTGAACCAGAGCGAGTCGTGTCGGCACCGAAGACAGAGCAGGGTAAACGTCCTTTATTTATTCTAATCGATGGTACCTGGCAAGAAGCGAAGAAAATTTTTCGTAAAAGCCAATGGCTAGCACATTTTCCCGTATTAAGCATTCAAAGCTCGGATGTATCCCGGTATAAAGTCCGTACAGCAAATGGGGAAAACCAACTTGCTACCGCAGAAGTCGCCGCGAGAGTGCTGGATTTGAACGGGGAAAGTAAGGCGAGTACTTGTCTCGATGCATGGTTTGATGTTTTTAGAGAACATTATCTCGCAGGAAAACGACAAAAACCTCTGCCCGTGCAGGGCGCTCTGTCCAGTTTTAGGCGTTTATCCTCTATAGACTTCGATTTATCTTGCGAGTGACCTCAAACCCTTGAGGTAAAAATACCGTTGGGCGGCGTTTATGAACCGTTCGGTTATACAATGGAAACCACATCTGTTTTGTCTGATCTCAGACATAAAAAGTAGTAAGTTTAGCGGAGATAAGGATGTACTACGGCTTTGATATAGGGGGCACCAAAATTGAATTTGGTGCATTCGATGAAAAACTCGAAAGAATCGCAACTGAGCGTGTACCAACCCCGACAAGCGATTATGATGCGTTAATCTCAACGCTTGCCTCTCTTGTCGAATCGTACGACAACAAATTTGGTTGTGAAGGAAAGGTGGGACTGGGTATTCCGGGCTTTGAAAACGCAACCGATGGGACTGTTTTGACAGTCAATATTCCGGCAGCATCTGGCAATGCTCTGAGAAAAGATTTAGAAACCAGGCTCGGAAGAGTGGTGGCTCTGAATAACGATGCAAATTGTTTTGCGCTCTCTGAGGCTTGGGATGACGAATTAAAAAGCGAAAAAAGCGTGCTGGGCCTTATTTTGGGAACTGGCGTCGGTGGCGGCCTGATCCTTGATGGGAAGGTAATATCTGGTGCAAATAATGTTGCTGGTGAAATCGGCCATACCCGAATTCCGATTGATGCCTGGTTTTTGATGGGTGAGAATGCACCGCTGTTTGACTGTGGTTGCGGTAACCGGGGATGTGCCGATAACTATCTGTCCGGTCGTGGATTTGAGCAGTTATACGCTCACTTCAATGGCGAAAAGAAGTCTGCGATTGATATTATTTCTGCATATCGTGGCGGAGACTCGAAAGCGACAGAATTTGTTGATTTGTTTCTCGAGCTGCTGGCAATGTTTCTTTCAGGTCCATTGACTGCATTCGATCCAGATGTGGTTGTTATCGGCGGTGGTTTATCAAATTTCGACACCATATACAGCGAACTTCCTAAACGGTTGGAAAAACATATTCTGTCTCTGTCCTCGGTGCCAAAAATTATTAAAGCAAAACATGGTGACTCTGGGGGCGTTCGTGGCGCAGCATTTTTGAACATTTAACCGTTATGGAAAATATGGTTACCTCGCTTTACTCCGCACGCTTATCTCGTGATTCAGATGAAAGAAACATTTCCATCTGATATTGCTTTTATCCAGTCCAGTAGACTCTCGGGTCTACTGGGCCTCAAACCCCTCTTGCATACTATGAATTTTTATCCATTAGGTCTGATGTAGTCGCCACGTCTGCTTAATCATCGTTGAAAATGAAACAAGTCACTCAATTAACGATGGACTTATCGGGAAACTTTCATTGGAGATAAAAAATACTTTGCTTTTAAAGAACGGAAAAGATCATCAACGCTAGCCTGATCATTCTCGCTCATCGTTAGTGTAAAGCGCATTGTATGTTGATGATAGAAAACACTTGAGCGAATTAATACGCGACTGACAGTCAAGGTATCGGTGCTAGTTTGCACTGTTCCAGATACCCGTTTCTCGACAGACTTTACCCTACCGGAAAACATACGACCAGGCTTTGAGTTGCAACGAACTGATTCAATTCGATAAGTACCCGGTGGGATACTCTCGAAAAGAGCAACCGTGTCTTCCTGAGAATAAAAATATCGCTTAGTCCACTGTGCTGTTTTCAGTGGCTGCGGCGATGAGATTTCAGAAAGCTGAAGTGCCAGTGAATAACAGGGAAAGTCAGATTTTTCTGAACTGTTAATATCTAAAGGTATAGCGATAGCAGGCAGACGAACTTGAGGCGACGATTGGCAGCCAGAAAGTGCAAAAAGTAGAGGTAAGAAAAGGTGATAGCGGGTTCTGTTTTCCATTGCTGTTCTTTCTGTCATTGCTCTTAGCCTCGTTAACACGAGAAAACATCCCGTGTTAACGATTAGCAAATCATTTTTAGAAAGGCAGGTATCTTTCGTTATTTTTGCTGTTCTGCTCTCGCTTTGCTTGCGTTGATTGCCTTATCTAACAATTCAAGCGCGCTTTGGTCAGGTTGAGGTAACTCTACATCTGACTCTACAATGGGCGTGGTGCGTTGACCCCATTTTACAAGGGAAGCGCCCCATGTTAATCCGGCACCAAATGCAGCCATTAATATATTATCGCCCGGCTTCACTTTTCCTTCCTCTAGCGCCTCGCAAAGAGCGATGGGAACTGTTGCAGCTGACGTGTTACCGTACTTTTCGATATTAATAAATGCTTTTTCAAGTGGAATACCGGAATGTTCGCATAAAGCTTCGATAATGCGTTTGTTGGCCTGATGTGGAATAACGACATCTATATCATTCGCGGTGTAATTGAGGTGAGATAATACGTTACTCGCAGCGGCACCCATGCCTCTCACTGCCCGACGGAATATTTCCCGGCCGACAAAGTGGAAATCGAAGTGACCATTTTCCGGATCATATCTGTCCATAGCTGTTCCAAACTTAGGAACAGAAAGCACGTCACGTCCCTCTGCATCACAGCCGAGACGAGTATAAATTAGGCCAGTCTCTTCTTCTGTTTTACTCAGAACAACAGCGCCAGCACCGTCACCGAAAAGTACAGCGATATCCCTGCGACTCCAGTCCACGTACCATGTAATACGTTCCGCGCCGATGATAATGGCGTTGCGGTAAGCTCCTGCCTGTATCATACGAGTCGCTGTCTCTAATCCGTATAGGAAACCCGTACATGCTGCATTTAAATCAAAAGCAGCAGCATTTGCAGCACCAATATCTACCTGCACCTTCGACGCGATGTTAGGAATCAGCGTGTCGGGTGAGCATGTCATGACAATAATAAGATCAACATCTTCTGATGTAATTCCAGCACAAGCCATGGCACGTTTGGCAGCGACTGTTGCCAAATCAGATGTATCGACGTGGCTAATTCTTCTCTCTTTTATGCCAGTTCTCGATGAGATCCAATCATCAGATGTTTCAATGAAAGTACTCAGATCATTATTGGTTAGCGTAGCCTGAGGAAGGCACTTACCCCAGCCTGTTATTTCTGCAAAATACATGAATGACTCTTTAGTTTCGGGAATATTGCAATTTAACCAATATTCCCGGAAATTAACAACAATGAGAGCAACATAAAGTGTATCGAGCAACGAGTTTGTAAATCTAGCTGAAGATATACCTAGTGATCTCTTGATATGATAACGAATTGATATATGGCGATATATTGATAAATCAGCCATTGCTATGCGTTTATGTTACACCAAACATTATTAATAATAACAGCGGTGATTTTTAAATAGAGTAACTTAATGCAAATTGTTTGAATATTTATAATAAATAGATAGCCGAAAGAGGCGAATAGCATCATGTATAACTTCGATTTCAGCTTGCCCATATTTTTTACGTTTATTTCCATGGGGAGGTTGAAGCTGTAATACATGTAAATGTTGGATGGTTAGTATGTAGTGCGGCTGCTCATACTAAAAGGGCTTAGGTTTAAAGATTGCAACGACGTTTGCTGTGAAACTTTTTCAACTGGTGCTGGGGACGATTGATTCTTTTGGGCCGAGGAATTTGGGTTCGACATTCAGAATATAAATATCCAGAATGGCTTTTGCTCTTGCAAGTGTTTCCCTGAATCTGACAGACAAACCTGCTTTACCATCCGGGCCAGGAACAGCTAAACAAATCGCATCAATACCAAACGTTTTAGCGATGAAGAGCGCTCGCTCACAATGAAACCGCTGAGTGACAATCGTGAACTGATCGGCATCAAACACTTTCTTTGCTCTAATCACTGAATCAAGCGTTCGAAAACCTGCGTAATCTAAGAAAATGTTACTTTCGGGTATCTGCGCTTTCAGTAGGTCTCGCTTCATTGTCCATGGCTCATTGTAAGAGCGATGAGCGTTGTCACCACTCAGCAGAAACACTTCAACTTTGTGCTGTTGAAAGAGATCTTTGGCAGCATTGATTCTGAACGTGTAGAAAGGGTTAAGGTGACGACCTATGTATTTACTCGTACCTAATACCAAACCGATATTTCGTTTTGGAATGGTCGATACTTCTGAGTATATTCGGTCCTGTGTTCTGTATGCGATCCACACGTCTATCGATGTTAATACGATGATTATCGATAACAATACAGTAAATGCAGAGGTGATAAAACGTTTATAACTCATACAGTTTTCAAGACTTACAACAGATTAGCCAACTATTCAGGCAGAGTAACTGATAGTCACTGAAATCACAAAATTTCAGCGTGGCAAATGTGTGTTTTATGTCAATTTTCTTATTATTATGCGTTTGAGGTTATTGGGTTGGCACATTTTGTTCTTTGGGTACTCATATCAATTTCATCAAATTTAAATATAAAGATGTATTCATACGGATAAGTAGATTCTCATCACTTTGCTTTGCATCCCTTTTCGATTTTTTTCATTAAATTATGAACATCGTTTTATTTTCTATAGATTAGTGAAGAAACTCAGTGACAGCTATTTAAAAACACCGTTCAATTAAAATTAGTTCTTAGGACATCATGACAGTGAAGAGAAGTGTAAATTCTGTCAATGGAGCAAAGAGACGGACTACAGACAAGATTGACCGTCTATTTGATGAGTGAATTTAGATTAAAGTTAACAATGGAGATGTGCTTATGCAGCAGCCAAAAAACCATCCGACCCAAGCTTTCATTATCGCTTCATGGGCATCTTTTGCTCTTGGCGTAACGGCTTACTGTCTAGGGTTATGGAACTCAGACATGATGTTAAACGAGAAGGGATATTATTTAGTTTCACTACTTTTCGGTTTGTTCTCAGCAGTGTCTTTACAGAAAACCGTGAGAGACCAACAAGAAGGTATCGACGTGACCAGACTCTACGCATTATTCTGCGTTGTATCTGTGTTCTCAGCCCTAGCATTTGTCAGTATTGGCCTATGGAATGCGTCTTTGACTCTCAGTGAGAAGGGCTTTTATGGCATCGCGTATGTCTTGAGCTTGTATGCCGTAATAGCAGTACAAAAAAATGTTCGCGACATTAAAAGTGTCCATCAGGAGAAAAATAGCGGTCGAGGCTTCAACGCCGAACCAGCTGCAGATGAAGTATTTAATCTCCATTCTTCGATAGATAGCGATCATTCTGACAGCCATTCGGCAGAATCGTCAGCAACTGACGTGAAAATATAACCCTAAAAAATAAACCGCTGACTATCAGCGGTTTATTAAATACGTTTATCTTTTACGTTGCTTAGAAAGAAGTGCGCTTGTAGTCGCGATACCTTGGCTCCCAGAAAATAGCTTCAATTCTCTCTTTAAGAGCCTCATCACTCATCTGGTTTCCAATACCTTGCTCTATGGCTTTTTTGGCAACAGAGAAGGCAATTTTCTTAGATACCTGTTGAATTTGCTCAAGTGGTGGAAGCAATGCACCACGTCCGTATTTCGCCAGAGGCGAGCATTCAGCCAATGAACGACTTGATTCCATCAACATCTCAGAGGTAACGCGTTTTGCATCAACAGCCAGTACGCCAAGACCAATACCTGGGAAGATATAACTGTTGTTACATTGAGCGATAGGGAAGGTTTTTCCTTGCTCAAGCACAACAGGCTCAAAAGGACTTCCTGTCGCAACCAATGCCTGACCGTCCGTCCAGCGAAGAATATCCGCAGGTGTTGCTTCAACTCTGCTGGTCGGGTTAGACAACGGGAAGATGATCGGTTTATTGCAGTTGGCGTGCATCGCTTTGATCACGTCTTCACTGAACAGGCCCGGCGCCCCAGAAACACCAATGAGTATCGTTGGTTTGGCATTTCTTACTACATCAAGCAATGAGACATTTTGGTCGCCCAATTCCCATTCAGCTACAACATTTGATTTTTGTACCAGTTTCTGTTGGAAATCTAACAGATTAGGCATATTGTCTGCCAATAGGCCCCAACGGTCGACCATGAACACACGCTGGCGCGCCTCTTCGTCTGAAATTCCCTCTGATACCATTTGTGCGATTATTGCTTCAGCGATCCCACAACCCGCCGATCCAGCACCAAGGAAGGTAACACGCTGCTCAGACAACTTGGTATTCGCTGCTTTACACGCTGCTAGCAACGATCCAACGGTCACCGCAGCTGTTCCTTGAATGTCATCGTTAAAGCAACAGACTCTGTCTTTGTATCGCTCAAGCAGAGGCATCGCATTTTTCTGTGCGAAATCTTCAAACTGTATCAGTGCATCAGGCCAACGGCGTTGGACGGCCTGCATGAAGTTCTCAATGAAGTCATCGTATTCTTGCCCCGAAATTCGGGTGTGGCGCCAACCCATATACATAGGATCAGACAATCTTTGTGGGTTGTTGGTGCCGACATCAATCACAATAGGCAAGGTGTATGCTGGGCTGATACCACCACAGGCTGTGTAGAGAGCCAGCTTACCAATAGGGATACCCATACCACCGATACCCTGATCGCCAAGACCGAGAATACGCTCGCCATCGGTAACAACGATGACTTTGACATTGTGGCGAGGAGTATTGTTCAACATATCATCGATACGGAATCTGTTGGGATAGGAGATAAACAGACCACGACCACGACGGTAGATGTTAGAAAAGTTTTCGCAGGCCGCACCAACGGTTGGTGTGTATATAATCGGCATCATCTCAGTGATGTGATTATTTACCAGCTTGTAAAAGAGGGTCTCGTTGGTATCCTGAATATTTCGCAGGTATATGTGCTTGTCCATATCAGAATCAAACTGTTGATACTGTTGGTAAGCACGTTCGACTTGTTCGTCGATAGATTCAATGGCTTCCGGCAACAGGCCTTCAAGGTTGAAGTACATGCGTTCTTCAAGTGTGAAAGCACTTCCTTTATTGAGCAGCGGTGTCTCAAGTAGAGCCGGGCCAGCATATGGAATATAGAGTGGGCGTTTTTGATTATTCATGTAAGTTAATACTGTATCTTTAATATCTGTTGGGTAATGACGTGTTCCGTCACAACCCTTGGCTGTGCGTAGCAGGATGTTGAGTCTAGTCTTGTAAAATTACATAACAAAACTCTATTTGATAAATAATTCTAAAATGTGACCTTCAGTGCTCAATGAACATTTTCTGGACATAATTAACTACATATATGCAGAATCTTTATCTAAAACCGCTACCTTACGAAACTATTTGTGGAAGATAATAACAACAAATCAGCCAAAATATGAGCAAAACTTACACTGATGAGTGTTGGCCAAACATAAATATGAACAATTTTCCCATTGAAAAGATAAAATCCCATTTTTTGCAGGCGCTACCAAGCACTAATCTTGTTATACAGGCTGAAACCGGAACAGGTAAGTCGACGCATTTACCTGTCTGGGCCAGCAAGCATGGCAGAGTATTAGTTATTGAGCCACGAAGAATTGCTTGTACTTCACTGGCTGGTTTTGTTGCTGAAACTCTCGATAGCCGACCCGGTGAAAAGGTTGGTTATGCCATCAAATTTGCCCATCAATATACAGATGAGACTGATGTTGTCTTTGTCACGCCGGGTGTTGCGCTCAGGTGGTTCAGTGAAAATCGTCTGGGCGATTTCGATATTGTCATGCTTGATGAGTTCCATGAGAGACGTATCGAATCTGACTTACTGGCAGGGTTGCTGCTCAAACACGCTCAACATCGATTAATTGTCACATCTGCTACTCTCGATAGCGATAAACTCAGCCGCTATTTTAGTGCTGAAGTCATAAAGGCAGAAGGAAAGAGTTACAGCGTCACTATAAGCTACAGTGCGAAAGATAGCAGTCATATGCCTTCAATACGTGATCTTGAAAACCGGGTGGCTGAGGCCGTCAATTGGGCGTTAGAAGACGATGGCGATGTATTGGTTTTTCTTCCCGGACGAAAAGAAATTTCATCCTGTATGGGGCAATTGAGGCAATGCGGAGCTGAGCTTGTTCAACTTCACGCTGGAGTGAGTGATCAGGAACGACAGCGAGCTCTCACTACTTCCGATCGTCAGAAAGTTGTACTGGCAACTAATGTGGCGGAAACGTCACTGACTATTCCCGACATTGTTACAGTCATTGACTCTGGTCTTGAGCGGAGGACTCATCAGAGGAATGGTCGAACGGTTCTGGCACTTCATGCGATTTCAAAAGCCAGCGCCAGACAAAGGACAGGAAGAGCTGGGCGCGTGAGGCCGGGGCATTGCATCAGGTTATACGGTGAATTTGCTCCGCTAGAGTCGTATACCCCTCCAGAACTGGAAAGAGAGGAGCTGACTGATACTATGCTGGCATCTGCCTGTTGTGGTTATGAGTTGGAATCACTATCTCTGCTTAGCAGACTACCGTTGAAGAGTGTCAGTCAAGCTACTGATAGATTATTGGCAATGAAAGCCATTGATAATCATGGGCTTGCTACTGCACATGGCAAGGCTCTTTACCCGCTACCCATTGATTCTTTGTTTGCCCACCTGATCTCAGGAATGGAAACAAAGGGCAGCCGCGAAGCCATGATAGATCTCGCCGCGGTTATTCAGACGCCTCAGACATTATGGAGATTACCATCCACTGAACTTGCTTTTGATCACTACAAAGCATGGAACAGTTCAATGTGTGACGCTGTCACTAATATTGCCGTGTTACGTGGAGAGCAGGTAGAGGCAGTAAATGTTGATAGTGATGTACAAGATGAGGCTCGAAAAGTATCGAGTGCTATCCGACAGGCACTTGATTTACCTCATTGGCAGGCAGCAACCAAGCTGAGAAGAGATGAATGGCTCAAGAATGTCATATGTCAGGCACCAGAATTGGTCTACGTTCGCAGGGAGAAAAGGCAACAGGCCTTCACCAATGGATATAGTGAGGTGTTGCTGGGTCGAGATAGTCTGTTTGCTGATGAATATCAGGCGGCGATTGTATTTGGCCAGTTTCACCTCGCGGGTAAAAGGGGCGCAAAGCAAACCTCATCTTATGCTACCTGTATGGCGCCGATACCCCTGCAATGGATTCGTGAACTTGGCCTGTCAGATTGCACATCAGCTGGCACGGTTGAGCAAGAAAATGAACAGCTTGAAGTGGTTGAACATACCTACGCTGGCAGAGTCATTCACCGAGAATACCGTAAACCAGAGGGAGAGGGGTTGTTAGTCGCTCTGGCTGAATTGATACTCAATGGCAAACACTTTGCTTTTGGTGAGTCATTAAAAACGTCGATAGAGTATTGGAATCTATATCAGCAGGTTGAAGCAGACGCACCCCTGCCTGCTATCGAGCCTCTCGAATGGATAAAAGTCCGTCTCACTGAACTTGGTGTTGAGACTAAAGATGACCTGACATTGGTTGATGCCTCTGATTTTGAATTTGATGGAATTCCAGACTGGGAATATGAAGGGTTTTGTGAGAAATATCCGCTTACTGTCACGCTATCTGATTTGCAGCTGAAGGTTGAGTATTTCAAAGCGCGTCGGACAGTCATGATCCACCATGTGGGAGGGAAACGCAAAGCAGACCCTAAACGCTGGGAATTACCTCGCTGGCAAGGTTGGAAAGTCCAGTATCGCAAGGCGAGTCGATTAGTAGATATCAAATAACGTAGGAATCACTGACAAAACGAACAAAAAAATACCCTGAGAGTGTGTCGCCTCAGGGTGTTTAGAGTTAGCTCTTATTGCCAGCGTATTATTTGTCTTAACAATGAACGGCCGGGAGATGGTTGTTAGTCGCGGAAATTGTCGAACTGGAAAGGCTGACCCAGATCGGTATCGCGAACCAGTTGCATCACTGCTTGTAGGTCGTCTCGCTTTTTACCTGTTACACGCACCTGTTCACCCTGGATCTGGCTTTGAACCTTTATTTTGGATTCTTTTATCGCTTTGACCAACTTTTTGGCGACATCGGTTTCAATACCATTCTTGAAGTGAACGTCCTGGCTGCAGGTTTTCCCTGAGAAACTTGGCGTCTTCGTCTCCATAGCACGGGCATCAACCCCACGTTTTGAGAGATTTCCACGCAGAATATCCAAAAGCTGGTTCAACTGAAATTCTGCTTCAGCTGACACTTTCACGACTTCTTTATTCAGCTCGAAGCTGGCTTCAACCCCACGAAAATCGAAGCGAGTTGAAAGTTCACGGTTGGCGTTGTCAACCGCGTTTTTCAGTTCGACAAGATCAATTTCGGAGATAATGTCAAAAGAAGGCATAGTGTATTCCTGATTATGTTTAGTTGAATTAAAGCTGAAACTAAGATTCAGCTTGTTGAGTATTATTACGTTCACGGACGGCATTTGCCAAGATTTCCAGCATATCGATGGTGTCCTCCCAACCAAGGCAGGGGTCAGTGATCGATTTACCATAGACTAGACTATCAGTCTCCGCTGCGTTGAGCGACTGATTACTTTCCTCGATAAAGCTCTCAGCCATGATGCCAGCAATATGGCAATCGCCCTCAATAATTTGCTCTGCAATATCGGTCCGCAACGTGTAACTGCAGTTTATGTTGTTTCTGACAGTTTGCATGGCTGAAATCAATAACAAGCCGGGGCTGTAAGTCTACATTCACCAATTCCGCGGCAACTGATTCAATATCCTGACGGTGATAGTTGGGTGCTTTACCCCCGCGGAGGATAACGTGACCAAAGGGATTACCGGCAGTGCGGTAAATAGTCATGTCACCTTGTTTGTCTGGCGAACAGAACAGGTGCGAGGCCTGACTGGCTCGTATTGCATCTACCGCAATTTTTACGTTGCCATCTGTGCCGTTTTTAAAGCCCACTGGACAAGAGAGAGCCGATGCCATTTCGCGGTGAATCTGGGATTCCGTGGTACGCGCACCAATCGCCCCCCAGGTGATAAGATCAGCAATATACTGTCCGGCAATCATGTCGAGAAATTCTGTGGCGGTGGGCAACCCAAGCTGGTTGATTTCAAGTAACAGCTTACGCGCTTTGAATAGCCCCTCTCTTAAATCGCAGCTGCCATCAAGATGGGGATCATTAATCAGGCCTTTCCAGCCCACAACGGTTCGAGGCTTTTCAAAGTAGGTGCGCATAACGATGTGGAGTGTATCGCTATGTCTATCCGCTTCCTGTTTGAGCTTTCGGGCGTAATCAAGTGCTGCATCGGTATCATGGATTGAACAGGGCCCAACAATGACCAGCAGGCGGTTGTCATCACCAGAGAGTATGTTCTCGGTTTGTTTTCTTGCTTTGGCAATAAACTGAGCAGTTTTGTCCGTCAGTGTATGAATCGATTCTAACTCGGCAGGTGAAGGCAGTTTGCCAACGACTTCGGTTCGTAATTCATCTGTTTTAATGGGCATGGACACTGCCTTCCTTACATCTTCTCTGCTTTGAAGTCAGTAAGATAGCAAAATTGGCAAACGAATAAAGCATTCAGGTGCGTTAAGTGAGAATTCCCCTCTATATATGAGGAAAAAAACAGCACTTTTGAATGCTAAAAGTGCTGTATGTGGCGTTTTACTTAAGTCAAAGCCATTTTTTCAAAAAGTACGTGGCGCATGGTATACATCAATCGTTAAGACGAGCAGGTTAGAACCATTCCTTTTCCATCATCACCCGGTGGCAGCGAGAGGTGATGATATTCGGGATGCTCATCAAACGGTGAAGAGAGAAGGAAGACCAAATCCTCTATCATTTTGCTGCTGCCTTTCTCAGCCTCTTCGATGGCTTGTTGTGCCAGATAAGTTCGAAGGACGTACTTTGGGTTGTGCATTGACATGGTCTTGCGCCTCAGGAGATCTTCTTCTTCTGATAAATCCGATATTCTCTCGGCATAAAGATGGAGCCACTCCTCAACCTTTTTTGGATCGTCACCAAGGTTTTTCAGTTCACAAGCGCGAGCTAGTTCATTCAGCTCCAGATGGGAAAGCACTCTAAAGAAGTGATTAAAATCAATATGCTGCTCTTCCATTAGCGTGAATAGCTGGTCAAAGAGCACACTATCACCTTCGGTGATTTCTTCCAAACCAAGTCGTTTTTGCATGAGGTGGCTGTATTCTCTGACCATAGTGGGGGAAAATTCAGCAAGTGCTTCATTGATGCCTTCTGAATCGATCAGAGGAGACAGTGCATAGCCCAGAGCCGACAAATTCCACATGCCGATATCCGGTTGTCTATCAAATGCATACCGTCCAGAGTGATCTGAGTGATTACAGATAAATCCAGATTGATAGTCATCAAGGAAAGCGTAGGGTCCATAGTCGAAGGTCAAACCAAGAATTGACATGTTGTCTGTGTTCATTACGCCATGGCAAAAACCGTACGCTTGCCATTTCGCAATCATGATGGCTGTTCTTTTTACGACCTCGGTGAAAAAAGCAAGGTACGGTTTTGGCTGACTGGCGAGCTCAGGGAAATGACGTCGGATAAGATAGTCTGCCAATTGCTTTTGTTCTTCATGTTGTTTGGTATAAAACAGATATTCAAAGTGCCCAAAGCGAACGTGACTCTCAGCCACCCGAAGTAATGTTGCCCCCGTCTCCTGCTGCTCCCGCCAAACTGGCGTGTCGCTGGTGGCAATGGACAACGCTTCAGTTGTGGCAATGCCGAGCCCCGTCATCGCCGCGCCGGCCAGATATTCGCGGATACTTGATCGAAGAACTGCTCGTCCATCAGCCTGACGTGAATAAGGTGTCTGACCCGCCCCCTTTAGATGCCAGTCTTGCCAAATATCACGGCTGTCCCTGATCTCTCCGAGCAGCAATCCTCTACCATCGCCGAGATGTGGGTTATACACACCAAATTGGTGTCCGGTGTACTTCATCGCGAATGGGGCGAGTCCACTAATCGGCGCATTAGCAGCCATTATCCCGAGAAATTCATCTGACTGAAGCATTTCACGCGTTAGGCCAAACTTATCCGCAATCGATTGGTTGATAGTCAGTACGCGGGTGTTTTCCAGAGGTGTTGGGTCTACCTGACGGCCAAAAGTCGCACCAAGTTCACCAAAACTGTGTTTAAGAAAGAGATTTTCAAACATCGACATAGTTATACATCCTTATTCTATGTTTAAGGGTATCTTTCCTCTCTTTGACTAACAAGTCAGCAAAGTACCGTAATTCAAGCGACAGCACTCAAATAACTACCGCTAAACGGAAACAGATGCCGTATACTGCGCGGTAATTGTAAATGAATGAGAAAAGCATCAATGATTAAAGTGGGTCAGATGAATACTTTACCTGTGGTAAAGGAAGTCGATTTCGGTGTCTTTTTAGACGGCGGTGATGAATACGGTAACATCCTGTTACCCAAGCGATATGTCCCCAAAGGTACGCAGTTAGATGATGAACTGAACGTTTTCATCTATTTCGATTCTGAGGACGACGTCATTGCCACAACCGAAAAGCCACTTGCTGAGGTCGGCGACTTTGGTTTATTGCGTTGCGTGAACACAAATAAGGTTGGAGCTTTTCTCAATTGGGGATTACCTAAAGACTTACTGGTGCCATTCAGTGAACAGCGCATCAGAATGCAGGAAGGCCGTGATTATTTAGTTTACCTATACATGGATAGGGCATCAGGACGAATTGTTGGCACAACGAAGTTCAACAAGTTTATTGATAAAACACCGGCCAGATATAAGTCTGGCGAGCAGGCCGAGTTAACTGTCGCCGAGAGCACTGATCTGGGTTTCAAGTGTGCAATTAATGGTCTTCATTGGGGATTACTTTATCGGGCTGAGACCTTCGGCAAACTCTTTATCGGTAAAAAGCTGAAAGGGTATATTAAGCACGTTAGAGACGATGGAAAAATTGATTTATCTTTACAGAAAGCGGGTAAAGGAAAAGTCGACGACTTAGCTGAGAAGGTGATAACCGCGCTTGAGAAAAAAGGTGGTTTCCTTCCCGTGAATGATAAAAGTAGCCCAGAGCAGATTTTTTCTTTATTTAGGACCAGCAAAGCAACGTTTAAAAAAACGATTGGCGGCTTATATAAGCAAAGAAAGATCCGAATTGAAAATGATGGTATCTATCTCATAAATTAGTAAATTTAAATACATTTATGAGCACTGATAAACGCGTTTTTATAAAAAATTATTTATTTTTAAGTGGTTAATAAAAATATTATTTTATTGGTGCCTATGCTCTATTCATCCTTTTTCACTGCTATGAATAGAATGTACAAAATAAAAGACATCTGAGAGAAAAAAAGAGCCCAGAACGATTCCTGTTCCGGGCTTAGGGGAATGGCTCCTAAGAGCCTTGCGCTAACTGGTTAAATTAATCTTTAAACATGATTAACTTTAGACAGAATGGTATTTAAGTGCGTGTTTCAACAGTGAGAAAAGGGTTGATTCATTGTGAAAATAAATTTGAGTCTCTAACTAGTTCACGTGGAAGGTTATTTTTCACTCTGGATCCAACCCATTTCCCCATTCCAATGGGTTGTCCACGGTAACAGACAATAACTTCGCCCTTTCCGACGAGTTCAGATGGTCTTATATCTCGTCCTTTGTACCACTCAATCGCATCTAAAGCTGAAATTTCCAATGCCGATGATTCAATTCCTTTTGCGAGTGCAATAATCGCCTCATGTTGCCAGCGATAACCTTTCTTATGTGTGTCGGCTAGCTTGAAACCAATGCGATCAAATTTGAGTTCACTTAACATTGTTTCAATATTTTTTGGAAATACCCAGACTTCTTTGTCACGCAACCAAATAGATGTATTTTCTGGTAATGATAAACCGAGATTATTCTCTAATGTTTCACTTATAACCTGACAATCTTTTTTTTCAGCTTTGGTAAAAGGAAATTTCCCCATACGCTTTTTGACCATTTTGCTGCCAACACTTCGATTTTTTTTCAGGCGGGCAACAAAAAATCCCTCGCAGTCATATGTTTGAGGGAATATATGTAAAAAGCCATCATCTGTTGCGGATGCGCTGGCATTTTCAAACAAGTTATTGAGTGGCTCAAATTCAATAGCATCGCCGAATGTCTCTTTCAAAAAATGGCAAACCTGTTGGTTTTCGGTCATGTTCAGCGTACAAGTCGAGTAAACCATGGATCCACCTGGCTTGAGAGCGTGAAAAGCACTGACGATCAGGTCTTTTTGAGTCTCCGCGATTTCCTCTGTCGAACCTACGCTCCAGTTGTCCATTGCCGCAGGATCTTTTCTTATTGTTCCTTCTCCTGAACACGGTGCGTCAAGAAGGATGGCATCGAAGGATTCAGGTAACCAACCGCCAAATACCCGTGCGTCAAAATGTGTCATTGCAACATTACTCACACCACAACGCCTGATGTTTGCATGTAACATTTTAATTCGACTGGAGGAAAATTCGTTCGCGACAAGGACACCGTTATTTTCCATAGCGGCCGCAAGTTGAGTGGTTTTTGAGCCTGGCGCTGCAGCCATATCTAGAACATGGCCTAGTTCGGGCTGATCGTGCAACAGCGCCGTGACTGGCATCATTGAGCTGGCTTCTTGAATGTAAAACAATCCGGCTAAGTGTTCAGCAGTATTACCGAGACGAACATCGTCCTCACCTGAGTTTTTAAACCAAAAGCCAGTACTGCACCATGGAACAGGTTCCAGCTCCCATCCTTTCTCTTCAGCGCGCTCAAGAAATGCGGCGACAGAAATCTTAAGTGTGTTAACTCGAATACTGGGTCTGAGAGGACGTTTACAAGCATCAATAAACGCAGTCATTGAAAGATGCGTTGGCATGATCTGCTCCATTTGTTTCAGGAACTGATCAGGCAGTTTTATATTTGGGTTCACTTTTGTCTGTCTCTTGCCGAAATTTCTGAGCTGGCAAGTCTAATGGCAAACGTAAACTTGATCCACAAACCCAGCTAAAAATTGCCTTTTGTATGGGTGGTTGAAATATTGTCAATGTGTTTTCTTCGCAGCGGAACTCTTCATATTTCCCTCACTCTCAGTACAGTCAGAAATATGTATCAACTGATGGCTCATCAAAAAAGACAGACTAGACTGGGACAACGATCTTTTCCCCCGCCTCAATGACAACCTGAAGGCAGCCAGACACCATATCGACTGGAAGCTTTCCTGTTTTCATTCTGTCAATCAGTATTCGTGTATGCGCTTTGTACTGTGTAGGATTATGGATGATTATTTCCAACGACTGGGATTCAGTCACTTGAAGGGATGCGTTCAGATGGTCAAATACCACAAGCGTATTGTCGTCAGGAGCAAAATAAATCCCCGGTAATTCGCTGATAGATAGCAAGTGAGCGACTTCAGTCCAACTGGTAACCCACTCATAAGGTATTTCACCCGGGGGACCTGTCCAGTCTCCGGTTTGGATGCACTCATGAATAGTACCGCTCTGGAGCGTGGGGCCACGCATTGTGACAATAGGGTTATCTTCTCGCGAAATATACTGATGTGTATTGTGAATACACTCTTGAATTATTGTCACAAAGCGTCTGTTGCCAGTGTATCTATAGAGTCTTAGGTAAACATCACCAGAGAGTGTACAAATATTGGGGACCGCACATCTATTCTGAGATGAGGCCATTAATGCGCCTGTAGTGCGTACCCCTAGCTTGCCGTATATAGAGGTGTCAGGGAAGCTGACGTTGTAGGTGTAAAACCAAGTTTGTACATAATGACTGAAGGCGGTTGCTCGGTGTAGCCATTGTTTGTCGTGAGTTATCTCATAGATACACACGAGTGATTCTAAAAGGTTGACAGCTGATTCACAGTCCGGAGCGTTGAGAATTTCAAGAGGACCTCCCGAGGTGAATCCCTTTTTCTGATAGTCATCAAAATATCTTTCAGCTGACAGTAAGGCAATATCGAGATAGTCTTCACGACCAAAGTAATCTGCACACTCTGCTAATGCGCCACATATCATTGTACCTGCATCGCTGTTTCCAACCCTTATATCAAGCGTATGCGGATTGATATACTGTCCAAAATGCCCATTAGTTCGCCATATTTTACACAGCGCATCTGCGCACATCTGGATCTTTTTCCGCCACTGCTGGCTTATCAGTGATGATTGGCCTCTGGCGTCGAGCAATTTAAAATGTTTAATGGCAAAATATAAATAGTCACCGCATCGTCTGATTTGAATCCAGTCTGTTGTGCCAATGTCAAAGAAACCCTTGTAGTAATCGTCACCGCCCCAGCGTTCACCGTCTGCCGTTCCGAAGAAGATACCTTGGTCGGATTGTCCACCATCCTGAAAGAAAAAGTGGAGATTACGCATCGCTCTTTTTTTAGATTCAGTATCGCCATTGGCAAGCAATGCGTAGGAGAGGGCGAGACCGCCAGTCCAGCCTGCACTCCATGCATCGGCCTTAATAAATGGTGGAATAAAGCCCGCATGATAATAGCCGTACTTTTCTGACCACCGTTGCTCATTATAAATGGCTCGATCAGTGACCATGCTTCTGAAAGCGGCAGAGTTTTATCTGACAGATGAGGGACATCGTGTTCTGCTATCAATATTTCTGTGTATCCTTGATAAAAATCATCAATATTGCGGCAATCAAATTCTGACACAATAAAAGATAGCGTGACATTGTCACCTTTTGTCAATGTCTCACCTTGGTCCCAAGAAGGCATTGCTGAAGCGCCATGAGAGCTGAATTTTTCGCGAACGCATGGAGTCATCAGGGCGATATTTAGTTTTTTCTGGTTAAGGTCTTCAGAGACATAAAAACCATTATTCTGGCCCGAAGTATTGAGGTCTATTTGTACCCAGACAGCTAAATTGCGATCTTTTAGCCATACGCCGATCATAGGTGAAGTCAGTTCTGTCAACGGTAACTGCATTGAGGATTGAGGCGCTTCTGGATCAAGCCCGGGTATTTCAGAGGTGACAATGGGAATATCTTCTTTCTGGAGTTCCACTGGCATAAAAGGGGGATAGCGGGTTTTAATTTTCTTGAAACGCCCTCCGTTGTATGACGAGCCGGGAGCGCAGATAAAGTCACTTCTCTCCCAGTCATTAAACGTCAAACCGAGTTTAAGACTTGCTTGTCGTGTTTGCCCCTCAACCACTTCGAAGGTCGTTTTGAGGCGGTACTGCCGTTCATTGATGCTCTTTTTATTCGTGGTGGCAAGAATCTGACATTTTCCCACAGTGAGCTCATCCGAAGTTTCTAGCGACTCCAGCGATATTTGTTTTCTAAGCTCGGCTTTTTGGGTCGTGCCAGCAAAGTTTGCAAACATGTCAATGCTGAAAACTTTATTCCAAAAACTCTGGACCGCGATGGTTTTTTTAATGTCTTCACTAGTGGTATTTCGGGCAAATTCGCCTTTAGCGACTCTCGCATAGACAGGATTTACCCGATAGTTTTTTAATGAAATATAACAATCAGTCGTTTTTTTATGGCTGTGATCCACTGCCGTTCCCTGCGCTAAACATGTGCGCAGCAACGGCTACCAGCTTAAAAGCCAGGGATCGCTGTGCGCCACTTTTTCCATGTTGGGTTTGCTTGCTTGTACAAGAGAAAATGCCGGCCGTTTGAAGCTACTTTTTTCAACGGTGTTTCCTCAGGTATAGCGAGGGCAATCCCTCCTTTAATGATACTGCCGACTGTACCCGTCTTTATTTCAGCACCTGTTAAACCTATAGAAACATCGAGGCCCGATGAATTCCAGAAAATAGTGTTTTCGCGGATTAAGTGACGATATTTATCATTTATCTTCGCTTTTATAATAATTCTGTCCGAAAAACGGCCTAGTTCGATATTCAATACGTGGCCTATCTCCATATCACGAAACAAAAGTGGTGTTCCTACACTGATAGAACTTCGGTCTTCGCTTTCCAGATATATGACTAGGCCACTTTTCTGTTTTTCCTGATTATTCAGTTCAAACCGTTTCGATCTACTGCCATTACCCGGTTCTACAGCCACATAAGGTGTGATCAGTGCATCCAGATTTTTTGCCCCAGACAAACTGACCTCAGGACTGACCAGCCAAAAGTAACTGTTTTCACGGGCAAATGTCTGTGCATATGTGGGGTAAAGGCGCGCTTTAATGTTGACACCTTTTTTGGAAAACTCAGGAAGGAGAGTGGTAACTTCACCAACATCAATGCCTTGATAGCGAATTTTACTGCCTTTGCTCAGGCCTTTGGCAGTAGCTGCAGTGAAGGTGACTTCAAAGCCGAAGTGCTCTGCTGCTTTAAGACTTGGGTAAAGTTTCCATTGTTTACCGATTCGGTTTTCAACGCCCTTAATGTTGTCAAAAGCGATGCCTCCTGAGACAAGAGATTTGAGCGAGCCAGTATTTACGGTCAGCCCATTACTGATACTTGCTTCAAGGCTTAAACCTGAATGATTCCAGAATACGGTATCCACCGTGATTAGGTGGCGATAGGCATTTTCAATACCCACCGTGATTTGGGCTTGTCCTTTACCAAGACGGACATCAGTCACTTTGCCGACGGTGAAATTTTTATGCATGACCGGGCTACCTACAGACAAAGAGGGAAGGGAGTCTGCATAGATTGTATAGCGCTGAAACCCCTTCTCTTCGTTGCGAGCATGACGGGCACTGATCTCTGTTTTGTACAGAGTATATTTGTCGGCAATTTTCTTACTGCCCTCGCTTGTGAAACTAATGGCTGGGTCGGCAATTTGGCTCACCGCCGGGACAATGACCTCAATACCGTCTTCGTTGGCTGCACCGGTTATTCCTCCGACCATGAAAAAGCGTGAGCGGCTTTTGATGAGGTGTTTGTACTTCTTATCAATGAGTAGGCTCAGATTAACTGAATCATCAAATAACTCTACATTGGAAACGAATCCCACCTGGACACCGCGGTGAAGTACCTTTGTATTTTCATCAATACCCCACGCATTTTTAGCTGTGACACTAATTTTTGCTGCATCAGGATCCTCGATTTTCAGTTGCTTTCGCGTATGAGCAGTGAAATCTCGACTCGATTGTCCTTTCTCCGGATGAACAGTGATGAAATCGCCGAAGATAAGGTTGGATGCGTTTTTCAGTCCGCCGAAGTCCAGTTCCGTTTTTTCGATGATGAACCTTGTTTTGTCGCTGAGAAGCCAGTCCATAGCGGGATCTATAGACGCAGTTGCGACTAGCCCTTTCTTATCTGGAGAAAGTGATATGTCTGAGAGTCTACCTATCTCCAGACCTTTGAAGAGGATGGGGGATTGTTCATTGGTAATACCATGACCTTCGGGGAGCGAGATGTTAATTTTGAGGCCCCGCTCGGCCTGATTAATATCCGAATAGAGAGGATACTTGTCAAAATCGTTTGCAGCGTTATCACTTTCAGGTGAGTCAAACGCAATGCCACCGGCCAGAAGTGCACCGACGTTGTGAAAATCTACATCTACACCGTTTACGCCGATATTTGCCTTAAATCCGCTGACATTCCAGAACCGAGTGTTTTCGTTGACCAGTCCGGCGTATTCAGGCTCAATCAAAACAGACAAAACAACCTGCTGGTTGTCGGGAGTCAAGCGATAATCATAGACCTCGCCAACTGGTATCTTTTTGTAGAAAAGCAATGAACCCTCACTCAGTGAACCGAGATCATTTGAGGTCAATTTAATGTGAAGGCCTGTTTGGGTAAGCCCGTCTGCTGGTGGCTCTTCGGCCGCCGTGTATGTGAGGTTTTCAGTCTCGACTGTACCTGGCTTTATTGCGATATAGTTACCAGACACGAGTGCGTCTAACCCGCTAATACCCGCGAGTGAAGCCTTGGGTTTTACCAGCCAGAATGCCGTATCCTCTCCGAGCAAACGTATCGCTTCAGGGTAAATATCGGCATCAACAAATATGCTGCCAAGGTCCTCTGAGAGATTGATACGCCGAACAATACCGACTTCTAGGCCGTTGAAGCGGATAGTTGTCCTTCCGGCCTCAATGCCCTGAGCGTTACTGAAGTAGATTTGGATGCGCTGTCCTGCCTCATTGACCGTTTTGTACAACATCCATCCAGAAAGTCCAAAAGCGATGAGGGTGAACAGCCACAGTGGCGAAATAGCCCTGTCTTTCTTTATTTTGGGCTTCGTTGCCTTGTTGTTATTTTCGCTCATGTTCGTCCCATATCAATCGAGAATCTAAAGAGTCAGCAGAAATCATAGTCAGCACAACGACAAGACCAAAAGCTATGGCTGCTGGGCCAGGGGTAAAATCAAGCAATTGGCCTCTATCAACCAAAGATACCATCATTGCAATCACACAAAGATCAACCATTGACCATTTGCCGATCCATTTTACAAATCGATGAAGTCTCATCCGATGCAGTCTGCCTGTTTTTCGTTTGAGGTGAATGCAAATGAGAATATAAAAAAGAGAAAATATTTTAAGCGCGGGGACCAGGATGCTTGCTGTAAAAATGATCACTGCAATACCCGTCATTCCCTGATTTATAAGGCCAGCAACGCCAGAGATAATCGTATCTTCTAACCGCTGACCATTGGTAAGCAAGATTGAAATGGTGAATACATTGGCCGGCACCATAAAAATGGTGGCAGCAAGTAAACTTGCCCATGTTTTCTGAAGGCTCTGGTTTATACGCGGCGACAATGGTGTGTTGCATCGAAGACACTGCTCATCATTGTTGCGTTGAAGCGCTTTGCAGTGAGAGCAGCTGACGGTATGTTGTCCAGTAACAGCATCAACTGTGTAGCTGCCGTCGTGGGTGAGGTCAGACAACTGATCCCAGTAGCGTTTAGGTGTTACCCGAGTGAGTAGAACGGCAATAACGATCTGTAACGCAATAAAACTGATCAACCCCGCCCCCGCTGTGACATCAGCAAAGTCACGCATCTTAAACGCGGAGATGAACAGGCTCACCAGCATGACATCGATCATAACCCAATGTCTTGAAAAGTGAATCGTGCGTGTAAAAACGCTGAGCCAGTGACGCTGCTTAAACCAAAGCGCAACATTAGCGCCAATGACAGATACAAGGTAAATAAGAGGGGCGAGCAGTGTAGTATAAATGACCAGCGCACCGACAAACGGGAATGAGTCGAGTAGCGTGACCGCTCCCTGTGTTGCTGTTGCCTCTATATCCTGTGACAGCAAATTGATTTCAATGAGAGGAAAAGCCTGTGCAGGGATAAAGAGCAACAAAGCCGTAATGGCCAGTGCCAGCTCGCCAGAGAATGAGAGGGAGGTGCCTTTCACTAAGCGCATGCCACAGCATGGGCAGCAGGCAACATGCCCTGGTGAAACCGGTACCGCTTCTATCAATGTATCGCAGCCAGCACAGCGAAACATATGCATGTCGAGTTTCCTTATCCTTGTTTGACGATGGGGTCTGACGAATCAGGACTTTGTACACTGCCATATAACGTCCGGTATAAGCCGTCGGCGTTAACGAGATCGAGATGGGTCCCTTGTTGGCTGACTTCACCGTCTTCGAGCACATAGATAAGATCCGCCTGTTTGACTGCTGAAAGCCTATGCGCAACGATCAATGTGGTTCTGTCTGCCAGAAACGTTCTCAGTGCCAGATGTAAGGCACTTTCGGTTGCCGTATCGAGGGCAGACGTCGCCTCGTCGAGTATAACAAAATCGGGATCAGTCAAAATCATTCGCCCGATGGCCAGTCTTTGTCTCTGTCCCCCTGATAAGCGAATGCCCTGTCTGCCGATAGGCGTGTCGAGTCCATTGGTCAACTTGCTGGTAACATCATGCAACTGGGCAATATCCAGAGCCTGCCACAATTGTTGGTCTGTGTAATCCCGTCCAAGAGACAAATTGTTTCTGAGTGTGTCGTTGAATAACATGGGTTGCTGAAGCACGACTGCTATTCGGCTTCTGGTTGCGTCGAAATTGATATCCTCGATGGAGACATCATTAAATTTGATATCACCGCTATCTTTCTGATAAAGGCCGAGTAAAAGCTGTATGAGGGTCGATTTTCCTCCGCCACTGGCTCCCACCAATGCCACTCGTTTTCCTGATGGGATGTGTAGTGAGAGTCCGTTGAGTACTTTTTTGTCCTCATCGTAAGAGAAATCCAAATTTCTCACTTTTACATCGAAGCGGCGATCATCCGTGAATGGCTTTTTGCCATTTGCGTTTCTTGGTTCCTCCTCAATAAGCAACAAGGCATTGAGTCTTTGCATAGCAGCTTTCGCGCTGAACCAAGCAAACTGAATCCCAAGCAGTTCTTGAACCGGGCTGAGCATAAACCACAAATAACCGAAGACTGCGAACATTTGACCAATGGTCAGGTCACTGAACATCACCATAATCATTGCCATTGCTCGGAACAGTTCAAAGCCAATGAGGAACATTAAGAACGATAACCGACTGGCTGCCTCAGACTGCCAGGCATACTTGTCGGCATCATGGCGTATAGCCTCTGCGCTTACTTTTAGATTGGAAAGGTACTCACGTTCACGGTTAGCCGCGCGAAGTTGATAAAGACCATCAAGAGTATCTACTAAACGTTGCTGGAACTTTTCGAAAGAGCGGTTTTCTTTTTTCTTGAGATCTTTGACCCGGGCTCCTAACGCCCGACTCAGAGCAACGACAATGGGGTTAACCAGTAAGATAAAGAGGCCGAGTCGCCAGTCGATCCAAAGTAGAATAATAGCGGTGCCGACGATTGTCAGGAAGCCAACAATGAACTTGCTCAATGTCGTACCAATAAAGTTATCAATGGTTTCTACATCAGTAACCAGATGAGAACTGACCCCGCCACTACCGCGGATTTCATACTCCCGCATACTGATAAGGCCCAGTTTATCTATGAGTTTTATCCGTATTGAGTATGTGATTGATTTTGCCGCAAGGGTGAATTGGCGACTCTGATAAATATTCAGTGCTTGCGCTACACAGCGCATCACAATGACAAGAACCAACACGAGAAAGATATAACCCGTTGGGTGTTGCCAGTCTTCAGGAAGGAAGTGATTCAACAGAGAGATCCCGGAACCGGGTTGATCCAATAGCACCTCATCGACCATCAGTGGCATTAATAGAGGTATCGGGACATTGACTAGCGTCGCAAGAATCGCGATAAGGTTTGCGGTGATTAACCTTTTCTTGTGAGATTTAGCCTGTTGTACTAGCCATTGCCAATTAAGCATCTAGTTGTTTTTCCTTAGGTTGGTTCCTTAAATTAATACCCCTAGTGTAATGCGATACGTGTAAGGGATACATTTCTGAATGAATGATAAATCTGATTTTTACAAACTTTTGACCCGTCAAATGCTGGCATTGATTGAAAATGAGCCAAACACAGTAGCAAATCTTTCAAATGTAAGTGCGTTACTATATCAGGAACTTGCTTCAATCAACTGGGCAGGCTTTTACATGTTTGAGCCAGAGTCACAACAACTGGTGCTGGGGCCTTTTCAAGGTAAGCCTGCTTGTGTCCGAATTGATGTGGGTAAAGGCGTATGTGGTACAGCATTCAGTTCACAAAAAACCATACGTGTGGAAGACGTCCATCAGTTTATTGGACACATAGCCTGCGATGCAGCGAGTAATTCAGAAATTGTGCTGCCTGTAGTGGTCGATAACACGTGTGTTGGAGTATTAGATATAGACAGTCCAAAAATTGGACGTTTTGACACCGAAGATGAAGCGGGTTTACAAATCTTGGTAAATCAATTGCAAAAACACCTTTGAATTCCTTATATAGTGTGGTTTTTCAGTATCAGGCCTTTATAATAGCGCCACTTTATTTTGTTAAACGAACAGTTCTCATTGACGAATATCCGTCCTGAGACAGGAAGAAAAATGGAAAAGACTGAAAAACTGGCAAGCAGTAAACAAGTTATCGCCTACATTGCCGAACGTTTCCCTAAGTGTTTCACAATAGAAGGCGAAGCTCGCCCTCTGAAAATCGGGATCTTCCAAGATCTGGCTGAGCGCTTAAGCGATGATCCTAAGGTGAGTAAAACCCAACTGCGCGCTGCGCTTCGTCAATACACTTCTTCCTGGCGTTACCTTCATGGCGTTAAGCCAGGTGCAAACCGTGTTGACCTCGACGGCAATAGCTGCGGAGAGCTTGAGCAAGAGCACGTAGATCACGCTAAAAAAGAGCTGGCAGAAAGCAAGGCTCGCGTTGCTGAGCGTCGCAAACAGCAACAA
>NZ_LYBM01000042.1 GCF_001707825.1 Veronia pacifica | reverse complement strand
ATAAGATTTGACGACACACTAGCAAAAAGGGCATCATTTGATGCCCTTTTTGTGCGCTGAAGGTCAGGGTAATGATTGTTTTTACTCGTTTGACCGAGCCAAAATTGTTCGGGACAAGAGAATAGTAGGTTTTTCGGATTTAAATCTCTATTTTTCTGGTTAGATCACCTCGCTCTCGCGAGGTTGTTGTCGTCTATGAAGTAGACTAGTTACAGGTAGAATGTATGAAAGCGAACAACGCTGAAACCCCAACTGGGTCAATGGACAACCTGAAATGGGTTGTTGTTGTTGCCTTGCTGGCGGCAGCGGTAGTGGGAAATAGCCTGTACAGTGATGTGTCCGTTGTAATAAGAGCAGCAGCCGTTGTCTTGTTGGTAGCCGCTGCTGGCGGTGTTGCAGCATTGACAGCGAAAGGTAAAGCTGCGATCGAATTTGCACGTGAATCGCGTATGGAAGTGCGTAAAGTGGTATGGCCCACCCGGCAGGAAACTTTGCAGACCACTTTCATCGTTCTGGCTGTCACTGTCGTCATGGCGCTCATCCTGTGGGGCATCGACGGTATCATGGTCCGTCTGGTCAACCTAATCACCGGCGTGTGAGGAAAGAGTAAATGAGCGAAGCTCCTAAGAAACGTTGGTATGTTGTTCAGGCCTTCTCTGGATTTGAAGGTCGTGTGGCAAAGTCGCTGCAGGAACATATCAAGATGCATGAGATGGAAGATTTCTTTGGTGAGGTACTGGTACCGACTGAAGAAGTGGTGGAAATGCGCCAGGGCCAACGCCGCAAGAGTGAGCGTAAGTTTTTCCCTGGTTACGTTCTGGTTCAGATGATCATGAATGAAGACTCATGGCACTTGGTACGTAGCATACCGCGTGTAATGGGCTTTATCGGTGGCACATCAGACCGTCCAGCACCTATCTCTGACAAGGAAGCCGATGCAATCCTGAACCGCCTTGAGCAGGCAAGTGCATCTCCAGTGCATAAGACTGTTTATGAAGCCGGTGAAGTGGTCCGCGTGACTGAAGGACCATTTGCAGACTTCAACGGCGTCGTTGAAGAAGTGGATTATGAGAAGAGCCGCTTGAAGGTTTCTGTCTCTATCTTCGGACGTGCCACCCCAGTAGAACTGGAGTTTGGCCAGGTAGAAAAAACCTGATCGTTTTTTGTTCGAAAGGTATTGCTTAGGGCGCGGAATTTGAATACAATTTCGCGCCCTTTTGTTAAACGGGGAGTCTATTTGCAAAAAATAGACGATTGAACCCAAATTTAGGTATTTAGTAATGGCTAAGAAAGTAGAAGCTTACATCAAGCTGCAAGTTGCAGCTGGTATGGCTAACCCAAGTCCACCAGTTGGTCCAGCACTGGGTCAACACGGCGTTAACATCATGGAATTCTGTAAAGCGTTCAACGCACGTACAGAGTCTATCGAGAAGGGGCTTCCGACTCCTGTTGTTATCACTGTATATAACGACCGTTCTTTCACTTTTGAAACTAAGACTCCACCTGCGGCAGTTCTTCTGAAGAAAGCAGCTGGTATCAAGTCTGGTTCAGGCCGTCCTAACACTGAGAAAGTAGGTACTGTTACCGACGCTCAGATTCAGGAAATCGCTGAAACTAAAGCGAAAGACATGACTGGTGCTGACATTGAAGCGATGAAACGCTCAATTGCGGGTACTGCTCGTTCAATGGGCCTGGTAGTAGAGGGTTAAGACAATGGCAAAACTGACTAAGCGCATGCGCGTTATCCGTGACAAAGTTGATGTAACTCGTGAGTATGACATCAACGAAGCTGTTGCTCTTCTGAAAGAACTGGCTACTGCTAAATTCGTTGAAAGTGTTGATGTTGCAGTTAACCTGGGCATTGATGCACGTAAATCAGACCAAAACGTTCGTGGCGCAACTGTACTGCCACACGGTACTGGCCGTGACATCCGCGTAGCGGTATTCACTCAAGGCGCGAACGCTGACGCTGCTAAAGAAGCTGGTGCTGACATCGTTGGTATGGAAGATCTGGCTGAGCAGGTTAAAAAAGGCGAAATGAACTTCGACGTAGTTATCGCATCTCCAGATGCAATGCGCGTTGTAGGTCAGCTGGGTACTATCCTGGGTCCTCGCGGTCTGATGCCAAACCCTAAAGTGGGTACTGTAACTCCTAACGTTGCTGACGCGGTTAAGAACGCGAAAGCAGGTCAGGTTCGTTACCGTAACGACAAGAACGGCATCATCCACACTACCATCGGTAAAGTGGACTTTGACGCTGACAAGCTGAAAGAAAACCTGGAAGCTCTGCTGGTAGCGCTGAAAAAAGCGAAGCCTGCTTCTGCTAAAGGTACTTTCCTGAAAAAAATCAGCCTGTCTACCACTATGGGTGCAGGTGTGTCTGTTGACCAGAATACTCTGGAAACCAGCGCAAACTGATTGCCTGAGGCGGCTGATTAGCGTATAATCTGCCGCTTCAAAAATTCATGGCTGAATCCGGTTTTCCGGGTTTCGTCCAAGACCGTAGGCGTTATTTCTTTCGGGAAATAACTTAATAAAGACCTGCGTAGACGGTGCCAGAACATGATAGATATTTTTCTTTCTTGGATCTGCGCCGTAATAGCTCTCCTGCTGTGAAGCAGCGAGTGGTGTAAATATAATCCAGGAGCAAATCCAAATGGCATTAAATCTTCAAGACAAAAAAGCAATTGTTGCTGAAGTCAACGAAGCTGCCGGTGTTGCCCTGTCTGCAGTTGTAGCTGATTCTCGCGGCGTAGCGGTTGATGCAATGACTTCTCTTCGTAAACAAGCGCGTGAAGCGGGCGTTTACATGAAAGTTGTTCGTAACACCCTTGCTCGTCGTGCAGTTGAAGGCACTGACTACTCGTGTCTGCAAGACACTTTTGTTGGTCCTTCTCTGATCGCATTCTCTAACGAGCACCCAGGTGCTGCAGCGCGTCTGTTCAAAGACTTCGCTAAAGAGAATAAAGATTTCGAGATCAAAGCTGCTGCATTCGAAGGTAACCTGACCGACGCTGAATTACTTGCGACCCTGCCAACTTACGACGAAGCTATCGCACGCCTGATGATGTGCATGAAAGAAGCTTCTGCTGGCAAGCTGGTACGTACTTTTGCGGCACTTCGCGACCAAAAAGAAGAAGCAGCGGCATAATTTGCCTTGCTTTTAACTGGTTGCTATTTAAACTAATTGTTGACTTTAAAGAGAATTGTTATGTCTATCACTAACGAGCAAATCCTAGACGCAGTTGCAGAAATGTCTGTAATGCAAGTTGTTGAGCTGATCGAAGCTATGGAAGAAAAATTCGGCGTTTCTGCTGCAGCAGCAGTAGTAGCGGGCGGCGCAGCAGCTGGTGAAGCTGCTGAAGAGCAAACTGAATTTGACGTAGTTCTGACTGCTGTTGGCGGTAACAAAGTTGCTGTTATCAAAGCAGTTCGCGGCGCAACTGGTCTGGGCCTGAAAGAAGCTAAAGCCGTTGTTGACGGTGCTCCAGCTCCGCTGAAAGAAGCTGTTTCTAAAGAAGAAGCAGACGCTCTGAAAGCGCAACTGGAAGAAGCTGGTGCTTCTGTTGAAGTTAAGTAATTTATACTTAATTTCCTAGCCTGAAAAGGCTAAGGGCTGGTGGCTAAATAGCCACCGGCCTTTTTGCGCTGTAGGGTAGTAGTGAATTTTGCACCCCGTTTAGTCACTACTAACCATGCAATAACACTGGCAATTTCCGTCAGTGTACCTACAGTAAACGGTGGTTGTTTAGTTACTGTCCATCAGTCTGGACAGTTCGGGTCACTTATCAGCGAGCTGAGGAACCCTATGGTTTACTCTTATACCGAGAAAAAGCGTATCCGTAAGGATTTTGGCAAGCGTCCGCAAGTTTTGGACGTGCCATACTTGCTGTCGATCCAGCTTGATTCCTTTCAGAAGTTTATCGAGCAGGATCCAGAAGGGCAATACGGTCTTGAAGCTGCCTTCCGCTCTGTATTTCCAATTCAGAGTTATAACGGCAATTCCGAGCTGCAATACGTTAGCTATCGTCTCGGTGAGCCAGTTTTCGATGTCAAAGAATGCCAGATTCGCGGCTTAACGTATTCAGCACCATTGCGCGTTAAGTTACGTCTGGTGATGTTTGATAAAGACGCACCGGCCGGCACCGTAAAAGACATCAAAGAGCAAGAAGTCTACATGGGTGAAATTCCACTCATGACTGACAATGGTACCTTTGTCATCAATGGTACCGAGAGGGTTATCGTATCCCAGCTGCATCGTAGCCCGGGCGTCTTCTTCGACAGCGATAAGGGTAAAACCCATTCCTCAGGGAAAGTGCTGTATAACGCGCGTATCATTCCATACCGTGGTTCTTGGTTGGATTTCGAATTCGATCCTAAAGACTTGGTATACGTGCGTATCGACCGCCGTCGTAAGCTACCTGCATCAATCATTCTGCGTGCTCTGGAATACACTACTGAGCAAATTCTTGACCTGTTCTTCGATAAAATTAACTTCGAAGTGAAAGGCAAGGCGCTGGTGATGGATCTGGTTCCAGATCGTCTGCGCGGTGAGACTGCCAGCTTCGATATTGAGGCCAATGGTAAAACTTACGTCGAGAAAGGCCGCCGTATTACTGCGCGCCATATCCGTCAGCTGACTAAAGACGAAGTTCAGCAAATCGAAGTTCCTGTTGAGTATATCGTGGGCAAAGTAGCTGCACGTGACTACATCAACGAGGAAACCGGTGAAGTTATTGCAACAGCGAACCAGGAATTGAGCCTGGAGATGCTGGCAATGCTGTCACAAACGGGTCACAAAAAGATTGAGACGCTGTTTACCAACGATCTTGATCACGGACCGTACATGTCAGATACCCTGCGTATCGACAGCACGACTGACCGCCTGTCTGCACTGGTAGAAATCTACCGTATGATGCGTCCGGGTGAGCCACCAACACGTGAAGCCGCTGAACAGCTGTTTGAAAGCTTGTTCTTCTCAGAAGATCGCTATGATCTCTCTGCGGTTGGTCGTATGAAGTTCAACAGTTCACTGGTCCGCGAAGAAGTGACCGGCGAAGGTGTACTGAGTCACGAAGACATCATTGATGTGATGCGTAAGCTGATCGATATCCGAAACGGTATCGGTGAAGTGGACGACATCGATCACTTGGGCAACCGTCGTATCCGTTCTGTGGGCGAGATGGCGGAAAACCAATTCCGTGTTGGTCTGGTACGTGTTGAGCGTGCAGTAAAAGAGCGCCTGAGCCTTGGCGATCTTGATGCAATCATGCCTCAGGACCTGATCAACGCCAAACCTATCTCTGCGGCAGTGAAAGAGTTCTTCGGCTCTTCTCAGCTGTCACAGTTTATGGACCAGAACAACCCGTTGTCAGAAGTGACGCACAAACGTCGTATCTCTGCTCTGGGTCCAGGCGGTCTGACGCGTGAGCGTGCAGGCTTTGAGGTTCGAGACGTACACACCACGCACTACGGTCGTCTGTGTCCAATCGAAACCCCTGAAGGTCCAAACATCGGTCTGATCAACTCACTGTCTGCGTTCGCGCGCACGAACCCGTATGGTTTCCTTGAGACACCATATCGCCGTGTTGTTGACGGTAAAGTGACCGACGATATCGATTATCTGTCTGCCATCGAAGAAGGCCAGTTCGTTATCGCACAGGCAAATGCTGTGCTGCACGAAGATGGTACGCTGGCAGAAGAACTGATCACTGCTCGTCAGAAAGGTGAATCAGGACTGCACTCGCGTGAACACGTTCAGTACATGGACGTTGCAACCAACCAGGTTGTATCCGTTGCAGCGTCTCTGATCCCGTTCCTTGAGCACGACGATGCGAACCGTGCACTGATGGGTGCGAACATGCAACGTCAGGCTGTACCGACTCTGCGTGCTGACAAGCCGCTGGTAGGTACCGGTATTGAGCGTGCGGTAGCGGTCGACTCTGGTGTAACTGCAGTTGCTAAGCGCGGCGGTGTTATCCAGTCTGTTGATGCGTCACGTATCGTTGTTAAGGTTAATGAAGATGAACTGGTCCCGGGTGAAGCGGGTATCGACATCTACAACCTGACCAAATATACCCGTTCTAACCAGAACACCTGTATCAACCAGCGTCCAACCGTACTGCCAGGCGAGCCTGTTGCACGTGGTGACGTTCTGGCTGATGGTCCTTCTACAGACCTTGGTGAGCTGGCACTTGGCCAGAACATGCGTATCGCGTTCATGCCTTGGAACGGTTACAACTTTGAGGATTCCATCCTCGTTTCTGAGCGTGTTGTTCAGGAAGACCGTCTGACGACTATTCACATTCAGGAAATTACCTGTACTGCTCGCGATACCAAACTGGGTAGCGAGGAGATCACTGCAGATATTCCTAACGTTGGCGAATCTGCACTGTCCAAACTGGACGAGTCCGGTGTTGTTTACATCGGTGCGGAAGTCAAGGGTGGCGACATTCTGGTTGGTAAGGTGACGCCTAAAGGTGAAACCCAGCTGACCCCAGAAGAGAAACTGCTGCGTGCGATCTTCGGTGAGAAAGCGTCTGACGTGAAAGACTCATCTACCCGTGTACCAAACGGTGTATCCGGTACGGTTATTGACGTACAGGTATTCACCCGTGACGGCGTAGAGAAAGACAAGCGTGCACTCGAAATCGAAGAGATGCAGCTGAAAGAAGCCAAGAAAGACCTGACAGAAGAGTTCGCGATTCTGGAAGGTGGGCTGGTTGCACGTGTTCGCACTCTGCTTGGTCAAGCAGGTTATAGTGAAGACAAGCTGATGAACATGGATCGTCAGACCATGCTGTCACAGACCCTTGACGATGAAGCACAACAAACTCAGCTGGAACAACTGGCTGAACAGTACGATGAGCTGAAAGCCGACTTCGATAAGAAGTTCGACACCAAGCGTCGTAAGATCACTCAGGGTGATGATCTTCAGCCGGGCGTCCTTAAGATTGTTAAGGTCTACCTTGCTGTTAAGCGTCGCATCCAACCGGGTGATAAGATGGCAGGTCGTCACGGTAACAAGGGTGTTATCTCTAAGATCAACCCTGTTGAAGACATGCCTTACGATGAGAAAGGTCAGCCTGTTGATATCGTACTGAACCCACTGGGTGTACCGTCTCGTATGAACATCGGTCAGATCCTTGAAACTCACCTTGGCCTTGCGGCGAAAGGTATTGGTGACAAGATAAACCAGATGGTCAAGGAACAACAAGAACTGGCTAAGTTCCGTGAGTTCCTGCAGAAGGTTTATGACCTGGGTGACACCCGTCAGCACGTGGACATCAGCACCTTGTCTGATGACGAAGTGCATACTCTGATCAAGAACCTGCGTGGCGGTCTGCCTATCGCAACCCCAGTGTTCGATGGTGCCCCAGAGCCAGCAATCAAAGAGCTGCTGAAACTGGGTGACCTGCCAGAATCAGGTCAGCTTGACCTGTTTGATGGCCGCACAGGTGAGAAGTTTGAGCGTCCTGTAACTGTTGGTTACATGTACATGCTGAAACTGAACCACTTGGTTGATGACAAGATGCACGCCCGTTCTACCGGTTCTTACAGCCTGGTTACTCAGCAGCCGCTGGGTGGTAAGGCTCAGTTCGGTGGCCAGCGTTTCGGTGAGATGGAAGTGTGGGCGCTTGAAGCATACGGCGCAGCATACACCCTTCAGGAAATGCTGACAGTGAAGTCGGATGATGTGAACGGCCGTACGAAGATGTATAAGAACATCGTCGATGGCGATCACCGTATGGAACCAGGTATGCCGGAATCGTTCAACGTACTGTTGAAAGAGATCCGCTCGTTGGGTATCAACATCGAGCTGGAAGACGAATAAGCCAAGGCTTAGCGTTTTTCCGGTATGAATATGAAGGCGCTGCCTGTCAGCGCCTTTATGGGTCAACTCCTCACAGGAGCCGAATGTGAAAGACTTACTTAAGTTTCTGAAAGCACAACACAAGACCGAAGAATTTGATGCAATCAAAATCGGTCTTGCTTCACCAGATATGATCCGCTCATGGTCATTTGGTGAAGTGAAAAAGCCAGAAACCATTAACTACCGTACCTTTAAGCCTGAGCGTGACGGCCTTTTCTGTGCACGTATCTTTGGCCCGGTAAAAGACTACGAATGTCTTTGCGGTAAATACAAGCGCCTGAAGCACCGTGGCGTGATCTGTGAAAAATGTGGCGTAGAAGTTACTCAGACCAAAGTACGTCGTGAGCGTATGGGTCACATTGAGCTGGCTTCACCTGTTGCCCACATCTGGTTCCTGAAATCACTGCCGTCCCGTATCGGTTTGCTGATGGATATGCCTCTGCGTGACATCGAGCGTGTTCTGTACTTCGAATCCTATGTGGTTATCGAACCAGGCATGACCGATCTTGAGCGTGGTCAGATGCTGACTGAAGAGCAGTATCTCGATGCGCTGGAGCAATGGGGTGATGAATTCGATGCCCGTATGGGTGCCGAAGCAGTAAAAGCACTGCTGTCCAACATGGACCTGCAGTCTGAAACTGAACTGATGCGCGAAGAGCTGGAAGAAACCAACTCTGAAACCAAGCGCAAGAAAATCACCAAGCGCCTTAAGCTTGTTGAAGCATTCCTGCAGTCTGGAAACAACCCTGAGTGGATGATCCTGACTGTTCTACCAGTACTTCCACCGGATCTACGTCCGCTGGTACCACTGGACGGTGGCCGCTTCGCGACTTCTGATCTGAATGATCTGTATCGCCGCGTGATCAACCGTAACAACCGTCTGAAGCGCCTGCTGGATCTGGCTGCCCCTGACATCATCGTACGTAACGAAAAGCGTATGCTGCAAGAGTCTGTGGATGCCCTGCTGGACAATGGTCGTCGTGGTCGTGCCATCACTGGTTCGAACAAGCGTCCTCTGAAGTCTCTGGCTGACATGATCAAAGGTAAGCAAGGTCGTTTCCGTCAGAACCTGCTTGGTAAGCGTGTAGACTACTCTGGCCGTTCGGTAATCACCGTAGGTCCATACCTGCGTCTGCACCAGTGTGGTCTTCCTAAGAAGATGGCACTTGAGCTGTTCAAACCATTTATCTACGGCAAGCTTGAGACCCGTGGTCTTGCGACGACTATCAAAGCCGCTAAGAAAATGGTTGAGCGCGAAGAAGCGGTTGTCTGGGATATTCTTGATGAAGTTATCCGTGAACACCCAGTATTGCTGAACCGTGCACCAACACTTCACCGTCTGGGTATTCAGGCGTTTGAACCTGTTTTGATTGAAGGTAAGGCTATTCAGCTTCACCCACTCGTTTGTGCGGCATATAACGCCGACTTCGATGGTGACCAGATGGCGGTACACGTACCGTTGACACTGGAAGCACAGCTTGAAGCACGTGCGCTGATGATGTCTACCAACAACATCCTGTCTCCTGCGTCCGGTGATCCAATCATCGTACCTTCTCAGGACGTTGTACTGGGTCTGTACTACATGACCCGTGAAAAAGTAAATGCCAAAGGCGAAGGCCTGTATCTGGCTGGTCCAGCGGAAGCTGAAAAAGCGTATCGCACTGGCAGTGCTGAACTGCATGCTCGCGTAAAAGTGCGCATCAGAGAAGTACTGGTCGACGAAATGGGCAACCGCACTGAGAAGGTTGGTCTTGTTGATACGACTGTTGGCCGTGCCATGCTTTGGGCAATCGTGCCTGAAGGCCTGCCGTACAGCATCGTTAACCAGGCGCTGGGTAAGAAGCAAATCTCTAACCTGCTGAACACCTGTTACCGTACCATGGGTCTGAAAGATACCGTTATCTTCGCTGACCAAATCATGTACACAGGTTTCGCATACGCAGCACTGTCTGGTGTATCTGTTGGTATCGACGATATGGTTGTACCACAGGCGAAATACGACCTGATCGAAGCAGCAGAAGCAGAAGTTGCTGAGATTCAGGAACAGTTCCAGTCTGGTCTGGTTACTGCTGGCGAACGTTACAACAAAGTTATCGATATCTGGGCTGCAGCCAACGAACAAGTTGCTAAAGCGATGATGGATAACCTGTCTAACGAAACCGTGATTAACCGTGACGGTGAGCCTGAAGAGCAGAAATCGTTTAACAGCGTTTACATGATGGCCGACTCAGGTGCTCGTGGTTCTGCCGCTCAGATTCGTCAGCTGGCGGGTATGCGTGGTCTGATGGCTAAGCCAGATGGCTCAATCATCGAAACGCCAATCACAGCGAACTTCCGTGAAGGTCTGAACGTACTCCAGTACTTCATCTCGACGCACGGTGCACGTAAAGGTCTGGCGGATACCGCACTGAAGACAGCGAACTCCGGTTACCTGACTCGTCGTCTGGTAGACGTTGCTCAAGACGTCGTTGTAACTGAAACGGATTGTGGTACCGAAGAAGGTATCAACATGATGGCGGTTATCGAAGGCGGTGACGTTAAAGAAGCACTGCGTGAGCGTGTTCTTGGTCGTGTTGTTGCTGACGATGTTCTTAAGCCTGGTACAGAAGAGATTCTGGCTCCTCGCAACACGCTGCTCGATGAGAAGTGGTGTGACATTCTGGAGCAATACTCAGTTGACCAAGTTAAGGTTCGTTCTGTCGTAACCTGTGAGACTGACTTCGGTTGTTGTGCATACTGTTACGGCCGAGACCTTGCTCGTGGTCACATGGTTAACCATGGTGAAGCTGTCGGTGTTATCGCGGCACAGTCAATCGGTGAGCCGGGTACACAGCTGACCATGCGTACGTTCCACATCGGTGGTGCGGCATCGCGTGCAGCAGCAGAAAACAGCATTCAGGTGAAGAACAACGGTTCTCTGCACCTGCACAACGCGAAATTCGTTACTAACAATGAAGGCAAGCTGGTTATCACTTCACGTGCATCTGAGCTGACCATTGTTGACGAATTCGGTCGTACGAAAGAAAGCTACAAACTGCCATACGGTACGATTCTGGCGAAAGCTGACGGTGATGCAGTAGCAACTGGTGAGACAGTCGCTAACTGGGACCCGCACACAATGCCAATCATCACTGAGGTAGAAGGTCGCGTACAATTCGTTGATCTGGTTGACGGTGTTACTGTACAGCGCCAGACCGATGAACTGACGGGTCTGTCTTCTATGGTGGTTCTGGATGCTGCTGAGCGTACTGGTGCTGGTAAAGATATGCGTCCAACCGTGAAACTGGTTGATGCAGCTGGAAACGACGTGATGATTCCGGGTACAGAGATGCCTGCGCAGTACTTCCTGCCGGGTAAAGCGATTGTACAGCTGGAAGATAACGCACTGGTTGGTATCGGTGAGACGCTGTCTCGTATTCCTCAGGAATCTGGCGGTACGAAAGATATCACGGGTGGTCTGCCACGCGTTGCTGACCTGTTCGAAGCTCGTAAGCCGAAAGAGCCTGCAATTCTGGCTGAGATCACGGGTGCGGTATCCTTCGGTAAAGAAACCAAAGGTAAGCGTCGTCTGATCATTACCCCAACTGAAGGTAGCCCATACGAAGAGATGATTCCTAAGTGGCGTCAGCTTAACGTCTTCGAGGGTGAGAAGGTTGATAAGGGTGATGTTATCGCTGATGGTCCAGAGGCACCACACGATATCCTGCGTCTCCGTGGCGTTCGTGCGGTAACCGAGTACATCACTAACGAAGTGCAAGACGTCTACCGTCTGCAGGGCGTTAAGATTAACGACAAGCACATCGAAACTATCGTTCGTCAGATGCTGCGTAAAGTGACTATCCAATCTTCAGGTGACTCTGATTTCCTTGAAGGTGAGCAGGTAGAGTACTCTCGCGTGACTATTGCGAACCGTAAGCTGGAAGCTGAAGGCAAAGTGCCGGCAAGCTACGAGCGCGATCTGCTGGGTATCACCAAAGCATCGCTGGCAACCGAGTCGTTCATCTCGGCGGCATCGTTCCAGGAAACGACCCGTGTTCTTACTGAAGCGGCAGTTTCTGGCAAGCGCGATGAGCTGCGTGGTCTGAAAGAGAACGTAATCGTTGGTCGTCTGATCCCTGCGGGTACTGGTTTTGCTTACCACAAAGACCGTCAGGTCAAGCGTGTTGACGTTGAAGAACCAGTGGTTCCTCAAATCGATGCTGAGCAAGCGTCTCAGGATCTGGCAGCACTGCTGAATGCAGGTCTGAACGACGACAATTAATTTGTCTTATCAGATTGCAATGAAAAGGCACCTCCGGGTGCCTTTTTTATTGGCTGAAATTCGGTTTACTTCCGGTTGAATACCTTTTTAATCAATATGAACATGATTTTTTCTGGGGTAATGGGAGATTAAATATCAGCCTCGTCTGCAAAGCTCATGCATCTTTTGACTTTGACAAATTGAGAGCTAGTGAACGATGAGAGCTGTTAGCTGATTGCAATGACCTCCAAATACTCCTTACTGCTCTGCACACTTGGTATACCCAATGAGTTGCAAAAGAACAGGCTTCTTCCGCTTTGTAGCCTTCATTGAAATTCATTCACTGTGCCGTCTTGTGACGCTGCTGGTGGGGTTATAAGCCTAAATCTTCCCCAGACATCAATGTTGACCATTTCTTTAAATCTCGCTGATTGAACGACAGTGAGGATATTGCCCAGAGCGAGTTATCAAAAACGTCGCTTCGTTTGTTGTTACTCCAACATTAGACTCAATGACATCGATACTATGGAGATACATTGAGATAAAAGAGAGCGGGTATTAGATAATTTAATTCCAAGTGCCAAAAATAGTTAAGGTGGCTCGTTTTTTGCTTTCCTGGCTACTTGTGCATTGAGCTACTGCTGGTGAAGCCTATTTTGAGAGCGCAGTGATGTCGGTGTTGTATCAGGAAAATTAATATTCTGATATGAAAATTGCCCGGAAAGAGGGTTAGTTGCGGCGGACATTTGGCTATGATGTCATCACAAAATGAACATCAGGTATAAGTGCTCCTCGGCAGTCCCCACAGACATCAACAGAGAAATGTGGTTTGTAGCAATAAAGAAAGTGAATTCAGAAACAGTAGGCGAGTTAGATCCGTCAGAACACAGTCATTATTACGGACTTTATACTTTAAGTTGTAAAAACAAATAATTGAGAAAGTTAAAGGGCTGGAAGGTAGCGTTAACGGCTACACGCTATGAGAAACGTAACGCGCGCAAGATGGTATCTTCATCTGCACGCGTTCACTGGATAGGGGTCATGCTTTTGTTTTTGGGGAAGCGGCCAAGCTCTCTGCAATGATAGCGATAAGAGCGTCTTCAACCTCAAATCTCAGTTCCATCAGCTCGCCCACTTTGGATATGTGACTATCGAACTTAGCGATGTCGTCCTCAACTTCTTCCATATTGACCTTGCTGTACTTGTCGTTGAAGTCGAGGAGGGGTTCAGTGGTATCCACAATGTGCTGATAGAGTTGGTTAATCTCTTCGTTGCTTGAGAAGCTATTTTCTTTCCAGCGTTCCATCACCATGTCGTAAATCTTGAAATGTCCTGCTGAGATGTAGTCCACCAGATTTTCACAAAATCGATTGAGTTCATCCTGAGTAGGCAAAGCCGTGTTGTTCTTCGCTGACAACCCTGCTAGTTTACAGTACTCAACCAGTAATTCTTGTCGCAGCGTCAGCCAATAGTCGATGATATCGCTGTAGCCTCCCCACTGCTGCTGTAATTGTTCGAACTTATTTAGCATGACACGTCCCCATGATTGAATTGGCTAACCCGAGTACTTCATGCACGGGTTGATGCAAAGTAGACACATTGTAGTATTCAGGTTTGCAAATTCATCGGCGTTGTTACCGGAAAGTAGATTGCCAGTAAACTACCTGTTTATCAAGGTAAGGAAATTGATGTTCAATTTCAGCTGATCAGGTTCATCCTTTGCATAAAATAAGGTCACGGCCAAAATACAAAGACTAAGACCTTCAGCTCTCCTTGTCTTTTATTTGTTTATTATGGTCAGAAGTAATTGAAATTGACCAGTTTAATGCCCAGCTATCAGCAGATTATGTTAGCAATAGCGCAATAATTCGAAATCTTGAGAGGATGAATACGCTATTCCTGAGGATGTCATAATAGGAATTTACGCTGGTGGATAAGATGCTGAGTAGCAAGATAATTTTAAATTATACACATCTGATTTAACTATGAGTCACGATAGCGCTTGATATACATTTAGTTGTATTAAAATAGCTGAGAGACGCGCGCTCCCAGCCATTTTTTATCTGCCGATGTACAGTGTCTGGCACTTCTGAATAGCGTGACGTGTATCTGTGTTTCTCGTTGAAGCGTCATCACCACTGGATAACGACCTCAACGAGAAGACCGCTTTTCATCCCCTTATAAAATCCTGCAGCAGTGTGTTGACCTCTGCCGCAGCTTCCATCTGTACCATATGACCAACATTTGTTAGAACGTGGTGTTCCGCATGAGAGAGGATGGTTGCATGTGATGCTGGAATGACTTCATCCTTCTCCCCCCAGATCACCAGTGTTCTGATTCCTTTTTCCGAAATAGCCGCAGCCAGTTGTTGCTTCTGTTTGCCGTCGACAAACAGTTGGTCTCTCAGTGTGCTGAGGCCCTCACCCACTTTGTCGAGTCGTTTATATTTCAGGACATCATCAACCAGCGTTCGTGTGACCAGTACTGAATCGGCGAACAGTTGCTGTAATACGGGCTTAAGATCTCTTCTGCTCTCTGCATGAATGAAACCATCGATATAATCAGTATTAATTTCAGGCCCCAGACCAGCACCCGCAATCACGCTAAGCGACAACACTTTACTTGGTACATCCAATGCCAGCTGACTGATCACCAGTCCGCCCATAGAGTGACCAACCATATGGGCCGCATCAATACTGAGCGTATCCATCAGTTCAGATAATGCGTTAGTCAGACTTCGGTAAGTGAGCACATTGCCGGGTTTGTCTGATTGACCATGGCCGGGTAAGTCGATTGCCAGTACCGGACCCAGCTCGTTGAGTGAATCGATATTGAACAGCCAGTTATCGATATCTCCACCAAAACCATGTACCAAAACAATGGGCACTCCCTCCGCCGGGCGATAGCTGTATCGGATTTTCCCCTGAGAGGTCTCTGCAAACTGATAAGTGGCCGCCTGTGTCTCCTCGTCGTCATTATCAATTGCTGGAGTTTCATAGTTGGCGATGAAGGTATCGATATCCTTATCACTGACCTCTTCTGGTGCCAGAACCGCCAGCAGAGCCTGTATCGGATAAACCTCGCCCTCCTCACCAATAATACGGCGGATAAGTCCGGCATCAGGCGCTTCTACCTCACTGGCAATTTTGTCGGTCTCAACATCCATGATCGACTGTCCGACGTCTATCACGTCGCCCTCACTGACATGCCATTCTGTCAATGTTCCCTCTTGCATTGACAGTCCCCATTTAGGCATGACAACGGCAATAATATCTTTGCTCATGCACGCTCCTTGGCCAGCTCAGCGGCAGCAGTTACGATAGAGTCAACTGAGGGAATGTAGGCATCCTCAAGTTTGGGAGAAAAAGGCACAGGTGTATGTGGTGCGGTGACCATTTTTATTGGTGCTTTCAGGAATGAAAATGCCTGTTCGGCAACCTGTGCAGCAATGTCCGCAGCAATGGAGCAACGGGGATTGGCCTCATCGACACACAATAGCCTACCCGTATTCTCGACGCTCTCAATGACAGTATCCATATCAATGGGCGACAGCGTTCTGAGGTCGATGACGTCGCAATGGATCCCGTTTTTCGCTAGTTTTTCTGCCGCCTCCAGCGCACGCGGGATCATCTGACCGTAGCCAACAATGGAGATATCACCGCCTTCTCTGACTATGCTGGCCTCCCCGAACGGGACGGTATAGGACTCTTCAGGCACATCGGCCTCGTTGCCGTAGAGGTTTTTATGTTCCATGAAGATCACCGGATCGTTGTCTCGGATCGCTTGGATCAATAAGCCTTTAGTGTCGTAAGCATTTGAGGGGCAGACAACCTTGAGACCGGGGATATGGGTAAACAGGGGCGTCAGCATTTGGCTGTGTTGTGCAGCAGCCCTGAACCCAGCGCCGCACATGGTTCGGATAACAACCGGTGTTTCTGCCTTGCCGCCGAACATATAACGGAATTTGGCTGCCTGATTGTATATTTGATCAAAACAGACCCCCATAAAGTCAATGAACATCAGTTCAGCGATTGGCCGCAGTCCACAGGTGGCAGCGCCGATCGCTGCGCCAACATATGCACTTTCTGAAAGTGGTGTATCAATCAACTGATTCGGGTGTTTAGCATATAAACCCTTTGTGACACCTAATACACCTCCCCACGCATCGTCCTCACCGGGAGCGCCCGTGCCGCCGACAATGTCCTCACCCATCATAAATACTGTAGGATCGCGACTCATTTCCTGATCGATTGCTTCGTTAATTGCATCTTTCACGGATAATTTTCTGGCCATGATATTTCTCCTCTCCCTGCAGCTGTTAATAACGGACGTAGACATCGGTAAGCAGATCTGCATGGTCGGGCTCTGATGCAGCAATCGCACACTGCACGGCATCTTCAATCAATGCAGCGACCTCAGTATCTATGACATCAAACTCGTTGGTACTGATAACGCCAGCACTTTCAACCTGATGGCGGAACAATTTAAGACAGCAGCGGTTTTCGCGGATATTTTCCACCTCACCGTCTGCACGATAAGTTTGCGCATCCCCTTCGAAGTGACCGAAGAAACGTACCATTTTGCACTCAAGCAACGACGGACCGCCGCCATCACGGGCTCGTTTGATCACCTCTCCGGCCGCTTCATACACCGCAAAGAAATCCGTGCCGTCGATAGTGATACCCGGTAGGCCAAAGCCTGTGGCGCGATCGACATAGGAATCGCAGGCCACGGCCCATTCGACGGCTGTGGATTCGGCATACCCATTGTTTTCAACCACAAAGATGGCAGGTAATCCCCATACTGCAGCTAAGTTGAGGCTCTCCAGAAAGGTACCCTGATTAGAGGCACCGTCACCGGTAAAACTGATGCCAACGCCGCCATTTTTAAGTTGCTTGGCTGCCAGTGCCGCGCCGCAAATCAGCGGAGAACCCGCGCCGAGAATACCGTTGGCGCCCATCATGCCTTTTGATAGGTCAGCGATGTGCATCGAGCCGCCTTTGCCGTGGCATGAGCCTGTGGACTTGCCGTATATCTCAGCCATCATGCCGTGAACATCAACGCCTTTGGCAATGCAGTGACCGTGCCCTCTGTGGGTTGAGGCGATGCGGTCGGTATCATTTAAATGCATCATGATGCCAACGGCGGTGGCTTCCTCACCCGCGTAAAGGTGGACAAACCCCGGTATGTCGCCGCGGGAAAAATCGACATGAAGCCGCTCTTCAAACTCGCGGATGGTTTTCATTGTCCGGTAAGCATCCAGCAGCTTTTCTCTGGAGAGTGGAAACGGATTATCACTCATGGTTATCTCCTTATGTGTTACTGGGTAGGGGCGTTATCTCTATGACGTCTTGCTGTAAAAAGGCCGTTGGATACCGCGAACTGCATACAGGCCGACACATTCACTGTGTGAAAGGCATTGGTGATCAGCGTGACATTCACCTTGTCGTTGCGACCAAATTGCCACTCCCGTTCGCCGTCCAGTGCCAGTGAGCCCTGGCTGGAGGTTACTGGCGTAACGATGAACGGCTGTAATGGCTGGTGGCGCTGCACCGGGAGCGTTGAAAAAAGCCCGGGTGCGATCGGTGCGGTAATAAAGCTGTCGTCTTTGTCTTTGCTGTGCAGATCTTGGTGCAAAATAATGTGTCTACCTTCCGGTTCTTCCCTGCTGACGGGATTAAGCAACCCAGCGATCGCAGAAATGCCGATACTGTCGGGCTGGCCGAAGGTAACAAATAACTCCCGCAGACTTTCAGTGCGCCATACTGCCTTAGCGCCTGTGTATTGCTCTTTCACGACAGCTGCGTCGACCAATGCAATGTCTTTGTGATCATTGATCGCGACCTCCAGCAATTTATTGGCGGAAAGCGCACAAGAGGCGGGAATCTGGTTGCTGGCTGCAAGACCTGCTGCCAGTCCGGTAATGGTGGCTTCATGACGGGGAGGAAACGCATTGTTGGTACCTGTGGATACGCCAACAATTGGAATATCCCTGGACGCTTTGACGACCAACCTGTGCGTGCCGTCACCGCCGAGCACAACGACCAGATCCACATTCATTTCTGCCATCTGTTTCATTGCGTTAAAGGTATCCTGAGCTTCTCCTGTCACCTGCATGTTCAGCCAAGACACAGCAGGAAACCGGGTGGACTGATATCGGGCGGCCTGCTCCAGACCTCGCTGAATATAAACCTCGATCCCCGCTCTCTCGGGCATCATCACAACGCGAGGAACGCCACCCTCTGCGAGGCCTGCCAGAATTCGCAGCACAATATTGGCACGGTCAGTAATTTGCAGATTTGTTGCACGGGCAATGACCCGCCGAATATCGCGGGCAGAAACTGGGTTTGCAATAATTCCCACAAGTGGTGTAGCCACATTACCTCCTCGTATTGGCATGCATCCTTGAACGTTTATCGCGATATATAAGTCAATATTTATGCCAGCCTTCATAAGATTTTTAATCTTTATTTTTCAATGATTTAAAAGAAATAAAATGAGTAGGGTGTGGCAGTGTGGCTGTGGCAATGCAACAGGTGTGGCGTTTTTTCTTTTACCAAGTCTTTTATCTCACCATGGCGTCTTGTTAATAAGACTGGTGAGAATTTGAGACGGCTATAGGTTGGCAGTAGGCCAACTCTTGACCACGCTTTTAGATAACTGTCTAAAAGGTTGAGTCATGCAAAGTGTTAACCGTTTCTCGCTGCGAAGCATGTCGGTGGAAAACGTCATTGAACAAGCGCGGAGTGGTCATCAGTTCACAATGGAGTAATGAAGGATGTCTGCGAGTGTTGAGATTGCCAACCACATCAGGGAAGTACAGCAGGTTGTTGATGGTGCAGAGAAGAATGAAAGAGAGTCTGTGATCACTGATTCCTGGCGACGATGTATTGATGAATATCACCTTGATCCGGTTGAGCAGAAACAAGCCTATATTCTGCCTCATGGGGAATTGCGGCAGCATCAGGAGCGACTGGACAAGCTGATCCGTACCGCCCGATTTGGGCTGGAAGAGCTTTATCGTCAGGTAGCCAGTCATCATTATGTGGTGTTGTTGACTGATAGCGACGGTGTGACCGTCGACTTTCTCGGTGACCCGGCTGTTGATCACGAGCTGAGGAAATCAGGATTATATCTTGGGTCTGAATGGTCAGAGGCTCGCGCAGGTACCTGTGGTGTCGGGTCTTGTATCTACACTGGGGAGGCGCTGACTGTCCATCAGAGCGATCATTTTGATGCGACACATACGCCGCTTACCTGCACGGCAGCACCTATCTTTGATGTCGATGGTTCGCTGGCAGCCGTTCTGGATATTTCCGCGCTTCATAGCCCCGAGCCTAAGGCCAGTCAGGCAATGACTCTACAGTTATTACAGCACTGCACGCGACGGGTCGAAATGGCGAATCTGATGAATTCATTCCGTCATCAGTGGATTGTCCGTCTCAGTCGTTCACCTGCTTTTGTCGATGTCGATCCCGAGTGTGCTCTTGCCCTGAATCACAGTGGCCAAATTCTGGGAATGACACACAGTGCGCAACAGGTGCTTGCAGCAATTGCAGGCATCAAGTGGCAGCAGGGGACGGGAATTCTCGGGGCACTGTTTAGCAAATTCTTTGAGATTGATATCAATGATTTGCCTACTTTTAGTCGTGCGCTACCGACAGAAGAAAGGTTGATCAGTGCGATCAACGGCGATCTTTGGTTTGCACATGCTGTTGCACCACAGAAAGTGACGATCCGAAGACGTGTCCCGGCTATTTCTGCCGCACTCGCTGCACTTTACGACAGAGATCCTGTGATGGAAGCCATGGCAACCAAAGCCAGTCGTCTGGCGACATCAGACCTCCCTCTGTTGATCACAGGGGAAACGGGTTCCGGTAAAGAATATCTGGCAAAGGCGGTTCATCTCACTAGCCAGCGGCGAGGCCACTTCGTTGCAATCAACTGCGCAGCCATTCCGGAAACCTTGATTGAGAGTGAGTTGTTTGGCTATGTCGACGGCGCATTTACCGGTGCCAGGAGCAAAGGGAAAAAAGGATTAATCGAACAGTCTGATGGCGGTACCTTGTTCCTCGATGAGATAGGCGACATGCCACTTGCCCTTCAGGCCCGGCTACTCCGGGTTCTGGCGGAGAATGAAGTAATACCCGTGGGTGGAACCCAGCCAGTGTCGGTCTCGTTGCGGATTGTGGCGGCAACACATCAGGATTTATCTGAGCGCGTCTCAGTCGGTAAGTTTCGTCAAGACCTCTACTACCGTATTGGTGGGGGCATACTCAATGTACCGCCACTTCGTCAGCGCAACGATGTTATTTGGTTAGCTGAAAAACTGCTCAACGCCAATAACAGTAACGATGAAGCCGATCTTCATCTTAATGATAGTGTTGTCCGTCATCTCACCAGCTATCACTGGCCCGGAAATATCCGTGAGCTTGCCAATGCGATGGCATTTGCGAGAGCATACGGTCGTGGACCCGTGGTCGAGCAGAACACTTACCCGAACAATTTCACAAAGAGAAAAACAGTTATCCCTTGCAGGAAAAAAAAGCATCAGATCTTATTGAGGCGCTGGAAGCGTGCCAATGGAATATTTCTCAGACAGCTCGCTATTTAGGCGTGGATAGAACGACGATACACAGAAGGATAAAAAGGGCAGGAGTCTCTCGCCGCTATCAGGCCATGCCGCCCGGTGAATGGTGAGCGGCATGAAAGCGGTTAAAACTTATGACTGTCGGAACGATACCTCATGGAGCACAGCTTTCTTTTCTCTTATCAGGTGAGCAGCGTAAGAAGGCGACACCTTACAGATTTGTGATTTGTCAGCTTTGAAGGCAGGCTGCCAGCAGCGGTCTTTGTAAACGCCAGCTTCTAGAAGTTCGATAGACACTTTTAGGTTCATATTCAATTCCTGTACAGTTAATCAAAAATGAGAACTGCATTCAGGTTACGCCTGTTACCCCGACTAAACTTTGACCTATATCACGTTTTTGTTTATTTAATGAGCATGAATCTCATTGGTGTTCTAGCTGGTTCTTTCAAATACAAAGAAAAAACCCGCCGTAGGGAGGCGGGGTAAGATGCGAATATGGATTTGTGCCGTTTCAGACATCATTATTGTAAGACTCTAATTTTTATCATGCGAAAATAACGCGGGCAAATTCTTCACGGCTTAGCATAAGATAATTACGATCTGACGCGCACTGCCGTCTCAACGGCTAGATGATACGGTGCTACAATATCCACAATTTTTTGTCAGGATGTAAAAGATGACTGAACTAAAAAACGATCGCTACTTGCGCGCACTGTTAAAACAACCGGTAGATCACACACCGGTATGGATGATGCGCCAGGCTGGACGTTATTTACCTGAATATAAAGCAACTCGCGCTGAAGCTGGCGACTTCATGTCACTGTGTAAAAACGCAGAATTGGCCTGCGAAGTTACTTTGCAACCCCTGCGTCGTTTTCCGCTGGATGCTGCTATCCTGTTCTCAGATATTCTGACGATCCCTGATGCAATGGGTCTTGGCTTGTACTTTGAGACTGGGGAAGGGCCAAAGTTTGAGCGTCCGATTACGTGTAAGGCAGATGTTGAAAAGATAGGTAATCCAGACCCTGAAGGTGAACTTCAGTATGTGATGAATGCTGTTCGCACTATTCGCAAGGGCCTTAATGGCGATGTGCCGTTGATTGGTTTTTCTGGCAGCCCATGGACACTGGCAACCTACATGGTTGAAGGTAGCAGCTCGAAGGCATTCACTAAAATTAAGAAAATGATGTATGCCGATCCGCAGACGCTTCATCTGTTGCTGGATAAGCTCGCTGACACTGTCATTGATTATCTGAATGCGCAAATCAAAGCAGGTGCGCAGTCAGTGATGGTATTTGATACCTGGGGTGGTGTATTAACACCGCGAGACTACAACGAGTTCTCGCTGCAGTACATGCACAAAATTGTCGATGGTCTGATCCGTGAAAATGACGGCCGCCGAGTACCAGTCACCTTATTTACCAAAAATGGTGGCATGTGGCTGGAGAAAATCGCCGATACGGGCTGTGATGGTGTCGGCCTCGACTGGACCATCAACATCGCCGATGCCCGTCGCCGTATCGGTGATAAGGTGGCGTTGCAGGGCAATATGGATCCATCTATGTTGTATGCGCAACCCGAACGTATCCGTGAAGAGGTTGCCACTATCCTTGATGGATACGGTAAAGGAACAGGCCACGTATTCAACCTCGGTCATGGTATCCACCTGGATGTGCCGCCAGAAAATGCTGGTGTGTTTGTCGATGCCGTGCACGAGCTTTCAAAGCCTTACCATCAGTAAATCCCTGTCGCCACTCATTATCATGAGTGGCGGATACCTTCATCAGGAAAATTCCTCAAATTGCTGTACACCTCTTTTATTTTTATAAAAATCAGTTGGTTATATTTTTAGTCCCGTTAATTTTTAAATAACGTTCATCTTTTTGGTGTTTGTTATAAAAAAAGCTGTACATGATTGTTAATCAATGACTGTATTTCATTATCAGCGACAGCACATGGACTGTTGAGATATTCTCGATGGGATATTCTGCGGCCAATTTGCCTGACATTGAGCAAAAAAGTCGATCAGCCTCTTCGACAATATATTGTGAAATTGCACAGCTTTGCCAAGCTTTGGTAACGAGAATCGGCCGATCCTACTCATGCTCCAACAAGCAGCGTTGTGGAGATTGGACCATTTATAGCTTCTATTTTCACTGCACTGACACGGGTCTGCTATTGTTATCGCCCGATTGAATTCCATCAGCCTAAGACCCACGAATTTCATCTCTCTGTCATTCATTTTTTGCTTTTTGAGTGAAAAGACTAGCCAAGGAAAAAAGCTATAAAAGCTGCACGGCTAATAAAATCGTTATAAATTAACAACTTAACAATCATCGCTTCCTAAGCTCAATTAAGCGTACACCTTTTAGGTAAACATCAATAAAATTGCTGAACATACTTATTGGTAATAGTCATTAAGTGATACATATGCTTATCTGGAAAAAAGCTCATAAAGCTGAATGATCTATAAAATTCAATTAAAATCAATATTTTATAAAATATAAATAATTGGTTTTTTTATTGAGCAGATAAAACATGTTCGAATATAAAAAAGCTGTACATTACAAAAATAACAATCTTTGAGGCTTATGAAATGAGAGAACTAATGGGAACATGCTTGTCAGGAAAAAAGCTAATAAAGCTGAACATGTCTTATATATTCAATAATATCAGTGGTTTAATCTAATAGATTCTTTTATTTAATAAAAGCAATCATCAAAAAGGTGTTTTATGAATAAAAAGCTGTACAGATGGAATGGCCTTTCGTTGATTAACAAAATATTGGCGATATGGAGGGTATCGGAGAAAAAGCTGTAAAAGCTGTAAAAGCTGATCACTGACTTATATTTATTAAATATCAATATTTTACAGTTATAAAAAGAATATGGCATTAATATCATTCAGCAAAAACATGTTTGAAGAGAAAAAAGCTGTACAAAGTAAAAGGATGATTCATTGAATGCCTGAATTGAGCGTATTACTATGAGTATGCTTATCCGAGAAAAACCTAGAAAAGCTGTACATGATGTTATTACCCTTATAAATCATGCGTTTATCTCGAGCTTGGTCTTTAGGATGTATTTCCGTACAGCGAAAAGGTTATCAATGATACAAATGCTGTACGAGGTGTTGCCTGTCAACATAACCATAGAGTTACCGTCAGCCGTCCGAGAGTATATGAGCCGCTCTGGGTTATCTTTCGGGGCAAATATTATCGACCCAAGAGCTGACTAATCTGCTGTCGTAATGTCGGCAATGTCTTTGATTCAAACCAAGGATTCTTCGCTAACCAGAGGTTATTTCTCGGACTGGGATGAGGCAGAGCGATGAAATCCGGTAGCCACCTTTCATATTGCATTACCGTCTCTGTCAGTGTTTTTGGCTTGTCATTCAGGTAATAGCGCTGGGCGTACTGTCCAATCAATAGGGTGAGCTTGATGTCTGGTAATTGTTCTTTGATTCGCTGATGCCATAGCGGTGCGCAGTCAGGCATAGGAGGTAGGTCGCCCGACCGTCCCCTTCCCGGGTAGCAAAACCCCATGGGCATAATAGCTACCTGTTCAGCATCATAAAATTGTGACTTGTCCATCTCTAGCCAAGCCCTGAGTCTGTCACCACTGGGGTCATCCCAAGGGATGCCACTGGCATGTACCCTTGTGCCGGGGGCCTGACCTATTATCAGCAAACGTGCGGTTTCCCTTGCCTGTACGATAGGACGTGGCCCAAGAGGCAAACTGGCTTTGCAGTGTTCGCACGACCTGACTTCGGTCAGTATTTGGGACAGTGACGTCATCAATATCCTCTTGAAAAGTCGATCTCAGTGAGCAATTTATCCTCTTGATGCCAGCTTAGATAATTTTGCCTGAAGCACTCAGCGACCTGTTCGGGAAAACTCACTGCAGCAATATGTGGCGTTACAGTTACGTCTGGGTGTTGCCAACACCAGTGATCGTCAGCCAACGGTTCTTGCTCAAAAACATCAAGAAATGCATGGCTGATTTGACCCTTAGTCAGTGCAATCTTCAACCCCTCCTCACAGAGAACATTGCCGCGGCCAACATTGAATAGAATAACTTGTCGGCAGTGAGACAAGGTGTCAGCGTCAAGCAATGAAATCGTTGAGGGAGTACTTGGTAAGGTGGAAACAACAATATCGGTATCGGCGAGTGCATTGCCCAATGAAGACGTATCAAAAACATGGTCGAAGGCGGGCAACTGGGTACCGGAACGACTGACTCCGCTGACTTTCATTCCAAACTGGCGGGCAACAACGGCAAGTTGACGACCAATGGAGCCAGTACCAAGAATCAATATTCTCTGGCCGTTAAGGCTCCGGTATGCATGAGGCTGCCATTGTTTGTGTTGTTGCTGTTCTTTATAAACTGAGAAATGGCGGGTCATGTTCAGAAGTTGGCCGAGAACATATTCCGAGATCAGCGCACCAAATATCCCACGCACATTACTGAGTCTGTAGTCGCGCTTGTTCTGTTCGATGAGTGCATCACAGCCTGCATATGTTGATTGTAGCCAGACCAGTGATGTTGCCTGCTCAAGCTTATCTGCAATGGCTGGTGGGTCTGCCAGAATGATGTTTGCTTCACTGATATTAGGGGTTATTTGCAAGTCTGGCAGGCTGCTGACTGACAGTAGGGCCTGATATTTTGCTTTCTGGTCTGAATCGATGAAGAGAAGGTTCACTCGGCTTCCTTTTTCTGATGACACTGATCGGGTAAACTTATCCGCAATTTTTCCCTGACTCCGCATCGACGGCGTCATAACGCAGACAGCCTATCATGTTAAGAAACCCAATCCAGTTGAGGCTCGAGAAACTTGAGCCATGGCAGCACATTACCTTTATGACGGCGCTGGTGGAGCGCATGTATCCGAACTATGCCGCATTTTGCCAGCAGACGGAGTTTGCAGAGCCACAGGCTTTTCGCCAAATCATCGACAGTATCTGGGAGATACTGACGGTAAAAACGGCCAAAGTGAACTTTGAGCGTCAGTTGGAAAAGCTGGAAGATTTGATTCCGGCAGAAGAAGACTTTGATCTCTATCTGACCTATCCGGCCATTGATGCCTGTGTTGCACTATCTACTTTGCTTCATGCTTTGTTAGATCGCGACCTATTGATGGAATCTGTGCTCAAGGTCAGCCAACAATCTGTGAGCAGTGTGAGCCAGCTAGAGCAGGCACAGACAGGCGAAGAGGTGACTGACGAAAACCAGAAAGAAGTAGAGTCTGTGTGTGCGGAGTGGGACGTGCAATGGGCTATCTTCCGGGCACTCAAGGACAGCGATGGTCGCGATATTGAGATGATCAAAGGCATTCGCACAGAGCTTCGTGAGGAAGGTATCAGTAATTTAGGCTTGTCTTTATCTGACCAATAATCAGGATAAGTGGTTGGTAATTGACAAGTTAAATACACTTTTTTGCGAGCAAATATACGTGCAAAAGCGCGCCATATAAGGCTTGAAGCATAAAAAATTTGGTCGCGGCGTGACATTTCAGTGTCATTTTCACTCTTAAATTTGGCTATGTTTTGTGAGGATGCGCTCAGTTTGTGGTTAAACACTCTGCATACAGTCACTCAGGACCTCACAAACCTTTGCCAGTCGGGCTTCTTTTGAATTAGAGTTGCGGGGTCTCAAAGAAAACCTAGAAGGGAAGACATAATGAACAAGACCAACTTGATCGACCTGATCGCTGAGAAAGCGGATCTGTCTAAAACTCAGGCTAAAGCTGCTCTGGAAGCTACTCTGCAGGGTATCGAAGATGCACTGAAAGACGGTGATCAGGTTCAGCTGATTGGTTTCGGTACGTTTAAAGTAAACCACCGTGCTGCCCGCACTGGCCGTAACCCACAGACTGGTCAGGAAATTCAAATTGCTGCTGCTAACGTACCAGCGTTTGTTGCAGGTAAAGCTCTGAAAGACGCGGTTAAGTAATCGTGCCTCAAACCGCCAAAGCCGATTGTGCTTTGGCGGCTTTTATTTTTGCGGATGACTATGAACAAAGGCTACTTTTTCTCCCTCCTTCTCTCCGCCCTCCTCTTTGGTTGCAGCAGCACCGGTAACACCCCAGATAAAGACACAATTGTGACAGGCAGTGTCAGTGACCAAGCCTCTCGTATCTATTGGCTGGATACCATAAAAGATGCTCCCTCTCGCCTGACTGAAAAAACGACACTGGGCCGTGAAGGGCATTACGATGCCGATTACCGTTGGCGTGCAGGTGTTCTCCGTGAGGTTATTCTGCAAGGGTCTGTGAGAGACGGTGACAAGATGCTTCCGATGAGTGTTCATATCCGCTATGACACCAACGAGCGAGCGGTATATCAAAAATATCGCCTTAACGGCAGTGTGTTACCGCTCCGAAAAGCAGAACTGGTTAAGTATGCCAGAGAGGCGAACTTTTCCCTTGAATCGGCAAAAGCCGCATCAAAGGCTGGAATACGTTTCTTTCAGGGATACTGGAGTGACGGTGAGCTGACAGAGTGCGACACTGACAAAACTAAAACGCTGAAGTTTATGCCAAGCTTTCCTCGTTTTGTAAAACAGCGTCTTGAAATGGAAGATAATTTTATCGCTGCGGTAGGCTCTGTCGGTAATACGAGTAACCTGGTGAGTGGTATTATTGCTTTGGACACTGACAGTGCAGACTGTATCGAACGTCCAGAGCCGGAAGCAGACTGAAAAAAACGCGCATCCGCGCGTTTCTTATTTTTATGAAGCAAACCCTGAGTTATGGGTTCGCCTGACAATCGACAGGACGCCTGGCGATTTAATGTGAATCTTGCTCGCGGTTGATCGCGCGATAACCGATATCTTTGCGGAAGAAGACACCATCCCACTTGATCACTTCTGCCACTTTGTACGCCTGTTGCTGAGCGTCCAACACTGATTCTCCCAATGCGGTTGCACATAATACACGCCCACCTGCAGTGACGGCTTCTCCATCTTTTTCTGCTGTTCCGGCATGGAAAACCTTGGTGGCTGGCGTATCCTGAGGGATACCCGTAATGACATCTCCCTTGTTATAAGACGCCGGGTAACCACCCGCAGCCAACACCACACCAACAGACGGGCGCGGATCCCATTGCGATTCAACCTTATCCAGCGCCTTATCTTCTGCTGCGAGACACAATGACACCAAATCAGATTTCAGACGCAGCATTATTGGCTGAGTTTCCGGATCGCCAAAACGGCAGTTATATTCAATAACTTTTGGCGTGCCATCAGCCATGACCATCAAGCCTGCATACAGGAAACCAGTGTAAGGGTTACCCTCTGCCGCCATTCCGCGAACGGTCGGATAAATCACTTCTTCCATGATTCGATCGTGGATTTCCTGTGTCACGACAGGTGCCGGGCTGTAGGCACCCATACCACCAGTATTTGGGCCTGTATCGCCGTCACCGACACGTTTATGGTCCTGGCTGGTTGCCATTGGCAGTACATTTTCACCATCAACCATGACAATAAAGCTTGCTTCTTCGCCATCAAGAAACTCTTCAATAACGACTCTGTGTCCCGCTTCGCCAAAGGCATTACCTGCCAGCATATCTTTAACAGCGGCTTCAGCTTCTTCGAGTGTCATGGCGACAATCACACCTTTACCTGCAGCCAGACCATCGGCTTTCACGACAATCGGTGCCCCTTTTTCCTGCAGATAAGCCAGTGCTGGCTCAACCTCAGTAAAATTGGCGTACTCAGCGGTTGGGATCTGATGACGGGCAAGAAAGTCTTTGGTGAATGCTTTAGAGCCTTCAAGCTGTGCGGCAGCCTGAGTCGGGCCAAAGATAGTGAGACCAGCCTCGCGGAAGGCGTCAACCACACCAATAACCAATGGCGCTTCCGGGCCGACAATTGTCAGTGCTATCTGGTTTTCCTGCGCAAATGTTACTAACGCACTGATATCCTCAACACCGATGGCAACGTTCTCTAACTTGGGTTCAAGCGCAGTACCTGCATTACCCGGAGCGACAAAAACAGTTTCCACGTCCGCTGATTGCGCGGCTTTCCATGCAAGAGCGTGTTCGCGGCCACCGCCACCAATAACTAATACTTTCATATCATCCATATCCTCAAAGCGTGAGAGGTGCCTTATGCCAAGGCTGACTCAATTTATTGTCAGGAAACGGAACCCGGCCCTGATAATATCTGAGCCGAGAATACCCTGAATTTCTTACACAAACGATGTTTGTTAGTGACGGAAGTGACGCATACCAGTAAATACCATGGACATTCCATGCTCATCAGCAGCAGCAATAACTTCGTTGTCGCGCATTGAGCCACCCGGCTGAATGACACAGGTAATGCCTGCTTGTGCGGCGGCATCAATACCATCACGGAAAGGGAAGAAAGCATCCGAAGCCATCACGCTGCCAGCAACTTCGAGGTTTTCGTCAGCAGCCTTGATTCCAGCGATTTTCGCTGAGTAGACACGGCTCATTTGTCCGGCACCCACACCAATGGTCATATTGCCTTTTGCATACACAATGGCGTTAGATTTAACGTACTTGGCTACTTTCCAGCAGAAAAGAGCATCGCGCAGCTCTTCATCACTTGGCTGACGTTTGGACACCACGGTCAGGTCATCGAGTGAAACCATGCCTTGGTCGCGCTCCTGAACCAGAAGGCCACCGTTTACACGTTTAAGATCGTAACCCGTCGTTTTTTGCTGCCACTCACCACAGACCAGCAGACGCACATTCTTTTTCGCCGCGACGACTTCTGCTGCCTTATCGCTGACAGACGGGGCAATGATCACTTCAACAAACTGGCGCTCAACAATCGCGCTGGCTGTGTCAGCGTCTAGCTCACGGTTAAAGGCAATGATGCCACCAAAAGCGGATGTTGGGTCAGTCTGGTAAGCACGGTCATAAGCCGTGAGGATATTTTCACCTAAGGCGACACCACATGGATTCGCGTGTTTAACTATCACACATGCAGGTTGTTCGAACTCTTTTACGCATTCAAGAGCGGCATCGGTATCAGCGATATTGTTGTAAGATAACGCTTTTCCTTGTAGCTGGGTTGCCGAAGAAACTGACGCTTCCTCGGGCGCCGCTTCGGTATAAAACGCTGCTGCCTGATGGCTATTCTCACCGTAGCGCATGTCCTGCTTTTTGATGAACTGCTGGTTGAAGGTGCGTGGGAAACGCGAGTCTTCGTCATTAATTTCTGCGTCGCCGTATGCAGGTACCATGGTACCGAAATAGTTGGCGATCATGCCGTCGTATGCTGCCGTGTGTTCGAATGCAGCGATAGCAAGGTCAAAGCGAGTGGCCTGTGTCAGGGAGCCATTGTTCTGATTCATCTCAGCCAATACGTTATCGTAGTCAGACGCATTAACGACGATAGCAACATCTTTATGGTTTTTTGCAGCAGAACGTACCATTGTCGGACCGCCAATGTCGATATTCTCAACGGCATCTTCGAGTGTACAGCCCGGCTTGGCGACGGTTTCAGCAAAAGGATAAAGATTCACAACCACCATATCTATCGGTGCGATATTATGTTCATCCATCACGTCACCGTCCTGATCGCGGCGACCAAGAATGCCACCGTGGATCTTTGGATGCAGGGTTTTAACCCGTCCATCCATCATTTCAGGGAAACCAGTGTGCTCAGACACTTCTGTGACATCTAAACCTTGTGCCATCAGAAGTTTTGCTGTGCCGCCAGTTGATAAAATAGCGACACCCTGATGAGCAAGTGCTGTGGCAAATTCCACGACACCGGTTTTATCAGATACGCTGATCAGTGCGCGGCGAATAGGACGAGCGTTTTCCATTGCTACCATCTCTTCATGTAAGGGGATAGGATATTTGGCAAAATTGCTTTCCTGGCCATTTTGCCAAACACCCTCAGGTATAAACCTCAGTGGAATGGCGCGTATTCTAACTTAAAATGTTGACGAATCGATTGCTTTTATGTTTTGTCAGTTAAACGGACATCACGACTTATGAAATTACTCCAAATCGGCCAACTGGCGAAAAAAGCGGGTGTGTCTACTGACACCCTGAGATTTTATGAAAAAACAGGACTGCTGAAACCAGATGCCAGAAGTGAAAGCGGTTACCGCCTTTACGGTGATGAAGCGTTATCGCGCGTACATTTTATCATTGAAGGTAAGGCGCTCGGCCTGACCCTCGAAGACATTCAGGAATTGTTGGATATCAGGTTAGAGCCCAGCCAGCACAGCTGCGCCGAGGTAAAGGGGATCACGCAGAAAAAACTTGATCAGATTGACAGTAAAATTGCTGAGTTAACTCGTATTCGGCTGGCGCTAAAAAAGATCAACGACGCCTGTTGCGGACATGATAACGACAGTGCGACACATTGTTCGATCCTTGAGGCACTGGCGGATCATCATGACGACTGACGATCCATCAGTGTGGAAACCCGTGAAACCTGTGTTAGGTTAATGGCCTTTAGTACGAGGAGAAAAGGAATTCACGATGAACGTAAATGAATACTTTGACGGTAAGGTTAAGTCTATCGGCTTTGAAACATCAGGCCAGCGCAGCAGTGTTGGTGTGATGACACCAGGTGAATATCGTTTTGATACCGCAGCGCCAGAAAAAATGACCGTGGTCGCCGGGGAAATGGTTGTTAAGCTGCCGGGGAATATCGAATGGCAGACCTTTAGCGCCGGAGATAGTTTTGACGTGCCAGGTACATCAGCCTTTGACATTAAAGTGTCAGATTCAGTGGCTTACCTGTGTGACTATCTGTAAAAAAGTCCGCTTTTATCTTCCACAGTAATGAGAGGCGCGATATGGCGCCTTTTCTTTTTCTCTCTTCCAATGTGTGTTTTATCAATAAACTCTTGTGCAGTATTTTGCGTATCCCTTAATTAGCGCACTACGCTAGATATAGGAGGGCATTATGTCGACGGTTACCTTTTATGCTTCTGGTCAGTCATTCCAACTGCCTGATAACAGTGAATTAATGGAAATAGAAAATACCAGTCAACGAGAGCTTGATTTTGGCTGCCGTGCTGCTGGGTGCGGAACTTGTGCAATTGAGATTATAGCCGGGTTGCATAACCTCAATGCCAAAAATGATGATGAAGAAGATATGCTGGACAGGCTGGATATCAATGGACACAACCGTCGTTTGGCCTGCCAATGTCGGGTGCACGGAGATATCACCATCAAACCTCTCAACTGACAACAACCTTTACGTTGTTTTCTCACTTTCAGCATCCGAGCAATGCAATCTGGTCGGATGAGTGTATCAATGCTGAGAGTATTTTATGATCTGCTGAAAACCACTCACTAATATGCGTAAAAGTGTGTAGCTTTATTAATGAGAGCAGATCGACACGTTAACAGCGGCAGAGAGGGGTGAGCAACTTGAACAAAACGGATTTTATTGTTGTGGGTGGTGGATCTGGCGGATGCGCTGTCGCCGGGCGTCTCGTCGAAAAAGGACAAAGAGTGACCCTTCTTGAGGCTGGACCGAGTGATAAACCCTTGTTCGGTTTCAAGCTTTGGGGTATTCAAACCCCTGTTGCCAGTATGGTGTTAAATAACTGGGTCCCCTATATCTACAATTGGTGGTTTTTCACTAATAGAGACAAAGAGCTTTGCAATCGTAAACTGTTCTGGCCCCGCGGACGAGGTATGGGTGGTAGCTCCAACATCAACGCCATGCTGTATATCCGAGGTAACCTGCGAGATTATGACGAGTGGGCTGACCTCGGTAACACAGGCTGGAGCGCCGAAGACATCCTGCCATATTTCCTGAAAAACGAAAAAAATGAACGTTTCAGTGACAGCCCTTACCACAGCAACAGCGGAAAATTGAACGTTGCCGATCCTTTTCACATTCACGATCTCTCCCGCGTTTTTGTTAAAGCCGGCGAAGAATATGGTCTGTCATACAACGAAGATTTCAATGGCGAGACTCAGGCAGGCGTTGGCTACTATCAGGTCACACAGAAAGACGGTTGCCGTTTTAATGCTAACCGCGCTTATCTGGAAGAACACAGCAACAATGACAAACTGCGAATCGAGACTCGTGCCAATGTGAGACGAATTCTGTTTGATGGAGATCGTGCCGTTGGTATCGAATACATTCAAAAAGGAAAAGTCAGGCACTTATTTGCTGAAAAAGAAGTGATACTCGCATCCGGTGCGATTCAGTCTCCTCATCTTCTCATGTTGTCTGGTATCGGCCCGCGTGCCGAGCTCGAAAAACACGATATCAAAGTAGTGAAAGATTTGCCCGGCGTCGGCGAAAATCTTCAGGACCACCTGACGACGACAATCAAATACCTCGATAAGTCACGAACCTCCATCAATCTTGGCCCATTGGGCTGGCCGTTTTTGACTCGCGAGGTGTTCAAATATCTGAAAACAAACAGAGGGCTATTGTCATCTTCTGTGGCTGAGGGAGCTGGTTTCGAAAAAACCTCACCTGAGTTTGATCGCGAGAATCTGCAATACCACTTTTTACCTTTGGTGCTCCACAACCACGGCCGAAAAATCGATTTTCGTTTTGGTTTCTCGTTGCACCTTACTGACCTCAGACCGAAAAGCAGGGGCCGTATTTACCTCAAATCGGCTGACCCTGATGACAGACCTCAGATTGAGACAGGTTATCTCACTGACCCAGATGATATCGATATGAAGAACATGGTTGATATCGTCAAAAAAGGTCGCGAACTGATGAACCAACCTGCCTTTGAGCCTTATCTTGGTGAAGAGTTGACACCGGGTAAAGAAGTACAAAGTGACGAGCAGCTTGAGGCGTTTATCCGTCAGAATGCCGAAACCATTTATCACCCGGTCGGAACGTGCAAAATGGGCGTGAACGACGAAATGGCGGTGGTCGATCCAGAGCTAAAAGTATACGGTATACAGGGTTTACGCGTGGCTGATGCTTCTATCATGCCCTTGGTGATTGGTGGCAACACCAACGCGCCTACTATGGTAATTGGAGAAAAGTGCGCTGACTATATCGCCCGCCAATACAACTTGCCACTGACCGTTTCGGACGAAGAGCGCGGTTATGATCAAAGACAACAGGCTGGTGGCTGATACATATTCCCAACACTAATAAAGTGAGGGCTCACGTCGGGTTGAGCCCTTTTCTTATGCGTATATTTTTCACTTAACGATGTGATAACGGGCATCCTGCTTTCGTAGCGTTCAAACAGAGCCTCTTGTATGGTCGTCAAAGACTAAAATCAAATCAGGAGGGAACCGAATGAAAAAATATTTCGCTATTGGCTTTCTGATAGCGTCATCGGGATGCGGCGGAGGGGGCGGTGACGGTACCGCTGTAGAAAACACGCCAGTGCCTTCATCTTCAACAACGGCATATGGCGACGACAAGTTAGATATTTATGTCTCGTTTGAGTCCATGGATGGCAATAAAGCAAAAGCAAGCAGTATTCCGAGGGCCGCAGCCGACAATACGCTTCTCACATTGGGCGAAGGGGATGCGATCGAAGTGACGGTTGATGGCGTGAACCAAGAATTATCTCGTCAAGAGAACACCGAAGTCGCCAGTTATTCACTCGATACTGTCTCAGACGCCTCAGAATATGAACTTACTTTTTCACGGGAAAGTAATAATACCTCGTACTCCGTTAACTTTACTCAAGACGCTCTACCCGTGCCCGTGTCGCTTACCCATTCATTTGCTGGTGAAGTTATATCAATTGATGTGTCGCAAGAAGCCGGGCACTTTTACAGTATTCCGTGGATGGCTTTGAACTGTTCCTCAGAGCGTGAATCACTCACCGCAGCAGCAGATAGCTCTCTGGACGAAAATGGCAGCTATCAACAGAGCTTGAAGGGTGCGTTTGACTCTACGCAAAGCGAATTATTGCAACGCTTTGATAAATGCCACGTCGATATTACCGTTTCTGCGTCCAAGATAGAAAATGCCGGTCCGTATCGCGATGGACCACTGAAAGTCAGTGTCAGTAACATCAAAGAAATTCGTATTGATTTATAGCTAACTTCTCTTTTCAAAAGAAAAAGGCTCTGCAGTTTCCTACAGAGCCTTTTCCAAAATCACGTCAAAAACTGGATTAGTTCATGCCATATTGTTTAAGCACGTCTGCACGCTCAGAGGCAGGAAGCATGAAAGGGTTGTTTTGTGTCGTCATAACGTCATCCCAGTTGGTCGTACACCGTTCGTGTACGTTTCCAAGATGCCGGAATCAGACGGGTCTGCTTAGGTGAAATGGTGCACTCAAGCCAAAAAAAATGTGAATATTTTTTCGGGCGTTCAGTTACCTACATTTTTGACCCTGTTGTTCCGGCAAATCCAGTATCGCGAAGTGCGAAAATTACTGGTGCCGGGAGGCGTCAGTCAGGGCCTGATAGTTGATTTCAATTTCCCGAAGCCGATCGCTTAGCAGCCAAAGGACAGACGCAATTGTGTTTGTAGGCAAACACTTAAACTGGTCTTCGAAGGAAAGTGAGTCGAGGACGGCGATGCTTTGAGACAGCATTCGGTCGATATCGTTTTGAAGGTCGAGTGTATCTTTTGATAGAGTGGCCATGTCGGTTCTCCTAGTTTAGGTAGTAGAACTGGCAGAGCTCTGGGGGCTGCAACCCTCAGGGCTCACCGTTTGACATCATCCATAAGGGGTGTTTTTTTGTGGCATAGCGCACAAATCAGGCTGTTCATGCACATCTGAGAACAGATGACAAGGGGTAAAATTTCACCTAACACGCCTTAATTTTCACGCATTCCTTTACCGATCTGGCTAATATTTCGTCAACAACCTCTCTCTGTCAACATCCCTTGATACACATTGGCGTTGGTTCTCGAAGTCGAGAAATGGTTAGCCCTTAACCTGCCACCATTGTTACTTGTCATATCAACTGACCATAGCCGTTAAATCGAATGTGGACAGAAAGGGGCTATTTTTAATCTGCTTTAGTGGGTTGAATTAGACAGCTAAAGCCTTAACCTCAGGCAGAAAATCGTTGGATCTGTTGAAGGAGGTTTGTCTTTTGAAAAGACGGCTCTAGCTGGAGATTTTTCATTAGGCTTCGAATAGAGCAGTTCAGCATGATTCGATAGATTCTGACTCTTGCCCTTGAGTCACTGCCTTCTGGTACTTTTTAACCAATTCCGTTTTTTTTAGCTCTATCTCATGAAGAATCTTGTTCTGTACGTAATCTAGGTCGCTCGCGGTAGCACCTTTTAGAGTGAGCTTTACAATATTTATACCAAACTCTGGATTTTCTAGTTTCCTTTTATTGTACTCGCTGAATTCGTAAGATACTTTACAACTGCCCTCGTATTGATTGTAGTGAACTGAGTAAGTAGCTAAGAACCTCGTGACCTTAATAAACGGATGGATTTTTTTCCACTTGTTAGAAATAATTTTTCTCAGGTCTCCTTTGAAGCGATACTGATCTATATCCTTTTCTAGGATGTTCGCATCTTTGCTAATATCCTCAAACTCTTTTTGTTCTTTATCCGGTTGAAAGCTAACATCGTCAAGCTTCTGATAATAAAAGATATAATCGGTGTGTTGTGATGTAAGGTCTTCAAGAAACTTAACTCGATCCGCGTTTTCGAAACTATCAAATAGGACTTTACCTCCGTGCTCAGATTCAGCTATTACTTGCTTATAGAGCAACTCTTTCTCAATACGGTCTACAAATTGGTTGGCCACTTTTTTGCACTCTGGTGTGGTGTGGTTCAACTGAATGTTCAACAGGAGGTCACCACCTTCAGACTGTTTCTTGACCTCAACAGATCCTCTGAACACCTTTGTACTCTCGTGCCAATCATCCAGAATATCTTCCCGTTGAATCTCAAACCCAAGCACATATGACTCCCCTATGTCACTTGTCTCAACAACAAAGTCAGTAAAGTCGGTAATTCTTTAGTTTTCAAAGGGTTGAGGTCTGATAGCGTCATCATCAATAACACCACTGATAACATCTAAGATCTCTTGATCTTTATCAATACTGAAGTTCCTGAAGTTGACGCGATCGAGCTTCTCCGAAGTCTTTATATTATCCATCAACTCCAATGATTCACTAGGACTTAGGAGCGACTTCATAAGGCATGGAATAGTGTTAGTCTTATCTGAATTTGGACAAAACACCCCTCTTGCTCTTAGCACAGAGTTAATACTTCCTGGGGTACATTGATTCTGACTTAACAGGTTTTTTAGCTCATCTCCTGAAGGTATGAATTGTCTACTCATTGAAAGTCATTCCTAAAGCTATCGTTATAAGTTCCAACCTCGAGAGTTACGTCGACATCAGAGGGTTCATAATCATCGCATTCATCATATTGGTTATCGAACATTGCTGTCATTTTGACCTCGTCAACAATAGGTGAATGCTTTAATGTATTGTATGTACTGAAGTATATTTCGTAGTGGTTGCTAAAGTCAGCGCAAAGCTTTTTCGCTAGCCTGAAGACCAGAGTCAAAGCATCTTTGCTAAAATCAAAGTCGCAAAGTATTATTAATTTCTTACCGTCTTGATATGGAACTGACATCGGAATGATGGGCGAGGTAATGTACTCAACAGGCATTATCGGTGTATGCCTAGTGTTAGAATTAACATTTAATGTTGTAATGTTGCAGAAAAAACTTGGCTTTTCGTGCTTATATTTACCTTTTATAAAGCCCAACGCGTAATATAGAAATGACGCTCTAGCATTATCTATCAAATGGATTGTGTTAAATGTTATATCTGGCGAAATTCGACTATTTAAAATCTTGGGTTTGATATTGTCTTCTTGTGGGTCTTCTACGTTGTTCAGGTAAAACAGCACTCCAATATCTTCTTTCTTGGAAGTACCCTTTATTCCTTTTACCAAGTTCCTCTTAATGTCTGAGCGTGAGTAACATTCCACTGTCCTAGCTACATCATTAAAATGAGCTTTAAATGTCGAAGGGACCTTGTCATAGGCATTGCCAGAGTATTTGGCTGACACAACAACACTGGTTAAAGTCTGCTGTTGAAGAAGAGACTTGTAAGCAAAAAGTGCGTCAATTCCATGGGTTTTACAGCCGTGGTCACCAATAATACAGTTCAATTCATTATTACTGCACATGTTTTTCCAACCAAACAATCCTAAGAAGTCTGCGACTATCTTCTCGCCGACTTCACCTACTCTTTTTGAATACTCACCCATTGATCACTTTACCGTTCGTAAATAATTGAAATATATTATAATTAAGGAGTTACAGTTAAAATATTTCAAACGAGATTACGTTGAAATTGGAATTGTATCTACTTTATGATTAACCAAAATAAAAACCCATATTTTATATGGTTATTTGAATTAAATGAATATGGGGCTGAAATTAGTTAGTCTTACTCAAGACAAAAAACAATCAAATAACATTATTCGTTTAGCTAGATAGATGAGGTATTGATCATCCTGAATCAATGGATCAAGCGCCCACTAAATAGGCACTTAACCTTTAGTCAGTAACTTTTATCTACCATATGTTCTTTGTTATGAATGCTAGTTGTTTCTGACATTTTTCTACCGAAGCATTTACAGTTACTTGTTGTCCTGAAATCGTAAAAGATTGCTGAGGCTTTAAACACTTAATAGGTATACTTTTAGCTGAAGATATGCGTCCTGAACCTAAGAAATCGTCTAATGGCACAATGTGGTTATCTGGGTCATTAGTAGTGAACAAGTGAATATTAGTTGCTACGATTTCTCGAACTTTTTCAAGGTATATTTTCGTCTGATTATTCGGCTCATGCTTGGCACCAGATCTGGTTGACCACCCGCAATGAGTCACTACAACCATTTGTATCTTGGGTGAGCTTAGGGACAAATTATCTTGGCTACGCAAGAATGAACGTCCAGAGTCAGTCAAAATATCGATTAATAGCTGGAGAGAGTTAACTGACTGTTGATCGGTCCGGACTGGTACTATTAGTGAATCTACAGCATGCCACGTGAGATGAGTTGCTCCAGAGAAAAAAGGTGATGTATCTATCAAAACTTTCTTTGTATCTACTTTTTTTGTCTCTCTATCCAACAAATCACGCATAGAATTTAAAATCTGTTCTCTAGCCTTAATATTAGCCACACCGGGAATACCTCGAGCTTGAGAAAGAGCTGATTCCATTATTGATGGAAACTCGTACAAGTTTGGAGACGAAGGAACAAAGTGGACATTTAGGCCATCAAAATAAGGGTTAAAAGTTTTTACCTTTTGCGCAATATTTGATGGAAAAGACATACGAGGCAACAGATAAGGTAAGAGCGCATCATAAATTGTTGTTCCGCTCACGCCACCGCCAGATGAAAAGAAGCTTGAAGAGTTCCCCTGAGGACAAGTATCTACTGCCAGCACATCATTTGCTCCATGAGCTAGATTGAACGTAAGTGTAGACTTACCTATTCCACCCCGTAAATTACAAATCGCATATCTGTTATGCTTTGGTAACTGAAGGTCTAATAAAGAAGCATAGTGTGGAAATTGAAGTGCATGCGGAGAGTTGTTCCACTGTTGAGCATCATGTGCGTAGTAGGCTGCTTGTCTTGCGATTATTTTATTTATACTCACTCTAACCTCACTATTTATTTTTTTGAGTTAGTTATTTTTCGGCTAACAGCCTGTTTTATTCCGCCGTCATCAAGGCTTGTATCTAATACATAGTCTTATGATCAACGCGAATTCAGTGTGTTCGTTGTCTGAACGCAAGGCACATGTGACTGAGACGTATTCTTCACTTATTACGACAAACTGCACTATGGCTAGACAATGAAGTTCAGTCTGAGAGGGAAATTTTAATTTCTTTAGTATCAACAAATTACACTCGTCACTAGTCGCTGTGACAACCAAACAACTAGAGTGTAATTATTTGTAACAGAATTTAAAAATCGAATTTTATGTCCGACTTGTTCGGAAATACCGATATTACAATCACTTTGATACCTAGAAACTACCTTTGAATGTGACCAATCATGTTCAGAATCTGCGCCCAAAATCCCGTCCGGTCCCTTATTTGGTAACTCAGCCCTCAGTTACACCTCAAAAACATCGTCTAGGACTAGAATTCAGGAAGGGAAAAATGAAGGGGGATGAAGCATCCCTCCTTGGATGGGGTAACGGATCGTGACGCCATAGATGCTGGCATAGATTTGGGCGATTTCGAGTTAAGGTACACCTAAAACCGCCATGTGTACCAAGATTTCGGCCTATTTTCGCCACCAAGGTGTACCATGATAAATATCAGTGACTTACGTCATAAACTGTACCCATCCTGACTTCATCATCTCCCTTGGTACACCTCTAACCCATTGAAAAACGTCATGGTACACCTGCTACACATAGGTGTACCAAGGTGTAGCATCATAACCTATTGAATTTAAAGGTTGGTACACGTGGTACACATGGTACACCTCAAAAACAACGTATAGGGCTAGGATTTTGGAAAGGGAAAATGAAGGGGGGCGCGTTTCACGCCTCCCTTAGATGGGATAACGATTCGTGACGGGTCAGATGCTGACACAGGTTTGGGCATACTTGAGACTTACGTTGAATAATATGTCAAGCCCCCTAAAGGAGAGGTGATTATTAATATGAATCAAACATCCCTAGATAACGCTTCATACCTTTATTTTTGCAGGTGCGAGGCTTATCCAAAAGCTCTGGCGATACTATCACCTTTCTTGTCGAGTCAAAGGCAACATAAGTGAGGGAGGTCATCTTCCAAAAATGGTCTGCATAGATATATTCCCAGTCACAGCCATGAAACCATGCAGTCTTCAACTCTGACCCTTCAAAAATACTAGTATCGAATTCTCCTAGAAAAAATCCGTCTAAAGAAAAGTGACCCATTTTTTTCACTATTCTCTCAGGAACTATGAGCTCGCCTCTGCTATTCGACGCTGACGGATTGGCGGTAAGTTCAAGTTGTACTAGCTCAACTCCCTCAGGTAAAGCATCTAAATTTAAGTCATTGGGGCAATTGGAAATTTTTATCTGCTTGACAGTACTAGGCAAGTACTCGAGTTGTATATCCTCTGAAGAGTAGTTTTTTGCATCCAAAGTAAAATACAACAATTTAGTTTCTTGCAAGAGCTTAAAGTTAAGCTTTTCATTAGAGTCATTAAGAATGAATTCAGTCAGAGTATTAGGAAGGTGAGTTATCCTTCCAGAATGGCAATTAAGATATCTGAGATAAGTGTTCTTCAAAGCTTCAGTATCCGAAAACTTAGCATCTTCACTTATTTTCAAGTTCTGAATATTTCTCGGGAGTCCTTTGAGACTCAAAAACTCACCCTGCGGATAGCCACCAATATTTAGTTCTTCAAGCACAACATCTTTACACATCGTTGAAAATGGATCTTTAATGGGGTTTCCGAACGATACGTATAAACATTGAACGTTGGAGTTTTCGAAGCCCTTGAAATCCACAGAGTCTTCAACAAAAAAACCTAATGTTATTAATTCTTTGAATGATAACCTTGATAGCTCTATTTTGTCTGTGACGATACATGAAACATGAACTAGTTTGGTGAGTTCGCATAGAGGTGTAAGGTCTATATTTTTTATCAAACCATCAGCATTGGGGCGAAAAAAAACACTTTCCAAGTTTGGAGCTTTTTCCGCGATGCCCAACAGGTCTATTGAGGAGATAGGCGTTTCTGTTAAATCTAGGGTTTTAGAGCGTTTTGTGACGTGGATTTTTACTTCCTGCCCATCAGGGGAAGAGCCAAAAACATAAGGCATAAAACATTCCTTTGACTGAGTGAGTGTAAACTATCGTATGAAGATACTAACTTACTCAGATTGCCAATAACACGCCGATGCCTATTGATAGGTTCGTTAAATTAAGACAAGTAACCAGAGAGAGTGTTTTGCGAGTCCAGCCCGGAGGGGAGATGTTTGGTGGCCCTGCTATGTGACTTTACGCTTGATGTAATTAGCGCCCTGCTCGTAGGCTTTTTGGTATCCGTTTTTTTCGTAAAACCTGCCAGCACTGGCTGTATCGGTGAACAGCCGTATCTCACAGAAGTGATCAAATGCAAAGGCTTCGATTCGCTTTAATAGGCTGGCCCCAACACCGTACCTCCTGTACGACTGTTTCACGTAAAATCGACGAAGCCTACCAACCTGATTTGCTGATACCTCTTATGCATTGATGCCACCAATAGCTATTAGAACATTAGCTTCGAATACAGCGAATAAGGCTTCACCGTCTTTGCTAAAGGTGTTTACACGACTATCGAAGTCAGATTTCAAGCGGGTAAGAAACCGAAATCCTTCCCTCTCACTTTCATTAACTAGTGACAGGATTTGGCTGGGTAGCTCGTAAACTCTCTCGATTCTCATGCTGCTCACGTAGTCACATAACGTCTCAATCAGCTGCCGCGTTAGCGGTCTGCTGCATTGACTTGTTAGCACTTTCACTTTCTAGTTTGTCTCTCACCACTGATTGTGCGTATGAGAACCCTTTTCCATACCATCCCTCGTAGCTTGAAGAAATCGGGTACTTTCCATACACGTCTGTAAAATCATCCCACCAAGGATTTTCATGTGAAGGTCTTGACAGTACAGAATCGGGAAAGACCCTGCCAGAGAGTAGTTTTTCAAATACTTCAGGCTCTAATATGCGGCCACCACACTTTGAGCTGTGGTAATTTTTCTTAAGCTTTCTAATTAATTTGTACAGCCCATATATTTGGCTGCGTCCACCGCCGCCAACATGGCTACTAACATGCCAAGTTCTTTGTAAAATTTTGTATTTAAAATCAGATAGCTCTAGCAGCATGAAAACCTCCCCGACTTTTGAATTATTCATAATGAAATAGATTCTATTTGGATTTTCTTTCTCTATCTCCGAATAATATGCGAGAGGGTCAAAGTTAGTTTGTTCTGGGTTATTATAGGGCGTTCCTTGACCGTGAATTAGCCAGTCCTTATATATTCCAAACGTATTACAAAAGTGATCAATAAACTCAAATGAAGGCTCTTCTTCAGCATTGAATACCCTCTCAAGCTCACCGATTTTATGTAGCTTCATCAGTTGAGCTAGTTTTGCAATCGTGAACGGAGAATAAGAGTTGCCTTCATTCATTAGCTCAAGGGATTCTCTAAATCTAGAAGCTACTAACTCAACCTCAGTAGGCTCTTTAAGTTCTGGTTCAGCCTCTAGAATTATCTGAGAATCAATTTCGATTTCTTTCTTTTTAGGTTTAGATGACTTAATGGATAGCCCAATTAATGTCAAAATAGTTGTAATCGCCACAATAAATGGTTCAAACCCGGGCTCGAAAGCAATCCAAAGCAGAGAAGCTATCAATACGATGGTGTTTAATATAATTGCGATATTCATCCTTGCTCCATACTGAGTGCTAACGCCGCCATAACCGGCTGCCGGAGCGCAGCGTAGGCTGTCCGGCGCCGATAGGCGCGAGGTTAATGGCCTTGTTAACTGTTTGCTGGCAGCAAGCCATACTTTTTGAAAACAACGTAGATACCAAAAGCTAGCAAAACATAAGTGGCCCCAACAATGACCGAAGACGCTAATGCGATTATGGCCACCACGCGCAAAAAATGTAACCCTGCATATAGACCAGATTCAACAGCCACCCAAGCGGGAAAAATGACCAATACCGCTATAAGAAAAAATAGTGGCGTTAGCGTGATGAACTTCATCATGTGCTCATTTGGCTGAAACCAAATGTATGTTGCATAAGCCAACCCAAGTGGGACATAAACCCAAACCTATATAGCTTGAAAATGATCCATAGGAATTAACGCTGAGATAACCGGAAGTAGAAAAACGATGGTTAAGTACTGTGCTTTATTCATGGTGACAGTTAACACCCACCAATAGAGGCAAAAAATTGCTTAGCGGTTTTTTGTCCTGTGACTGCATTTGTTAGTTACCTCGGCAATTCTCTCACCTAACGCGGAAAAAACTTTCGTTTAGCGTTGGAGGCTCAAACCAAGACCAGAACATATCTAACATTGCGGGTGTCATTTTATATGACTTGCCATTTGAATCTGAATTTCGCGCAAACGCTCTTTCCTTGCATGTATCAAAAGAGACATCTAGGTAATGTGACCTGCTCCCCAAAAACTAGTCCAA
>NZ_LYBM01000041.1 GCF_001707825.1 Veronia pacifica | reverse complement strand
CAGCTATGTTTCCTACTTCCGGAAATGTACCTTTTGGCACGATTCCTTGATCCTCAAGCCATTTTTTAAATGCAAGAGACTTTTCATCTGAGTATAGTTTTCGCATCCATTCAGGCATTTTCTCAAGTAATTGTTTGATGCGTTTATCTACATCTTCTGGAGCTAATGGATTTCCTTCTTTGTCAGTCAATCCTTTATTTTCTTTAAAATCCAGGCCGTTGTTTTTTATTAATTTTTCTGCTTCTTTTTTAGCGATATCTTTGATAGGGTTTGTATTTTCCGTATCATCTAGACTATTTTTTAGACTGTTTTTTAGTTCATCTTTTAATACCGAAATATTTTTATCTTTATACTGTTGAGTAAGTTTCTCACTAAGCTCTTCGTCTCCGTTAATATTAAAAGCCTTGATTAACCCTTCATCATTTACTGAAATAGTATTAGTGGCGTAAGGAGATGACGTATCTTTTTTACTATAGATAAAATCGAAAGGACTGTTCTTATCTATTTCACTAACTTTACTTCGATAATCTTTATCCATCTCTCCTGTAAGTTGAACACCTTTCATTCTAGTATTAGGGTTAGGAGGAGTATGAACTCCTTTGATCTGCCGGTCAGGTGTTGCTGCTGGAGTTCCAAGTACCCCATCACTATCTCCTGTAACGCTTTTTACGTTACTATCTTGTTGAAAATCAATTGAACTATCAAGTGAAACATTATTTTTATCACTACTAAAAGCACGAAAATTATCAAATGGACTCCCACCCGTTCCCTGCAACTTACCCATACCTTTCTACTCCCCAACTGACTGGTGATTCAATTATCTAGTAATTATTTATTGTAGTATTTTAGCGGCTGTATTTTTTTCTGTTATTGAACAATTTGGAATTTTTTGATTTTATTAAAAACGAGATGTTTTTTTTAACCTAACTTTATATTCAGATAAATTTTTTTAATTAAAATAGTAAATAAAATTAGATTTTTTATCATTCGGATACATCGTCTCTAGGATATTTTTAGATCGGGTATTGTTTATCAGCTCTAATATAATATATTTATAATTTCATTTTAGTTTTTAGCCTAAGCTAATTTTTTAATCATAAATATAATCCATACCAAAATAATTAATACAAATTAGTAGAAATTTTTAATTCTGAAAGGTGTGGTTTAAATGATAAAATTTGCTATGTTTATTGCGGTGAATACCTAAGTATTTATAGTTGTTTTCTTATCGATTAATATAGATCATAAGTATTAAAGATAGTTTTATTGTGAATTCAGTGTTATCAGTTTTTATATTGAATACAGTGATGATAGTTGATAACCCTTTAAATAACTTTTTGCCGTTAAATACCGTTGAAATACAAAGCTCTGGTTGTGTTTTCACGGGTAGTGGCGACTCTGTTATCTCACCGAAATGCTTGATACGTTTTAACCTGCAAAAGCAGCTTAATGTCGAAATGTCTTCTAAGTAATTCGGGCAGTGTATTTTTGACTGGCGAGACGTGTATCCGTCAACCTTGATAGTATTTAGCGATAAGGACTCGATAGGTTATTCGTTTATTGAAAGTAGCCGCTACCCAGGTATGTTCTGATTGTAAAAGGCACAGTTTATTATTGACTAACTGTTACTCTGTATAAGGAAAAATTAAAGCTAATCCCTTAGCATGCTTGAACCTTTTTCTCATTCAACTGCACATTCACCTATTTCCAAGCAGTGCAGATACCCACAGCAATATCATCAACTTCTGAGATATTTTTAGTCATGAGCAATTATTATGGCAGCATGATTCTCGGCAAACTTCATTACTAATGCCTATATTAGTAGCCAAAATTAGCATTTGTTAAATTTTAATATAAACATTCGTTTAAAAAAATAAAACTCGTTTTTTCAGTATGATATGATTTTTTTATGTTAATTATTCGCTATTAAATGAGCCCTTTCTCATTATTGTGACCTTCGAAACTGAGTTATTTCCCTACTCTAAACTGACATTGTATGAAGTCAGATTACTTTGTATTGCAAAATACAATCACTACCCGATAAACCGTTCCACGGAGGAATTGAAAGCATGAAATTGAGGAACTACCTTAGGGCACTCACTTTATCATTCACGATTTTATTTGCCTTTTCATCACATGCAGAAACATTAAAAGCCAGCGACGGGAAGGAATATTCTTCAAAATTAAAGCTTGTCTCGGAAACATTGGATGGTGATAAATACGCGACAGTAACAGGTCGTGCGTTATTAAAAGGCCAACTTGGTGCCCCCATTACTGTGACAGTAACAACGGATCGCCTTTTAGAGTGGGTACACGATCTTAACTACGCCGAAGTATTGAAAATCGACGCTCCCAATGATCAGACGCTGTATATGCGTTTTAATGCGCCTCTGACGTTGGACGACAGAGACGGATATGTGCGTTTTGTCGGCTCCCAAGAAGGCGATAATGTTTTCATCATGACGTTGGTGGAACAGACTAATTATCCAGAAAATCCTGATGCCGTTCGAGCAACCGATTTTAGGGGGCAATTCCGAATTGAGCAGGTCACCGAAGACCGCATGGCGCTCGAGTTCAAGCTTCACTACAACCCGCATGCTAGTCCAGTGTTTGCCGCCAACTCGAACACAAAGCAAATTGTGAAGAAAACTATGAAGAAGTTTAAAAAGCTGACTGAAGGCGAGTTTAAAGATGCTGAAATCCCAATGGATCTCGCTCAAGCATTGGCCGCGAAGTAATTAGATGCATATCCAGACCAGTACAACTTAGGTTGTGCTGGTTTTTTGTATCTGAAAAGTAAGATTTACAGAAATGCCCATCGTGGGTAAGCACATCGCTTCTGTATCGTTACGGCCAGTTTTTCAAAAGCCACAGCCAGTCTGACTAACGATGAGAGGAGTGATTAATGGTATTATTTAACTGTTTTCAGGAATAACATGATGAAGGATATATTCCGCGCATTAACTGTCTTCTTCCTTTTGTCCCTTTCTGCCACATCAACTCAGGCTGCGAAATTTAAAGCCAGCGATGGTCAAACATATTCTGATAAATTAAGTCTTAAAATGGTAACGATGGAAGGCGACGAGTTTGATACTGCACAGGGGCGTATTTTGTTGAGAACGTCTTTGGCTGCACCCGTTTCGTTGATTATTGACGCCAACAGAGTAGGCGATTGGGTACATGATATTGTTGCTTCTGAAGTGATCAGTCGTAGCGGTCTCACCGATCAAACGCTTTATCTAAAATTTGACGCGCCGTTGACGCTTGAAAACCGCGATGCGTTTATCCGTTTTGTTGGAGAGAAAGTATCAGATAATCGGTATCAGTTTACGTTGCATGAACAGCCCAATCATTATCCCAAAAAAGACGCAGTGAGAATGGCTGATATACGTGGCCATATTTCTCTTGAACAGGTTGACCCAAGGTGGGTGGCGATGGAATTCTCTCTTCACTACAGCCCAAAGGTGAGACCGGTGTTTGCTGCCAACTCCCATACCAAAGAGATTGTCGTTAATACCATCAAAAAATTCAGGAAAATTGTTGAGAAAGACATGAAAGGCACTCAAATCTCATCCTCTCTTGCAGCTGAATTAGGTATATAAAACCAAGGTGGCGATGGGCCACTGTTTTTGCTAGGTATTAATCAGTACCTAAGTCGCTGGTTTTTATCATCAGCAACGAGATTATAAAAAAGCCAGCACAAGAAGAGGCTGGCTTTCATTTGAAAAAAACGCGGGCATCAATGCTTTGCCAATTGGCCTGAATCGTCAAGAAGATGATCAAAGATCTTACGAACGAAAGGACCACCTACTTTAGAGCCACTGCCGCCATTTTCCAGCACCACGGCGGTAACGTATTTGGGATGTTTGTAGGGAGCAAAGCCAATATAAAGAGCATGATCATGCAGGCGTGATGATAACTCATCTGCCTTATATTTCTGGTTTTCTTTCAGTCCAAAGACCTGTGCAGTACCTGACTTACCGCCACTGATATACTTTGCGGTTTTAAAGGTGCGGCGGCCTGTACCATGCTTTCCGTGGTTGACCAGACGCATAGCGTCAATGCTCAGGTCCCAATACTGATTGGCAACCTCAGACATTGGGAAGTTTGTCTTCACCTCTGCTTTCTCTTCGATTTCTTTGGTGTCATCACGCTCCACTGCCGCACGCAACAGGTGGGGTGCCATGACTTTACCGTGGTTAATTAACACAGAGGTAGCTTTGGCAAGCTGGATAGGTGTCGCTGTCCAGTAGCCCTGTCCGATACCGACAGGTATGGTATCGCCCTGATACCAAGGTGTACGGTGTCTGGCGAACTTCCATTCACGGGTTGGCATATTCGCTGAGGTTTCTTCAGGGATATCGATGCCTGTTTCATGGCCAAAGCCAAACTTGTTCATCCAGCTTGAAATACGGTCTATACCTAGGTCGTAAGCAATCTGATAAAAGAAAGTATCAACGGATTCTTCAATGGCATAACTTAAATCAACATTGCCATGCCCCCAGCGTTTCCAGTCACGCCAGACTTTGGTTTTATTTTTAGTCTTGGGTAAACGCCACATGCCGTGGTCATTGCGGTGCGTAAACGGGGTGACGACTTTTTCCTGAAGCGCAGCGATGGCCATAAAAGGCTTAATGGTTGACCCGGGTGGATACACCCCCAGCGTGATCCTGTTAACCAAAGGACGATCCGGATCGTTGAGTAACTCGCTGTATTCTCTCCCTGAAATACCATTGACGAAAGCATTTGGGTCGTAGCTTGGACTGGAGACCATCGCCAACACACCATTGTCACTTGGATCGATAACCACGGCACTGCCACGTCGGCCATCAAGTTGCTTGTAAACGTAGGTCTGAAGCTCAATATCAAGGTTAAGAACCAGATCTTTGCCAGGAACAGGAGGCACATAGTCAATCACCCTAATCACCCGCCCATGGCTATTTACTTCCACTTTTTGAAAGCCTTTGGTGCCGTGCAACATGTCTTCGTAATAGCGTTCAACACCAATTTTTCCAATATCGTACGTACCCTGATAATTCTTTTCCTTGCCCTCTTTGGAAAGTCGTCGAAGATCCCGGTCATTGATTCGGGAGACGTAGCCTATGGTGTGGGTGAGTATTTCGCCGAACGGGTAATACCGTTTAAGTCTGGCATTTATGTTGACACCACGAAACTGATACTGGTGAGCAGAGAAACGAGCAATCTCTTCCTCATTGAGCTGATCTTTGATGATCACTGGTTTGAATCTGGCTGTTTGGCGCAGCTTTTTGCGAAAACGCTTAATTTCATCCGGTGTCAGAGGGATGTATGCCTGAATCCGCGCCAGCGTATCATCGATATCCTTTACTTCTCTGGCGATCAGTTCAAGGCTGCTCACCGCGCGGTTTTCGGCAAGTAACACACCGTTTCTATCGAAAATACGCCCACGGTTCGGCGCGATGGGCAGAATTTTGATTCGGTTATCGTTAGAGCGTGTTTGGTAGTCTTTATGATCACTGACTTGCAAATGATAGAGGTTAGCCAGCAGCACACCCACCATAGCCAGAATAAAACAAAAGGCCACAATTGCCCGGCGACCAAAGAGGCGCGACTCTTCAACATAATCCCGAACTTTTGTGCGATTAGGTAGCATGATTTCCCCTTCGGATCAGTGGCTGCTCATCAGTGCAAGCGCATTAAACGTTATGCGCCTTTTTTGATATTCAGACGTGTCACTTTCGTTAGTGACATTGTTATTCGAATCAGCGAAGCGAAGGATAGAAAGACGATGGGTAGGTGATAATCTGGCTAACATGCTGTTTATTATTATTTTTAAATGGGCTGACTGTGTAAACTGTCTTTTTTGACAGAAATATTAGCGGACAAGTGTACCGTAAATTGGAATATGCCTAAAGCGATCACTACGGTTTGTGCTTTTCATCACTTTTTCATGAGCGTTATCTAAAGAAAAAAGTATGGCTTTTTAGGCTGTTTAAGCAGGTCGTGAGTGACAATACAACTCACCCGGAATCACTCAAACTTTTCTGTTTTTATTATCAACAAGCGCAGTACATTCCCTGAGCACTGAAGTAAATATTTCTATCAATTGAAATAGACAATAACACCTGCTGGAGAAGTGATGAATTACCTGACGACTCAAGTGGCTGGCGTTAATTAAAGGTGATTGATCCTTAATCAGTATACGTTTATCTGTTTGTTCAAGCCTCAATGTCGGATGTTTTTTGAGCAAGATTCATTACTGCTCATGATAAAATTTCCTGTAAAAATACATTCTCTGTCTGCGACACAGTGAGTGGTCAAAACTTAATTTGAGTTTGATCGCAAATAAAAAAGCGAGGTTAACAAAAAATACAAAATCCTTCCTTATTGATAATTTAGAGTATATGCTCAATCGCCCAAAAATATATACAAGTAAACTAGTATGAAAAACACCCTTATCAGCACGCTGATTGCTGGCCTGCTGCTCTCCGGTTGCGGCGGTGACGACACAAAAACCGCACAAACCTCACAAACCGCCACCCCTTTGGATATCGAAACCACTTTTTCTGCGCGGTACATTCAAAGCCTTCCCGGCAAGGCGCCTGAGTTGGCGGCTTATGCGGCATATACAGACCGTGAAACAAAGCAAGCGGCAAAGGCCGTTGAGCAGACCCGTTATGTTGGCAAATTGCAGGTGACCAATGTTGTCACGCAAAAGAAACAGGAATTTGAGTGGCCTGTTACTCAATCTGTCGATAGCGAAGGCAATGTCACAACGACCTCTCACCGTGCGTTGACATTAAAACCCGGCACCTATGATTTTCACCTGTTGCTTAACAGCACAGGGCCAAACCCTAAACAATACATAGCCACCTCTCTTGCCCATGAGGTGATAGAAGGCGAGCAGCCTGCGATTCAGTTTACGGTTGAGCCAAACCTTGGCGACACCATTACTGAAATCAGCCAAATTGAAGACGTGCCAACGCTGTCTTTCCAGTGGAAAGCAGACGAGTTGGCAGAGATCAACAAACCGCAGTTCGGTCTCTCTCTCAATGGTGGTAAAGAGCAGGTTTATGCCATTAACAAAGAAACGGGCCTGTCTGAAGTCAAAATGAACGTCGAGCCGGGCGAGTATACCCTCTCAATGCGCCTGTATGATGGCGACCTGATGGTCGGTGAAAACGGCGAAGGTGAAACAGTGAACTTTGCCGAAGGCGAAAAGTCGCAAACTAATATCGTACCTGTGCAGGCTGATGTAGGGTTTGAGGTCTCATCAATTAAAGACCGCGGTAACTTTTCATTTAAACTGCCACAGGTATTAGTCGATGAAGCTGGCGGATTAGACAACCTGACACTGAAAGCAAACCTGACGGCCAAAGGCGCGCCTGCGCAAGAGCGTTTGCTGACTGTTCAGGATGTGAATGGTGACTACATCGCAAAAGATATATTCGAGACGGGCGGTTCAGATAAGGTTGATGTATATCTCGCCTTCTACAACACCCATACCTCACAGGCACTGGAAGAACTGACACCCTTCGCCAGTTGTAATATCGAACTGAACGTGGCAACCAACCAGACCAAAGGCTGTAAAACCGCGCTTAAGCGTGAAAGCATTATCACCAACCGTATACTGGGCACCCTTCGCCTCAATGTCGTGAACGAAAACTGGACGCAAGCAGAAGGTGCAAATGTGTTCCTCGATGGCAAAAAAATTGGTGTGACTGGCGCTGATATCGGTGCAGGTACGTTTAAAGCTCACCTGACAGCCGGAGAACACCAGCTGGAGGTTAAACAAAGTGGCAACGCAGCCAGCGAAACCCTTACCCTTAAGCCGCTTGATGTTAAAAACGTCCAGTTGATGCTGAAAAAAGATGAGAATATAGGTAGCGGCAACTTTGTCGAAAAGCAGGTCATCATAACCAAAAACTCAATTCCATTGGCGTTAGCAATTGGTGATGTAAACACTGATGGCCGAATGGACATTGTGACAGGCAGCGAAAATGGCTTTTCAGTTGGTATTGGAAATAGCTATGGTAAATTCGATTTTTTTGAATATGGAATTTATGAACCAAAAAAAGTTTATAGCGTTAATGTCGGCCATATAGATAAAGACGGGCATTTAGATCTAGTCGTTATCAGCCGCGATGAAGAAAGACAAATGATCTGGTTCTACGAAAATAGGGGAAATGGTGAATTTAAAGGTAGGCGCGGTTTCGGGGGTGCTATTGTAAATGGAACTTATCAGAATTCAAAGCTGGCAGATCTAACTGGTAATGGTATCCCAGATTTAGTTCGGATCTCTCGAATACCAGAGATCTTCATAGGTGACGGAGAATACGGTTTTAAAAATTCAAAACAAATAATACATATGGATCACTCATCAGATATCGTAAAAAATATAGTAAAAGTAGGTGATATTAATGATGATGGATATCCGGATATCGTCGTTGCAGCTACAGGCTCTGGTGGAAAAGTCTATTTAAATGATGGTAAGGGCAGGTTTGACAATGCTATTGAATTATTTCCATATACACCAGATATAGCCCCAACGAGTGTTACTCTTGGCGATATCAATAATGATGGCTACTTAGATATATTCGTTACCAATAGTAATGTCGATGAAGCCTCTTCTAATAATGTTTTATTCATGAATAATGGGAATAATACATTCAATGTCTTTAATTCTGGGCTTGGTAAAAATTCTTTCGCCGCAGTAATATTTGACATAAATAAAGATGGTAATCTTGATATTCTCCTATCCTCTGGCAGAGGACGTGTGAAATTTACCAACTACCTCGGTATGGGCGATGGTTTTTTTAGTCCGCAAGCCACTTCTTTAGATAAAAATGATTATCTTACTGTCGATGATATTCAGGCAGCAGACCTCGATTCTGATGGAGATGTTGACTTGATTATTCAGGGTAAATCATTCAAAGATGTAAGTCACCTTACCCGCATATATGAAAACATATCTAATTAACAGATATTAAGTCACTGTAAATGTCATTGAGCGGCAGCCATTCTGCCGCTTTTTTGTACGTCCCATTCAACATGCATTTTTTGGGCATAATGGCAGCAGATATCATTCACACCTTATGACTGTCGGCTTACATCGCACTTTTTGGTTTTGTTTTTCCCATCATCACTACCACCCCTTGTCATTTACGGCTTGTTTGCTTTATGGTGAAACGATGAATATGTCGCTGATTTTCACTCACCTCTGCTGTTGTTGCTGTAAATACATCATTTACGGCCGTATTCCTGTGCATCGCGAATAATCCTCCCTACAAACACATTTTCAGGCCGTAGATGACTTCATCTGCGGCCTTTTTGCATTTATAAGGACAGACAATGACTCAAACGCCTATTCGATTTTTTAACACCCTGAGCAGACAATCTGAAGCTTTTACGCCAATGAAAAAGGGGGAGGTTGGCCTGTATGTGTGCGGTCCCACCGTGTATGACTATGCCCACATTGGTAACCTGAGAACCTATTTGTTTGTTGATTTACTGACCCGCGCATTACGTTTTAATGACCTTCGCGTCAATCATGTGATGAACATTACCGATGTGGGGCATTTGGTCTCTGATGGCGACACGGGTGAAGACAAAATGGAGAAGGGGGCAAGACAACAACAGAAGTCAGCATGGCAAATCGCCAAAGACTTTGAGCAGGCCTTTTTTGCCGATATGGCGCAACTCAATATTGCCTCGCCCTCGATAACCTGCCGCGCGACTGAACACATTCAGGAACAAATCGACTTTATCAGTGAATTGGAAAAGAAAGGCTTCACCTACATGACTCAGGATGGGGTGTATTTCGATAGCAGTAAACAAGCTGATTATGGCAAGTTAGCCCGGCTGGATCGCGCAGGTCTCGAGGCTGGCAAACGGGTAGACATGGCAGAAAAAAAACAGGTCACGGATTTTGCGCTGTGGAAATTCAGCGGTAAGCGACAACGGCAAATGGAGTGGCCCAGCCCATGGGGAGTAGGGTTTCCGGGCTGGCACATTGAGTGCTCAGCGATGGCAGAGAAATACCTCGGCAAGCGTTTTGATATTCACGTTGGCGGTGAAGACCATATCCCGGTGCACCATACCAACGAAATTGCCCAGTGTGAGGCCAAAAACGGGCACATTCAGGCGAATGTTTGGCTGCACGGTTTTTTCCTTAACCTCAACAAAGAGAAGATCTCAAAGTCCGGAACATCACTGCGATTAAAAACCCTGACTGATAAAGGATTTGATCCGCTGGCCTATCGGTATTTGATCCTGACGGGACATTATCGCAGCCAACTGAGTTTCACCTGGGAGAGCCTGAGCGGTGCACAGACGGCATTGAGGCGTCTTAAGCGGCGAGTGGCGGAACTTCCCGAGGGTGGGGAAGTGGATACCGCTTTCCTCAACAGGTTTGTGGCTTTCATCAATGATGATCTCAATATGCCTCGTGCACTGTCGTTGGTATCAGAGCTGCTGGACAGTGAATTAGATGGTGCAACCAAGCGGGCAACGCTCATGTGTTTTGACCAAATCTTTGGCCTGAAAGTCGACCAACCCGAGCAGGCGCATATCCCGGACGATATTTATCAACTGGCAGAGGAAAGAAAGGCGCTGAAAGCGGCGCGGAAATTCGCAGAGGCTGATGCCATTAGGGATAAGTTATTGGCGATGGGCTACAAAGTCAGCGATGGCAAAGATGGCAATATAGATATTCAGATACACATCAGCCATTGAGAAACGTCTTAATTCACCGGGCTATGCTCATCGAGCTATGTTCACGGAGCTATGTTCACGGAGCTATGTTCACGAAGCTATGGGCATTAGCTCAGTGAGCGATGAGTAGTCGTTCACTGAATGCTGAAAGAAGTGGTGAGGTGTTGCTGGAAGACTCTGTCCGATCTTCCAGCTTTGCCTGCCATTGTATTCGGTGCGGAGGGGGGATGATCGAAATACTGGTTTTGCGCCTATCACATGTATACCTGTCACCGTTATTTACCGAGGAGTCACCTGATGAAACAGCGTTACCTTTCTCTGCTCACCCTGTTAACCGGTATATTTTTTGGCGCACCGACTATGCCAGCTTATGGCCAGTCATCGTGCTCTGATCTTCTGAATTTCAGTTACAAAAAGCTGAATTCAACTGAGTCAGTCAATATGTGTGAGGCGTTTAAAGATAAAGTGGTGCTGGTGGTCAATACCGCGAGCCAGTGCGGTTTTACGCCTCAGTTCACTCAGTTGGAAAAGCTCTATCAGCAATACAAAGACAAAGGCTTTACGGTTGTTGGGTTTCCCAGTAATGATTTTTATCAGGAGCGTGGCTCGGAAGCTGAGACCGCCAAGGTTTGTCATATAAATTACGGTGTCACTTTTCCAATGATGGAGAAAGTCAACGTCAGAGGCGGTGAGGGAATATTTCAACAGCTAGCGGCGACCTCAGGCGTCACGCCAAAATGGAATTTTTACAAATATCTTATCGACAGGGAAGGCAAGGTCATCGGGGTATTTCCCAGCAATTCGGAGCCGATGTCGTCATCTTTCCAGCGTGTTGTCGCCCAAGCTCTGTAGAAGCATTTGTTGATGTTTATATCAGGAATTGTTTCTGGAACACAGCAAACACTGTGATGACAAAGTGAAAAATTAACTTGTCATTTAAATTCACACTGTGATAATTTGCGGCCAATTCCAACACAAGGTGTTTGGAGCACATGCACAGCAAGGCGAGGGAGTCTCTGCGCTTGCTGTGCCCGTAGGTACTGGTGAAATTCGTTACCAGTAGAAGGGCATTAATAATGTGGCCTGTAAGGACGAAAAGTCAGGCGCATATTGAGGAACCCAACAGTGAAACTATCACATACTTTCGTAACCTTCGTATTACCCCACTGCAGTATAATTACTGAGCCTTGAACATCAGCGTCCACTAAACCCGGTATGTTATTCCGCCAGTGCGTTTGCCTGTCAGCTTGTTGATCCTAAATCATCGATATTGACAGCATGCCAGCGGAGCCATGCACCATCAGTGTGTGTAGCAATGTTTTGCTTTCACATGTCTGGTGTGTGTACGTTTAGTTTTGGCCCGGCTTTACCCCTTCCTCCCAACTGACATTTTACAGTTGCATTCGTTTATGAGAGGGGTGAGAAGTCTGGCCGTGATCCATGGATGAACACGATGATCAATAACCTGTTTGAATTACCTACAGGTCAGGCATTGCTGCCTTTGCCAGATACCAGCAATGACATTTATGACTTAACCCCCGACGAACTGCTATTAAGTCAGGAACATTACGAGTCTGAAGTTCGATCTTATCCACGTAGACTGCCATTGGCGATCACCCGTGCGTGTGGTGCCAGAGTAGAAGACAGCCGGGGACAGATTTATCTCGATTGTCTGGCTGGAGCAGGCACACTGGCCCTTGGCTATAACCACCCAGAAATTAATCAGGCACTCATTGAACAACTCAACTCGGGGTTGCCATACCAGACGTTAGATATTACAACGCCAGCGAAAGATACCTTCATTAAATCTCTGATGGGATTTCTGCCACCGGAATTTGCGGAGAATGCCCGCATTCAGTTTTGTGGTCCGTCTGGTGCTGATGCCGTTGAAGCGGCGATTAAGTTGGCTAAGCAAACGACGGGCCGGAACACCATGGTTGCCTTTCATGGGGCTTATCATGGTATGACCAACGGCACCATGGCATTGATGGGTAACCTCGGTACCAAAGAAAGACGCGAGGGCCTGATGGCCGATGTCCACTTTCTGCCATTTCCATACAGCCTTCGATGCCCGTTCGGTCTCCACGGTGAGCAAGGTGCTCGTCAGGGGCTGCGTTACATCGAGCGTATGCTGGCCGATGATGAGAGTGGTGTGAAGAAACCCGCGGCGATCATCGTTGAACCTGTTCAGGGTGAAGGTGGCGTTATTCCAGCGCCAGACTTCTGGCTCAGAGAGTTACGTCGCATTACCAGAGAGCACGGCATTTTACTGATTTTTGACGAGATCCAATGCGGTATCGGAAAAACAGGAAGTCACTTCGCTTTTGAAGACTCGGGTATCACCCCCGATATTCTTTGCCTGTCCAAAGCGGTAGGCGGTGGTCTGCCTATGTCTGTGTTGGTCTTTGACAAGTCAATCGATACATGGAAACCAGGCGAACATACAGGGACGTTTCGCGGAAACCAACTGGCAATGGTCAGCGGTGCGAAAGCACTGGAGATCATTGAGCGAGACCAACTTGCACGCCATGCCAAAGAGGCGGGTAACTATCTGCGTCGGGGGCTACAAGCAATCGCAGACGCCACATCCTGTATTGCAGAGGTGAGGGGTAAGGGCCTGATGCTGGGTCTGGAAATTGTGAAAGCCGACGGCAGCAAGAACAAGTTCGCTGAGCCTGAAGCTGATCCAGAGTTAACGGCTGCGATACAACGTGCATGCCTTGAGCGTGGCCTGATCATTGAGAAGGGCGGTCGTGAAGGCTCAGTGCTGCGTTTTCTGCCGCCGATCATCATCAGTTATGAAGAGTTAGATTTTGCTTTGCGAGTGATGCGTGATGCGGTGGTCTCGGTTGTCGGAGACAGCGAACCCCACCACACCAAAGAAAGCATGGTGGCTGAGTGGCGTGAGCACTTTATCCATACGGGTGCCAGTGGTGCTGACGGCTTTGAATCTGCCATGCATAAGGTAACCCAGACGATAAAGAAGGTGTTTGAGCAAGCGGAATCTCCCTACAGTGGTCTGGATCCTAAAGTGTTGGCTTCCCTGATTAATCAGCAGCCGATGGGAGAAACACCGCTGCCGTTAAATACTGTGATTGAACAAACGGGTGACCTGATTGGCCGTCATTCGATCATCGTTCAGCATCCTCACTGTATTGCCCATTTACACACGCCACCTATGTTACCAGCGGTAGCGGCTGAAGCCTTCATAACGGCGTTAAATCAGTCGATGGACTCGTGGGATCAAGCCAGTGCAGCCACCTATGTTGAACAAAAAGTCGTTGACTGGTTATCGACTCAGTTTGAACTCGGGGACGGCGCTGACGGTATTTTCACCAGTGGTGCGACCCAGAGTAACCTGATAGGACTGCTGATCGCTCGTGATAACGCGGTACGAAAAATATCGGGTGAGTCGGTGCAAAAGCAGGGACTACCAGATTATGCTGACAGGCTGCGTATTGTCTGCTCAGGCAAAACCCATTTTACGGTTCAAAAATCAGCGTCTCTGCTCGGTTTAGGTGAAGCGTCTGTGGTGTGTGTCGGTACGGTCGATAATGGTGCAATTGAAGTCAGTGAAGTGCAAGAAACCGTGGCGGCATTGAAAGCCGAAGGACTGATTCCTTTCGCTATTGTTGGTACTGCAGGCACAACAGATCATGGTGCAATCGATGATCTCTCGGCACTTGCAGATGTGGCAGCTGTTGAAGACCTTTGGCTCCATGTAGACGCGGCTTATGGAGGGGCTCTTGTTCTCGGTCGTCACAGAAACCGACTGAGAGGTATTGAGCGTGCTGACTCTGTCAGTGTCGATTTTCACAAACTCTTCTTCCAGCCAATCAGCTGCGGCGCAGTGTTGCTGAAAGATGGGTTAAATTTCCGCTACCTGCTTCATCACGCTGATTATCTCAACCGGGAGAGCGATGTACTGCCAAATCTGGTGGATAAATCTATCGCAACAACACGACGCTTCGACGCGCTGAAAGTGTTGATGACCATGCAGAATGTTGGTCCTCAAACACTGGGCAATATGGTCGATCATCTGATCAATCAGGCGCAGCAGGTGGCAGACCTCATCGGCCACAGGCCTGAGTTTGAATTGTTGACTGATCCGGCACTGAGTACCGTCTTGTTCCGTTATTCGGGACAGTCTGCTGAAGGCATAAACCTGTGTCAGTTCAACCGCCAGCTTCGACTGGAAGCACTAGTAAAAGGTGAAGCTGTATTGGGTGAAACGACGGTAAACGGGCAAGCGGCTCTGAAATTTACCATTCTCAATCCCTGCCTTGAAATGACGCACTTTGAACAGCTGCTCGACAAGCTCGCGCAGTTGGCAGACAGCATGAGCTGTCAGACTCCCGTGTCATAACAATACATAGATAATGATGTTGGTCAGCCACTCAGAAAGCAGAGGTGGCTGGCCGTTGAAAAAGGAATAAAATCATGTCAATTCTTCAAATTGGTGCTGGTGGTGTTGGCTGGGTTATTGCCCACAAAGCGGCGCAAAACAACGATATTTTAGGTGATATCACCATTGCATCACGCACTATATCCAAGTGCGAAAAAATCATCGACTCCATCAAAGGGCGCAATAACCTGAAAGATCCGGCACGCAAGCTAGAAGCACGAGCGGTTGATGCAGACGACGTGGCCGCACTGGTGGCTTTGATCAAAGAAGTGAAACCCGGCTTAGTCATTAATGCGGGTCCCCCGTGGATCAACGTGACTGTAATGGAAGCGTGTTATCAGGCGCGCGTCTCTTATCTCGATACGTCAGTGGCAGTGGATTTGTGCTCTGAAGGCCAACAGGTGCCAGAAGCTTACGATCCTCAATGGGCCTTCCGTGAAAAGTTTGAGGCAGCGGGTATCACGGGGATTTTGGGTGCCGGCTTTGACCCGGGTGTGGTCAGTGTATTCGCTGCCTACGCCAACAAGCATCTGTTTGATGAAATCGACACCATTGACGTCATGGACGTCAACGCCGGGGATCACGGGAAGAAGTTCGCGACCAACTTTGACCCAGAAACCAACATGCTTGAAATTCAGGGCGACTCTTTCTTCTGGGAAAATGACGAGTGGAAACAAGTGCCTTGCCATACCCGAATGATGGAGTTTGATTTCCCTCTGGTGGGCAGTCACAAAGTGTATTCAATGGCGCATGACGAAGTGCGTTCGTTGAAAGAGTTTATTCCTGCCAAACGTATCGAGTTTTGGATGGGCTTTGGGGACCGCTACCTCAATTACTTCAACTGTATGCGTGACATTGGCCTGTTGTCTCCGGATCCTGTCACGCTACAAGACGGTACTGTGGTTGAACCACTCAAAGTGCTGAAAGCCCTGTTGCCTGATCCTACTTCTCTTGCGCCGGGCTACACAGGCAAAACCTGCATTGGCACCTGGGTTCAGGGTAAAAAAGATGGCAAACCGCGTAGCGTGTTCGTTTATAACAACGCCGACCATGAAGTGGCCTACGAAGATGTTGAGCATCAGGCCATTGCTTATACCACAGGTGTGCCTGCAATAACGGCTGCACTACTGTATTTCCAGGGGGACTGGAAAGGCCACGGTGTCTTCAACATTGAGCAGCTTGACCCGGATCCATTCCTTGAGCTGATGCCTCGTATTGGCCTCGACTGGGGAGTGGAAGAGCTGGAAGCCAAAGCGCCGCACATTAACATTCTTAAATAACTCACAAGGCCAGCCAATGGGCTGGCTTTTCTTTATCAGGATGAGTCAATCAACATGGAACAAGAGCAAGACCTAAACACACCGTATTTTATGATTGATGAGCAAAAGCTGATTGCCAATTTAGAGCAGGCGCGGCAGTTAAAGCAGCTGTCAGGTTGTAAGCTGGTGCTGGCCCTCAAGTGTTTTTCCACTTGGGGAGTGTTCGATCTGATTAAGCCATATCTCGATGGCACAACCAGCAGTGGCCCTTACGAGGTGCGTTTGGGGCATGAGACTTTTGGCGGTGAAACCCACGCCTACAGTGTTGGCTACAGTGAGCAGGATGTTATAGAGGTCGCTGATATGGCCGATAAACTGATTTTTAACAGCCAGTCGCAACTCAGGGCATACCGCCATTTAGTTGAAGGTAAAGCTTCTGTCGGCCTTCGTTTGAATCCCGGGGTGAGTTATGCAGGTCAAGACTTGGCTGATCCTGCACGTGCTTTTTCACGCCTCGGTGTACAGTTTGACCATATCGAACCATCCGTTTTTGATGGCCTAGATGGTGTGATGTTCCACATGAATTGTGAAAACAAAGATGTTGATGCCTTTGTTCATCTTCTTGATGTTATCTCAGAGCGTTTCGGTGCCTACCTGAATAAACTCGACTGGGTAAGTCTGGGAGGGGGTGTTTTCTTTACTTGGCCGGGCTATGAGATTGAAAAACTGGCTGCTGCGCTCAAAGCATTCTCCCAGCGTCATGGGGTTCAGGTATACCTCGAACCGGGTGAGGCAATTATCACAGGCACCACGGATCTGGTAGTGACTGTGGTAGACATTGTTGAGAACGAAAAGACAACCGCTATTGTCGACAGTGCGACCGAGGCACACCGACTCGATACCCTGATTTACAATGAACCGGCGTCCATCGGCGGCGCAAGTGAAAAGGGCGCATACTCCTACGTTATCGGCAGTTGTTCTTGTCTGGCAGGTGATCAATTCTGTGAGGCGAAATTTGAGACACCGTTGCACATTGGCCAGCGTTTACGTGTGTTAGACAGTGCCGGATACACCATGGTGAAACTCAACTGGTTTAACGGATTGAGAATGCCATCCATCTATTGTCGGCGTGAAAATGGCGATATTCAGTCGTTAAACCACTTCGACTATGACGACTTCAAGCGCTCACTGTCCCAATGGTCAGTTCACTAATCTATCTACTTTGACGCCGTGATGGCGGCGTCCCTTTCATTTTTGATCTTGTCGCTCTTAGAGTGAGATCACCTTGTTCATATTGCTATTGGTAAGTGCAGTGGCATATAACAGTAGACCGAAGTACCCAAATAACCTCAAAGACTGTTAATGGATGTATGGTCGGATAGTATTTATAAACAAGGAGTTATAACAATGGATTTATTTACCTTTGCAGTGGTTATCATCGCTATATTATCCGGCACAAAAGTGATACAAACCGTCTTTCAAAGTATCTTTGCTTCCCGTTCGCGGCCAGATGAACAGCGTCAGTTTGATGAAAAAATGTCAGCATTGAAAGATGAACATCAACAAGAATTAGCGGCGCTGCGTGAGCGTGTGGAAGTGCTGGAAAAAATAGTGACAGAAAAAAGCTACCGTTTGGAGTAGGAGATACGCAATCTGTAATGGTGTATCTCCAGTGAATTTTTCCCTAAAGGCTATGGATAATAGGGTCAACGATATGAGTCTATTTGCCAAATTCTTCTTGAGATAGGGGAGGGCAATTGGATGAGCTATTAGTGTCTAATTGCTGATAAGCTACCAAAGAAGGTGGCTTTTTTATTCCGCGTGTTGCAGCATCGTATTCTTCACAAAGATTGATAATGGGTTTCGTCGATGTTGGAAAAAGAAAATATGCTCAAACTGGCCAGAGTCAAGATGCCTTTCGGCAAATATACAGGTAGGGTGTTGATTGACCTACCGGAGGAATATCTACTCTGGTTTGAAAAGAAGGGTTTTCCCTCCGGCGAGTTGGGCAAGTTAACGGCGCTTTGTCTTGCTTTAAAAATTGAAGGTTTAGACAGCGTGATAAAACCAATGAAGACGCAAAGTTGAGGGCTTGTCATTTGCTTAGGCAGAGGCTGCGCCGCATGATTCAATATCGATAAAAATCAATACAGAAAACTTGGGCTATTTAAATAATCTGAAATAAACGTAGCGGAACGTAAAAAATGCTGTATAGTCTATCTTGCTCTGACAATAGAGTTGTTAAAAAATAAAATCAAGTAAGTCTTCCAGCGCACTCCTAGCAAGTTTTCTCTGTTACTCTCTCTTAGTTATATTGTCTAATAATTACTAATATCAGTGCACCTTAAAATTAATCAAATAAGGGGCATCATATGTCTAATAAAATTCTTGGAACAGTAAAGTGGTTTAACGAAACGAAAGGTTTCGGATTTATCACTCAACATAATGGCGATGATCTGTTTGTTCACTTCCGTTCAATTGTTGGTGACGGCTTTAGAAGATTAACGGAAGGTCAGCAAGTTTCATTCGATATCGGCAGAGGGCAAAAGGGTCTTCAAGCTGAAAATGTCACCGCTATTTAGTAATAAAAAGCCTTTCTAAATAATGAAAGGCTATTATTATTTTCACTTCAATTTCCTACGATAATAAATATAGGTATAAAATATGGCTCGTTCTCTTGGTAGAAATCGTTACTTCTTTCATAGAAAAAATAAAACAAAGAAATTATCATCAAATGATAAAATCAACACTAAATAATTAGGAAGTATATTGTTAGTTAAGTTCAATATTTTTGAAAATAATAAAGAGTGGAATGCTACTATTCATCAATTAAATAGTGATGTATTAGTAAGACATACCTTAATAAATGGACATACAGGGTGCTTCAACTTGGGCTTTTCCTATTGTGAAGACTCTTTAATAGGAAACATTTATGATGATAGCAATAATAAGCTCGGTGAGTTCACTGTTATTCACTAGTTAAAATATATTGTTTTCTACGTTTACTCACACTTTAATTGAGATAAACATACTCAATATTTTTATAGATCAAAGAGTTTTTTATAATTACGTTGATAAAAATACCTATACTTCACTTTTTTTGAAAAATACTATAGTTAACGCCATCGAAAATTTAGGCCCCACATATTTAGGAACCTAGATATTTTAATATGTATCTATTGTATTTAATTTATTATCTATAAAGATATCTATCTTTGTGAAAAAATCTTTTTCACAAAGCTCTCCTTAGCATCTGTATATTGCTCAATATGATTATATTTCTCAGCCGCATGCTGTTTAATGGCAGCATACTCTGCTCTGGCCTGTTGGTTTTGGTTTAGGTGGTCACGGAAGAAAAGAAGATCAGACCAAGCACTTCCTTCGAGCTCGACAAAGTGGATATAGTGCGTTTTGACCTGACAAGTATCGTCAGTGTATTTAGCTAAGATAAATCGGCCTTCCATCATTTGACGAGGCATGGGAATAAAGCCAAGTGTTTTCAACTGGCTAGTTAGTTTGTCGTTAATGTCATTGAGAGAATCAATACCAATCGCGATATCTATAATGGGTTTTGCTGTTATCCCTTGTATTGCCGTGCTGCCAATATGCTGAATGCACTCTTCTGCAATCCCGGTAATGCTAACTAAGGCCTTTTATACATTTTGGAACTCTGTCGCCCAGCTTTCGTTGTGTTCAATTAATTTTACTTCTGGTCCTTTTACACCGAGTGTCATTGCGATTCCTTATGGCTGTTATTTTTAGGTTTGGATTAATTTTTTGCTAAGTACAATTCGGCAAATTCTCTGAGTACTCTTGCATTATCCGCATGATGAGGGTTACCGCATCTATGGCCGTCAAATGTTATATCAGGATTTGAGTATGCGTGGATTATATTTGGCTCATAGGTCATAATTGTGCCTCTACCAGCACATACTTTTCCGAATGAGTACGGTTTTATCGGTTGTCCACGTTGCGCCTTAAAAGCGTTAATAGATGTGAATTGGTTTATTTCTATCAGTGTTTTGTGGTCGTGATTTGCTCCGCTTAAATGCCCAATTTCGTGTTCCATTACATCGTCATCGCATTTAAGCCTAGCAACGAAGTGATTCGAGCTTGCCGATGCAAAACCACAAAACTCCGACTTAAAGCCATTTTCGAATCGTCCGAATATAATTCCGTTGAAGATAGGAACCCCGGCTGCGTCTATATCTTGATATTCAATATTATTTTCCATTTCTATAAGTAGAACAGTATTATCCACTTGGCTTTCGGTAAACCATGAGCTGTCGATGGGCTTCACATAGCTTATAACAGTCACTTTTCTCCGCATTGGTATGCAGGAATTCTGAAGCACTGTATTTGCATTCTCTTGCCATGTATATATTTCAGTTTTTACATCGTCTCTTGAGAGATCTTTAAGTACTGACTTAGATATATATAGGTGGACCTCCGTTTCTAGTATTTTTTTGAATTCGCAACTTGGATAGTTAAGATCTCCCTCAATAGCATGAAGCTTGGGTATTAAGGTGCATGTGATGAGTAGGAATATGCTTTTGAGAAAAGACTTGAACAACACTTCTATCTCCTTGGCTTAACTTCACCTTTGATCGTTGGTCGATCATAGTAGTTAAAGTTTCTCAGCCTAAAGAGAGATATTCTGATATACGTCTAGCCTTTTCGACCCAAATCTCGAACGTCCGTAGTTAGTGTGATGAGCTGTTCTGTATGCGCTCTCAAAAATCAAATTGGCTTTATCGGCCGATACTTTTCCACGAGAAAGAATATGCGGTGTTCTAAAGATATTGAGAGGTCTTCTGCCCAGAGTTAACATGTTTCGTTATCTCTGTTTTGTGTGGTTAGGGAGCGTATTTAGTTGCCTACCGTTTTCCAGATCGATGGGATAGTCGTGCTCAGCCCTCTCGCCCAATCACCAAATACTTGGTTCTGTGAGCAAATGATTGCCATCTTGTTTAGATCGAACGTCTTCTGTATTAGATCAAACTCCAACTATTTGCCGACGATAATTTCGGCATAACCTGCATCAGTAAATTTTACTTGCCTCACGACTTGTGTTTGCGATGGGAAACGCAAAGATTACACTTTTGACTAAAAAACCTTATATCTATTGGTTGATATTTAGACAGATAACCCAATAAAGTTTGATGAAAAGGACTGTAAATGCAGGAGGCATAAATGGAATACCTTGTGGCGGTCGTGTTATTCGCAGTGACATCATCTGCGACGCCTGGACCCAACAATTTGATGGTGATGACGTCAGGCCTCAATTTTGGCGTCAAGAAAAGCCTGCCACTGTTGACGGGTATTTGTGTCGGTTTTTTTGTCATGCTTTTAGTTGTCGGGCTTGGGTTTGGTCAGCTGTTTGATCGATTTCCTGACTTACACTTCTGGATTAAGTGTGTGGGGACGATTTACTTACTTTACCTTGCCTGGCTCATTGCTCGTTCGGGAGATATTTCAGACTCTGCGGGAGAGAGTAGGCCACTGACTTTCATGAAGGGTGCATTGTTTCAGTGGGTAAACGCCAAGGCCTGGGTCGTCGCAACAGGCGCTATTGCTGCTTTTACGTCGACGGGTGGTGATTTTTACAGTCAGCACTTTATCATTTGTGTGACGTTCCTATTTGTTTCATTTCCCGGCGTTGGCATTTGGTTGTTGTTTGGATCGTTAATCAGAAAAGTGCTTAGCACTTCAAAATACCGCATAGGGTTTAACTACTTTATGGCGTTGTTACTCGCGCTGTCTGTTGTACCCGTATTGCAGGATATTTTTCACAGTATCGCCATCAGACAGTAGGGTATCTCTTTTATTTAAGCGCAATCGTGTTACTAGCCGCCATGCTAATAGCAATCATGACAAATTTGTAGTGCTCCGATCTCAGTGTATTAGTGATGTGAGCGACAACTCAGATACTTTTTACCATTCACTGATGAGAGCAGCGTCTATGCCTTTGTCATGATCACTTTTGCTTAAAGGGGTTAAGTGCTGTTACATCAGACAAGGTTGTTTAATCCAGAATTAATGACCAACTCTTGGAAGAGAGATTCGAACTCTGCCTGTGCATCATTCAATGCCAGCAAGATTGTTGCCGCCACGGCATACTTACCGTCTTTGATCGCATCCCTGAGTCTACTTTGTATGTTCTCAATTTCTTTTCTTTTGACGATAAGGTTGGGATGGGAGTTCATAGTTTCCTCTTGCTTAATAAATGAATATCGAACGGTGTTTTTATACTCAAAAGGAGGAGGGGTTTAAAGTACTTTTAACTCTTTTTTTCTTTTTTCGTCTTCTTATTGAGATGAGAATACCATAGGAGTGTCCAAGTGTAGGAGAAATTTATACGTTTTTATCACTACGTATAAAAAGGCCTACTCTGAGTAGGCCTTAAAGTGTTCAGGTTATGAATATGCTTATATAAGCATAAAAAATCAGTTACTCTGATCGCTTATCCTGACCTTGATGGTGAACAAATACAGGTTCAGAGTAATTTGGAACGTTATCATAGGTAAAGACGGCATAGTATTTACCGATATCATGATTGCTAAAGTTATCCAGCGTATACGCGTCTTTACCGCCATAGAGCTTTACCCCATCATGGGGTGAGCGTGGCGGATGGAAACGGTTTCTCACAACATAACAACCGACAAAATCCTCGTCTTCAGGATTTGTCCATGTCAATTTCAGTTGATTGTTCTCTATGCCATAAGTCAAATCAGTAACCGGTGCAACAGGGTGGTTACGACGATTTATACAATGAATGATCAGTTCAGAATTAGCTCCCTGTTCTTCATCAACACGCCATTGTACTTGCACATTGCTGGCCTGAGACTCCGCAGTGGCTCTTATCAGAAAGTAGAAAGGTTTATTTTCTGCATGAAGTCGGCCTAATTCACTGAGGCTATAACTATCAAAGATAAAGTAGTGAGTACTTTGATCTTTCAGTTGGTTGTTACTGACCTCATAACCGATGTACTCGATCTTGGTTCGTTTACGAACACTTTGATAATCGACATCTTTCAGTTCTACCAGTTCGACGGTAAAGCGAATATCTTTGCCTGTCGCCAGTGCCCCTTTGTTGCAGAGCTTGAGGTAGGCTTGCGTAAAGACAGTTTTTGCCGGATCTGGTAAACCCTCTGGGGAGAATTCCATCTGACCGTAAATAATTTTCCCCTCAGCATCAAAGCCAGATGCCAATTTGTTCTCAGTGACTTCCTGACTGCAGATGGTGTTTACCTGAGCAGGTGCAAGAGCCAGTCGGGTTTTGGGTAACTGATAAAGAAGCTCAAGGTTAGGGCGATAATGAAGACCGCTGCCAAATGGCCCATAGCCGATATCAAATTGCATAACCTGAGAGTCGTTGCCCAATGGTAATTGGCTTGGCCCTTGAAGACGGAGCAGCACGTTGCCAATGGTAAGTAGCTTTTCAAGCAACTCACGTTCAACACCATTGAAGTTCCATTTCAGCCAAATCCCTTGTGTCATTCGATCTGATTTAATCGTTACTCCAAGGGTGTGAAGTGGGGTAGCATTGGCGATCTCTTGATAGTCCTGAATATCCGAGAGTGTCGTGGGATCAAGCAGTGAGACAGACCATTCGCCATATTTCTCTATCTTGGTGTTCACACGGTTCATCGGGTAAAGGGAAAAGCAGGCGTTAAGAATGGTTGAGCCTTCAGGTATGCTGCTCACATCAAAACCGATAACGCCGTAGCTGATGCCGCGCTTAACGTCCACGCCAGCAAACATAGAGTTATAGCCGAAATGCTCTTTGTTTTTCGCACCACCATTTTGCCCAACATAGCCCACCTGTTCTTTGGCGGGAAAAACAGTTAAGGCGCACTCATTATCCGCAAGTCTGGTTTTTAGGCGGAGTTCTGGGCTGAATGGCGATTTAACGCGGGTAACTTTATCGACAGCCCGGATATTGTAGAAATAGAAACGGCCACTTTTCAATTGTGTATCTCTGAACGAGAGAGATTTGGTCACAGTGACCATATTTTCTTCACCGCACATACTTTTATTGGTATCACTCCGATATATCTCGAAGTAGATATCGTCGCGCTCGGGGTATTCCCACTCAAGGGTTACGCTATCGCTTTCGACGTGCTGGATAGTGAAATTTTGAACCCTGACAGGGGCAGCGGGTGAGTAGTTAATGGCTTCACTGAGTGCATGGATCAGAGCGGGTATATTTTCATCTATACTCTCTGCCATATTTTTCAGGTAGTCAGGAATATTACGGGTTCCTACCTCGACGACGGTAGAGAGTATGCCTTTGCCATAATAGTATTCGCGGCCACTACCATGTATTAAATTGGCTGGTGGCTTGCCTCTGTGTATCCCGTATTGTCGACCAGTGACCTTCTGAATTTCGTGGTTCATATTGGCACAGAGCACATTGAGATCGGTGCCGTCAATTTCTGCTTCGTGATTAAATTTGTGTGCGGGGAAAAATACATTGCCCTGACTGTGATAGTCCAATGCGATGCGGATGTTCGAGTGTCCTTCAACGAAATCACGAATGGCACAGGTCTCTGGTTCAGAAAACGCGTGTGGTCCACCGTAGGTATTCGATGCCGTATTTTGATTTCGCATGAACTTGGCATCAAAGTTTCGGTTGAGGTCGACACCAAATGTTCCATCGCCATTGTTACGCCGATTTTTTCGCCAAAAAGAGAAGTGATTTCGTGAAAATTCAAAACCATCGGGATTTAGGCAAGGCACCATGTAGACAGTGTTTCGACTCAACGCCTCGCGAAGTTTTGGATTAAATCTGTAATTATCAACGACGTACTGTACAAACTTAATCGCCAATTCATTGCCAATCCACTCACGGGCATGAATGGATCCTGTGTACAGCATGGCGGGTTTATCATCTGCATAGGCCACCTCGTTGGAGATGGTCATGAGCATGATGTGTCTGCCTTCCCATGTTTCACCAATGCTCTGTAAACGAAAGAGGTGAGGGTGCTCTCTCATGGTTTGTTTTAGAAAATCTATGGTTTCCTGGTAAGAAGCGTATTGAACTTTCATGGGGCCTCTCTTAAAAAAACACCGGAATGAGATTCCGGTGTTTGATAGTAAAAGTGAGTGTTGACGGTGTTTAGGCTGGTTGCTGTTGCTGCTGCCAGCTTTCTACAATCAGTGCCAGTTTTTTCTGTTTGAGGTTTTTGACTGCGCAGAGTGTTTCAGGCTGGGTGTTTATAGCTTCAACAAACCCTTCAGCACCAAAGTGTTCGATGATGTCATCGACCATTTTTCCACCAATGCCTTTGATGCTCGATAGAAACTCTCGAAGCTTTTCGTCATCGAACTCAGCAGGTGAGTAACTGCCTAGTTCAGCGACTTCTCCTTGTTCATCTGCACCAGGTACTGGCTGGAGTGCCTTGGCTTGAATGTTGATTGCTTTTAGTTTGAAGTTATCCTGACGGTTCCAGACTTCACTTGGCCATTCCTCTTCAGGACGATACTGAGTATCGATTATAGGGAAGCCCATCTCGTCAAGCTGAGTAAACAACTCATCACTGTCCCTGCTTGGTGTATAGCTGGAGAAAGTGATATGGCGCATGGTGCGCAGTAGGCTGGAGTCAATTTTGCCCAGCTCTTCCCAGTTATACATTGGGATATTAGGTTTTCTGAATTTGCCATCAGACAGCAGCCACATTAGATACTGTCCGATCCAGTCTCGGATATATGGGAAGGCAGCAAAAGCGGTTGCACATTCCAATATGCGAAGCTTGCCATCTTTACCAAGTGCAATATCACAGGCCCAGTATTCTGCGTTTGCCGCTTTTGAGGCTTTCACAGCAAGATCAAGGACGTCTTTTGGTATATCCTGATAGTCCATACTGCCGCCCTGACTGGTATTTGTCAGCCATTCACCTTTTGGTGGACGACGCCAGAAAGCACATACAGGTTTATGACCGACCAACATGACGCGAATATCGGCTTCCATTGGCACAAAATCCTGTACATAGACGGGATAGTATTTTTTTTCAGCCAGTAGGGTTTTGGCCTCTTTATAGCTATCTACTTTATGAACAAAATAGCCGCCATAGTTTGATGGACCATAAGATCGTTTAATGATCTTTGGATACTGAGTATTGACCAGATATTGTTCTGCCTGCTCAGGAATATAGAAGATCTCTGTTTTAGGCACAGGTAGATCGTATTTATGACAAAAATGGGTAACGTTCTCTTTTGATTTGTTCGAGAACTGGCTATCCAGCGATGGCAAAAATCTTACGTTCGGTAGCTCACGTGCAATATCGCGGAACGTTTCATACGCTGTGGCCGGGATGTTCCCAATCAGTATGTCGATTTTCTTTTTCTTAACTTCAGCAACGAATCTGTCTTTGTCGTTACCCCAGTGATAGGTAACGGTTTCGATCTTGTCCGGCCAGCCTTTGAAATTCGATTTATCAAAAAAGCGGAGTACATAGTCCAGATACAGCAGGCCAATTTTGGGCAGTTTCTTGTTGTTATTCATTGTTATTACGCTACCTTGATCGTTTGTTCGCGCGCTTTGTAATGCACTGTTCTCTCTAGGAGGTCGACCAGTGCGTCGATTTTGTATGAGTTAAAGTTAATACCGAGTTTTTCTTGTTCTGGTGTGGCGAAGGCAGGAATAGTATTCACTTCCAGCACCACATACTCTTCTCGTTCACGGTCGTAGATAATATCGACACCAGCAACTTCAAGACCCAGAATCTTGGCTGCTTTTACTGCAAGTTCAATTACTTCCTGATCCGGTTCGCGGACAAAAACGGAACCGCCGCTCGTGATGTTGGTCTTCCACTCGCCTCTCGGCGCTTTGCGTCCATAGCATCCGACAAATTTGCCATCGACAATATCAACACGAAAATCGGTGTTGTCGTAATTCACAAACTTTTCCAGATAGAAGTAGCGAAGGTCGGTTTGAGAGATGAAAGGAAGAACCGTTTTGAGTGATTCATGGCCTTCGATTTTCACAATACCTGAGCCACCCCAGCCATCGATTGGCTTGTAGATCATTCTACCGCCGAAATCATTCAGAGCCTGCTTCAAACCATCCTCGTCATCACGCCCACATAAGCGGTAATCAGGCGTTCTCACGCCGTGAAGCGTCAATAAATGTGAGGTTTGAAACTTATCTTCGGCGATAGCAAAAGAATCAAAATTGTTAATTGTTGGCGTTACCTGGCTGACCATCTGATAGAGATAACGTTGGTAAGGAGTTTGTTCACCCGCGTTATAGCTCAGAAATGCATCTAAATCATCCATAGCGGTATCGTTACAAATAATTTTTCCATTTTTCACCTGTGCATGTTTAAGGTCCAGACCTGTTACACATGCAATGTTACGCTCTTTTAGCATTTCGACGATTTGACGTTGTATTCTTTCTCCACCTCCATTTCGGTATAGCCACAATCCAACTGTGCCCAAAGACATATATTTACTCCTTTTAAAAAATTGGCTCTGTTGAAAATCGCGAGTAGGCTAAATCAATTTTAAAATAAATTATGTGACCGCTGCATTAAAAATTAAGGTTGATTTTTAAATAATAAAATCATTCACTAACGGCCATTAAAATTACATTTTTTTGCGTTAAATATAAACAGAGGGAAGGTATTAATTGTGTCTAACATGCCAATGGAAATAGATTATAACGAGCTGGCCGAGTTGATAAGATGTAATTCTTACACCAAAAATAAGGCTGGCGTAGACCGCCATGGTGAGCAGATGATCAGCAAGTTTGAGGCTATCGGCTTTTCTGTTGAGCGCTTTACCAGACAGGAGATTGGCGACCATCTGCTCTTTTCTTCAGCTAAAGTGCCTGGGGAAAAGGTCTTGCTTATTGGGCATCTTGACACTGTCTTTCCACCAGGTACTTTCACTGACTTTTCAGAAGATGCAGAGTGGATTTATGGTCCGGGTGTCTGTGATATGAAAGGTGGAAATTATGTTGCGTTGAGTGCATTGAGGCAGTTGCATGAAGAGTTTAGTGAAATTTTCAACATTGATATGCTTTTGGTCAGTGATGAAGAAACAGGCAGTGATGATAGCCGCGAATTAACTGCTCGCCTTGCAAAAAATTATGACTATTGTCTGGTATTTGAAGCGGCTGGAAAAGAGCATGAAGTTGTTATTGGTAGAAAGGGAATTGCAACATTTTCCATTGATATCAAGGGTAAGGCGGCACATGCGGGTAATCATTACCAAGACGGGGTAGATGCCAATTTTGCCTTGGCGAACTTACTCATTGGCCTTAAGTCTCTGACAGACCTTGATAAAGGAACAACGGTGAACCCGGGTAAGATATCAGGTGGAATTGGTGCCAATACCATCTCACCAAAAGCGCAGCTGAGTGTCGAAGCGCGATTCACCAATCAAGCAGAAAAAGCGCGTGTTCTTGATGAGATTGAGCGCCTATGTCTTGATGCTGAAAAATTTGGTGTTGTGATAAATCTCTCTGGTGGTGTGCAGCGAGATGTTATGGAACCCAATAGTGAACAGTATGAATTGTTAGGCAGGTTAACTGAGTTGCTTGGTGCGCCGTTACTGACAGAATGTCGTGGTGGTGTCAGTGACGCAAATGTCACTGCAGGCGTTGGCACGACAACACTGGATGGCTTTGGCCCCTTCGGCGATGGTGATCATACCATTCATGAAAGAGCATCAAAAAAGAGTTTTGAACGTCGAATTTCTGAAGTGAAAAATATACTGAGATATTTGATGAAATAGTTTTTTTAAAATAAATTTTACTGGTAGTAATATGATTTTCACTACCAGTTTATTTATTAATTAACCTCATTTTTTTATTTTTTTAATATGATATTTTTGCGTGGTAAATATTATTTATTAATAACAATGATAAATACAGTGACTACGATCTTTTTTATAGAGTAATTTGTTATGGTTAGTTACGATTTAATAACAAAACAAATAATAGTTGTTGTGAAGAGTTGATGTTCATCACTTTATTGGTATTGAGCTTCTTTTTTGCTCTTTGTTCTTTGTTTTTGGTGATGATGGTGGATATCGGTATTTAATGTGATCCATTCGTATCAAGAGGCGTGGCGGCTTGAGTGAGTGCAGCGACCGAGACCATCGCAACGCTGCCTACATTGACATCAACAACGACTTTTTTGTGCAATGTCAACGCAGACATGCCAGACATTCAATGCGCTCCGTTGCCCTTGCACAACGATTATGCTGCTACCAGCTAAACCACTCGCTATGTCTACACAATGAATTCAATATTCATTATTCGGTCGATCAGCAGTGACAAAGCGGCAGGCTGGTGCTTTCTTTGTCGGTAAAGTAAGAAAGCTTGTGAGGGAGGCGGAACATATTCCTCCATAAGGCTCTGCAAGGTATCTGTTTCTCTTGCGTACACACTGGGGATGGCCGCAATTCCAACACCCGCCTCGACTGCTTTGATGAGCATCTCAGCATCATTGATACGCATTTTTGCTTTCGGCCTTACCACATGAGCCTGTCCATCTTGGAAAAGTGTGAGGATAGGTGATGAGCTTAACGTCAACCAGCGATGTTGCTCCAGCTCAGAGAGTGTTTTGGGTGTTGGGTGCTTCTCAAGATATTTGTTACTGGCATAGATCTTAAATGCTGACTGAAAAAGCGGTCTCGCGACGATGTCAGTGCGTCCAGCGGTGCCAAATGCCAATACCAAGTCTCTGTCAGTTTCAGGAACAATGTCTCCGAGTGTCAGCTCAATATCAATAGTGACGTCCGGATACTCATTTAGAAATTTCTCAACATGTGTCGATATTTGGTTACGGTACAAACTGTAGGGCAGAAGAAGTCTAAGGTGACCTTTTATCTGGCCGCTGTGTTGCAAAAAACCCTCGATCTGATTTTCAGCAAATCTGATCTCATTTGAGATCCTTTGATATAACTCCTCGCCATCATGAGTTGGCACCAGCTCCCGACTCTGTTTTTCCAGTAAGCGAATACCTAGTCTGGACTCCAGTTGTGATAAACGGCGAGAAACTGTTGAAACTGGCAGCCGAAGGTGACGGGCTGCATTCTGCAGCGAACCTGCATCCACAACCTGACAGAACAGGTAGAGATCATCCATGTTTCCAAATATGGAATTCATAATTGAGATTTTCAATATTGTTTCACATATTGCTGATTATTAAGCTTGGTTGACAAACTAGCAAATTGAGGTTCTTAATCTATGACAAAAGCGCAACGCCTGCTCACAACCTTTTTGTCCTCGCTTTGCATGGCATTCTTGATGTCTGGAATCATTACAGCCATCAACACGGGTATTGATGGAGAGTTAGTTTTCCGTTGGATGCGGAGCTTCGCCATGGGGTTTCCTATTGCATTGGTGATCAGTGTTATTTTGCTACCGAAAATACGGCAATTCTCAGCATATCTTTCACGAACGAGGGATAAGCCAGACGGAGGTAATTGTTAACCAAAAGCTGGATTAGCGTTTATTGAAAGGTCAAAATATGAACTGATCGGTGCGAATTCAGGCTAAAAATCCATATCTTTCAATATTTATTTGACATAGATCTCAAATGACGGGCTTAATGCCGTTCCAGTTATAACCATTTCTGGTATCAATTATGAAAAGTCTTGCTTTCATCCCTCTTGCGTTCACAGCTCTTCTTGTGACCGCTTATACGCCCTCAGCAATCGCATGGAATTATCAGGGGCATGTCACTATTGCTCAGATCGCGTATCAGAATCTTGATAAGGATGTTCAGAAAAAAGTCGATGCTCTGGCAACCAAAGCATATAACTCGATGCCTGACCATATTCTGGAGAAGATGGAAAGTGTTCAGGGCGCAAGTAAGTTTGCCCGTCTGGCTATGGTTCCCGATTTAATCCGAAATATGCCAGCAAAAGACGTTTGGTTGTTGATGGGAGAGAGGATACCTGAGTCGGTTAATGGCTGGGACGATAAAACAACTGGCGGCTGGCATTACATCAATCAGGCATATCCCGCCAAGTCTGATTGTGAATTCGTCAAAGAGCCAAATATCGTTATGGTAAATGATGCACTCTATGCGTCTTTCAAAAGGCACCCCAAGGCCGCAACCATGATGTTTCTGAGCCATCTTGCTGGTGACGCTCATCAACCAATGCATTCAGTTACTCAAAGCACCAGTGAACTTTTATGTATTTCTGATTTTGGGGCCAATAAATACTCATTGGATGTTGCTCAAAAAGACCTTCATCATTTTTGGGATAGCGGTTTGGGATTTCTCGAACAACCATTCAATGTTGACAAGATGGCAAAAGAACTACAGGTGGCCTTTCCAAAAGCATCATTTAGCCAGGGACAAGGCAACGTGAGTAGCTGGGTAGATGAGAGTTATCAACTGGCATACTTTGCTTACAACACGCCAAAGGGGCAAAAGCCAGGGAAAACGTACTATAAAAAGGGAACCGAGATGGTCAGACAAAGACTCACTCAGGCTGGCTACAGGCTTGCGGGTGAAATGAACGAGGCACTGGCAACAATAAACAGATAGCGTCTCGGATGTAGACCTTATATTTTGTTATCAGACTATCCTTAATAGCGGCGGAGCCTCGGGTGGGGGTTTCCGCCAGCTGATATGTTTTTAAACTCGATATCTTCTTCGTCATAGAACTCGGTTTCATCGAAGTCGTCATCGTCGTCAAGATCGACTTCATCAAGATCATCGTCCTCAGAATCATCCTGATCCGTGTCTTCTTGTCCCTGGTGCTCTTGTTTTGCCGTGATCTCTTCGTCATCCGTCGAGAGTTCATCCGTTTCGCGATAATCTTCAGGCATGACGACTACCACGTACTTTCTGGTCACTGGGTTCCAGACAACCTTACGTGTTCGATCATCGTCAGGCGCTCTGTGAAACTTGTCATTGTTCTCATCCATACCGCCGAGATAACCAGCTCCACGAGCGCCCTCTGGATGCTGCTTAGTCTCTGACATTGCTCCGGGTGTAGAGAGCGCTGACGCACTCAATGGCGGTTTGCTTTGCACAAAGGACATGTCACGCTCCGCTGTTGACCTATTAATCCTAGATTAGAGATTGCAAAACTTTACCGAGATGGGTTCCATAACTTGCAGGAAAGTTCCAGTGAAAAAGTGATGGGATAGATGTGAGGAACGGGAGCATAGCACTCCCGTAGAGTGAATTCAGGCGAGACTAAGCCCCCCATCTACAACTAGTGTATGTCCTACTATATAACGAGCGTTTTCTGAACATAACCAAGTGATTGCATTTGCTATTTCACTGACTTCAGCAAACCGACCAGCGGGAACCTTACGGGAGACGGTCTCTTTTAAAATGTTGATGGCTGTTTCGTTTCCCTCTTGCCACCTGGGTGTCCATGTAACGCCGGGAGCAATCGCATTCACCCTGATCTTCTTTTTTATTGCCTCTAGTGCTATTGACCGGGTAAGACCTTCTAAACCATGTTTAGCCGCTGAATACATGGCTGCGGATGGAGTGGGACGGGAACCATTGACGGAGCTGACGTTTACAATGGCACTGTCCTCTGTCATCAATCCTAATTCGTATTTGAGACAAAGGGCATGCGTCCAAAAGTCACCAATCAATGTGCCATAAAGGCTATCTATGCCGACCTCTTCATAATTCCCCTTGGAGGCCAGCTGTGGAGAGGCATTATTAATGGCGACATCGAGACTGCCATAATTTTCTCTGATATAGGCAAACATACTGTCTACGCGTTTTACATCTTTTAAGTCGACGCATAGATAATCGACTGCTGAGAGATCTGAGTTAGTTGCCAGTACTTTATTCCAGTTGTCCTCGTTTCTGGAACAGGTTATGACTCGATAGCCCAACTGACTGAGCTGGATGACGGTTTCTAATCCGATACCACTGGTGCCGCCGGTAACAAGTGCATTTCTCATATGCTACTCCCTTAGCCGCTTTTGCGCAGAAATTCACCCTCAAGTACAGTTGTTTTTCTGGCTTGTTCATTTTTAGGTTGATGTGTTTGATAGTGTCTGTTTGCGAGCGTGACTAAAATGTCAAGCTGGTCGCGGATACTGCCCCGTTGCTCGCTGATCACCCGCCAGGCTGCGTCACAGTAAACGCTGGGTTTGTCAGACGTTATATTGATTAGAACCTGTCTTATCGCCTGATAACTCTTTTGAGCGCGCCGAGGATCAGCAGCAAACGCGTAGTTTATACACTCTTGCCACTTTGGGTGGTGCAACATTTTCCATATTCGGTTTGCAGCAATGTTTCGATCACGCATTGATAATTCTTGTAGCGCGTTATTTATGTGCGACTTTCTTGAGTTTCTGATCCAGTCTTTCATCCATTTTTGTTGAGCAACAATATGGGTGACAATAGGTAATGCAATCACATAACTAATTAAGTTTATGCATAACAATGTACGGTAAAAGTCTTCGTGAGACAGGCCGTGAAAAATAATGGTGCACGCTATAGTCAGTGTAAAAAATAAAAATAAAGACGATATGCCTACTCTCAAATTCCATTTAGCTTTAGATATAAAATCAGGCATTTTTCTTATTAGTCTGGCGTAAGATAATCGGCCGATGACAAACTCAGAAAAATAAGGAACAGTGAATCTTGGTGTGTTCATAGGCTCCCCCTTCCGTAGAATCACAATCGACATAACATTAACTTAACGTAAATATGCCTAAATTTGTTACATGTGTCCCGATATTTTTGCGTATTGATTGTCAGGTCTCATTTTTTAGAACATGTCCTCTTACCACTTATATAAGCGTGATTAATAATTATTATCAGCCATTACTTTGTACGGGAAAATAAACAACTATACCGAATTTATTTTGTATTAATTAATTAGTATTTGAACTCTAAATAATGAGTGTTTATGAGGGTAAATTAACAAAATATAAAAAGTTGGGGAGAGGGGAATAGTGCCAGTAATGAATATAAATTCATTCATTATGCGATATTATTTTTCAGTGCGAACTGAACACACTCGATTATCGATTTGACGCCGAGCTTCTTTTTCATTCGGAACCGATGTGTTTCGACTGTCCTGATACTTATCTTGAGAGAACCTGCTATTGATTTATTACTCTGTCCTGCAGCAATTAAGCGTAAAATTTCTGTTTCTCGAGCACTGAGGCGGGATGGATATGTGTTTGTTTCTTTTCTATCGTCACTTTTCTCAGCTGATGCGCTTCCAAATGGCGTATCCAAATACTCACCTTTTGTAATATGTATCAAAGTATCTGAAATTTTAGACATAGGCCATGACTTTAAGAGATAGCCAGAGGCGCCTGCATTCATTAGCGTGTCGGCGAGAGACGCATCATCCAACCGTGTCAGGATAACTATTTTTAGGTTAGGTAACTGTTGATGAAGCCTTGTAATAGTATTGAGAATATCTACACCCGGCAGAGTCACGTCGGTCAGCAGAATATTTGGGGTAAGAGACAGTGCTTTTTTGATTGTGATATCACCGTCTGTTGAAGAGCCAACAACAGAAAAATGATGATACCTTTCGAGTTGATCGATAAAGCTTTCTTGAAAAAGTGTGTGGTTGTCAGCCAGCAGTATCCTAATCACTCACATTACCCCTAAACGAAACCTTTTGCGGTTACATTACTTACCGTTTGTTGCGTTTCGACGTTAAATCTCTGTATTTATGATACAAAATTGGTTGCAACACTGAGTATATTGATCTGGTTTGAAGAGAATAGATCTCGTCGGTGGAAGCATCAAATAGAGGAGAGAAGTCGGAGTGAAAGAAAGCCGGGTGAAACCCGGCTGTGAGGAGCGATTATTTATTATCCTTTTCGGCTGCATTCCTTGTGGCTTCAAGGCTTTGAATTGCTTTACCAAATAAGGTATTGGTTTTGTACTTTCCTTTTGCATCTGCTTTGCCTACTGGCAAGCCCATCATCAGCTCTAAGGCTTCAGTGACGTGATCAATGGCATAAATCTGGAACTGACCTTTTTCAATTGCATGGACAATATCTTTGCGCAGCATCAGGTTATGAATGTTTGATTTAGGAATGATCACACCTTGAGTGGGTTTTGGCCCCTTAATGGTGCAAACATCAAAGAATCCCTCAATCTTCTCGTTTACTCCACCGATCGGCTGTGCTTCACCAAACTGATTCATGGAGCCAGTGATCGCTAAATCCTGTCGCACAGAAATGCCTGAAATAGCAGACATGACAGCGCAGAGTTCAGCCATTGAGGCACTGTCACCATCGACACCGCTGTAAGACTGCTCAAATGTCAGATGCATAGTGAGAGGAATCTTAGCCGTTTTACCTAATAATGAGGTCAGGTAAGCAGTAAGAATCATAACCCCTTTGGAGTGGATGTTTCCGCCAAGGCTTGCACTGCGCTCTATATCCAGTACTTGTCCGTCACCATATGCAGTGGTAGCAGTGATCCTATTCGGACTGCCAAAACAAAAATCATTGGTGGCTAATACGGATAGGGCATTGACCTGACCTACTGATTTCCCTTTGGTATCAATCAGGGTGGTACCATTATGGAAACCTTCCATAAAGTGATCACGCAGTCTGCTGACCCGCATATCTCGGTTTGCGAGTGCCTTTTCAACGTGCATCGCGCGGATCATCGTAGCCTTACTCTGTATTGCATGATAGTTGGCTTCACGGAGCAAATTAGCAATGTCTGCAGAGTGGAGTGATAGCTTGAACTGATCGTCCGCCCGACGAGAGCTGTGTTCGATGATTCGAGCAATTGCGCTTTTGTCACAATGCCTCAGATCACTTTGATGACAGATGCTGGAGATGAACTGGGCATATTTCAGCTCAGACTCATCATTGCGCGGCATATCATCTTCAAAATCTGCGTTAACACGGAATAGCTCCGCAAATTCAGGATCATAATTTTGCAGGGTTCGGTACGTTTGATAGTCACCAAACAGAATGATTTTCACATCCAGTGGAATCGGCTCTGGATCAAGGGAAATAGTGCCACTTAGACTGACTTCCCGCTCCAGCGAGCTCAGGGTGATTTTTCTCGCACTGAGTGCTCGTTTAAGGCCGTCCCAGACATAGGGGCGCTCAAGCACTTTAATAGCATCAATGAGCAACACACCGCCGTTTGCTTTGTGAAGGCTTCCAGGACGAATCAGCGAGAAGTCAGTAAAAACAGTTCCCTTGAAGGTCGCGTTCTCTACGTAGCCAAAAATATTATGGTATGAGGGGCTGTCCTCGATAACGACTGGCGGTTGGCCTTCTTCCTGCTCAACCAGAATATTGACCTGATAGCGTCGAGGCAGCTTCTTGTCCAGCGCAGCATAAGCGAGAGCGGCTTGATCTTCATCTTCTTCAAGAAAGATATCGAGGTTCTCAAGGATGTCGGCTTCCATCGCTTTGAGATACTGTTTGACCTCGGGTAGTGATTTATAGGTTTTTTTCAGCTTACTGATATGATGAGAAACGACTTCAGATGCAATTTCTTCGTCAAGGTGCTCTTGTTTGTCTGCATAGTCTTCTTCCCATGCCGAGATCTGGCGAATCAGTTCGCGCAGTTTTACTTGCAGGTTACTAATTGCAATATCAAACGCTTCTTGCTCTTTCAGGCTGAGTGCATCAAAGGTTTCTTCTGAGTGAGGCTCGTCTCCGTTGAGGGCAATAAACTGATAATCGCCCTGAGAGGTGACCGAAAGACTGACGTTAGATTTTTTTGCATCTTCAGACAGCGTTTGGAGCCCCAGCTCCTGACGCTCAGCCAGTTGATTTTTGAGTAAGTCAGCCCGTGAATAATACATTTCATTATCAAAGGCGAGTGGAAGAGACTTACCCAACTTATTCATAAGTTGTTCGATATCTTTTCTGAGTTTACGTCCTTGTCCAGCAGGCAACTTGAGAACCTTTGGCGAACGCGAATCGTCAAAGTTGGCGACGTAGCACCAGTCAAATGCGCTCTCACACGGCACCCAATGGCTCTTTAGGTAACGCATTACCATAGTGCGTTTGCCAAGACCATTCTGTCCGATAGCGAAAATGTTATAGCCTTTTTCTTTAATCGACATGGCAAATTCAACGGCATGTCTGGCACGATCCTGTCCCACGATCTCTTCGAGAGGTTCAAGATGTTTCGTTGATGAGGCAGTTAATTTTTTTAAGTCTGCGGTGCGATAGAGCTTGTCACTGGTTAATGGCTTCTGTGGCATATGGCTCTCCTTTCGCTACATATTTCGTATTTCAGTGTAACGCTGTTAACTGACTGATTTAGAGCCTTTCTTGGCGGGGAATTGCAGCAATGTGGACTAGCGCACTTATTTTAGAGTCAGATGATTATTCTGTGAGCGATGATAGCGTGCAGAAGGGATAAGGTGCGGATAACCTCGGCGTTATCCGCAATGACAAAGAATAGATAAGTCGCTGGAAAGGGAAGATTACGCGCGAGTAAGGCTTGATTTTGCTTTACTGAAAAGCTGGAAAATACCTACCAGTATCAGCCCTGCCAATAGGCCGATAACTCCATTCAACAGCGTTGGAAGCACGGCAGAAATAATATCGCCCACCGCCGGGATAAGCGCAGTTTCTCTTGCAGCGTCAGTGATCACCTCAGAGAGAAGATGAACCCCGTGAGTCAGTATTCCCCCACCTACCAGAAACATAGCGAGGGTACCAACCACAGAGAGGCTTTTCATCAGATAAGGTGCAAAGCCAAGCAGCATAAGACCGAAACGTCTCGCGGCGACACCCAAATTTCCCGATCTCTCTGACTGGCTCAAGTAAAGCCCAGCGTCGTCGATCTTGACAATTAACGCTACCAGTCCGTAAACACCTATGGTCATCAGCAAGGCAATAGTGAAGAGGGTAACCACTTGAGTAACAAAAGGTGCCGATGCAACTACGCCCAGGGCAATGACAATAATTTCAGCGGACAAGATAAAGTCTGTCCTTATTGCGCCTTTGATCTTGGTGGATTCATAACTCGCCGCGTCAAGCGTGATTTGATTATGGTCACCAGAATCAGACTGATCTTCTTTTTTGTCTTTGCTGTGTAAGGCGATATGAACGACTTTCTCCGCGCCTTCAAAGCATAGAAATAAGCCTCCCAGCATGAGAAGAGGCGTAATGAGAACCGGCATAAATACACTGATGAGCAACGCTGAGGGTACAAGGATTAGCTTGTTCAGTAGTGAGCCTTTAGCGACGGCCCAGACGACAGGTAACTCTCGGTCTGCGGTTACGCCGGTAACCTGTTGAGCATTAAGGGCGAGGTCATCACCCAGCACCCCTGCGGTTTTTTTTGCCGCCACTTTGCTCATTACGGCTACATCATCAAGAATTGTCGCAATGTCATCCAACAGTGTTAACAAACTGGCTCCGGCCATACTCTCTTCCTCTTACAATTAACCGACCAGTGATTCAACACGCTGTAAGAAGGTATCTATATCTTCACGTGATATGTCTTTATGAGTGACCAGTCTCATGCACTTATGAGCAGGAGAGAAGAGAATGCCCTCTTCCTTTAACTGGTTGGCAATCGCTTTAATATCTATGTGGTCAGCGACATCGGCATAAACCAAATTTGTTTGCACGGGATAAATAAAGGTATTGAAGCCGGGAATCGCGCCGAGTTGCTCAGAAAGGTAGCGGGCATTGCTGTGGTCCTCCGCCAGACGGTCAACATTTTCAGTCAGCGCCATCTTACCCGCAACGGCAAGGATCCCCGCTTGGCGCATACCGCCACCAACCATTTTTCGGAGTCTTCTTGCGCGCGCGATAAAAGCGGTATCGCCGAGTAATAATGAGCCAACAGGTGCTCCCAAGCCTTTAGACAGACAAATGGTCATTGAATCGAAGTGTTTACTGATCTCTGTGATATCGACTCTGAGCTCCACCGCTGCGTTGTAAGCCCTTGCACCGTCAAGGTGTAACAGAAGATTATGCTGATCAACAAACTGACGTGCTTTGGCCAGATACTCTAGGGGAAGGACCTTTCCACCAATCGTATTCTCAAGACTGAGCAGTTTCGTGCGGGCGAAATGAAGGTCTTCAGGCTTAATTGCCGCTGCAAGCTTATCAAATGGAAGCGTACCATTCTTATCATTTTCAATAGGTTGAGGCTGGACTGAACCTAAAACAGCAGCGCCGCCCGCTTCATATTTATAATTATGAGCTTGTTGTCCGCATAGATACTCATCTCCTCGTTCGCAATGAGACAAGATCGCGAGCAGATTTGCCTGAGTACCAGATGCCGTAAAAAGAGCGGCTTCAAATCCATGCCTGTCGGCGGCCCATGCTTCAAGATCATTTACGCTGGGGTCATCTTGGTATACGTCATCGCCAACCGGCGCTTCAGCCATGAGCTTACGCATACGATTGCAAGGTTTAGTGACAGTATCTGAGCGAAAATCGAGCATGTATCCCTACCTGATATATAAATCCACCGTTCATGCCTAAGAGCTTAACGTTAAATGGAAAAAACAAAAAATGATTCTTTCGCCAAATAGTTGAGATTCTGTAACTTGAGGCAGGTTAATGCGAGGAAGAACAACATCCTGTACAGGCTGTCTGGGCTGACGATTATTCAATGAGACTAATAAATTCTGAATGCTTAGTACGTATTCAGACACTGATGTTAGGAGTTTCTCACTGTATGAGATGAAGTGGGTGCCTTTAGATATCCGCTCATTAGATACGCACACGTTTATAGTAGAGATTAATTTTAATGGCTTCTTATGTGTCGTTAACTGTGTAATGATGATTGTCTTATTTTTAATATGATCATGTACATGGAACTGAATTTTTCTGATTTTTCTAGTCATCAAATTTATCACTTAATGACGCAAACCATTATTCCACGCCCGATAGCTTGGGTATTAACTGATTCAGGCGAAAAAAACTATAATTTAGCGCCTTTTTCATACTTTAGTGCTGTCTCCAGTGCCCCTCCATTAATGATGTTTTCAGCGGGGAAAAAGCCCTCTGGTGAGATTAAAGATACTGTCAAAAATGTGGTGAATACCAAACAATGTGTGATTCATATTGCATCTCAAGAAGATGCAGATTTAGTGACCGCAACGGCAGCAACTCTTGAGCATGGTGATTCAGAGGTCTTAGCCAATGAAGTTGAGTTGGTTGAATTTACTGGTTTTGACTTACCACGAATAAAACACTGCAGTATTGCTTATGGTTGTGAGTTGTTCGAAGTAAAAGAGATAGGTGATACACCACAGTCATTGGTATTTGTTCAAGTTAAAACTTTACATATTAATGACGAAGTAGTTTCGCTTGATGCTAAACAACGTTTAAAAGTGTTTGCTGACAAAGTATCTCCCCTTGCAAGACTAGGTGGAGGTGAGTATGCGGGCATCACTGAGCCTTTTGCTATTGTGAGACCTCAATAAAAATTACCTTATTTACTGGCGCACAGAACACCACTGTGCGCGTTACTTTAGACATGTCATTATTTAAGCTATACGAGGTGTTAAATTTTTCCATGTTGAATGTTCGCCCATCTTTTTTCTAGTTTGAAAATAGTGAATGCATAGCAAAAGACGACAATGATAGGCTGACGGATAAAGCTATTTTCTGGACTAATAATGAACGCACAGGTACATGAAATAGTTCTGCTTATGGCATGAAAAATACAGACCTTAAGTTTACAAATCGCACCATGCACCAACCACATTAAACCTGATTGAACGGCTATCGCAAAGGGTAATGCATAGGGGGTCTCAATCGCAAGACTGATGCTAATCACAAAAGTGAGAAACGTCATGCCTACAGCGGCTAAAAATATGCTGTCGAAGGGGTTTCTTTCAGCGCCTTTTTTGAACTTTATGTCTTCTCCTGTTAATTTAGTAAGCCCTAATATCAAATGAACAATAGAACCCGTACCAATATAAATTGCCCAAGTTTGCGTCTGTAGAGTAAATGTAAAACCTGTGGCAATAAGTAAACTCCAAATAATCATGCCTGCCAAAGGGATAGCAGTAAACCTAGGCTAAAGCTTATGAAGTTAGGTAGGAGCCGTTATTGTCAACGTATCAGATTTGCTACCTGCCAAGTCAGTCAAAAAAGCCGCTGGGCATGAGCGGCTCTCTTGTGGTTTTCGCTGACGTCTAGCTTTTTAGCAGTTGCCAGTATTTGTCATAGATTCTGACAGCGTCACCGACATCATCGGTAAACTCGCCGTTTTCAACATCTTTGTCGTCAGGAAATATCGTCTTGTTCTCAGTAAACTCTTTCGAAAGTAACTCTTTCGCGCGCTTACTCGGTGCCGGATAGCCAAGTTCTTCCACCATAGCGGCCTGATTTTCAGGTCGGTACATGAAATCAATAAACTTATGGGCGAGTACTTTCTGCTCGGCGTGTTTTGGAATAATGAAGTTATCCATCCATAGAATGCTCCCTTCTTCTGGGTAGATAAAGTGTATATCCTCCATCTCTCCCTGAGCGAGATAGGCGTTACCGTTCCATTGCTGACCTATACCAACTTCACCCGTCACAAAAGGAACATGGGGTGCGTCTGAATTATAAACGACGACATTGGGGCGGAGTGATTTAAGACTCTCATAGGCCTGCTTGATTTCAGCTTCACTGCGGCTATTCACGCTGTGTCCGTTTGCTTTGAGTGCCATACCAAACACATCCCGGGCATCGTCCAGTAGCATGAGCTGACCTGCAAATTGAGGTTGCCAAAGGTCTGCCCACTTGGTGACACCTTTGCCATCCACTAATTCACCATTGTAACTTATGCCTGTCACACCCCAGATATAAGGCAGTGAATAGTCATTGTTTTTGTCGAACGGTTGATTGAGTAATCCAGGGATCAGATCTTTCAAATGAGGGATTTGTGACTTGTCGATTTTTGCTAGCATGCCTTCTGAACTCATGCGATCAATGAAGTAGGTAGACGCAAACGCAAGATCATAGCCTTTCCCATCCAGCAGCTTGAGTTTGGTGTACATAGATTCGTTATTCTCGAAGGTCGAGTAATTTACCGAAACATGATATTCCTTCTCAAACGCACGAATCACCTTCATTGGCATATATTCTGCCCAGTTATAAATGTTCAGCACTTGCTCGTTTGCAGAAACTGAAAAAGAACACATTGCGGACAGTGCGATGCTTGCCGCCTTCACCTCTTTCGAAAAAATCATAGTTGTCACAATCCTTATAAACTGTCCCACCGATGGAACTGACTGTGAATCATATTTTTTTTTGCTTTAGAGTCAACACTCTGATTACTGTCACGTAAAAAATGCAACATTGCTACAATATTTACACTTGATGGTGATAGAGGTTAGTGCCAAACTGCCCGCGTTTTTTTTCTGTCATCCCACGTTGTTTATCAGGGCCTGTAAAAATTTATGTCAGTAAAGCACGACTTATCGAACAGTTATTACCACAAGACAGCCAATCCTTTTGATCCTCATCCTTTCCTTGAGGGTGATATTCAGGCAGATGTCTGCATTATCGGGGCAGGTCTTACTGGCATGAACGCCGCTATTGAACTGAGGAAAAAGGGCTTGAGTGTAGTGGTGCTCGAGGCTCAACATATTGCTTTTGGTGGTTCAGGCCGAAACGGAGGGCAATGTCTGGTGGGCTACTGTCTTGGCTTACGCGACGTTGATGACGCTTATGGCCGAGAGTGGGGCAAGCAACTGTGGGATTTGTCGGTAGAGTCCGTTGATATAGTTCGCGACCGCATATCAGAATTTGATATCGATTGTGACTTTCAACCCGGATACATTGAACTGGCTTTGAATGCCTCGCAAGAGGAAGAGCTTAAAAGCTGGTTTGCGCTCAAACAGGGAGACTATCAATATCCAAGCGCCCAGTGGTGGGATGCCGAAAAAGTCTCTGAGGTTGCCAATACAGAGCGATATCTCGGAGGGTTATTCGACAGTAACAGCGGACATCTTCATACGCTAAATTACACGCTAGGTCTGGCTAAGGCTGCACGATCTCTTGGTGCTAGAGTCTTTGAGAACAGCCCTGTAAAACAGATCAAAAAGGGCAAGGTCAACGAGGTTATCACGGACAAAGGACGGGTATCTGCCAGTCAAGTGTTGTTGGCCTGTAACGCTTATCTTGACGGCCTTGATCGACGAGCTCAGTCTAAAGTGTTACCCGTGGCTTCATATATTGCTGTTACTGAACCTTTGGGCGAGAGAATGCCAATCACTAATAGGATGGCGATGTCAGACCTCAATAACTGTATCGATTACTATCGTCCTACCGCAGATGGAAGGCTGCTGTTTGGTGGCGTAAACCACCCTTTCAATGGTGAGTATAAAGATAGTCAGGAACGACTGCGTCAGCGTATGCTGAAGGTATTTCCTCAGTTAGACGATATAAAAATGGAGTATCACTGGGGAGGGATGTTTGCCGTCACTCGCAGTTATATGCCGGAGATCGCCCATCTTGGCAATGATATCTATACGGCTCACGGTTACACCGGACACGGTGTGGGGCTGACAAATATTGCAGGCCGTGTGGTGGCTGAGGCAATGGCGGGTCAGGCGGGTCGCTTTGACGTCTTTTCACGTATTAAGCAAAAATGGATACCAACACCAGAGGTGCTGAGGAAGCCTGCCCTGGCGATGGCCATTTGGAAAGCCCAGCTTGAGGATAAGCTGTCAAAGTAAGTACAGTTTCAATACACAATTAAGCCTGTCATTACGATGGGCTTTTTTGTATTTGATTCGTATTTACTCTTCACTGAATAATTTGTATCCCCTATACAACCATGCGGTGCCGTAAATAGAAGGCTGGGGGACTGACTGATTGAGGAACTGATGCATCAACAGGACTTGTTTGACCAACCAGGCAGGATAGAACTCGATGATGAGAGTTGGCTTCTTTGGTACCCAGAGTTTTATCCGCTTCATCATGCCACCGATTTGTATGACTGTATTGAGAATACGTTAGCCTGGAGCCAGTTACCCGTAACAATGTTTGGTCGCAAATTGCTCCAGCCCAGACTGCAGGCATGGCATGGTGATCATGAATACACATACTCAGGCCTGACTCTTCCACCGAGCCCCATGCCGGACGTACTTAACGAGATAAAATCTGAGTGTGAGAAGGTCTCCCAAGCTACTTTCAATTCTGTGTTGGTCAATTACTACCGTGATGGATGTGATTACATGGGATGGCATCAAGATAATGAAAAGGAACTCGGTGAAACGCCGGTGATTGCATCAGTCAGTCTTGGTGAAACTCGGCGATTTGTATTACGGCATCTGAAAACCAAGGAGAAAAAAGAATTTGAGCTGAACTCGGGCTCAATGCTTGTGATGGGGGGAAGAACTCAGACATTCTGGCAACATACAGTGCCGAAAACAGCCAAACCTCGGCGTGGGAGAATTAATCTCACTTATAGAAAAATCATTTCTAACCACTGATTCTGCTTATTTTGCTACCGCTATGTTGCTTTTTTATAGCTTTTGGCGGCAGATTGACCTAACGGCAAGGTTTTACAAAATTTATTGTTGACTCGATCAAGCTAATGCGTAGAATGCCCACCCGTACCGCAGCGGAGGGCAACTTCCTAAAGCGGTAAACAAAAAAAGGCGCGTTGGCAGAGTGGCTATGCAGCGGATTGCAAATCCGTGGACCTCGGTTCGACTCCGGGACGCGCCTCCATTTCACTTAAA